>DKUO01000038.1 GCA_002490705.1 Lachnospiraceae bacterium UBA7202
TGGGGTCACTTCATATTATCTATGTGTGGATGCAGCAGGCATTTTTGGCGCTGTTTGCCACATGGATGATGGAAAATGATATCTTTGATACGATAGCAAGCGGCAATATCTCCTACTCGCTTTGCAGGCCGATCCGAATTTACAATATGTGGTTTTCCCAGAGTACGGCGACCAGAGTGTCCCGGGCGGTGCTGCGGTGTCTGCCGATCCTGATCGTCGCGGCTTTCCTCCCGGAACCTTACGGGATGGCAAAACCGGCGTCGGCGTGGCATTTCGGATTATTTGTCGTCACGCTGATTCTGGGGCTTTTGGTGACGGTTGCCTTTTCCATGCTTGTGTATGTACTCACCTTTTTTACCATTTCACCGCAAGGGGTGCGGATTGTATTTACCTCCATGGTGGAGTTCTTTGCGGGGGCGATTATTCCCCTGCCGTTTTTTCCGCCGGGCTGGCAGAGTGTTTTGGAACTTTTGCCGTTCGCATCCATGCAGAATGTGCCTCTGCGGATTTACAGCGGGAGTATGTCGGGTGCGCAGATGGAGAGGGCGGTTGCCCTACAGTTGGTGTGGCTGGCTGTATTAGTTATGCTGGGGAGCGGTCTCAGCCGGCTGGCGGAAAAGAAGGTAACGATACAGGGAGGATGAGGCGATGTTCTTAAAACTGAAGGATGGTGCCAGACTGTATGGGCACTATTTGTCGATCAATATCAGAAGTGCGATGCAGTATAAGACTTCCCTTTTCCTGACTGCTCTGGGGCAGTTTTTCGTATCTTTTAACGTATTTCTTGGCATTTACTTTATGTTTCAGCGGTTTCAGGCGGTGGAAGGCTTTACATACAGCGAGGTGCTTTTGTGCTTTTCCGTGGTGCTTATGGAGTTTTCTCTGGCGGAAATGTTTGCCAGAGGCTTTGATCTTTTTCCGGGAATGGTCCGCACCGGCAGCTTTGATCAGGTGCTGGTCCGTCCCCGGAATGAGATATTACAGGTGCTGGGGAGCAAGTTCGAGCTGACGAGAATCGGCAGGATGCTGCAGGCGGTTGTGATGTTCTGGTACGGGATATCCCATTGCGGCGTGGAGTGGAATTTCCCTAAAATTACGACTGTTATATTTATGCTGATCGGGGGATGTGCCGTTTTTTCAGGGCTGTTTCTGATTTATGCCGCGCTGTGCTTCTTTACGCTGGAGGGATTGGAGTTTATGAACGTTCTCACGGACGGGGCGAGGGAGTACGGAAGATACCCGGTCAGCATTTACGGGAAAAAGATGTTGCTTGTGACAACCTTTCTCATCCCCTATGCGCTGGTGCAGTATTATCCGCTGCTATATATACTGGAAAGAGACAACCGCCCGTTTTTGATTTTTGTCCCGTTACTGGCGGTCTGGTTTTTGATTCCGTCGTACGCGCTGTGGCGGTTCGGCGTCAGGCATTACCAGTCGAGCGGGTCGTGAGGGAGGGCACAGTTGTTTAGGAACTGCGTTTCATCCCTTGTAATATAAATGTCGGTAACATATAATAAAAACAACGAAATTATTTATAGAATGGACGACAGGGAGGGAAAAGGAATATGTGTGTCGTATCAATAAATGTTCCGGAAGAAATATTATTGGATCTTCACGAGGATAAGAATGATTTTGCGGAATATATGAAGAAAATGCTGGCGGTAGACTTATATAAAAACAAAAAAGTATCACTTGGATACTGCGCCAGTGTTGCAGAAATGTCAAAGGAAGAGTTTATCAAATATCTTGGAATGAATGGAGTTTCCATATTTGCATTTGCATCTGAGAATGAGTTCCTGGAGGAGATGGCGAATGCGTAAAGTGGTAGTAAATACAACGCCTTTGATTGCATTAAGCCATGTGGGACAACTTAGTCTGCTAAAAAGCTGTACGGTGAAATCAGCATCCCGGAGGCGGTATATGGGGAAGTGTCTGTAAAGACAGAATCGGTTTGTAAGAAAGCTGTTGACAGCTCTCTTGATTGGATCAGGGTAGAAAAAATAAAGAATCAGATGGCAAAGGACATGTATAAGACACAGCTGCACGACGGTGAGGTCGAAGTTATGATTCTATCAAAAGAAATTATGGCAGATGTGGTAATTATAGATGATGCAAATGCCAAGAAATACGCAAAATATTTAAAACTGCCGGTGACAGGAACTTTAGGGGTGTTAATGCGGGCAAAACAGGAAGGGTATATTGATAAACTGGAACCGGTATTACGGCAAATGGTGGAGAAAGGAATTTATCTTTCGCAAGAGTTAATTGAGTTTTGTTTGAAGCAGGCGGAGGAAAAATAGAAAAGGTAATGCCATATCCCGGCGGAGACAGCCCCCTGCCGGGATCTTTGTGGATTGTGGTATATTTACGGGAGAAAGCATTATGCAGATGGAGTGGCATAAGCAGGAAACTACAAAGAAGGAGCAGATATGGCCGGTACGGATGAAAGAGACATACAGCAGTTAAAAAACAGGCTGATCGAGCTGGCGGATAAGGCTTACAGCCGCAATATCTACACTTATACGTCCTTCCTCGGGCTGGCTGAGCAGCAGGCATACTATGGGGTGGAGAGGGAGGTGGCCTACGCGGGAGTCAGCATGGAGGGCGGCGCGCCTCTGTGCGAGCGAAAAATTATCCGTTTCGGCGATCCGGGCTATGAGGAGGCGTTCCCCATCGTGCGGCTGGAGATTCGGCCAAAGACGCCCAAATTTGCGGAAAATCTGACGCATCGGGATTTCCTCGGCGCAGTCATGAATCTGGGAATTGAGAGGGATGTGGTGGGCGATATCTTTTTGCCGGACGAGAAGAGCGCGCTGTTGTTTTGCCATGAGAACATCGCGGATTATATCGTGGAGAATCTGGACAGGGTAAGGCATACCAATGTGGCCTGCAAACGGGCGGAGGGCGAGATCGCACTGGAGAGTGCGGAACCGGAACGGATTTCTGTGACAGTGGCGTCCCCGAGAGCCGACGGCGTGATCTCCAAGGTTTACAACCTTTCCAGAGAGGAGAGCAGGGAACTGTTTAATAACGGCCGTATTTTTATAAACGGCATACAGACGCAAAATCTTTCCTGCCAGTTGAAGGAGGAGGACGCCGTGACGGTGCGCGGCTTCGGAAAGTTTATCTATTACGGGCAGACCGGTGTGAGCAAAAAGGGGAAGGACCGCGTGGAAGTCGGGGTTTTCGGCAAAATGTAGATAGATAAATTTTCCAGACGGTGGTATACTATAACGAACGCCAAATAAAAACAGGCGGCGCGAAGCAAGGAGAGGAGCATCCATGAATTTAGAAAATTTGCAGGCATATACGGTTGTCTCGAAGCGGCGGATCGAGGAACTGAAATCGGACGGCTGGCTTTTACGGCATAATAAAACGGGGGCGCGGGTGGCGCTTCTTGAAAACGACGATGAAAATAAGGTGTTTTATATCGGTTTCCGCACGCCTCCCAAGGACAGCACAGGGGTGGCGCACATCATCGAGCATACCGTGCTGTGCGGTTCCGAAAAATATCCGGTCAAAGACCCTTTTATCGAGCTGGCAAAAGGTTCTTTAAACACGTTTTTAAACGCCATGACTTATCCCGACAAGACGGTCTATCCGGTGGCCAGCTGTAACGACAAGGATTTCCGCAATTTGATGGATGTGTATCTGGACGCGGTGTTTCACCCGAATATCTACCGCGAGGAGAAGATTTTCCGGCAGGAGGGATGGCACTTTGAGCTGGAGGACGCGGAGGATGAGCTGACCATCAACGGGGTGGTCTACAATGAGATGAAGGGGGCCTTTTCCTCCCCTGACGATGTGCTTTACCGGGAGATCATGAACTCTCTTTATCCCCATACGTCCTATGCGGTGGAGTCGGGCGGAGACCCGGATGTGATTCCGGAGCTCAACTACGAGGACTTTCTGGCCTTCCACCAGAGATATTATCATCCTTCCAACAGCTACATCTATCTTTACGGCGATATGGATATGGCCGAGCAGCTTTCCTATATCGACAGGGAGTATCTGAGTAAATATGAGGCTCTTGCAGTGGATTCCACGTTGGCCACAGAGCCGCCCTTTGAAAAGAGCGTGGTTGTGGAGAAAGAATATCCGATTATGGAGAGTGAGCCGGAGGAGGGGAATACCTATCTTTCCTACAATGTCTCGCTAGGCGAGGCGCTTGCGCGCAGGGAGAGCGTGGGATTTCAGGCGCTGGCAGACGCTCTGGTGGGCGCGCCCGGCGCCCCGGTGCGAAAGGCGCTTCTGGACGCCGGGATCGGTACGGATATCAGTGAGATCTATGAGGCGGATATCAAACAGCCCTATTATTCCATTATAGCGAAGAACGCGGACGAGTCGAAACGGGATGCGTTTGTCCGTATTATCGAGGAGACGCTTGCGGGGATTGCCACAGACGGCGTAGAAAAAACGGCTCTCAGGGCAGCATTGAACCATGATGAATTTAAGTATCGGGAGGCGGACTACGGTTCCTACCCGAAGGGGCTGATGTACGGCCTGCAAATGTTTGAGACATGGCTTTATGATGATAAGAAGCCTTTTGAATATCTGGAGCTGGATGAGACTTATAAAGAATTAAAGGAGGCGGTTGAGACTTCCTATTATGAGGAATTGCTGAAAACCGTTTTTCTGGAAAATAAGCACAAGAGCATTGTGGTGGTACGCCCTGTGAAGGGACTGACAGGAAAGCGGGAGAAGGCGCTGGCGGACCGCCTTGCGGCGAAGAAGGCGGCTATGTCGAAGGAGGAGATCGAGGCGGTCGTTGCGGAGACGGCGGCCTTGGAGGCATATCAGGAGGAGCCTGACAGCGTGGAAAACCTGATGAAAATACCCCTTCTTGACAGGGCGGATATCGGGAAAAAGGCGCGTCCTTACTGCAACGAGGAGCGCAGGGCAGGGGATACGACACTTCTTTACCATGATATTTATACCAACGGGATCGGGTATCTGCGCTTCCTGTTTGACTTAAGACAGGTGCCGGAAGAACTGTTTCCCTATGTGGGACTGCTACAGGAGATGATCGGGCTTGTGGACACAAAAAAGCGTTCCTACAGCGAACTTTACAATGAGATCAATCTACAGACCGGCGGCATCGCGCCTGCGGTGAATGTTTACACAAATGCGGATGATATGTCCCGGTATAAGCTGACCTTTGACTTGAAGGTGAAGACTCTGTATGAGAATCTGCCTAAAGCTTTTGAACTTGCGGCAGAAATATTGACTGAATCAGTCTACACAGACGGAAAGAGGCTTTTGGAGCTGGTAGCGGAGAATCGTTCCGACAAGCAGGCGCAGATGATGTCCGCAGGGCACACGCTGGCGGCAGGGCAGGCGCTTTCTTATCTGTCAAAGCAGGCTTTTCTCATGGATCAGGTGAACGGTCTTGCTTTCTACCGGCTGTTAGAGGGGCTTGAGAAGGATTTTGAAGGGAAGAAAGAAGAACTGAGCGAGAACCTGGAACGCTTGGTAAGACTTATTTTCCGGCCAGAGAATCTGATGGTGGATTATACCGCCGAGAGAGAAGGTCTGACAGGTGTGGAGCCGCTAATCGAGGAGCTTAAGAAAAAGCTTTATCAGGATGCGGTGGAAAGCAGGCCCTATGACCCGAAACCGGTCAGGAAAAACGAGGGGCTGATGAGTTCCGCCCAGATTCAGTATGTCTGCCGGGCCGGCAATTATGCGAAAAAGGGGCTTCCCTACACGGGGGCTCTGCGGGCGCTTAAGGTGATTATGAGCTATGAATACCTCTGGACGCAGGTGCGTGTCAAGGGAGGCGCTTACGGCTGCATGTGCCAGTTCGGAAAGACCGGGGAGAGTTATTTTGTGTCCTACCGTGACCCCAATCTGGAGAAAACCTTGGAAGTTTATGAGAATGCGGCGGATTTTGTGGCGGCTTTTGAGGCCGATGAGCGCACCATGACGCAGTATATCATCGGCGCTGTCAGCGCGCTGGATATGCCGCTCACCCCGGCGGCGAAAGGGGTTTATTCCCTGTCCGGATATATGACGGGCCTTACTTTTGAAAAAGTCCAGCAGGAGCGGGATGAACTGCTTGCCACAGATGCGGGAACGATCAGAAAGCTGGCCGCATATATACGGGCCTTTATGGAGGACGGCTGCCTTTGCGTGGTGGGCAATGAGGAGAAGATCAAGAGACAGGAGGCCCTTTTCGGATCGGTGGAATATCTGATTCATTAAAAAATGAGAAAAAAGGCAACCTTTTCTATTTCCGAAGGGTATTAAAGATAGGAACACAGACAAAAGAAAGATTCATACAGCGGGAAACTTTCGGAAAAGGGAGGAAAAGATTATGAAGAGAACGTCTGTTATTAAAAGCGTGCTGGCTATGGGGATGACGGCTGTGCTTCTCACCGCCTGCGGAGGCGCAAAAACGGGAAAACTCAGCTATGAAGCCGCAGCGGACGAACCTGCCGCGGCGGCGGAAGCCTATGACACGGCGGCAGGCGCCGCCTACTATGACGGCGGTATGGCTATGGCAAGCAGCGAGGTCATAGAGAATGAAGCGGCGGCAGAAGACGTATCCTACGATGACGCGGAGGAGGCCATCGAGGAACCGGTGAGCGAGGGCGGCGGACAGAATGAGGTGACTGAGCCGCAGACAACGCAGCGGAAGCTGATCAGGACCGTGGATATCTCTGCGGAGACGGAGGAGTTTGACACCTTAGTGCCTGGCCTGCAAAAGCAGGTGGAGGCCCTCGGCGGTTACATAGAGAACAATCATGTCTATGAAATCAATAGCTATTATGTGGACGATCATCTGGAAAAACAGCGCCGTGCCAATATTACGGCCCGTGTGCCGAAGGAGAAACTGGACGGGTTTCTTTCCAGTGTGGCGGAGCAGACGAATGTGACCAGCCGCTCGGAGAGCGTGGAGGATGTGACGTTACAGTACGTGGATCTGGAAAGCCACAAAAAGGCCCTTCTCACGGAACAGGAAAGGCTCCTGGAGCTGCTTTCGCAGGCGGAGAGCGTGGAGGATATCATCGCCATCGAGGGGCGGCTTTCCGAGGTGCGTTACCAGCTGGAGAGTATGGAGTCCCAGCTTCGCACCTATGACAACAGGATCGATTACAGTACCGTGTACCTTTCCATTGAGGAGGTGCGCAAGTATTCCGCACCCTATGACGCTTCCGTGGGAGAGAGAATTGCCAAGGGATTTGCGAAGAGCCTGGAGGATATCGGTTTTGGCATCCGGGATTTTGCCATCGGCTTTGTGATTGATATTCCCTATATCATTCTGTGGGGTGTGATCATTGCCGTGGCGGTATTGGTGTGGCGTAAACTTCGGAAAGTATGGAAAAAGAGAAAACAGAGAAAGACAGAAACTACAGCAGTGGAAGAGGAGAAGAATGACAAGTGATATTTTAACGGGAGAACAGGATAAGGCAGCCTTTAAGTCCGGCTTTGCAACCTTGATCGGCCGGCCCAATGTGGGAAAATCTACCTTGATGAATGCGCTGATCGGGCAGAAGATTGCGATCACCTCCAAGAGACCCCAGACCACCAGAAACCGAATCCGAACGGTGTATACCAGTAAGGAGGGACAGATCGTGTTTCTGGACACGCCGGGTATCCACAAGGCAAAGAACAAGCTGGGCAATTATATGGTGGAGGCGGCGGAGGGTACACTCTCTGAGGTGGATGTGATTTTGTGGCTTGTGGAGCCCTCGGATTACATAGGCGCCGGGGAGCGGCATATCATAGAGGTGTTGAAAAATATAAAAACACCTGTTATACTTGTGATCAACAAGATTGACACGGTGAAGAAGGAGCTGCTTCTCGGCTATATCGACGCCTACAGGAAAGAGTTGGACTTTGCGGAGATTGTGCCCGTGTCGGCGCTGAAAAAGGACGGGATGGATATCCTGCTCTCCTGTATTTTTAAATATCTGCCCTACGGGGAACCCTTTTATGATGAGGATACGGTGACGGACCAGCCGGTGCGGCAGATTGCGGCGGAACTGATCCGGGAGAAAGCCCTCCGGTGTCTGGAGGAGGAGATTCCCCACGGCATTGCGGTCACCATAGAACAGATGAAGTTTCGGAAAAAGATTGTGGATATCGAGGCGACGATTGTCTGCGAGAAGGATTCCCACAAGGGCATCATCATTGGAAAACAGGGGGCAATGCTTAAAAAAATCGGCTCTCTCGCCAGACGGGATATCGAAAATCTGGTGGAGCGGCAGGTGAATTTAAAGCTCTGGGTCAGGGTGAAAAAGGACTGGCGCGACAGCGATTATCTGCTCAAAAATTTTGGTTATAATCCCGACGCTGCGGAATAGAAAAAGGGAAATCTGCGAACCCTAAGTCTTGTGAGAGATAAAGTATCAGGGGGCGTAAGATGAAGGAAATAAATTACTGGGAGCAGTTTATGGCGACGGGAAAAATTGAGGATTTTTTAGCCTATAAAAATGCGGTGAGAGACGAGGAAGAGGAAAAGGGGAAACAGGCAGGGGAGCAGTTTCATGCAGGGGATTACAGAGATTACGGGGATGGTGTTAAAGGCTGAACCGGTGAACGACTTTGATAGAAGGGTTGTCCTTTTGACGAGGGAAAAAGGGAAGATTTCGGCTTTCGCCAGAGGCGCAAGAAAGCAGAACAGCAAATTTTTGGCGGCCACCAATCCCTTTTGCTTCGGGAACTTTAAGCTGTATGAGGGAAGGACTTCCTACAATGTGATGGAGGCCGAGGTTACCAATTATTTTGAGGGACTTCGGCAGGACTATGAGAAAGCCTGTTATGGGATGTACTTTCTGGAAGTCATGGACTACTATACGCGAGAGAACAACGATGAGAAAGAAATGCTTAAACTTCTTTACCAGTCCCTGCGTGCGTTACTGCACGAGGGACTTTCCAATGTACTGGTACGGTACATATTTGAGATGAAGGCCATGGTGTTAAACGGAGAATTTCCGGGAATGCCGGGAGAGGGTGAGTGGGAGGAGTCCACAAGGTACGCGGTCTCTTACATTATGAATTCAGGGATTGAAAAACTTTATACCTTCACCGTAACGCCGCCGGTTTTGGCGCAGCTGAAAACCATTGCGGACGACTACCGGACCCGATATATGGACCGGCAGTTTAAAAGTCTTGAAATTGTTGATAATCTCTAATATAATGAAATTTAATTGAGCCGTGCGGAGTTGTGAGTGACACGGCGAAAAAGCAGTATATATAAATAGAGGGGAAAGCGTATGCAAAGAGTAGTAAAAACACTGGCTTTGTCAGTATGCATTCTGGGACTTGCCGGCTGCGGAAAGAAAGACGTACCGGATACAAAGACGCTGTCTTTGGGTAAGAACGGAGAGATTCTGCATCAGGTTGTGGGGACTTCGGAGCAGGATTATTATCAGATTGAGATGTCCGATCTTGAGGAATTTGTGGCTAAGCGGGTGGAGGAATACTGCGCGGAAAACGGGGAACAGAAAGTGGTTTTAGAGTCAGCGGAAGAGGAGGACGGAAGCATTCTGTTGAATTTCCGCTATGCATCGCCGGAGGATTACAGCGGCTTTAATTACAGAAAGCTGTATGTAGGCGCCCTTGCGGATGCGGCAGACGCCGGGTACGAGCTGGAAGCTGTGCCTTTTGTGTCAATAGAGGGAGAGGCGTCGGAGATTGGCTATATAGAGGATTGGGATAAAAAACAGCTGGTTGTCTTAGAGACCAAGAGCGGGGAGGAAATGCTCGTTAATCTGCCCGGCAAAACACTTTATATCAATCAGGGCGCCCATAATGGGCAGGAGATTACACTGGTTGGAAAAAAGTCGGTCAAGATCAGTAATCAGGAGGAGGCGGGGACGACCTCGCTCTCCTATATCATATATGAGTGACGAGGAGGAAAAACAATGGAAAAGACGATGGAGAAGATTGTTGCGTTATCAAAGGCGAGAGGGTTTGTATATCCCGGCTCGGAGATTTACGGCGGCCTTGCGAATACATGGGATTTCGGCAATCTGGGTGTGGAACTGAAAAATAATATCAAAAAGGCATGGTGGCAGAAATTTGTCATGGAGAGCCCCTACAACGTGGGCGTGGACTGCGCGATTCTGATGAATCCGCAGACATGGGTGGCAAGCGGCCATCTGGGTAGCTTCTCCGATCCTCTTATGGATTGCAGGGAGTGCCACGAGAGATTCCGCGCGGACAAGATTATTGAGGATTATGCGGCGGAGAAAGGCATGACGTTAGACTCCTCCGTGGACGGCTGGAGCCAGCAGCAGATGAAGGATTTTATTGAAGAAAATAACATTCCCTGTCCCACCTGCGGCAAGCACAACTTTACGGATATCAGGCAGTTTAATTTGATGTTCAAGACCTTTCAGGGTGTTACCGAAGACGCAAAGAATACGGTGTATCTGCGTCCCGAGACGGCACAGGGTATTTTTGTCAACTTTAAGAATGTACAGCGGACGTCCCGCAAGAAGATACCTTTCGGCATCTGTCAGGTGGGCAAGTCTTTTAGAAACGAGATCACGCCCGGCAACTTTATTTTCCGCGTGAGAGAGTTTGAGCAGATGGAGATGGAGTTTTTCTGTGAGCCCGATACCGATCTGGAATGGTTCGCCTACTGGAAAAAGTATTGTATCGACTTCTTAAAGAGCTTAGGCATGAAAGAGGAGGAAATGCGGGTCCGCGACCACGATCCCGAGGAGCTTTCCTTCTACTCCAAGGCGACCACGGATATTGAATTCCTGTTCCCCTTCGGCTGGGGTGAACTCTGGGGCATCGCTGACAGGACGGATTATGACCTGACGCAGCATCAGAATACTTCCGGCGAAGACCTGACTTATTTTGACGATACGAAGAACGAGAAATATATTCCCTATGTGATCGAGCCTTCCCTCGGCGTGGAGAGACTGTTCCTTGCAGTGCTCTGCGGCGCTTACGACGAGGAGGAGATCGGAGAGGGGGACGTGCGCACCGTACTGCATTTTCATCCGGCGCTTGCGCCCGTCAAAATCGGTGTGCTGCCGCTTTCCAAGAAACTCAATGAGGGGGCTGAGAAGATTTTTGCGCAGCTTTCCAAAAAATACAACTGCGAGTTTGACGACAGAGGCAATATCGGTAAGAGATACCGCAGACAGGATGAGATCGGTACGCCGTTTTGCGTTACATACGATTTCGATTCCGAGACGGATCAGTGCGTAACCGTGCGTTTCCGGGATTCTATGGAACAGGAACGCATCGCGATTGATCAGCTGGATGCGTATTTTGCGGATAAGTTTGTTTTTTAAGCGCTCGATATGAAAAAGACAGAAGCTGCGTCATGGGTTTGCAGGGACATAGAAATGAGGAGAGGAATTATAGATTATGAGACAATTTACATCAGATGAGCTGAGAAGAACGTGGAAACAGTTTTATGTTGATCGCGGACATGTGGATGTGGGGGCGGTTTCCCTTGTGTCTGACGGTTCCACAGGGGTTCTCTTTAATGTGGCGGGTATGCAGCCGCTGATGCCCTATTTATTGGGACAGAAACACCCCCTTGGGACGAGGCTGTGCAACGTGCAGGGGTGTGTCCGCACGAATGACATTGATTCCGTGGGCGATAAGAGCCATGTGACCTTTTTTGAAATGATGGGAAGCTGGAGTCTGGGAGATTATTTCAAAGAGGAACGCTGTAAGTGGAGCTTTGAGCTTTTGACGCAGGTGTTCGGGTTTGATGCGGATCACCTTGCCGCAACCGTGTTTGCGGGGGATGAAAACGCTCCCAGAGACGAGGAGGGGGCACGCTACCGCATTGCTTCGGGATTTAAGGAGGAAAATATCTATTATCTGCCGGCGGAGGATAACTGGTGGGGCTTGGAATACGGCCCCTGCGGCCCCGACAGCGAAATGTTTTATATCGCCGACCGGCCGGACTGCGGACCGGACTGCGGGCCGGGCTGTAGCTGCGGGAAGTACACCGAGCTTGGCAATGATGTTTTCATGCAGTATGAAAAGCACCATGACGGGAGCCTGACGCCTCTGAAACAGAAAAACGTGGATACCGGATGGGGCTTGGAGCGGATTCTGGCATTCTTAAACGGGACGAGGGACGTGTATCGCATTGATCTCTTTGCCCCCGTGATCGCCTATATCGAGCAGGCGTCGGGAACGAAATACGAGCAGGACGAGAACCTGACGAGATCCATGAGAATCCTGGCGGATCATATCCGCACAAGCGTGATGCTGATCGGGGATGAGGCAAAGCTTCTGCCCTCCAATGTGGGGGCTGGTTATGTACTGCGCCGCCTGATCAGACGTGCCGTAAGGCATGGGAGAGTGCTAGGCCTGACCGTTGATCATATCATAAGGACGGCGGAAATCTTTATTGACGATATCTATGCAGAGAGCTATCCGCGCCTGAAGGAGAACAAAAACTTTGTGCTCACGGAACTCAAGCGGGAGATCAACCGTTTTGAGAGCACGCTGGAAAACGGCATGAAGGAATTCCGCAAAATCCTCGAGCAGAAGAAAAAAGCCGGCGCTGGCGAGATTGACGGCAAGTCCGCCTTTTACCTGTACGATACCTTTGGCTTCCCCATCGAGCTGACTGTGGAAATGGCGCAGGAAGAGGGCTTTTCGGTGGACGAAGAGGGCTTTGCGCAGGCGATGGAACAACAGAAACAGAAGGCGAGGGAAAACCAGAATTTCGAGGCGAAACTTTCCGTGGAGAATGCGGCGCTTTACGACAGTCTGGACGAATCCGTGGTCAGTGAATTTGTGGGCTATGATACCCTGACGGCGGAGAGCGATATTGCGGCAATGAATAACGGGACAGAATGGAAAGACTCCCTTGGCGAGGGGGAAGAAGGAACGATCATTGTCCGCAGGACGCCCTTCTACGCGACCATGGGCGGACAGTGCGGCGACACCGGAATCATTACCTGTGGCGGGAGTGAATTCGCGGTGGAAGATACCGTGAAACTTCCCGGTGATCGTGTCGGACATATCGGCAGAGTGACGAAAGGAACCATAAAAACAGGGGATAAGGCAGTGCTGCAGGTCAATGAGGCACAACGCGGCGACACATGCAAAAACCACAGCGCGACGCACCTTCTCCAGAAGGCGCTTCGCATAGTTTTAGGAGATCATGTGGAGCAGGCAGGCTCCTTTGTAAACGGTGACAGGCTCCGCTTCGATTTCAGCCATTCTTCCGCCATGACGAAGGAGGAGCTGGAAAAGACAGAGCGGATCGTCAATGAACAGATCGGGCTTTCGCTGCCTGTGGTGACGGAGGTCATGTCCATCGAGGACGCGAAAAAGACGGGAGCCATGGCTTTATTTGGTGAAAAGTACGGCGAGCGGGTCCGGGTTGTCAGGATGGGGGATTTCTCCACTGAGCTCTGCGGCGGCACCCATGTGGGAAATACCGGCGAAGTGCGACTGTTTAAGATCGTGTCGGAGAGCGGTGTGGCTGCCGGAGTGAGAAGGATCGAGGCGCTGACCGGAAACGGCGTGCTGGCATATTATGGGAAGATGGAGCAGGAGCTTATGGAGGCGGCCGCGATCGTAAAGACGGTGCCCGCGGAGCTTCTTTCAAGGCTCTCCCACCTGATGGCGGAAATGAAAGCCCTACAGAGCGAGAACGAGTCCTTAAAGAGCAAGGCAGCCAAGGAAGCGCTCGGCGACGTGATGGATCAGGTGCAGGACGTGAAGGGCGTCAAGCTTTTGGCGGCCAGAGTGGCGGATGTGGATATGAACGGTCTCAGGGAGCTGGGAGACCAGTTGAAGGAGAAGCTCTCTGACGGCGTGGTGGTTCTTCTCTCCGAGAAGGAGGGGAAGGTAAACTTGATCGCCATGGCGACCGAAGGCGCGATGGCAAAGGGCGCCCATGCGGGTAACCTGATCAAAGGAATCGCTGCGGTTGTGGGCGGCGGCGGCGGCGGACGCCCGAATATGGCGCAGGCCGGCGGCAAGAATCCGGCGGGAATCGAAGAAGCGATCGCCAAGGCGAGAGAGATACTGGAAGGACAGTTGGGATAAGACGGGTGAGCTATGCTGCATAAAATGCTATCACAAAAAAAGGTATGGTGCTGTATCGCAGCAGTGGAGCTGCTGCTCCTTGTAGTTGTCGGCCTGCTGTACCGGGGCAGGGAACGGGTGGATTATCAGTTCACCCAGGAGGAGCTGGTGGATGATACCGGCGCGGCCGGATTTTATATTGATAAATCCAGTGATTACTCTTATGTTGCGACGCCTGAGGTGATGCTGCCGAGGGGTATGTACACCATGGAAGCCCAGTATGAGTATAAGGGCGAGGTCAGGCTGGAAATCTATCATACGCTGGGCCGGTTTGACGACAATGCGGGCGGCCTGATACGGATTGGGGAAGCGGGCAGCGTAACCTGTGATTTTCAGGTGAAATACGGCGACAGGCCACTGCATGTCCTTGGCCGTCTGGCCGGGGACGCGGCAGACGGGGACTATCTGCTTCTCAGAAGTATCAGAATCACATCGTCGCCGGTGGGGACGCGCAACTTTGTGTTTAAGATAGCGGCCCTGCTTCTTCTGGCGGATCTGCTTCTGGCGCTCTATGCTTTGCGGGATCGTTTTTTTGCGGATGCCGGGAAGAATATGCAGTGGAAGGTATTGCTTTTGCTGGTGGGCTTTTGCAGCCTGCCTCTGGCAGTAAATTATCTCTTTGACAATGCCTATGATCTGGGATTTCATCTGACCAGAATTGAAAGCATAAAGGACGGACTGTTAAACGGCGTCTTTCCGGTGAAAGTGCCGACTATCTGGATGAACGGGTACGGCTATGCCTCCTCGGTGTTTTATGGGGATCTGCTTTTGTATATCCCGGCTGTCTTACGCATTTTTGGCATTTCTGTTCTGGCATCCTATTATTGCTATGTTTTTTTGATTCATGTGCTGACGGTGGGAATTTCGTTCCACTGCTTTTCCAAGATGAGCGACAGGTGGACGGGCCTTTTGTGCGCCGCCCTGTACTCCACGAATTTATACCGGCTGCACTGTGTCTACACGAGGGCGGCGGTGGGAGAATACACCGCGGTTGCGTTTATGCCTCTGGTCCTGTACGGATTGTGGAAGGTCTACAAACTGCCGGAGGATTCCAAGGAGCATGCAAACAGCTGGATCACGATTGCAATCGGGTGCAGCGGCATTTTTCTGTCCCACATGATCTCCACGGAAATGACGGCCCTCTTTGTGATAATCACGGTTGTTATTTTATGGAAGAAGACGATACGGAAAAAGACGCTGGTTGTCTTGTTAAAGGCGGTGGCGGCAACCCTTCTGGTGAATCTCTGGTTTTTGCTTCCGTTTCTCGACTATATGGCGAGCGGTGACTACGCGATTAACAGCATGGAGCGGTATGAGCCCTATCTGTTGGAGGATAAGGGCGGTTATCTGGTGCAGTTTTTTATGACGGACTATGAAGCGATGGAGTTGTCGGGAGCCATCGGTAACCGGGGCGCTGCCGGCAGCATGCCCATGACGGTGGGCAATGCGATGATGCTGATTCTGATCGGGTGGTTTCTGCTTTGCGTGTGGGACAAGGCGAGAGACAAGTCGGAGAGAAAAGAGGAGTATCTGGCAGTCTTTTTGAGCGTGTTGTGCCTTTTTATGACGAGATACCTGTTCCCCTATACATGGTTTGCGCGTAAGTTTCCGTTTTTGCAGCTACCGGTGCACAGCCTGCAGTACCAGTGGCGGTTTCTGGCGATTGTGGCGGTTTTACTTTTGTGGCTCCTTTGCATGATCATGAAGAAGGAGTGGATAGAGCGGAAAAAGAAAATTTTCTTTGCGGGACTGCTGGCCTTTTTGGCGGTCAGTCAGGGGATCACGTTTATCAGCAAGCTGATGAACGACGCGACGGCGACCCGCATTTATCAGGAAGCCGGCATTGATACGGACAATATCGGTTTCGGGGAATATATTCCGGTCGTTGGGGACGCGGAAGCGTTCACCGTCAGCTCCTATCAGGAGGAATACCGGGAAGAGCTGACTTACGATACGGAGGGTGTGACGGTAGAAGAGTGGCACAGGGATAAGGGCGACATCTTTGTTTCCCTGAAAAACAACAGTCAGGAAACACAGCAGATAGAGGTGCCCTTCCTTCTGTACAAGGGATACCGGGCCGTCACGGACAGCGGGGAGCAACTTCCGGTCTCCCCCGGAAATTATGCCCGCGTTTCGGTGGCTGTGCCGGCGGGATATGCGGGAACCATACAGGTCGGTTTTCGGGAGCCATGGTATTGGCGGGTGAGCGAAGTGATATCTCTCCTGACCGTGATCGGCATTGTGCTGTATCAGACAGGATGGCTGAAAAAAAAGAGAGCAGAAAAATAGAATAAATTTACATTTTTCGATTGACTCATGTCTAAAATGTGGTATAATTTGTATTGTGTGAGAACACGCAAATAACCCAATCAGTCGAAATACTCTGGGACTGAAGGGAGGTCAGGTGCGGAAATGTCAAACGTAATCGTAAAAGAGAACGAGACTCTGGACAGTGCGCTTCGTCGTTTTAAGAGAAGCTGCGCAAAGGCGGGTATCCAGCAGGAGATTCGTAAGCGCGAGCATTACGAGAAGCCCAGCGTAAGACGCAAGAAGAAGTCCGAAGCGGCAAGAAAACGCAAATATAATTAAGAAAAGCAAAGACAGGCCTGAAGGAAACGCTTCAGGCCTGTTTTCATGCATATCCGCCGTCCCCTTACAATATGTATAGTACAGAAGAAACAGTAGGGGTGACAAAATTTGCGGAAAATAAAGAGGCGGATCGTTGTATGGTTTTTGATGGGAATGTTATTGACAGATACGCTGTTCTTTGCAATGGCTGTTACAGTCAATGCGGCGCCGGAGGTGAGTACGCCCTCCTATATTGTGATGGAGGCGACCACAGGGCAGGTGATCTGTGAGCAGGATGCGGATACGAGGAGAAGTCCGGCAAGCATCACGAAAATCATGACGCTGCTCATCATTTTCGAGCATTTGAAGAGCGGCAGAATCCATTTGGAGGATCAGGTGACTACCAGCGCCTATGCCAAATCCATGGGCGGATCACAGGTGTTTTTGGAGGAGGGAGAGTCCCAGACGTTAGAGACGATGATCAAGTGTATTGCGGTGGCCAGCGGCAACGACGCCAGCGTGGCGGTGGCGGAATACATAGCGGGGAGTGAAACGGAGTTCGTCAAACTGATGAATGAGAAAGCGGAGAGCCTTGGCATGCAGAATACTCATTTTGAGGATTGCTGCGGTCTGACGGACTCTGATGGCCATTATACCTCGGCAAAGGATGTGGCAATCATGTCGAGGGAGCTGATCACAAAGTACCCGGAGGTTTTTGATTACACAACCATTTGGATGGAGGATATTGAACATAAGACAGCGCAGGGAACGAGTACGTTTACCCTATCCAGCACCAATAAGCTGCTCAAACAGTACGAGTGGGCCACGGGATTAAAGACCGGTTCCACTTCGAAAGCGCTCTACTGTCTGTCGGCAACGGCCAATAAAGACGGCATGGAGCTGATTGCAGTGGTTATGGCGTCGCCTGATCCCAAGAGCCGGTTTCAGGATGCGATGGCGCTTTTGAGTTACGGCTACAGCGTCAGTCAGATGTACAACGACGACAACAAAGACCCGCTTCCCGCGCAGAAAGTGGAGGGCGGCATTGAAGACACGGTGAATCTGGTCTATGCGTCGCCGTTTTCCTATCTGGACACAGCGGGCAATAACCTGAATGAGATCGAGAAAGAGATCAGTCTGCCGGGCGTGGTGACGGCTCCGATTGCGGAGGGGGACGCTGTCGGCGAGGCGGTTTACAAGCTGAACGGCACCCGGATCGGCAGTGTGTCCATTCTGGCGGCCAAGAGCGTGGAAAAGGCAGGGTACAAGGACTATTATAAGAAGCTGTGGGGGCTGTACCTGATGAAGCGATGACAGGATGAAAGGGTAGAACAGAACGGATCAGAACAAAAGTTCGCCGATTGCGGGGAACAGGGAGTATGTGATATACTTTATGAGTTGCGGAGGAGACAGTGCATGTGGGAGGGCGTTTTGCTATGTGCGGCTGCGGCGGCGGTGATATGCCTGCTTGCGGCGGCATGGGATAGTAACCGGTTTGTAACCGTCACTTATGAGATCAGGTCCGATAAGATTACAAAGCCGTGTACGATGGCGCTCTTATCGGACTTACACAATAAATCCTTTGGGAAAAACAACCACAGGCTCCTTGCCGCGATTGATGAAATTTCGCCGGACGGCATTCTGGTGGCGGGAGATATGCTGACAGCATGGAATGGCGCGGATTACAGCCATGCGCTTTCGCTGATGGAGAACCTTGCCGCTAAGTACCAGATTTATTATGGCATGGGCAACCATGAATACCGTCTGGGACTCTATCCGGAGGACTATCCGGGGATGTACGAAGGATATCTGTCCGGCCTGAGGCATGCGGGGATTGAGCCGTTAATCAATGAAACGGCCTTTCTGCCGGAGTGGAATATTGCCGTCTGCGGCGCGCAGATTGATAAGTCCTATTTTAAACACTTCCGCAGAAAACCTATGGAGGCGTCCTATCTGTCAAGGATACTCGGAGAGCCGAGACAGGATATGTTTCAGCTGCTCATTGCCCATAATCCGGTCTATTTCGACGCATACGCGGCGTGGGGCGCGGATCTGGTGGTGGCGGGCCATGTGCATGGCGGGATTATGCGGCTGCCGGTTTTGGGCGGGGTGCTTTCCCCCACATTAACCCTGTTTCCCAAGTATGACGGCGGCATCTTTCATGAAAAGCGGAGTACCATGATATTGAGCAGGGGGCTGAGCAGCCATACGCCCCCTGTCAGAATCTTTAATCCGGGGGAGCTGATCGTGATTCAGCTAAAGCCGGACAAGTAGTTGTTGAACATTGAGAGAGGACAGGCTATGGCAATTCCTGTGAAGTTAGAGGTGTTTGAGGGCCCTTTGGATCTGCTTCTGCACCTGATTGACAAGAATAAAGTGGATATTTATGATATTCCCATCGTGGAGATTACAGAGCAGTATCTGGAGTATATCAAAAAGATGGAAACTGAGGATATGAACGTCATGAGCGAGTTTCTGGTGATGGCGGCCACCCTCATTGATATTAAGTGCAGAATGCTTCTCCCCAAGGAAGTGAACGAGGAGGGGGAGGAGGAAGATCCACGGGCAGAGCTGGTGGAGAAACTGTTGGAATACAAGATGTGCAAATATATGTCCTACGAGCTGCGGGACCGGATGGTGGATGCGGAAAGAAATCTCTATAAACGGCCGACCCTTCCGCCGGAGGTGGCGGATTACAGGCAGCCAGTGGATTATGAGGAACTGATCGGCGACATGACCTTGAATAAGCTCCATGAGATCTTCAAGCAGATGATGAAACGGCAGGAGGACAAGATCGACCCGGTCAGGAGCACCTTCGGCAGGATTGAGAAGGACGAGATTGATCTGGATTTAAAGACCACCTATGTGGAAGCCTATGTGCGCAGCCACAAGACGTTCAGTTTCAGAAAGCTTTTGGAAAAACAGCACAGTAAGATGGAGGTTATCGTCACCTTTCTGGTGATTTTGGAGCTGATTAAGACGGGAAGGATCGGCATTGAGCAGGAGGATACCTTTTCGGATATCATTATCACGGCGAAGGAAACGGCGGATAACGGTCCGTTGCAGCTGACCAGCGTAAGCTGACAAGGGGAAATGAGGATGGAAAAAAACAAGGCAAAGGCAGTGCTTGAAGCGATTCTTTTCACCATGGGAGATTCGGTGGAAATTGACAGATTGGCGGCCGTGATTGAAGAGGATACGGATACCACGAAACAGCTGCTCGACGAGATGGCGGCCGAGTACCAGAAGGAGGACCGGGGAATCGGACTGACAACGCTCGACAACGCGGTGCAGATGTGTACCAAGAGCGAGCTTTATGAGTATCTGATTAAAATTGCCAAAACCCCAAAGAAATTTGTACTCACGGACACGCTGTTGGAGACCTTGTCCATCATCGCCTACAAACAGCCCATCACAAGGCTTGAGATTGAGAAGGTGAGGGGTGTGAGCTGTGACCACGCGGTGAACCGGCTTTTGGAGTTTGATCTGATCTCCGAGGTGGGACGGCTGGACGCGCCCGGACGGCCTCTTTTGTTTGGCACGACGGAGCAGTTTTTACGGAGTTTCGGCGTCAAATCCATTGAGGATCTGCCCGAGCTTTCTGCGGTGCAGATTGAGGAATTTAAGCAGCAGGCGGAGTCTGAAGTGGAAATGCAGTTAGATATTTAAAAACAGAGCTAAAGGAAAAGCCATAACATACCGATATATAGTATGTAATTGTACATAAAGCAAATCAATTATTCCCCGGACATTTTTTGATGCCTGTATGAACCGATATTACGGATGACTGCAAGGAAGCGGATTTCGTCGGGGGGGGGGTAAAAATGCTCTCAGTACAGACGAATATGGCGGCATTAAACGCCAACAGACAGCTTGGCCTTACCACGAAGGAAAATGCCAAGACATCAGAACGATTATCTTCCGGTTACCGGATCAACCGCGCCGCAGACGATGCGGCGGGTCTTTCTATTTCCGAAAAAATGAGAAGACAGATACGCGGCCTGACACAGGCTGCGGCAAATGCGCAGGACGGCATCTCCATGGTACAGATCGGAGAGGGCGCCCTGAATGAGGTGCATGATATGCTGCACCGCGCCAATGAGCTGGCGATTAAGGCGGCGACAGGCACCTTGCAGGATATGGACCGTGCCATGATCGACGAGGAGATTCAGCAGTTGAAGGCGGAGATCGACAGCACCGGGCGAAACACCAGCTTTAATGACATTCTGCTGTTTCCGGAGAACGGATGGGCGCCTGCAAATGCAGGCTATGTGGAAACGAAAAGCTATGATATTTTCTACGATCCGCGGGACGGTTCCATGGTGGTAAACGCTGCCCAGGCCGGGCCGGGCGTTTCAGGGACAGGCCGGGCTGCTTCCGCTGTTCAGGTTTCCAGCGGCAGTAAGCTGGCGGATATGATCGCCAATGATATCGTGCCCAATGCGGTCAAGCAGATTCTGGATACCTTTACGCCGCTTAAGACAGCGGTGGGGAACGATACCATCAAAATGTCGCTGGATGTGGCCTATATCGACGGAAAGAACCAGACCTTAGCCTACGCCTCCTTCCGGTACGGCAGCAGCGGCAAGCCTGTTTCCATGGGAATCCGCGTGGACTCCGCCGATTTTAAGGAGGCGGATGTGAACGGGACCGGCGACCGGGTGGAGGTCCTGAAATCCACGCTGACCCATGAACTGATGCACTCGGTGATGCAGTATACCCTGACGGACGGCATGAGCGGACGCAGGGGAGGAAAGTATCCCACTTGGTTTGTGGAGGGGACTGCTCAGCTGGCAGGCGGCGGCTTTTCTACCGGGTGGAACGATGCCCTGACCGCCTATGCGCATCAGCTGACCAGTGAGAATGACGCCAGTCAGGATAGCAATATTGCCAGCTATTTGAGAAGATATACCATGGCCGGCAGACCCTACGGGCACGGCTATCTGGGTACGGCCTATTTCGGCTATCTGGCGGGCGGCGGTGAGACTTCCGGGAAGAGCCTTAAGGATACCGTAACAGACGGTATGAATCTGATATTCGAGGATCTGCTCAAGGGGCAGACACTGGACAGCGTCCTTAAAAACCGGGCGGGCATTACCACCGCCGACATGAATCAGCGGTTCAAGACCGGAGAGGCCAAGCTCACGGAGTTTGTCAGAAAGCTGGCCTATGAATCCAATCATCCGAATAGCGGTGCAGGTTCTTTTGTTGCGGCCAGTTTGGATGCGGGCGGTTCCTCTCTTCTTGCTAGTGGATGGGATCCGAGCCAGCCTTTTCAGATCGACCCGGACCGGATCAGGGTGGATTACGGTGGCGCGGCGGTTGTGGGGCTTCAGGTGGGAGTCGAGCCGGGCACGCACATAGACGTCAATCTGTATCAGATGAATGCCAAGGCACTGGGACTGGAGGATACCAACGTCAGAACCATGGAGGATGCGGATCTGGCGATTGAGGGCATCAAACGGTCGCTTCAGTATGTGAGCAATGTGAGAAGCTATTACGGCGCGGTTCAAAACCGTTTGGAACATACCATAAACAACCTGAACAATATCACGGAGAACACCACGGAGGCTGAGTCGAGGATCAGGGATACGGATGTTGCGGAGCTGATGGTGCGCCATTCCAACAATCAGATATTAATGCAGGCGGGCACATCTATGCTGACACAGGCAAACCAGCAGTCGCAGATGATATTAAGCCTGTTGGGCTAGAGTGAAAAGAAGTTTTCGGCTTGCAGCAGAAGGGAACAGGACGCGATGGGCGAGATCAGGAGCGTGGAGTGCAAAGCCTGTAGGGCAAAATGGCAGTGCATGGAAGGCGTCGGTCTTTTGTACGGGAAAAAGGAGAACATTATCGCCGCTTTTTCGGAGCACGAGAGAGCGGCGATTGCCGCGCGGATGGAGAGCAGCGGGATTCCGGCATACGATTTTTCGTTTCAGCTTGCGGTCTGCAGCCACTGTCAGAATGTGGTGAGTGTGCCGACGCTTGCTGTGGGGGATGGTGAGACCTGTGTGGGCGCCTGTCCTGTGTGCGGCAAAAAGACGAAAAAGCCGATTTCGGAGCTGAAAAGGACGGCTTGTCCGGTATGCAAAAGCAAGACTCTTCAAGCAAGGACAGAGGGGTACTGGGACTAATCTGGAAAAGAACGGCTTACAGGGGGAACAAACCCAGTCATAGGAAAAAGCGGGATATGCATATATTAGACTAATGGAGCATTGCCGGGGCCTGATATATGCGTATTTTGAATTATGATAAAATGAGAAGGCGAAAAGGATACAGGGTGGCTGCTGTGATTATGGCGGCCATCCTGTTGTGTGTGAAGGGATTTGTTTTCGACCCGGCCTATCCGGTGGTGGCTGTTTGGGCGGAGGAAGCCGGCGCCGGGGAAGAGGAGCCGTTAAAGCTCTACGCCCAGTCGGCGGTTCTCATGGATGCTGATTCGGGGCGGGTTCTCTATGGGAAAAATCCCACGGAGATACTGCCCATGGCTAGCACCACGAAGATTATGACCTGTATTCTCGCATTGGAGTATGGAAACACGGAGGAGCTGGTAGAAGTTTCCTCCTACGCGGCGAGTATGCCGAAGGTAAAGCTGCAGGCAAAGGCGGGTGAAAAATACCGGTTGGGAGATCTGCTGTACTCCCTGATGTTAGAGTCCCACAACGATTCCGCGGTGGTGATTGCGGAGGCGGTGGGCGGCAGCGTGGAAAACTTTGCCGCCATGATGAATCAGAAGGCGAGAGATATCGGATGTTATGATACCTATTTTATTACGCCGAACGGATTGGATGCGAAGGTGAACGATACCGGCAAGGTGCACTCTACCACGGCGGCGGATTTGGCCAGAATTATGGCCTACTGTCTGACGGATTCCCCTGAGAGAGAGCGGTTTTTGGAAATCACCCGCACGCAGGGATATGATTTCACCAATGCGGACGGTACGAGAAGTTTTCACTGCAATAACCATAACGCTTTTCTGGGTATGATGGAGGAGGCGTTATCCGGGAAAACGGGATTCACAAATAACGCGGGTTATTGTTATGTGGGCGCAGTGGAGAGCGAGGGGCGGATTTTTACGGTGGCACTTTTGGCCTGCGGATGGCCGAATAACAGGAGTTATAAATGGAGTGATATGAAGAAGCTGGCCCTTTACGGGATGGAACGGTATCGGTATCGGGATATTTATGAAGAAAAAACCTTTGCGGATATCCCGGTGAGAAACGGGATCGCGGGGAAGGACGGGACGCCCTTTGAGGAGGCGAAGGTGTCTGTCACGCTGCAAAAGGAGGGGGAGGGGCTCAGGTATCTTCTCTGCGAGGCGGATCAGGTGGAAATAAAAACACAGGTGGATACTGTGCTGGAGGCACCTGTTGCAGCCGGAACGCAGGTGGGGAATGTGTCCTACTATGTGAACGGGGAACTGGTGAAACAGTATGCCGTCTGTACGGATGCGGGAGTGGAGGAACGCAGCTTTCTGTGGATTCTCATGTATCTGATAAAACTTACATTTTTTTGTAAAATTTGCTAGTCGGAAGAGGGAATCTGTGTTATACTACTTTCGTGCGCTACGCACATAAAAGATCATCTTTTATTTTTTTATAATTATGATAAATGGAGGGCTGAAAAATGAGTACTACTTCTCAAGCGAGTCAAAGAATTAATGCTTTACTCGACGAAAACAGTTTCGTTGAAATCGGCGGTCTCGTGACAGCGAGAGCCACGGATTTCAATTTGAAACAGACTGAGACTCCGTCTGACGGTGTTGTTACCGGCTACGGTGTGATCGACGGGAATCTCGTGTATGTTTACAGCCAGGACGCTTCCGTGCTGAACGGATCGGTCGGCGAAATGCACGCGAAGAAGATCGTCAACATCTATGAGCTGGCAATGAAGATGGGCGCGCCTGTGATCGGGCTCATCGATTCCGCCGGCCTGCGCCTGCAGGAGGCGACCGACGCGTTGAACGGTTTCGGCGAGATCTACAGAAGTCAGGCGATGGCTTCCGGCGTGATCCCGCAGATTACGGCTGTGTTCGGCAGCTGCGGCGGTGGACTTGCTCTGATTCCTGCAATGACGGACTTTGCATTCATGGAGGAGAAAAAGGCGAAGCTGTTTGTCAATTCCCCGAATGCGCTGGAAGGGAATGAGATTTCCCGCTGCGATACATCTGCCGCTGCGTTCCAGAGCGAGGAGACAGGCCTTGTGGATATGGTTGCCGACGAGGCGTCCATTCTTTCGCAGATCAGACAGATCGTGTCGATTCTGCCGGCTAACAATTCCGACCTTGCATGGACGGACTGCACAGACGATTTAAACCGTGCCTGCGCACAGATCGCAAATTGTGTGGGAGATACGGCGATTGCACTGTCCCAGATTGCGGACGACGGTCTCTTTGTGGAGGTAAAACAGGATTACGCGAAAGATATGGCAGCGGGCTTTATCCGCTTGAACGGCGCGACTGTCGGCGCGGTTGCAAACCGCACGGAGGTCTGCGACGAAAACGGCGAGGTAGTAGAGAAGTTTGACGCGGCGATCTCTCCCAGAGGAGCGGAGAAGGCGGCAGAGTTTGTAAACTTCTGCGACGCTTTTGATATCCCGGTGCTGACCCTCACCAATGTGACGGGCTTTGCGGCAACGACCTGTTCTGAAAAGAGAATGGCTAAGGCGGCAGGCAGACTGACTTATGCGTTTGCCAATGCAACCGTTCCCAAGGTGAATGTGATTATCGGCAAGGCATACGGCAGCGCCTATGTGGCAATGAATTCCAAGGCAATCGGCGCGGATATTACCATCGCATGGCCTGATGCGCAGATCGGCATGATGGATGCAAAGCTGGCGGCAAAGATTATTTGTGATGGACAAGGTGCCGACGCGATCGACGCTTGTGCGAAGGAGTATGAGGCTTTACAGAATAATGTAACCAGTGCGGCCAGGAGAGGTTATGTGGATCAGATCGTGGAGCCTGCCGATACGAGAAAATATGTGATCGGCGCCTTTGAAATGCTTTCCTCCAAGACGGAGGGACGTCCCGAGAAGAAGCACGGCACGGTTTAAGGGATTTTTGTTCGTTTTGCAAATATTGTGCCTGCGGTTTGGATTCGCAAGGTACGGAAAGGCATGTGTGTAAGTATGAAAAAACTATTGGTAATAATAGGAATGATTACCTGTATGGCCACTCTTGCAGCGTGCGGTCAGGAGGAAGGGACTATAAACGGGCCGATCACTCAGGAACAGGCTGTACAGGACGGCACCACCATTGTTGAGCAGTTGAACGCTATCGTGACCAACGGCGCGACGGAGCAGTTTGCCGATGACCCCATGACCTACAACGGCTGTCAGGGCTGGGAGAGTGCGCTGAAGGATATCGGCACTTATCAGGGCGTAGACGGCGGGAACATCGTGTATAATGAGGAGGGAGCGGTCATTACCGTTAATGTGGTCGGCTCTTCCCATAACGCGGAGGTTGAGCTTGGGCTCGACAATACGTATACCCGGCTTGTCAGCATCACAACGAATGTAAAGTATTCTACGGGAGAGATCCTGTTTAAGGCTCTGATGAATACCCTGATCGGTATGGGAACCGTGTTTGCGGTTTTGATTCTGATCAGCCTGATTATTTCCTGCTTCACTCTGATTTCCAAGTTTGAGAAGAAGCAGAAAAAGGAGGAGCCGGCTCCCGCAGCAGCTCCCGTGGTGCAGCAGATTGCAGCCAAGGAGGAACTCTCCGACGATACGGAACTCGTGGCGGTGATTGCAGCGGCGATTGCGGCTTACGAGGGGGCTGCTTCCACAGACGGATTTGTGGTAAGGTCCATCAGAAAATCGAATAAGAGTAAATGGCAGAATGCCTAAGATCATAGGAGGATGTAAAAATGAAAAATTATACAATTACCGTAAATGGCAGCGTATATGATGTAGTGGTGGAAGAGGGAGCGACGAGCGGCGCACCTACAGCGGCAGCGCCCGCAGCACCCAGAGCAGTTCCCAAGGCGGCTCCGGCTCCCGCAGCGGCACCCGCGGCAGGCGGTGCGGCAGGCAGCGTGAAAATCGAGGCCGGCGCGGCAGGCAAGGTATTCAAGATTGAGGCCAATGTGGGCCAGGCAGTGAAGAAGGGAGACGCTGTTGTAATCGTGGAAGCAATGAAGATGGAAATCCCTGTAGTGGCACCGCAGGACGGTACGGTAGCCAGCATCAATGTGGCAGTGGGCGATGCTGTGGAGGCAGGCGCGCTTCTCGCGACATTGAATTAATCATTGGGAGAAGCGGTCTGTAGAGATGCTTCTTCTGAAATTAAAAACTACAGGAGGTTAAGAACATGTATATAGTTGAGACGCTTGACAATCTGATCCATCAGACCGCGTTCTTTAATCTGGAACTCGGCAACTATGCGATGATTGTGGTAGCTCTGGTATTCCTACTTTTGGCTATTAAGTTTGGATTTGAGCCGCTCTTGCTTGTACCGATTGCCTTTGGTATGCTGCTTGTGAATATCTATCCGGATATTATGGCTCCTTATGGAGACGGCGGCGCTGGCGGCGGTCTGCTGTATTATTTCTACAAGCTGGATGAATGGGCGATCCTGCCTTCCCTGATTTTCATGGGCGTGGGCGCTATGACGGACTTCGGCCCGCTGATCGCAAACCCGAAGAGCTTCCTCTTGGGTGCGGCGGCGCAGTTCGGTATCTTTACGGCCTATTTTGGCGCGATTGCGATGGGCTTCAACGATAAAGCGGCGGCGGCGATCTCCATCATCGGCGGTGCGGACGGCCCGACTTCCATTTTCCTTGCCGGAAAATTGGGGCAGACGACGCTGCTCGGCCCGATTGCGGTGGCGGCCTATTCCTATATGGCCTTAGTGCCGATTATCCAGCCGCCTATTATGAAATTTTTCACCACAGAGAAAGAGAGAAAGATCAAGATGGGGCAGCTTCGTCCTGTCAGCAAGCTGGAGAAGATCCTATTCCCGATCGTGGTTACGATTGTGGTTTCCCTGATCCTTCCCACCACAGCGCCCCTTGTAGGTATGCTGATGCTGGGTAACCTGTTCCGGGAGAGCGGCGTGGTGAGACAGCTGACGGAGACGGCTTCCAACGCGCTGATGTATATCGTGGTTATTATTCTCGGTACTTCCGTGGGCGCGACCACAAGCGCAGAGGCATTCTTGAATATGGATACGATCAAGATCGTTTTGCTGGGGCTTCTTGCTTTTGCTGTCGGTACGGCGGCGGGCGTGCTTTTCGGCAAGCTGATGTGCGTTCTCACCAAGGGCAAGGTAAATCCTCTGATCGGTTCCGCAGGCGTTTCCGCGGTGCCTATGGCGGCCAGAGTATCGCAGAAGGTGGGTGCGGAGTATGATCCCACAAACTTCCTGCTGATGCATGCGATGGGCCCCAATGTGGCGGGCGTTATCGGTACGGCTGTAGCGGCCGGTACTTTTATGGCGGTGTTTGGAGTATTCTAACTGAAGTAAAATCCTTCGGATTTAACTTCGCGAGTTTGCTTCGCAACCTCGGCAGGTTGTGAAATAAATAAATTTTGCATAGAAAGGAATGATATAAAATGGCAGAACAGATTAAAAAGCCGGTTGGAATCATGGAAACCGTTCTTCGTGACGCACATCAGTCTCTGATCGCGACCAGAATGCCTACCGAAAAAATGCTTCCAATCGTAGATACAATGGATAAAGTCGGTTATCATGCAGTAGAGTGCTGGGGCGGCGCGACCTTTGACGCGTCCCTCCGTTTCCTGAAAGAGGATCCGTGGGAGAGACTGAGAAAGTTAAGGGACGGCTTTAAGAATACAAAATTGCAGATGTTATTCAGAGGCCAGAATATTTTGGGTTACCGGCCTTATGCGGATGATGTGGTGTATGCGTTTGTTGAGAAATCCATTGCAAACGGCATTGACGTCATCAGAATTTTTGACTGCCTGAACGATATTCGTAACCTACAGGCGGCGGTAGACGCAACCAACAAGATTAAAAAGCAGGAGGGCAGAGGAGAGTCGCAGATCGCGCTTTCCTATACGCTGGGTGACGCCTATACCTTAGAGTATTGGGCGGATATGGCGAAGAAGATTGAGGAAATGGGCGCGGATTCTATCTGTATCAAGGATATGGCGGGTCTGCTTGTTCCTTACCGCGCTGCAGAGCTTGTAAAGACGTTAAAGGAGAGCACAAAGCTTCCGATCCAGCTGCATACGCACTATACATCCGGTGTAGCGTCCATGACGTATCTGAAAGCAGTAGAGGCCGGCGTGGATGTGATTGACTGCGCGATTTCTCCGTTTGCACTGGGTACTTCCCAGCCTGCGACAGAAGTTATGGTGGAGACGTTCAAGGGCACGCCTTACGATACCGGATATGATCAGAACATTTTGGCGGAAATTGCAGACTACTTCCGTCCTTACCGTGAGGAGTGTATCGAATCCGGCCTGATGAGCACGAAGGTGCTCGGCGTTAACATCAATACGCTGCGTTATCAGGTTCCGGGCGGTATGCTGTCCAACATGGTAAGCCAGCTGAAAGAGCAGAAGGCAGAGGATAAATATCAGGATGTGCTGGAAGAGATTCCGAGAGTCCGCAAGGATTGCGGTGAGCCTCCGCTCGTTACACCTTCCTCACAGATTGTCGGCACACAGGCAGTATTCAATGTGCTGATGGGCGAGAGATATAAGATGGCTACAGGGGAGTTCAAGGATCTGCTTCGCGGCAATTACGGACAGACGGTTAAGCCGATGAGTCAGGAAGTGATTGATAAGGTTATCCCCGGAGAACCTCGCTCTACCGCGCGTTCCGCTGAGGCGACCGGACACACGGAGCCGGAGCTTGCAGGCTTGGAAGCGGAGATGAAAGAATGGAAACAGCAGGATGAGGACGTTCTGTCCTACGCGCTGTTCCCGCAGGTGGCGATTGACTTTTTCAAGTACCGTCAGGCACAGCAGGAGAAAGTCGATATGACACAGGCGGATACGAAGAATAATGTGTACCCCGTTTAAGAGCGGGTTTGCGAGTGCAAGGAAAAGGGGCCCTGATTTCAGGGCTTCTTTTTTTCTTGAAAAAAGGGTTGACTTAGGTTACATAATATATTATAATAACATACGTTACCAAACGATGTTGTAAAAAAGTTACAAGAGAGGTACATTCTTATGGCAAGAAAAGAGACAATCACGAAAAATGACATACTGAACGCGGCCTTTGAAATGGCGCGCGAGGAGGGATTCGGTCAGGTGAGCGCGAGAACTCTCGCGGCGAGGGCGGGGTGCTCCACGCAGCCGATTTTCCGCGTTTACAAGAACATGGAGGAGCTGGGAGACGATCTTTTTGCGAAGGCGATGGAATTTTTCAATACCTACTATGAGGAGTTCCCTAAGATGAACAATACGCCCTTTGTCAATCTGGGGCTCGCTTACATTCGTTTTTCCCAGGAGGAACAGCAGCTTTTCCGCCTTTTGTTTCTCTCGGAGAACCGGCACGGGAAAAGCCTTTATGACATGTTAAACGGCAAGAACGGCGCGGTGGTGCGGGAGATCAACAGTGCGAAGATTTTCGGCTGTAAGGACCCAAGCGGTATGTTTATGAAGATGTGGATTTTCATTCACGGGGCGGCCTGCATGACGCTGACAGGAGATTATGATCTACAGGAGGAGGACACCATCAAGCTGTTGGAGGAATCCTATAACGCTTTTCAGAATATTTGATAGCGCCGGGAGAACGGTAACATGGCAATAGAGAATCGTTATGATATCATAACAAGAATTAATGAGTATTACGGCAAGATGAGCAAGGGACAGAAGGCGATCTCAGCGTTTATTTATGATCATTACGATCAGGCGGTGTTTATGACCGCGGCGAAGCTGGGAGACACGGTGGGAGTCAGTGAATCCACTGTGGTGCGTTATGCCATGTTTATCGGCTATGAGGGGTATCCTGAATTTCAGAGAGATTTGGAATACTGGGTGCAGAATAAAATCAATTCCGTGCAAAAGATCGGTGCAAAGTACGGCAAGAGCAGCCAGTCGGAGATTTTAAATTCGGTTCTACAGGCGGATATTGAAAAAATTCAGGACACGATACACAATTTGGACCCCACCGCCTTTGAGACGGCTGTGGATATCATTCTGGAAGCGAGAACAGTCTACATTATGGGAGTCAGAAGCTGCGAGCCTCTGGCGGACTTTTTACAGTTTTATTTAAATATGATTCGGGGAAATGTGGTACTCCTTCGGACGACCAGCGTATCGGAGACTTTTGAGCAGATGATCCGTATCGGCGAGCAGGACGCTTTTGTGGGAATCAGCTTTCCCAGATATTCCATGAGAACGTTAAAGGCCATGGAGTTTGCCAACGACAGGAACGCAAAGGTGATTGCGGTGACGGATTCGGTACATTCCCCGATGAACTTATATTCTTCCTGTAATCTGTTTGCCAGAAGCGATATGGTTTCCATCGTGGATTCTCTGGTAGCGCCGCTAAGCATGATTAACGCGCTGGTGGTGGCGATGTGCTTAAAACAGCCGGAAGAGGTGAAGGATAATCTGAAAAATCTGGAGGAAGCCTGGAACAACTATCAGGTATATCTCAACGATGAGATTAACTTTATTGATGAGGAGCCGATGTTAAATTATCCGCTTCGGAGAAAATCGGAATAAAAAGATATGAACATGGGAAAAAATCAGGTGGTCGTGGTCGGTGGCGGCGCGGCGGGCATGATAGCGGCGGTCGCGGCGGCAGAGAGCGGTCGCCGCGTTATTATTGCCGAAAAGAATGAAAAACTCGGGAAAAAACTTTATATCACCGGCAAAGGCCGCTGTAATGTGACCAACGCCTGCGAGCGGGACAAGTTTTTTGAACATATTGTGAGCAACCCGAAATTTCTCTACAGCGCGTTTCATGAGTTGGACAATTTCGGATTGATGGCGCTGTTGGAGGATAACGGCTGTCATTTGAAAACGGAGCGGGGCGAGCGGGTGTTTCCGGTTTCAGATCACGCCTCCGATGTGACGGCGGCGTTTCAGAGGCTTCTCGGGAAAAAGAAGGTGGAAGTCCGGCTTCGCTGCGGGGTGAGCGGGTTACTGTGCGAAGACGGAAAAATCGCAGGCGTGAGGCTGACGGACGGCAGCGAGATTCCTGCGGACAGCGTAATCCTTGCGACGGGCGGCCTTTCCTATCCGACCACCGGTTCCACCGGGGACGGATACCGTATGGCGGAACAATCGGGGCATAAGGTGAAGGCTTGTGAGCCGGCGTTGGTGCCTCTTGTGGCTGCGGAGGACTGGTGTAAACAATTACAGGGGTTATCTCTTAAGAACGTATCTTTGCTCATGAAGTGTGGGAAAAAGAAACTCTACCAGGGATTCGGGGAAATGCTCTTTACCCATTACGGTGTGAGCGGGCCGCTTGTTCTGTCGGCAAGCAGCTTTTTAGGGAGAAAAAAAGGAGAAGAGGTTTCTCTCATAATTGATTTGAAGCCGGCCCTTTCGGAGGAGCAGCTGGATAAGCGAATGTTACGGGATTTTGAAGAAAACAGTAACAGGCAGTTTAAAAATGCTTTGAATGGGCTCTATCCGGCGAAACTGATTTCTGTTATGATAGAGAGGTCGGGCATCGAACCGGAGAAGAAGGTGCACGAGGTCACAAGGCAGGAAAGGCGGCGCCTTGTGGAGCTGACGAAAGCGTTTACGCTGAAAGTCTTGGACAAGCGGGGATTTGATGAGGCGGTGATCACGCAGGGAGGGGTATCGGTAAAAGAGGTAAATCCCTCCACCATGGAGTCAAAGCTTGTGCAGGGGCTTTATTTTGCGGGAGAGGTGCTGGATCTGGACGGATTGACAGGCGGCTTTAATTTACAGATTGCATGGTCTACGGGATATCTTGCCGGGATCAGCTGTGCAGAGAGAGGAAAGGAGTAAGCAGTATGGGATTTAATATAGCGATAGACGGGCCGGCAGGCGCGGGGAAGAGTACCATTGCGAAAAAGATAGCGGCGAAGAAGGGATATATCTATGTGGACACGGGGGCCATGTACCGCGCTATGGCGCTGTATCTGCTGCGTGAAAATGTGACGCCGGACCAGATTGACGAAAAGTGCAGGGAGGCGGATATCACCATAGGCTATGAGAATGGCGAGCAGGTGGTGTATTTAAACGGCGAGAATGTGAACCCCTATATCCGCACGGAGGAGGTGGGCAGGATGGCCTCTGTCAGCAGCCCCAACCCCAATGTGAGGAAAAAATTGGTAGAACTACAGCAAAAGCTGGCGGCGGATGCGGACGTGGTGATGGACGGGCGCGATATCGGCACCTGTGTGCTGCCTGACGCTCAGGTGAAGGTATATCTGACGGCGGACAGCCATGAGCGGGCGCTTCGCCGTTATAAGGAACTTACGGAGAAGGGTGAAAGCTGCGATCTTGCCACGATTGAGAGGGATATCGTAGAGCGCGACCGTCAGGATATGACCAGAGAGATTTCCCCTTTAAAACAGGCGGAGGACGCGGTGCTGATTGATTCTTCCCACATGACGATCGACGAGGTGGCGGATGCCATCATAGCACTGTGTGGAGGCTGAGCTATGGAAGTAATTTTGGCGGAGCACGCGGGGTTTTGCTTCGGCGTGAAACGTGCGGTGGACACCGTGTACGAGCAGATTGAGAACCGGGAGAAAGGCGGCCAGCCCATTTATACCTTCGGGCCGATCATACATAACGAGGAGGTTGTCCGGGATTTACAGGACAGGGGCGTTGAGGTGATTTCGTCCCTCGAGGATGCGGAGGCGCTTCCGGAGTCTGAAAGGGGTACGGTGATCATCCGTTCTCATGGCGTGGAGAAGGCTGTCTGTGAAAGGCTAAAGGAGCTGGGATTTACTGTGGTGGACGCCACCTGCCCTTTCGTCAAGCGAATCCACACGACGGTCGAGAGGGAGAGCGCGGCAGGAAAAAGTATTGTGATTGTCGGGAACGCAGGACATCCTGAAGTGGAGGGGATCAGAGGGTGGTCTTCCGCTACGACCTACATCATCGAATCCGAGGAGGAAGCGGAAAAATTTGTCTGTCGTGAGGGTGCGGAATTATGCATTGTTTCGCAAACGACATTTAACTACAAGAAATTTCAAGATGTGGTTGAAATTTTCCATAAAAAAGGTTACAATGGTAGTGTTGTGAATACTGTATGTAACGCTACGGAAGTGCGACAGGCCGAGGCCAGAGAACTTGCGGCTCGGGTTGATGTAATGATAGTAATAGGTGGAAATCATAGTTCTAATACAAGGAAACTCTATGAGATTTGCAAGCAGGAGTGCCAGATGACCTACTATATACAGACACTCGACGACTTGCATTTGCAATTACCTAAATCTGTCCGACTGGTGGGTATTACAGCAGGGGCTTCCACCCCAAACAATATTATCGAGGAGGTTCAAAATTATGTCAGAATTAACTTTTGAACAAATGTTAGACGAGTCTTTTAAGACAATACACACAGGAGAGGTTGTTGAAGGTACTGTTATCGATGTAAAACCGGAAGAGATCATTCTCAACATCGGATATAAGTCAGACGGTGTTCTCACCAGACATGAATATACAAACGAACCTAATGTTGATTTGACAACCGTTGCAAAGCCGGGTGATACGATGGAGGTAAAGGTACTCAAGGTGAACGACGGCGAGGGACAGGTTCTTCTCACCTACAAACGGCTGGCAGCTGACAGAGGCAATAAGCGGATCGAGGAAGCTTATGAGAACAGGGAAGTGCTTACGGCCAAGGTGGCACAGGTGCTTGACGGGGGCCTCAGCGTAGTGGTGGAGGAAGTGAGAATTTTCATTCCGGCAAGTCTGGTATCAGATACGTATGAGAAGGATCTGACGAAGTATGCTGGTCAGGAGATCCAGTTTGTCATCAGTGAGTACAATCCGAAGAGAAGAAGATACATCGGCGACAGAAAGCAGCTGATCCTTGAGGAGAAGGCAGAGCTGCAGAAGAAACTTTTTGAGACCATCAAGGTGGGAGATACCGTGGAAGGCACGGTCAAGAATGTGACGGATTTCGGCGCGTTTATTGATCTGGGTGGCTGCGACGGCCTGCTTCACATTTCTGAGATGTCTTGGGGAAGAGTGGAGAATCCCAAGAAAGTATTTAAAGTCGGCGATGTGGTGAAGGTGCTGATCAAGGAGATTTCCGGCACGAAGATTGCTTTGAGCCTTAAGTTTGAAGACCAGAACCCGTGGAAAAACGCAGCGGACAAGTATGCCGTAGGAACTGTAGTGACCGGCAAAGTGGCACGTATGACGGATTTCGGTGCATTTATTGAGCTGGAGCCGGGTATCGACGCATTGCTCCATGTGTCCCAAATTTCCAAAGAGCATATTGATAAGCCCTCCGATGTACTGAAGAGCGGTGAGGAAGTAACTGCGAAGGTTGTGGATTTTAATGAAGCGGATAAGAAGATCAGCCTGAGCATTAAGGCCATGTTTGCAGAGCCTAAGTCCGAAAAGGCAGAGGATGAGGATGTTGTATCCGTAGATATTGATGCGGTGATCGCAGAAGAGGGTGAGGACGCGGAATAAATATATTTGCATTTAAAGGTGGTGATAATTTATCATGGCATATGATTACGAATACTTTAAGAAAGCGGTTTTCGACCTTACCAAGATTGATTTAAACGCCTATAAAGAAAAGCAGATGAAGCGTCGGATTGACACCTTGATTTCCAAAAATAAGGTAGTGGGATATGAAAATTATGTTTCTCTTCTGAAAACGGACAAAGCCAGATTTGAGGAGTTTGTCAACTATCTCACGATCAATGTATCTGAGTTCTACAGAAATGTAGACCAGTGGCAGCTTTTGGATAAAGATGTTTTCCCGGAGTTGATTAACCGGTACGGCAAGAATTTGAAGATCTGGAGCGCGGCATGTTCCACTGGCGACGAACCTTACTCGTTGGTGATGGCTCTGTCCAGACATTTACCCATCAATCAGATCAAAATTTATGCGACTGATCTGGATAAGCAGGTGATTGAGAAAGCGAAGCTGGGGTTATACGGAGAAAAGAGCGTGGCGGGTGTGCCGGCAGATCTGAGAAAGAAATTTTTTACGCAGATCGGTCCTTCCTATCAGATTTCCGATGAGGTGAAGTCCAGAGTGGAATTCAGGGAGCACAACCTCTTAAAGGATACATACCCGACGGATTTTCATTTGATTGTATGCCGTAATGTTCTTATTTACTTTACGGAGGAGGCAAAAGACGAGGTGTTCCGCAAGTTCCAGAAGAGCTTGAAACCGGGCGGCTATCTGTTTATCGGCAGTACGGAGCAGATTATCAATTACCGTGACGTAGGATTTGAGAGGAAAAATTCCTTTTTTTATCAGAAACCGTTATAATTTTAAGGCAGCGGAAAACCGCTGCCTTTTCTATACTTTTTCAGTAGGTCTTCGCCATTTTTCCCAGCAGGTATTGGGCATAGCGGGAAAAGAGCTCCCGGTCCGTTTTCCGCTCGTCTGTAAGTTCAAAGAAGTATTCTTTGTCGCTGTAGTTTCGCTTGAAAAAGGGTTCGACAAAGACGTCCCACTGCGGCAGGAAGAGACCGTATTTTCTCGTATAGCAGGTCGCTGCTGTGGCTTGGACGCGGCGGGAACGGTCCACGAAGGAGGACACCGATTTGTGCAGAGCAATGTCTTCCTCCGGTAAATAGTAGTAGTCTTTATAACCGGAATAAAAATATTTCATTTCCTCTTCGTAGAGTGGGGCTTTCAATATGGCCTCGCTTTTTTCTGCGCTGAAATAGCAGCCGTTCGCCAAATTGGCGAGTGGGATGGGAAGGGGTGTGGGCAAAAGCAGCTTTATGAGCAGCTCCATCTTGCTTTGACCATTATAGTCAATATAACTGTTGGCCTGTACCTTTTTGGCGCGGATATCGCCGTTGAAGAGGTCATAAAAGGCGAGAAGGGGCAGAATACGCAGCATGCCCTTCATATCGTCGCTGTTATGTAGAAGCAGAAGGGAGAGGGCGTCTTTTGAGGGCGCTTTCACATAATTGCAATACACCTCAATCAGTTCTCCGCCGCTAAAGAGGTCTTCCCTGTGGATGCCAAGGAGGTTCTCAAGGGATTTCTGCTTGCAGTTCGGAACATGCAGAAAGGCCTTGTAGGGGGAAATGCGCTTATACAGATCAATTCCCGTAAAATTGTTGAAATGATAGGGCAGCTTATACTGCTCGCATTTTTGGAGCAGATAGGGCAGATCAAAGTTGTTGCCGTTAAAGTGAATCAGGTGGGTGAAAGTAACGGCAAAAGAGAAGAAGGCGTCAAGCAGAGCCGGCTCCTCTATGGGATTTTCACTGAACCACTGTCTGATCCGCCAAGCACCCTCCGCGTAAAAGGCAACGCCGATCAGATACAAGGAGGAGCTTTTTGCAGTAAAGCCCGTTGTCTCGATATCTACGAACAAAAATTTCTCCAGCGGGGCGATCCGCTCCAGCGGGTATTCAATTTGAAAAGATTCTAAAGTACGATTTGCAATTTGCATGGGAGCCTCCCTATTTATTCTCTTGCGGCTATCATAACACATTTTTTGAAATAGCAGTAGTTTTTTTCGTCGAAAAATAGTATATTTATATTAGTGGTTCAAACGGACCCGGGGAAGAATGGAACTGGAAAGGAGCAGGGTTACAGGTATGGCAAAACGAACATTTAACGGCGGCATACATCCCTATGACGGCAAGGACTTGTCAAAGGATAAGCCGATCAAGGCAGTGCTGCCCAAGGGAGATCTGGTGTATCCGTTGTCTCAGCATATCGGCGCACCCGCCAAACCTATTGTGGAGAAGGGCGAGAGGGTATTGACAGGACAGAAAATTGCGGAGGCGGGCGGTTTTGTCTCTGCGCCTATCTATGCGACGGTATCGGGTACGGTGAAAGCAATTGAGCCAAGGCGTGTTGTGACAGGCGACAGTGTGATGAGTATTATCGTCGAAAACGACGGCCTTTACGAGGAAGTGGAATATCCGAAAAGAAAACCTCTTGAGGAAATGACGAAAGAGGAGATCATAGAGTGTGTGAAAGAGGCCGGTATCGTGGGCATGGGAGGCGCGGGTTTTCCCACCTTTATCAAGCTTTCCCCCAAGGAGCCGGAGAAAATTGATTATGTGATTGCAAACTGTGCGGAGTGCGAGCCATATCTGACTTCCGATTACCGCAGGATGCTGGAGGAGCCGGAGAAGCTTGTGGGAGGACTGAAAGTTTCCCTACAGCTGTTTGACAATGCCAGAGGGATTTTGGCGGTGGAGGACAATAAACCGGATTGTATTGAAAAATTAAAAGAGCTGGTAAAAGACGAGCCGCGCATCAGTGTCAAGGAGCTTAAGACAAAGTATCCGCAGGGCGCGGAGCGGCAGATTATCTATGCGACTACGGGACGGGCGATCAATTCCTCTATGCTTCCCGCAGACGCGGGCTGTGTGGTCAACAATGTGGATACGGTGGTCGCGATCTATCACGCGGTGATTGAGGGAAAGCCTCTGATGAACCGCATCGTCACGGTGACCGGCGACGCCATCGCAAACCCGCAAAACTTTTTGGTGCGGATCGGCACCAATTACCATGAGCTGGTGGAGGAAGCGGGCGGCTTTAAACAGGAGCCTGTGAAGGTGGTGTCGGGAGGGCCGATGATGGGGTTTGCCCTCTTCGGACTGGATGTGCCTACCACCAAGACGGCTTCTGCTCTTTTATGTCTGACCGAGGATGAGGTGTCACAGATGGAGCCGAGTCCTTGTATTAACTGCGGCCGCTGCGTAGAGGTTTGTCCGGGGCGTGTGGTGCCGAAGATTTTGGCGGTTGCCGCAGCCCATGGCGATGAGGAGACATTCCTTTCCCATGACGGTATGGAATGCTGTGAGTGCGGCTGTTGCAGCTTTATTTGTCCGGCCAAGCGGCCTTTGACGCAGAACATCAAATCCATGCGCAAGCTTCTGCTTGCCAAGAAGAAAAAATAGTTACGAGGAAAGGAGCATAGACTGTAGAGATGAGTGAATTATTGAAGGTATCGTCAAATCCTCATGTCAGATCGAAGTCCACCACCGCTGGCATCATGATGACTGTGGTGATCGCCCTTCTTCCGGCGGCGGGATTTGGTATCTACAATTTCGGACCGAAGGCACTGCTTTTGATTCTTGTGACGGTGGCTTCCACGGTGCTGACAGAGTTTTTGTTTGAGAAGATTTGTAAGAAAAAGGTGACCATAGGAGATTTTTCGGCGGTGGTGACAGGCCTGCTTCTGGCCCTGAACCTGCCAGTGTCCGCGCCATGGTGGATTGGCGTGGTAGGCGGCGTGTTCGCGATTCTGGTGGTCAAGATGCTGTTTGGAGGGCTGGGGCAGAACTTTATGAATCCGGCGCTGGGCGCGCGGTGTTTTCTGTTGATTTCCTTTACCTCCATCATGACAAATTTTGACTGCGATGCGTACACGGGGGCGACGCCCCTTGCAAACTTAAAGAGCGGCGAGGCTGTCAATATTCTGGATATGGTAGTCGGCCGCACGGCGGGTACGATCGGGGAGACTTCCATGATTGCCATTGTGATCGGCGCCTGCATTTTGATTCTTTTCGGGATTATAGATCTTCGGATCCCGGGCACCTATATTGTGACGTTGGCGATTTTCGTGAGTATTTTCGGGGCGCATGGATTAAATTGGCCTTACATATCCGCCCATCTTTCCGGCGGCGGCCTGATGCTCGGCGCGTTCTTTATGGCGACGGACTACGTGACCAGGCCGATCACAAAAAACGGCCAGTATCTGTACGGCATTTTACTCGGTATTCTGACAGGGATATTCCGTATTTTTGGCCCCTCCGCGGAGGGAGTGTCTTATGCGATCATCATCGGCAATCTGCTTGTGCCGTTGATTGAGAAGATCACTCTTCCGAAAGCATTTGGTAAAGGAGGAGAGAAGGCATGAAAGAAATGATGAAGAATACGGGAATCCTTCTGGCGATCACAGTGATTGCCGGTCTGCTTCTCGGAGTGGTTTATCAGGTGACCAAGGAGCCCATCGCCGAACAGGAGGCGAAAGCAAAGCAGGAGGCGTGTCAGGAGGTGTTTGCAGACGCGGCTTCGTTTGCACTGATAGGTGTGGAAACGATGGCGGTTGAGGGGTATGCGCAGGAGAGCATCGATGAAGTGATGGAAGCAAAAGACGCTTCCGGCGAACTGCTTGGCTATGTGATTACAGTGACGACAAAGGAAGGCTACGGCGGAGATATCCAGTTTTCCATCGGCGTGCGTATGGACGGAACCGTAAACGGCATTTCGATTCTCGCGATTTCCGAGACGGCGGGTCTCGGTATGCGGGCCGACGAGGTGTTAAAGCCCCAGTTTGCAGGCAAACAGGTGGAAAAGTTTGTGTACACCAAGAGCGGCGCGACCGCTGATGATCAGATTGACGCGATTTCCGGCGCGACGATTACCACGAACGCGGTGACCAACGGAGTCAATGCAGGATTATACTATTTCCAGACAGTGTTGGGAGGAGGTAGTGCAAATGAATAGTGTAAAAGAACGTCTTGTAAACGGTATTGTCAGGGAAAACCCGACCTTCGTCCTGATGCTGGGCATGTGTCCCACACTGGCGGTGACCACCTCGGCAATCAACGGACTTGGCATGGGACTTACGACGATGGTGGTTCTTGCGCTGAGCAATGTTTTCATTTCCCTTCTTCGGAATATCATTCCGGATAAGGTAAGAATCCCGGCGTTTATTGTCATCATCGCCTCCTTTGTGACGATGGTGGAGCTGCTGTTACAGGGATTTATTCCCTTCCTCTACGACGCTCTCGGCATTTATATTCCGCTGATCGTAGTAAACTGTATTATCCTCGGGCGTGCGGAGGCATATGCTTACAAAAATCCTGTGATTCCTTCCCTGTTTGACGGGATCGGTATGGGACTGGGCTTCTCCGTGGCGTTGACCTGTATCGGCGCGGTGAGGGAGCTTTTGGGTGCGGGTGAAATTTTCGGTATCCATATTATGCCGGACAGCTACGTTCCGGTCAGCATCTTTATCATGGCGCCCGGCGCGTTCTTCGTGTTAGCGACCCTGACGGCGATCCAAAACAAGGTAAAGATCGCCGGCGAGAAAAAAGGAAAAGATATGTCTAAGATTCAGTCCGGCTGCAATTCGGACTGCATGAACTGTTCCGACAGCGGCTGTACCCACAGATTATATGATGAAAAAGCGGGAGAGGGGGATAAGAAATGATACAGGAATTGCTTGTGATTTTAATCGCGTCCTCGCTTGTCAACAATGTAGTTTTGAGCCAGTTTTTAGGGTTGTGCCCGTTCCTTGGGGTGTCCAAGAAGACGGAGACGGCGACCGGCATGGGCGTGGCGGTTATCTTTGTTATTACGCTGGCATCGGCGGTGGCGGGAGCGATTTACCAGTTTATTCTGGTTCCCTTTGATATCGCCTACTTACAGACCATTGTGTTTATTCTGGTGATTGCGGCGTTGGTGCAGTTTGTGGAAATGTTTTTAAAGAAATATATTCCGGGGCTGTATCAGTCGCTGGGCGTGTATCTGCCGTTGATTACCACCAACTGCGCGGTGCTCGGTGTGGCGCTGACCAATGTGCAGAAGAATTATGGAATATTGACCGGTGTGGTTAATGGATTTGCAACGGCGGTCGGCTTCACGATTTCTATTGTGATTCTGGCGGGTATCCGCGAGAAGCTGACCTACAACGAGATACCGGAATCCTTCAAGGGGATGCCGATCGTTCTGGTGACGGCGGGACTTATGGCGATTGCGTTCTGCGGATTTTCGGGATTACTCTAACAGATTGGAGAGGGAAATATGGATATAGCGGGAATTTTGATGGCTACGGGGATCGTGGGAGCGGTTGGGCTCTTTGTGGGGCTGTTTCTCGGCGTGGCCGGTATTAAGTTTAAAGTGGATGTAGACGAGAGGGAGGAGGCTATTTTGGGCGTTCTTCCCGGAAATAACTGCGGCGGCTGCGGCTACGCGGGATGCTCCGGTCTGGCGGCGGCGATTGTGAGGGGCGAGGCGCCCACGAACGCCTGTCCGGTGGGTGGCGAGAAGGTCGGCGCACAGGTGGCTCAGATTATGGGTGTGGAGGCCGGCGAGAGTGTGCGCATGGTGGCCTTTGTGAAATGCCGGGGAGATAAGGAGCGCACCCGGGTGGACTATGATTATACGGGTGTGGAGGACTGCGCGATGATCGCCTTTGTGCCAAACGGCGGGCCGAAAGCCTGTAACGACGGCTGTGTTGGTTTCGGAAGCTGTGTGAAGGCCTGTCCTTTTGACGCCATTCATGTGGTAAACGGCGTAGCTGTGGTGGATAAGGAAGCCTGCAAAGCCTGCGGCAAGTGTGTGGTTGCCTGTCCGAAGCACCTGATCGAGTTGATTCCCTATGACGCGAAGCATGTGGTGGCCTGCAGCTCCAAGGAGAAAGGCCCTGTGACGATGAAGGCCTGCGACGTGGGTTGTATCGCCTGCCAGCTTTGTAAGAAAAACTGTCCGGCGGATGCGATTGTGATCGAGGATTTCCATGCGGTGATTGATCAGGAGAAGTGTACCGGGTGCGGGACGTGTAAGGAGAAGTGCCCGAAGAAGGTGATTGTGTAATAAAATAATCATGACAGACGGTGGAGGTGCAGATGGGTAAAATAACAGTGACGTTAGGAAAGACTGGCATTACAACGAATAAGAACGCTTTCGGGGCGTTGCCGATTCAGCGGATCAGCGACGAGGAGGCGGTAAAGCTTCTGCGGAAAGCCTACGAGAACGGCATTACCTTTTTTGATACGGCGCGCTGGTACTCTGACAGTGAGCATAAGGTGGGGCTTGCTTTTGAGGGAATGCGCAAGGAGGTGTTTATCGCCACGAAGACCGGTTCGCAGAATGCGGAGGGGTTCTGGAAGGACTTAGAGACCAGTCTTGCCAATTTAAAGACAGATTATATTGATATCTATCAGTTCCACAATCCGGCTTTCTGCCCGAAACCGGGGGATGAGAGCGGTCTCTATGATGCGGCGCTCAAGGCGAAGGAACAGGGAAAGATCAGGCATATCGGTATTACCAACCATCGTCTTGCAGTGGCGCATGAAGCCATTGACAGCGGGCTGTATGAGACGTTGCAGTTCCCGTTCTGCTATCTGGCCACGGATAAGGATATCGAACTGGTGGAGAAGTGCAAGGCGGCGGATATGGGCTTTATCGCCATGAAGGCTCTTTCCGGCGGCCTGATTACCAATTCTGCGGCGGCTTACGCGTATCTGGCGCAGTATGATAATGTACTGCCGATCTGGGGCGTGCAGAGGGAGAGGGAGCTTGACGAGTTTTTGTCCTATATAGACAATCCGCCTGCCATGACGGAAGAGCTTGCGGCCATTATCAAAAAGGACAGGGAGGAGCTTCTGGGCGAGTTCTGCCGGGGCTGCGGTTATTGTATGCCCTGTCCGGTGGGAATTGAGATCAATACCTGTGCAAGAATGTCTCTGCTTCTTCGCAGAGCGCCTTCGGCGGGGTATCTGGGGGAAGAGTGGCAGGAAAAGATGGGGAAGATCGAGGAATGCCTGCACTGCAACCAGTGTAAGAGTCATTGTCCCTACAGTCTGGATACGCCTGCACTTCTGGCAAAGAATCTGGAGGATTACAGGAATGTGCTGGCAGGGAAGGCGAAGATATAAGGATATGCTGTACGGCGGAATGTATTGCGTTTGAATGGGGAAATTGTATACAGATTACGATATATGGCAGGTAGTCCATAGGATTGCCTGCTGTATTTATCTTTTATTATTTTAGGATTCTGTATAGCAAAATGCTTTACAAATGCTTTGGGATGAGGTATGTTAGAAGTATCATAAAAGAAAGAGGTGGTATTATGGCTCAAATTAGTTTGCGAATAGAAGATGATGTAAAGAAAAAGGCAGAACAGGCTTGTGCCGATATAGGCATGTCTTTATCAACAGCTATTAACATTTACCTAAAAAAGTTGGGGAGAGAAAAGAGGATACCATTTGAAGTATCTGTAGATCCTTTTTATTCACAGGAAAATATGACTAGACTTAAAGAGTCGGTGGCGCAAATGGAAGCTACAGGCGGTACAGTACATGAGGTGGATTTTGATGATTAAGTCTTGGTCAGATGCGGCATGGGAAGATTTTGAATATTGGATGAAGCAGGACAAGAAAACGTTAAGGCGGATTCTTCAGTTACTGAAGGATATTGATCGGAATGGATATGATGGAATAGGAAAGCCGGAAAGGTTAAGTGGCGATTTGGCAGCTTATTGGAGCCGGCGGATAGATGATGCGAATCGTATTGTTTATCGGATAGAAGATAATACGATAAAGATTGTCCAATGTGGTTCTCATTATAGAGATAAGTAAGAGTAACAACCGAAAATCAGCAAGCCACATTTTAATAATTGAAAGAGGATAGGGATAACGAGAGGAAATATAGTATGCTTATCAGAAGGATTGCTGAAAAGTGTTTTTGAGCAATGAGCAGGATATGAAATGTGAAAAGAACAAATGTTGTTAAAAAATCATTCATAATAAAAATAGGTCTACTGCTTGTAGGCCTGCCATCATTGCTCATTGTATTGATTGCAATAATTATGGCAGGCCTTCTTTTTGCCGCCTTTCTCAGGATATCCCTGCATTTGAATTTTTCGCAGGAATACCGCAAAGTGCAGGCGGCAGAGCAAATCAGATTTCGGAATGCTTGGAGCGGTAAAGTTTACAAGAGATATGCCTTGGGGCTTAAGTCTGTGGGGCAGTGCGAGGAAAGTCCGGAGGAGAAACCGCCGCCTGTTTCATGGCTGGATACGAGCGTTTACGACGTTACGGCATCCGGTGAACTGGTGGCTTGGTACGACTGGGAGGAAGCCGCGGTATTTCTGGGAAATGCGGAGGGTGAGATTCAGAAGCGAATTGACGTGATGTACCACGGGGAGGAGTTAGCATTTTCGCCGGATGAAAACTATCTGCTATTTTATGAAGAGCAGTGGAACTGGAGTGGGAGCGGCATGACGGACGATGAGTATTGCTATTATCGGGTGATCGACTTGGAGGATGGAACGCAGTACACAATTTATTCTGCGTATCGAGAATATTGGCAGGTATATTGGGAGGAGGATTAGAGTGGATTTTCGCAAAACATTTGACCGAATCCCTGAAAATTTTGAAAAGTACAGGCCCAGATACCGGGAAGAGGTGTTTCAGGAATTAGCATCGGTTTGCGGGCTTGGCCCTGAAAAGAAAGTGCTTGAGATCGGTCCCGGAACAGGACAGGCTACAGAGCCGATCCTGAAAACGGGGTGTGACTATACTGCAATTGAGTTGGGAGAAAACTTTACCTCTTTTTTGAAGCAGAAGTTTTCTTCTTATCCGAATTTTCATGTGATAAACGCTGATTTTGAAACATGGGAATTTGAGGAGAATCTCTATGATCTTGTCTATTCTGCGGCTACGATACAGTGGATTTCGGAAGAAATTGCCTTTACAAAAACGTTTCAGATGCTAAAGCCCGGCGGTTATCTGGCGATGTTTATGACGCAGTCGGACGAGACAAGCCGGAATCCGAGTTTGCGCGCGGAAATTGATAAGGTTTATGAGAAGCATTTTCGGGTAAAGCAGAGCTACCAGTGCAGGATGGATTATAAAAATGCGCTGCATTACGGTTTTACCGATCTGATATATAAGGAGTGGAAATGTGAGAGGACAGTCGACACAGACGCTTATATTTCATGGATTAGTACGCACTGTGAACATATCACGCTGGAGGAGCCGTATAAGACCAGATTTTATACAGGCATCCGGGAAGCGTTTCATCATTATGGGGACAGGATGGTTATTGTAGATACGATTCCCCTGTATCTGGTGCGGAAACCATAAATTATAACGCACCTTTCGGGCAGTTTTTCGCGCATTCAAAGCAAAGAATACACTCTGTGCCATTCTTTCGGTTTCGGGAATTATCCGTAACATCTACTTCCATGGGGCACACTTTTTTGCATTTTCCACAGGAGACGCATTTGTTTTGGTCACATGTGATCCGAAGCAGGGAAAAATAACTCATGGGTTTTAAAAAGATGGTGACAGGGCATATGTATTTACAAAAGGCACGGTTGTCCTTAAAGGCAAAAGCCAGTATGATTCCGACGGCGTAATATAAAACATTTCCCGCGATAAAGGACCAAAACATAATTTTTTCCAGATTACCCACATGGGCAAGGAACAGTGCGGAAACAAATACAAGAGAAACGAAAAATGTAAGATACCGAATCCAGCCGATCTTTTTTCGCGGTGTTTCAGAAACTTTGTACGGGAGAAAATCAAGCACCATTGCCGTCCAACAGGCATATCCGCACCAGCCCCGGCCAAACAGCAGAGGCCCGAAAATTTTCGCAACCGCATAATGGATGGTTGCGGCTTCAAACGTACCGGTGAAAAGATAGTACCAAAATCCCTCAATCTGCATATTTTCGCCGCAGATAAGGCCCAGATAAACCAACATATAAAGCCCGACTAAAAGCTGTGTGACCCTGCGGGCATATTTGTATTTCCTGATGTAGAGAAATACCCCCAAGGAAATAGAGATTCCGATATAGCTAAAATTGAACAGGTAAAAGATATTATTCTGTGTCAGCCATAACGCGACGGCAACGGTTTCAAATATGGACAGCATAATAAGCGGCAAAATGTATTTTTTCATTCTGTTCCTCCCGGTTACGGTTCTTTACAGTTTTCCAGTTTTTCAATACAGCGGTCCGCCCATTCGATACAGTTTTTGATAAATCCATAACCGAAATCTACCGTAAACTGCCAGTACATGGTCTGATAATTTTCCTTATTAGAACCATAATTTTCTATGCTTTCAGGGGTAGAACCCATTTTTTCCAAATAGGTTTCACAGTCTTTTTTGAATTTCCTTAACATGGCGGCACTCTGCGCAGGAGGCATATTACCGCCAAAAAAGACTTTCATGAGAAAGGCGCTTTTAAATTGTGTGGCGTCTTCTCCGGCTCCCTCGGCAAGCCAGCTCATAAACGCTTGTTTACCCGTTTCGGTAATGGAAAAAATCTTTTTGTTCGGGCGGTCTGACTGGACGATAGTTTCTCCGGAAATATAGCCTTTCTTTTCCAGCTTTTTTAATTCCAGATAAATGTGGCTGCTTTGGGCGTGCCAGAAAAATTGGAGAGAGGATTCAAATGCTTTGATTAAGTCATATCCGCTCATAGGCCCATAGTTTAAAAATCCTAAAATACCAAATGATAAAGACATGTTTGTAATACTCCTTTTGTTATAATTTTATAATAGTATAAAATTATAATATATGCAAGAAATATTTGAAATGTTGTATGTATTCCAAGGCAGGCTTGCAAGGTCTTTCCGGATGTGTTATTCTGATATCATTCGGAACATCTTTTTTTATCTTTTGCCGATGGGCATCAAAAAGAGCATTTCGCTCAAAGATTCCGAGAGTAACTGAGAACAGAAGAAGAGGCTTTTGTTGGCGGCATGGGGAAAAGTATGTTACATGGTCGGAATATCAGCCTCTGGAAAGAGAGGATTGTATTGAGAAAAGAGGCAAAAAACGACAATGTTGCAGAGGAAAGGGATGGATTGGAACACCATGTAGGAAAATTGAAGTACCCGTTGACGAATGATTTTATGTTTAAAGCTGTTCTGCAAAGAAATCAGACGGCATTAAAGGGACTGCTATGTGCTTTGCTTCATATGAAGATGGAGGAGATTGCGTCGATCAGAATCGTAAATCCCATTGAAATTGGCGGCATAATAGACAATAAAGTAATGATGCTGGATTTAAAGCTGGAACTAAATGACAGCCGAATTTTGGATATTGAGATGCAGGTTATTGATAAGGGAAACTGGCCGGAGAGGTCTCTGACATATCTTTGCAGGGCGTTTGACCAGTTGGAAAAGGGAGAAAAGTATCTGGAAGCGAAAGAAACGATACATATCGGAATACTTGATTTTACGCCCAAAAATTTTCCGAAAAAACTATATCTGGACTACTTTTTTTATAATTTAGATACCGCACATAAATATAGTGACAAACTGTCAATCCGTGTGCTACAATTAAACCAGTTGGGAAACAAGGAAGATGAAAAGAAATGGCCGGAACTTTATCGCTGGGCGCAGCTTTTTAAGGCGCAGACTTGGGAGGAGATGCGAATGTTGGCGGAAAAGGATGATGCAATTAAAGAGTGTGTATTTACCTATAAAGAATTGACAGCGGATGAAAAGGCACGGATGCAGTTGGAGGCTCTTGATGATTATTACCGCCAATTAGGTGACGCGGAGGAGTGGGAGCTTAGGAAAGGCATGGAAAAAGGCATGGAGCAGGGACGGAAGGAGACTGCGCGCATTTTGCTTTTCAATGTAGATAATGCCATGAAGAACTTTCATGTAGATTTGGAGAGGGCCTGCGAGGGGCTCGGGATGACAGTGGAGGCTTATAAGGCGGCGAAAGAGTTGTTGGAATAAAAATTTTTCCAACTTTTTGCGAGGTTGTCTTTTCTCATATTGCCATGTAAAATAAAATCGTATGAAACCAAAAAAGACGGATCGTTTCCGTTTTGAAGCTGGAAAGGAGTGAAACGTTTGATGAAGAAGGCTACGGTATCATAGCAATGGCTATGACATTTCAAACTTAAATTGTGATAGCCATTGCGTTTCCTAAAATAAATGGATTAGGAGGCGGCTATGAGCTATAGACGGGCAGACGACATTCTGCCGGAAAATATTCTTGAGATATTACAGACGTATGTGAGCGGCGAAGCCATCTACGTGCCTAAGAAAAAGGAGTGCAGAAAACGATGGGGCTCATCCACGGGTGTGAACGAGAAGCTGCGAATCAGAAATGAACAGATTTTGGAACAGTATCAGAAAGGCGTTTCCACGAAGGAACTGGCGCTGCGATATTATCTGACGGAAAAGAGCATACAGAGGATTCTCAGAGAAATGCAAATAAGTCCTCCTATGGAGAAATGTTGATTTAGGTAGGAGGGAATAAAATTGAATAGAGAAAATAAAAGAAAGACATTTGAAAAGGGGTATTACAAAAACCATGCCTGCGGGGAAATTTTCGTGTGTAAGGTCTGCGGGCGGCAGGTGATACCGGATGGCGCGGGCAGCAGGCACAGAAATCACTGTCCGAACTGCCTGACCAGTTTACACGTGGACATAGAGCCGGGAGACCGAGCTTCGGACTGCGGTGGTTATATGGAGCCAGTGGCAGTCTGGGTCAGAAAAAATGGGGAATGGGCGATTATACATCGCTGCCGCCAGTGCGGCCAAATGAGCTCTAACCGAATTGCGGCGGACGATAATCCTATGAAGCTCATGTCCATTGCGATGAAGCCGCTTACGTCATCACCGTTTCCGATTGAACGGATCGAAGAGATGACAAGACTTATGGGTGGGGAAGGCAGTATGTCCTGAACCTATGGCGTGTGGTATTTCACACGCCTTTTTCTTTGTGTCTAGATTGAAACTTGGATGATGATTGAAATGAGGCGTTTGGGCAAACCGGAAATCGTTTCTGTAAGCAGTATTGACGGGCCATTCCTGTTGTGATATAAAAGATAACGTATTACAAAAAGGGGAGGAATATGCTGATGAAAAAAAGGAAAACAGTGATGGCGGCAGGGGCGGTCATGCTTGTGCTATCCGCATGCGGGCAGGAGGCTGTAGAAGAGTCGCAGAAAGATAAGGTGAGCCTTGTCATTGAAAATATCGACGATACGGATGAGGCTCAGAATGCGCAGTATGAAGCCTTCCTGCGTAATGAAACCAGTGTGGCAAATCCCTATGTGGAAGGCATGAATCTGACCGTTATGGATGAAAAAAATTATGAATCCGAATTTGAAGACGCTAAGAAAAAGTATGCCTATGTGGATGTAAATAATGATGACAATCCGGAGCTTATTTTTAAAATGAGCTCCGAGACAAGTGAATTGATGTATATTTTGGGAATTTGTGATGATGAATTGGTTTGTTTTGATGTATTCGAGTCGCATACAAGAAGTATTGATTTCGGAGTGTATGATTATGGCCTCGTTTGGGAAATGCAGGATTATGACGGCTTTGAAATGACATTTTATTCTTATACTACAGACGGACAGCCTATGGAAGCCAGACGTTTTACGGAGGAGAACGAGGCTGATCTTGCGGCTTACGAGGGGGAAGAACCGGACTGGATAGACCTGTAACAGAAGTGATAAAGATAATGCGGCAATTCGCAAATAGAAGCGGATTGCTTTTTTTATGGAAAAATTGATCCTTTTGGCAGTCTGCACCGTTATAATATACAGATGCGCATCTGATGGGAAAGGAGGCGGGCATGTGAGCGACGACGAACTGATTGACAGGATAAAAGCGGGGGACGAGACTGCGGCAGAAGAACTGATTGACCGCTATTATGACGCTATCCGGCGGTATTGCAGCTGGCATTGCACCGCCCCGGAAAAAGCGGAGGACCTGACGCAGGAAACCTTTTTTAAGCTGTTTCGGAATCTGCCGGAGTACAGGGCCAGAAATAAGTTTAAAGCCTATCTTTATACAATCGCAAATCGCCTGTGTATTGACGAGAGCAGAAAAAGCCCCTTTTATTCTCTGGAGGATGCGGGAGAGATTGCAGGCGGAAAAAACGAAATTGTACAGGCGGAGAATCGGGAGGAGATTCGGCGTCTGCTTGGCGTTTTGTCGGACGAGCAGAGGGAAGCGGTCGTTCTTCGGTTCGGTCAGGAGCTTGGGTTTTCGGAAATTGCAAAAGTGATGGGATGCAGTATGCGGACGGCACAGAGCCGGGTCAGAAACGGATTGCGGCTGATGAAGAAGGAGTTTGGGGATGAAAGATAGAGAATTGAAAACATATCTGCAAGGTTCTTTGAGGCGGGGAGCGGCGGCGCGGCCCGAAAAAAAGGAGGAAACCATAACGCAGTGCAGGAAAATCATGCGGGAACAGGCGGAAAGCCCTATAGAAGAGCGAACCGGTTTCCGGCAGTTCTTATCGGATGTTTTTCGGTTTGAGGGGCTGTCGATCTTTGGCCTACAGGCGGGTGTATTGCTTCTGATTTGCTTACAGATTGGGATCATGAAAGAGGTATCGCGATACCTTCCCGCTTTTACGCCACTGTTTGCGCTCACCGTTATGCCGGCGCTGCTTCGAAGCCGATTTTACAAAATGGAAGAAATGGAGGCGGTGACAAGGGCGTCGGGAATGGAAATCACGCTTGCCAAGCTGATTCTTGCAGGAGCTGCAAATCTGGTAGGCATCACAGTGGTTTTAGGTTTGGCCATGTATCTGCGGCAGCCGGGCGAGGAAATCGGGCAGATGATTTTGTACGGATTGGTGCCGTATCTGGTCTGTATGACAACCATATTGCGGTTAATCAGACAGCGTAAGAAGGAACGGCTTTCGGTTTGCGCAGCGGCGACAATCGGTTTCTGCGTGGCCTGGGGAATATCGGCAAGCGTGATGCCGCCGGTTTATGAAATTTCTGCGACGGGTTTGTGGTTGCTGTTGTTTATCGTCTTCGCCGGATTTTTCGGCAGGGAAATTGAGTTTATGATGGAGAAAAAGCGGGAGGGAAAATGGGATGGAATTATCGGTTGACCGTTTGACAAAACATTACGGAAGGAAAATTGCAGTGGACTGTGTCAGCACGGTTTTTAAGCCGGGGGTATACGGCCTGCTGGGCGCAAATGGCGCGGGAAAGACCACGCTTATGCGTATGCTGTGCGCTATTCTGGAATCTACATCGGGAGAGGTGCTTTTGGATGGCAGGGAAGTGGTCTCTATGGGGGCAGATTACAGGGATTTGCTGGGGTATCTGCCGCAGGATTTTGGGTATTATCCGAACTATACGGCGAAGGAATTTCTGCTTTATATTGCGGCGCTGAAAGGGATTCCGCGAGGCGAGGCGCGGAAACGGACAAAGGAGCTTTTGGAGGCCGTCGGACTGGACGAGGCGGCTTCCAGAAAGGTTAAAACCTTTTCAGGAGGCATGAAGCAGCGGGTGGGAATCGCACAGGCGCTTCTGAATCATCCGAAAATTTTAATATTGGATGAGCCGACAGCAGGACTGGATCCGAGGGAGAGAGTGCGCTTCCGCAATATGATTTCCGATTATGCAAAGGACCGGATCGTCATTTTGTCTACCCATATCGTGTCGGATATAGAAGCCATTGCGGACGAGGTGCTGTTAATGAGAAAGGGAAAGCTGATTTCTTCGGGAACGGTTTCGGAATTGACGAAAAGAGCGGAGGGAAAGGTTTGGGAGCTGGCGGTTGACCCGTCGGAGGTAAAGCACTGGCAGAAAAAGGCGGCGGTCGCGAACCTGCGGCATGAGGGCGGGAAGGCGGTTCTGCGCATTCTTTCCGACAGCAGGCCTTCCGACGAGGCGGTGCCCTGCGAAGCCAAGTTGGAAGACATCTATTTGTATGACTTCAAGGAGGAATTTTAAAATGGAATTGTTCAGACTGGAACATAAAAAACTGTGGAGGAAAAACAGCACCAGAATCTGTGTCCTGTTATGCTTTTTTTACTGTGTGGTATTCGGAAGCTTTCTGGTCTACCAGTGGTTTGTCTTCGGGAGTGGGAAAGACGATATGGAAAATATAGGAGACAGAAACTTTGACGGCTACGAGAACATCAGGGACTGTCAGGCTTATTTTCATAAATACGGGGAGCTGACAGACGAGACATTGCAGGAGTGGGTCAGGGATTATCAGCGTCTTCGCGTAGCGCTGAAGAAAGAAAAAGAAACGCAGGGAACGGAGAAGATAGAGACCCGTAAGGCATACCGAAATTCGGGATGGGAGACTGTGGACAGCATGCTCAGAACACTCTATCCGGAATTGGAACAGGAAGAAATGCGCTACGTTATGATCATGAGCTGCTATGTGGAGCCTGAAAAACTCACCGGGCTTTATGGGAGAAGAGAAAAGGCGCTTCATACCTTTCTTGATGTAAGCGGACAGACAGGCGAGGAGAGGGCATATCTTCTGCAGATCAATGAAAAGGTGCAGGAACCTTTTTCGTGGAAATGGGTGGAGGGTTGGTCTAATGTTCTCGGCAATACGGTATCCGGATTGGGAATCGTTATGGCGCTGTTTCTCACCATTGTCCTGTCCTCCCTGTTTGCCGGGGAGTGGCACGACAATACAAGCCCGCTTATCTTGACGACGAGAAACGGTTGGAAAAAGCTTGCAGCTGCCAAAATTCTTACGGGGGTTTCCTTTGCGCTGGAACTTTTCATGATCGTGGCCGTGGGGACAGTCACATTGCAGCTTGTTTATCTGGGAACAGAAGGTTGGGATATGCCCATTCAGACAATCAAAATGATTGCGATTGCGCCTATGAATATGCTACAGGCGGAACTCTATGAGTTTGCTTTTACTCTGCTCGGCGCGGTGGGATTTGCGGGCGTTGTCATGCTGATTTCGGCCTGTTGTAAAAGTCAGGTACTGGCGCTTCTTCTCAGCCTGGCGGTGGTATATGTGCCGACAGCCATACATAACAGCGTGCCCGTCCCGCTGTCGAAAGCGTTTGATCTTTTGCCGTTGGTGGGGAGCGGGGCGGACATTTTCCGCACCAATACCTTCCATCTGTTCGGGCGGTATATCTGGTCGCCTTATCTGCTGATTTGGGTGCCGTTTGTGATCGGTATTTTGTGCCTGATGCCTGCCGTTCGGGGTTGGGCGAGACGGATGCGGACATAAGATTACTATAATTCGTGCAATGCACAAAAACAAGGAACGGTGCTAATGGGGTTCGTGTAAGAAATTTTCGGAAGCGTACTGCGTGCCGTCTTTTGTGATGAAAAGGTATGCCACATCCTTTTCTGCCTCAAGGAATTTACGCCCCTTGTCAAGCCCGAGGCAGAGGCAGGAGGTGGAGAGGGCATCCGCCCTTGTGGAGGAATCACAGATAATGGTCACGCTTGCCAGTTCGTTGTCTACAGGATATCCGGTGGAGGTGTCGAGGACATGGTGATAGAAAACGCCGTCCTCATAAAAACACCGCTCGTAGATCCCGGAGGTCACCACGGAGGTATCTCTGATTTCTACAGTGTCGATAGTAGTTCCATCCTCGGCGAAAGGCTCCTGAATGCCGATGCGGAAGGGGGCGCCGTCCGGCTTTTCACCGATGGCAAGCACATTGCCGCCAAGACTGATGCAGGCGCTTGTGACGCCCTGCGAGAGCAGATATTCCTTCATTTTGTCGGCGATATAGCCTTTGGCGATGAAGCCAAGGTCGACAGCGGCCTCCGGGTCTGTCAGGGTGACGGTTCGCAAGACAGGCTCGCCGGTTTCGTCAGAGGGAGCAGTGCCAAATCGGATATGGTCATAGGAGACATGGGAGAGCGCCGTCTTGATGGCGGCGTCCTCCGGCACACGGGGATCGCCATCAGAGCCAAAGTCCCAGAGTTCGCTGACCGGGCGGATGGTGGGGTCTATGGCCCCTTCCGTCGCATTGGCATAGTCTGTCGCTGTAGTAAGAAGCGTAACCGTCTCCTCCGATACCGTGACGGTTTCGCCCCCTGCGTGATTGATTTTCCACACATCCGAACCTTCCTTGGTGGCGCTGAACAGATTTTCATATTTTTCCGCCAACGCAAAGCACCCGTCCAGAATGGTTTCATCCACCGTATCGTATAACGTAATCTGAATCACGGTGTCGAAATAAAAGCCGGTCCGGGAGATCGGCTCACTGTTTTTGGCACAGCCGGTCAGGATGGCAAAAGTCAGAACGAGAATCATTGTAAGGGCGGTGATAATCCATGTTTTAGATCTATTCTGTTTTTGTCCGGTTTTATGATAAACGTTCATACAGTTCTCTAAATTCTTTTTCCGAAAGATTTAACTCTGTTTCATTATAATAGGGAACGCCATCCTTGATTCCGAATGAAAGGGCAGTTTGTCCGTCTAAGTAGTAAGCCTTAATGGCATAGTCAACCGGTTCTGCCTGCCAGATATAATCCACCAAAGCTTTTGCCGCCTTTCTGGATTTTTCATCCGACATACCGCCAACTGCGGGACCTGAGCCTGCACAGTAAATGTCTAAGTCAACTTCGTCCCCTTCCTCCGAGGTGGCCAAAATACAGTAGGAAAAAAGATCCTCCATATTTTCTGTCTGATAAACGGGTTGACCAAATAAGGCTTTGATTTTACCGCATAGAATAGAAAATTGATTTTCACAATCTGTGAAGCTTTCAATCAAATTACAGATTTTACTGCTTCCCACTAATTGGTCCATGTCTTTTACTGCTTGAAATGTGTATGGCATTTTTTATCCTCCTTTGCTTTTCATGCTATCTGTTCAATCCAGGTAAAAAATTTATCCAATCCCTGATTCGTCTCCCTCGTTTCCAGAAACATGCCCGCCGTGTACCACGAGTGCGTGTTTTTCTGATCCACAACGGAATAGAGTTCGCAGGGGATTCCCAGACTTTTCGCTTTATCAAAAAAACGTTCCGCGCAGGAGTAGGAGATCAGTCCGTCGTGCCTACTCTGGATCAGCAGCATGGGAATATGGCTTTTTGCCATCAGGGCGCACGGCTCGCCCTGCGTCCTGTCATAACCCTTTGCAAACAACTGGCTCAGCAGAAGCCTTACGGAAAGGGAGTCTTTTTCGGAAAAGCGGTAGGGGCCGCCCGACCCGACAAACCCTATCACGGGAGAGATATCAACGCCGTACTGTTCCTGCACTTTTTTGCCGTAGCAGAGTATGGAGGATAAATGAGCCCCGGCGGAGGGGCCGGAGACAATGATCTTTGTGGTGTCGATGCCTTTTTTCTGCAAAAAGGAGACTGCCGCCTGATAGCCCCGGCACACGTCCTCGAGCTGACAGGGATATTTATGTTTGGGAGACAGCCGGTAGCCGAGAGAGAAAAAACGAAATCCGTTTTTGGCGGCACACTGCCCCACAAAATCGAACTGTTTCGGTGATCCGGCATTCCAGCCGCCGCCGTGCACCCAGACAATTACCTTGTCGCTTGTCCTGTTTTTCGGTTCATAATATAAAAAATACTGCTGTTTGTCAGTGCCAAAGGATACGGCCTGCGGTTTTATCTCTTTTCTGACATGGAGCATTTTTTTGTATAAGCTCCAATAGCTGAGGCTTTCCCGCAGGGAGTCATTCATGAGCGGCCCCTTTCCAATATTGTTTTTCTTTTGCGCCTATTATATCTTATTCTCAGAAGCTGTAATCTTTGGCGATGCCAACAAGAATTACGCAGTAATTCTTGCGTCGCAGGGTGCTGACCCTGCGACCATTATATCATAGCTTATAAATATTTAAAATTGTTCTATCACATATATTGTGCAACAGGATCTGAGGACTGAACGAGTAGGTTGTGGGTGTATTCACTCTAATTGTATGTTCATTTGATAAAAATGCGTTTGCTGTGCGTATATTGTGTTGACAGTTTGAAGCGATTTGCATATAATAAATGAAAGCAGCATACTGCGAGAATTGTTTTTATTCTTCTAAGACTGAAACAGAGACTGTGATTTTGCATTATATTAGGAGGTATGTAATATGGCAACTACAACGAATTTGAATATACGAACGGATAAAACAGTAAAAGAAGCGGCAGAGAGTATTTTTGCGGAACTTGGCCTGAATATGACCACCGCAGTAAACATGTTTTTAAGGCAGACTATTCGGGAGAACGGTATACCTTTTTCGTTAAAGCTGAATATGCCGAATGAAACGACATTGGCTGCTATAGCAGAGGGAAGGCGAATTGCGGTTGACCCGAATGTGAAAGGATATAAGAGCCTCAGTAATTTAAAGGAGGCTCTGGATGAAGTATGAAGTGAAATTCACCACCCAGTTTAAGCGGGATTTGAAATTGGCGAAAAGGCAGGGGAAAGATATTGGTAAGCTTTTTGAGGTAATCGGTACGATTGCAGAGGATAAAAAATTGAGTCCAAAATATCGTGACCATAGCCTGAGCGGTGAGTATGCTGGATGCAGGGAGTGCCATGTGGAACCGGATTGGTTATTGATATATGAGGTGATGGATAGTGTTTTGGTATTGATGCTCTACCGTGCCGGTACGCACTCGGAGTTGTTTTAAAAATATAGATTATAACTTCCTGAAAGTGCAGTTTGAAGTGTAACCGGGAAGCATATTTCTATTGAGGGAAAAGAATTAGAATTTGTGTAATTAGAAACGAAGACAGTGTCAAATGAGCCTCTGAGTTATCAAAAATTTGGAGGTTCTTTTATTTTGTATAGAAATTTGAAAGAGGAGGGCCGAAAAATGACCGAAATTTTTTATCTGGAAGACGACGAGACGATCGCGGCGGCTGTGAAGGAATATTTGAATGGGAAGGGCTTTTCGGTTTTCCCGTTTGGCACATTGGAAGAGGGCAGGAAGGCGTTGGAGCGCCATACGCCTAATCTGGTATTGATCGACTGGAATATGCCTGACGGGGAGGGAGCTTCCTTCTGTAAATGGATACGATCTAAGTGGAGGGAGCTGCCTCTTATCTTTCTCACGGTACGGGACGATACCCGTGATATTGTTTCGGGTTTTGAGAACGGAGCGGACGACTATGTGACAAAACCCTTTGAGCTGGAAGTTTTGTACTCCCGTATAGCCGCGCTGTTACGCCGGGCGGGGAACGTGCAGGGCAGATATCTTACCTGCGGTTTGATCAGCGTTGACACAGAAGGGATGGCGGTCTTGTGCGGAGGAGAGGAAGTGACGGTGAGTCAGGCGGAATATCAGCTTTTGCTCATCTTATTGCAGAACAAAGGAAAGACAGTGACAAGGGAACGGCTGTTAGCGCAAATATGGGATACGAACGGGAACTATGTCAATGACAATACTTTGACGGTGACAATGAAGCGGCTGCGGGAAAAGCTGGGGCAGCCTTCCTGTTTGAAGACGATCAGAAGCTTTGGTTACCGTATGGAGGAGGAAACGTGAGAGAGGGATTTTACTTTTTTGAGATAGTGGACCCGGCGGTCTTTTACTGTTTTCTGGGATTTCTGACAGGCTGTGCTTTCTTTTTTTGTGTTTTTGTGTATTGGCGGAAAAAGTCGGACGCCCGCATCAAAAGGTTAATCAGTTATCTGGAAAAGATCAATACAGGCGGTCAGGGGCTTCTCATGGATGCCTCTGAGGATGAATTTTCAAAGCTTCAGGATGAGATATACAAAACAGTGACTGCGCTTTACCAGACAAGGGACGCCGCGCTGGCACAGCGGAATCATTTTGCGGAAAATCTCTCCAACATTGCGCATCAGCTCAAAACGCCGATTACAGCCATTTCTTTATCGGTTCAGATGGCGAAGGAACGGATGGGAGAGCCTTATGCCTCGAGGATAGAACGGCAGATAAGGAGTCTCGTGCGTTTGGAGGAGTCGCTGCTTCTTTTGTCCCGTATTGATTCGGGAACGCTTGCGCTTGACAGGAAGCCGGCGGATGTGTTCACATTGCTTTCGCTGGCGGCTGACAATTTATATGAGCTGTCTGAAAAGAGGGGCGTTGCGATTGACGTTCCGGAAGCGGGTGCGGTACAGATCAACGTGGATTTGGAATGGACCATGGAGGCGGTTATGAATTTGATGAAGGATTGTATGGAGGCCGCCGAACCGGGCACGGCGGTACACTGCGCTTATGAAAAAAATCCGCTCTATGTGGAGATCAGGATATGGGATCAGGGAGAGGGATTTTTAAAGGAGGATTTACCCCATTTGTTCGAGCGGTTCTATCGCGGGAAGAAGGCGGGAGAGAACGGATGCGGAATCGGGCTTTCGCTCTCAAAGGCAATCGTGGAAATGCAGGACGGCGTCATCCGTGCCTATAATCTGCCTGACAAAGGCGCCTGTTTTGAATTGCGGTTTTACAGTCACTGAGATGTCACTTTCCTTTGCTATTCTGATATCGTGGCCACAAAGAAAAAGGAGGATTGGACAACATGGAAATACTCAGATGCGAAGGCGTGGAAAAGGTGTTCGGGAAAGGGGAAAATCAGGTTACGGCATTGAACGGTATCAATTTATCCGTTGAAAAGGGGGAGTTCGTGGCAATCGTCGGGGCCTCCGGCTCCGGAAAATCGACGCTCCTGCATATTCTCGGAAGCGTGGACAAGCCCACAAGGGGAAAGGTTACAGTGGACGGTGTCGATATCGGCAGGCTGAGCGCGAAGGAAGCGGCTGTTTTCAGGAGAAGAAAGGTGGGGCTGATCTACCAGTTTTATAATCTGATTCCGACTTTGACCGTGGAGAAGAATATCCTGATGCCGATGCTGCTCGACAAGAGAAAGCCGGAGGCGGTTTATTTGGAGACGCTTTTAAGGACGCTTGGGATCGCGGATAAAACGGAGAGTATGCCGAGCCAGTTATCCGGGGGACAGCAGCAGAGGGTGGCGATTGCCAGATCGCTTATTTACCGTCCGGCGATTCTTCTCGCCGATGAGCCCACCGGAAATCTTGACCGGAAGAACGCAAAGGAAATTATGGATCTGTTAAAGCTGTCGAACCGTAACTGGAAACAGACGATCCTTTTGATTACCCACGACGAAAATATTGCCCTGGAAGCGGATCGGATCGTGACGCTGGCGGACGGACAGATTATCAGCGATCAGAAACGGGGGTGAGCGGGATGTGGAAGGATTATTCTAAAAGCTATCTGAAAAACAATCGGGCCGCAGGAAGGCCCATTATGGCGGCGGCTCTGGCAGCTACGATGTTTTTATCTCTATTGTGCAGCGAAGCCTATAATCTATGGGTCTATGAACGGGAGAAAATCGCGCTGAAGGAGGGAGAGTGGCAGAGCAGTCCAGCCTACGATTTGCAGGGTGGCAGGATGCCGATGCTTTTGACCGTGTATCTGGCAATCCTTTTGCTTGTCGTGCTGTCATTGATTTTAATTATCCGCAATTCCTTTGAAGTATCCATGAATGCCAGAATCCATCAATTCGGCATCCTTTCCAGTATCGGGGCAACGCCGCGGCAGATCAGAATCTGTCTGCTCCAGGAGGCAGCGGTTTTGAGTCTGCTGCCCATGCTATTCGGCGCTCTCACAGGTATCGTGATCAGCTATGGACTCATCGGTGCAGTCAATCTTTTTTCCGCTGATGCGGCGGACCGGCATAAGGCAGTCTTTTGCTACCGGCCATCCCTGTTCGCCGCCACGATTTTGATTTCTGCGTTTACCGTGCTTGTGTCCGCATGGATACCGGCAAGGAGGCTGAGCAGAATGACGCCGCTGGAAGCGATCCGGGATGCAGGCGGTTTTCAGATGAACAGGAGAAAACATTCCCGGATACTGGCCGGGCTGTTCGGTGTGGAGGGAGAGCTTGCCGGGAACGCGCTGAAAGCCCAGAGAAAGGCTCTGCGGATATCCACGCTGTCCTTATTGCTGTCTTTTCTTGGTTTTTCCTTTATGCTCGTGTTTACCACCCTTTCTGCTATCAGCACGGAATATACGTATTTTGAACGGTATCAGGATGTTTGGGATATCATGGTGACATTAAAGAATACGGAAATAGCGGAGTTTGATCTGACGGAGAAAGTGCAGGGGATTGCCGGTGTGGCTGATGCGGCGGTTTATCAAAAGGCGGAGGCGGTGACCTATCTGTCAGAGGAAGCACAGAGCAGTGAGCTGGCGGCGCTTGGCGGGTTTGACACGGTTTCGGGAAGAGCGGAAAGAGAAGGACGGTTTCAGGTTGCTGCGCCCATTGTCATTTTGGACGATGCCAGCTTTTTCAAATTCTGTTCCCAGATCGGCGTCATCCCCAGTCTGGACGGGGCGGTGGTGTTAAACCGGATTTGGGACAGTACGAACAGTAATTTCCGCTATCCGGCGTATATTCCTTTTGTGAGGGAGGACAAACAGAACACTGTGCTTTGTCACAGCGGCAAGGGCGGCCAAAGTGTTGAAATCCCGGTTTTGGCATATACCCAGACCGTCCCCGTATTGCGGGAGGAATATCAGGACTACGCCCTCGTCCATTTTATTCCGCTCACGCTGTGGAAAGAAAAAGCGGGACAGATCGGGGAGGCGGAAGCCGACAGCTATATCCGTGTTTTGGCGGCGGAGAGGGCAGAACTTGCGGAGTTGAATGACTTGGAGACAGAGATTGACCGGATTGTGTATCCGGCTTATGAGGCTGTCAGTGAAAACCGGATACAGGAAAGGATGTCAAACGACAAGCTGATTCTGGGAATGCAGGTGATTTTGGGCGCTTTCTGTGTCCTGCTTGCCATCATCGGAATCGCAAACGTCTTTTCCAATACCCTGGGGTTTCTCCGCCAGAGAAAACGGGAATTTGCCAGATACATGTCTATCGGAATGACGCCGCGGGAAATGAAAAAACTGTTCTGTATCGAAGCCCTTGTGATCGCAGGACGCCCCTTTTTGATCACGCTGCCGCTTACAGTATTGTTTGCGCAGTATTGCGTGAGGGCGAGCTATTTAGATCCGATGGTGTTTTGGAGAAGAGCCCCAATTTTTCCCATTCTGTTATTTGCCGCCGCTGTTGCCGGCTTTGTGGCGCTGGCCTATTATATTGGCGGGAAACGGCTGTTACAGTGCGATCTCAATGAGATCCTGCGAAACGATACGCTGGTGTAACAGTGCGGCCATGTCATTCATAAGTTGGCAGGATATGCCGCCGGAAAGTTGCGAATTTCGACATAACATGGTATGATCTCCAAAGAAGAAAAACTTTGATTTGCAGGAAAGAGGGAAGTATCAGTCATGAAATTACCCGGCGAAGAGGAAATGGGAGGAGGGGGCGTAGGCCCCTCCGTGATCTATATGGTAATCGGCGTGTCCGCTTTCGTTCTGATCGTTTTGTTTGCCGTGTTTCGGGGAAACGATCAGAAGCATGGGGGCAGCGGGCATTTGCAGCAAGTGCAGGAACAGAATGAGGAGGAAGCGCAGACGCAGGAGCTGGCGGCAGGGGAGGAAACGGACGCGGAAGGAGCGGAAGCAGGCGAGAGGCCGAAGCTTCGGGCGGAGGATCTTGATTTCTGGGATATGTATCCGGAGGAGGAAGAGACGGCCCCGGAGGAGAGTGCTGCGGATACAACAGGGACGGAAACGGATAAGAATCCTTACACCGAGAAGCTGGAGCGGGAGAAGGAGGAAGAGCGGCAGAGGGAAGAGGCAGAGCAAAACGATCCTGCCACAGACGGCAAGCACACCCTGATTACGAACCGTGACGGCACGGAGGAGTGGGTGCTGATCAGTCCCTACCTCACAAAGAACACCCTTGATTTCACAAAGATGGAAGATAAGGCCGGTCTGAAACGGTATATGGAGAACGGCAGAAAGACTTCCTATGTGGGGGTGGATATCTCCAAGCACACGGGAAGCGTTTCTTTTCCGAGGATTAAGGCGGCGGGGATCGATTATGTGATGATCCGTCTGGGAAGCCGCGGTTACAGCACGGGGCAGATCACGCTGGATGAGAATTTCAAGGAGAATATCGAGGGGGCCATCGAGGCCCAGCTTGATATTGGGGTTTACTTCTATTCTCAGGCCATTACACAGGATGAGGCCATTCAGGAGGCCAATTTTGTGGTGCAGAATCTGGAGCCCTACAGGGCGCATATCAAGTATCCCATTGCCTTTAACATGGGTTTTGTGTCAAACGACAAGTCCCGGATTGAGGGACTCAGCCGTGAGGACAAAACCGCAGTGACATCGTCCTTTATGGAAGGCATCAGGGCAGCCGGTTATGTGCCTATGATTTACGGGGATAAGGAGTGGCTGATTAAAGAGATTGATATGACGAAGCTACAGGATTTCGACGTGTGGCTTTCTCAGGAGGAGGAAATCCCGGACTATCCCTACCGGTATTCCATGTGGCAGTACAACACGGACGGCGTGGTGAACGGGATAGACGGGGGAGCGGATTTGAATATCTGCTTTATCAATTATTCGGAACGGTAACGCAGGAGGCTTGGAGCCACCTGAATAGAATGATACAGGTCGGCGTAGACGTCGGGGGATATCCCTTCCATGTAATTGGGGGTATAGGCCTTGTCTACGCCGGCTTTTTTTAACAGGTCGATGGCCTTGTTGTAGGCGATGGCAGCTTCCGTTTCGGAAGCATAGGTGCCCACATTGACATAGCCCTTTACGTGGATTTTTACCTGATAGAGGGTGCGGCCCTTTTCCTGTATGGCTGTTACACCGTGAAAACGGTTAATGATTTCTATGTTTTCATAGCGCAGATCGTTGCGGCTGCCGTTGATGAATCGGTAGTCCCTTCCCTCCACGGCATAGTTCTTGATGCCGTAGCGGCTCATGATGTTGACCTGCATACCGTAATCGGCGACGAAATAGTGCCCGCCCCGTCTGGATATTTTACGGGTGGAATAGTAGAACAGGTCGTCCTTGTCAAAGATAAAATATTCATTCGGCGAAAAGTAATAATAGAAAAACCGGGGGCGGATATAAATGGGTGAGGAGAGGTAGATGCCGTTGTCCCGGAAATTGATCAGGCTGACCCATTTGGGAAAAGGGAGGGGGGAGTCTGCGGTGTAATCTTCCAGCCGAATGGGGTTTTTTAAGAGTGCGGAGGCGGCGCAGTAGATCTCGTGCGCTTTTTCTTTTTCGTCATGACTGCCCAGACTGATGTGTTTATTGCGATAAGTTAATGAGGCGCGAAAGTATGTGGACCCGTCTTTGCGTTTTGCCGCGGAAACGCCCGCTAATGGCTGGTTCATGGAGAATGCTCCTTCTGTTTTTCTTTTTAATAATTGTACCATTTTTGAGAAAAAAAACAATTTCTGAAATATTTTTCCTTCTTTCTGCATAGAATATGATAGCAAACAACATGTTCTGACCGCAGTAAACTGCTTTGACATGGAGGAAAAGATGTATAGGAAATATATAGCAGGTTTCCTGCTCACGGGGATGACGGTCATTTCGTCGTGGCTCTGTGTCAGGGAACTGAAGATTGATCGAATATCGGCCAAGCCTGCTTTTCGCATCGAATATCTGGACGCGTCAATGGAGGAGGATAAAGAGAGCTTTGTAGAAATGCTGGGAAGCGTATCCTCCGGCCAGAGAGTGGTGGACTATGAGATATTGGAACAGACGAAGAAGTATCAATTGTCGGACAAGGACTATGATGCGCTTCTTCGAATCGTGGAAGCGGAAGCAGGCGGCGAGGATCAGGACGGAAAGCTTTTGGTGGCCAATGTGGTCTTAAACAGAGTGAACAATGAGCTGTTTCCGGATACGGTGTGTGAGGTGGTCATGCAGAAAGAGCAGGGGATCGCTCAGTTTTCACCGACCGTGGACGGCAGATTTCAGAATGTCCGTGTCAGTGAGGACACGAAGGCGGCGGTGGAACGCGCCCTGTATGGAGAAGACATTTCTCAGGGGGCGTTGTATTTCTGTGCCCGTGAGAAAGCTGACTCGGACAAACTGAAGTGGTTCGACCGAAAACTGACCAGACTTTTTTCCTACGGAAACCATGAGTTCTTTTTATAGGGGCTATTGCGCAGGGCCGGAAATTGTGTTAAGCTTTACGCGTTGAAATTATATCCCAAAGAAGAAAGGCATGGTTAACGTGATGGAAGTATTATACAGCAGTACAAGGGACAGTGGGAAAAAGATTACGGCGTCGCAGGCGATTTTACAGGGCTTATCGGAGGACGGGGGACTTTTCGTGCCGGATCATATCCCGGCTCTTTCCCTTACGATGAGGGAGCTTGCGGATAAGAGCTATCAGGAGACGGCCTACGAGGTCATGAAGCTTCTGCTGACGGATTTTTCCGAGGAGGAGCTTAAAAACTGTATTGCGCGCGCTTACGATTCCAAGTTTGATACGGAGGAAATCGCGCCCCTTGTGGAGGCGGAGGGCGCCTATTATCTGGAGCTGTTTCACGGAGCCACCATTGCCTTTAAGGATATGGCGCTGTCGATTCTTCCCCATCTGATGATCACGGCTGCAAAGAAGAATCATGTGGACCGGGAGATTGTGATTCTGACGGCCACCTCCGGCGATACGGGGAAGGCGGCTCTGGCGGGATTTGCCGGTGTGAAGGGGACGAAGATCATTGTCTTTTATCCGAAGAACGGGGTCAGCCCGATTCAGGAAAAGCAGATGGTGACCCAGAAGGGGGACAACACCTTTGTGGTAGGCATTCACGGAAATTTTGACGACGCCCAGACCGGTGTGAAGAAGCTGTTTAACGACAGAGAGCTGGCAAAGGAGATGGCGGACAAAGGAATGCAGTTTTCGTCTGCTAACTCGATCAATATCGGCCGTCTGGTGCCCCAGGTGGTCTATTATGTCTATGCTTATGCAAAGCTTTTGAAGGAGGAAAAGATTGCGGATGGGGAGAAGATCAATGTGGTGGTTCCCACCGGCAATTTCGGTAATATTCTTGCCGCCTTTTATGCGAAAAATATGGGTGTGCCGATCGCGAAGCTGATCTGCGCCTCCAATGAAAATAAGGTGCTCTACGATTTCTTCCAGACGGGGGAATATGACAGGAACCGGGAGTTTAAGCTGACCAGCTCCCCCTCCATGGATATTTTGATTTCCAGCAATCTGGAGCGGCTGATTTACCGCATTGCGGGGAACGACGCAAAGAAAAACGCGGAATTGATGGCGGCGCTTTCGGAAAAAGGAAGCTACGATATCACGGACGGCATGAGAGAGCAGCTTGCAGACTTTTACGGTGATTTTGCCGACGAGAGGGAGACAGCGGAGCGCATTAAATCCATGTATGAAAATACCGGCTATGTGCTGGACACCCATACGGCGGTGGCGAGCGCGGTGTATCAGAAATATGCGGCGAAAACGAAGGACAAGACGAAGACCGTGATCGCTTCCACGGCCAGCCCCTTTAAGTTTACCAGAAGCGTGATGAACGCCATTGATCCGAAGTATGACGCTATGGGCGATTTTGAGCTGGTGGATGAGCTGTCTAAGATCGGGAATGTGGCTGTACCGAAGGCCATTGAAGAGATCCGCACCGCGCCGGTTCTGCACGACCATGTGTGCGATAAAACCGAAATGAAAGCAGTTGTGAAGCAGTTCCTTGGCATAGAGTAGAAAGACTTCATCCGAAGGACACAGGAAAAGAACGACAGAAAATGGAGAGGTGTTATATTTACAGTATGAGAAAAGACAGAAGGTTACTCGCCGGTGCATTGTGCGTCGGTATGTTATTGTTTGCAGGTACAGGGAATTACGCCAGTGCGGAGGAACTGGCAGGGGAACAGACAGAAAGCGTGACGGCCGATACAAGGCCGGATTATGAGGTCTATGTGAACAGGGCTTTGAATTGCGTTACCGTGAAAATGCGAGGCGAGGACGGCTCTCTGACACCGGTAAAGGCGATGGTGTGTTCCTGCGGGCGGGAAGGCTCCACGACGCCGGAAGGCACGTTTTACACGACAGATTATTATGAATGGCGCAGGATGGTGGATGATACCTTCGGCAGATATGCCGTAAGGTTTAACGGAAAGATTCTGTTTCATTCCGTGCCCTACATAGCGGACTCACCGGACACTTTAAAGTGGGAAGCCTACAATCAACTGGGCGAAAACGCGTCTCTTGGCTGCGTCAGATTAGCGGCGGAGGATGCAAAATGGATTTACGATAATTGTAAGCGGGGCACAACGGTGGTTGTGTATTCCGATACGGAAGAGGCCGGAGAGTTGGGAAAGCCTGCCGCGGTCAAAATAGAAGCGGACTCGCCGTACAGGATATGGGACCCGACGGATCACAGCGCTGAAAACCCGTGGTTTGGCGGAGGGGGAGCGGTAGCGACACCCTTTTCGGGAACGATAGATGAGTTTGACTATGTGGCCTATGCAGACCGGTATTTGGATTTGCGGGAAGTTTACGGCTATGACAGGGAAGCGTTATACGAGCATTATATCACTTGCGGAATCCATGAGGGAAGAATTGCGAAAGCGCTCAATTGAAGGATAAAAAAGACACATGATTTTTGGGGTCATGTGTCTTTTGCTTATCATGGGATGGACAGATGGTGATCCTGTCATGCCTTTCTTGTATCCAGTTTTTCGTAATCCCGGTCCACGCAGATGGTCTTGTAGGCGGGACGGATGATCTTGCCGTTGTTTGCCAGCTCCTCCATGCGGTGGGCGCTCCAGCCCACGATTCTGGCAATAGCAAAGATCGGGGTATACAGCTCCATCGGCAGATTCAACATACTGTAGACGAAACCGGAGTAGAAGTCCACGTTGATGTTGACGCCCTTGTAGATGGGGCGCTCTTCGGCGATCAGTTCGGGAGCAAGCCGCTCTACCAGATTATAGAGAGCAAATTCGTCCTGTAGCCCCTTCTCGTTGGAAAGCCGTTCCACGAAAGATTTAAAGATGATGGCACGGGGATCGGACTTGGAGTATACCGCATGTCCCACACCGTAGATCAGGCCGGCATGATCGAAAGCCTCCTTGTGCAGGAGTTTTTTCAGATAGTCCGCCACCTGCCCTTCGTCGCTCCAGTCAGATACCTTCTGCTTCATTTCCTCAAACATTTTCACTACTTTGATGTTGGCGCCGCCGTGACGGGGGCCTTTTAAGGAACCGATGGCCGCTGCGATCACGGAGTAGGTGTCTGTCAGGGAGGAGGTGACAACATGGGTGGTGAAAGAGGAGTTGTTACCGCCGCCGTGCTCCATATGCAGGATCAGGGCAATGTCGAGAACCTTTGCCTCCAGAGGCGTATATTTATTGTCGGGCCGCAGAATATGCAGAATGTTTTCCGCGTTGGACAGATTTAACTGGGGCTGATGAATGTACAGGCTTTCCCCGTTGTGGTAGTGGTTGTAAGCCTGATAGCCGTAGATGGAAAGCATCGGGAAAAGTGCGATCAGCTGCAAACACTGTCTGAGCACGTTGGGAAGGGAGGTGTCGTCGGCTCTGTCGTCGTAGGAATAGAGCGTCAGCACACATCTGGCCAATGTGTTCATCATGTCGTTGCTGGGAGCCTTCATGATGATGTCACGCACAAAGCTGGTGGGCAGGGAACGGTAGCTGTTTAACAGTTTTGTAAAACTGGCCAGTTCCTCTGCGTTTGGCAGCTTGTCGAACAGGAGGAGGTAGGTGACTTCCTCAAAACCGAAACGGCCGTCGGCGGAAAAACCGTCAACCAGATCCTGAACGTTGTATCCACGGTAGAAAAGCTTACCGTGGGTGGGCACCTGCACACCGTCCACGATTTTGTTGGCGCGTACATCGGAGATATTGGTCAGGCCTGCAAGCACACCTTTACCGTTTAGATCACGAAGGCCGCGCTTCACATCAAATTTCGTAAAAAGTTCCGTATCGATAATGCCGGCCTGTTCGCTCATGTTGGCAAGCCGCACAATTTCGGGGGTAATTTCAGAAAAACTATTTTGTTCCATAGTTATGTACCTCCTTTTCAAAATAACTACTCAAACCGTTAGTAACAAAAACGGTGCAGGGGACGGTTCGTCCTTGCACCGACTCCCTTATCATATCATGAAAAAAACTGTGGAAACAAGCGAAAACGGAAATTTAACAAAAAATTAGGAAATTTTTCCTAAATTTTTCTATTTTCTGTTTGTTTTTTTACAATGACGGCGGTATAATGTAATAGATACAAAGGGAAAATAAGGAAGGAGTATGCTTATGAACGTGGGTGCGATATCATCTCAAAAAAGCCTTTTTGGGTCTTATTCACATCTTGCCAGTGGTAAGCGGATCAACACAGCGAAAGACGATGCCGCGGGACTTGCTATTGCGAGCAAGATGAAGATGCAGGAAACCGGGCTGAAAGTTGGTGCGGACAACGCGAGTATGGCGGTGGGAGCTTCCAATGTGGCGGAGGGCGCCTTGGGCGGTATGTCTGATTATTTACAGAGAATCCGGGAACTGGCTGTGCGCTCTATGAATGGCATCAATTCCGGTGCGGATAAACAGATTTATCAGAAAGAAATTGATCAGCTGAAGCAGGGCATTGAGGGACTGGCAAGGAATACTTCTTTTAATGAGCAGACGCTTTTGGACGGCAGTATGGCGGATATGGCCATTGCCACCTCACCAAACGGCGGCAGTATGCATATTCAGATGGAAAACTCCACGCTGAAGGCATTGGGGATTGCCGATCTGGACGTCACCTCGAAAGATTTCAGCCTGGACGCCATTGACCGGGCTATGGATATGGTGAATGAGCGCAGGAGCAGTCTCGGCGCTTCTACCAATGCGTTACAGCATACGATCAATTACAATAATAGCGCGGCGATTTCCCAGCTATCTTCCAGAAGCCGTCTGGAGGATTTGGATTTCCCCAAGGCGATTGCAAAGAAGAAGCAGGATGAAGTGTTTGGGCAGTACCGGATGGCGATGCTCAGACGGCAGATGGACCAGAAGAGAAAGTCTATGACGGCGTTGTTCTGATTTTACAGGACGGTGTGTGAAGCGCAAGCTGGTCTATTGACTTTTTAAAGTTGGTCTGCGATAATGTTTAAGGTGTACGGAAAGAGGTACATGCGAGGGACATTCGGGATTCCGGGGAGCCATTCTCCGGACATTCCGTGAACCAATACAATTTTTAAGGAGGAGAACGTAAAATGGCAACAAAAGCGTATTATCCCATTTCCGAGATTGGCGCCGGTAAGGCTGGTTTTTCCAAGACCCGTTCCATTATTGAGGCGGCTTTCTACGGAAACAATGTAGTTAAGGTTAACACCTTGAGAGAGGCTTATGAGCTGGCAAAGAATTCACCCGGTACCGTGGTGACGGATATGCCGGTTAAGGACGGCGAGACCTTCGGTCTTCCCGCAGACGCAAAGGTTCTGTTATTCAACGACGGCGCTGTGACCGGTCGTTACGCGGCAGCACGCCGTATTAAGGGCGAGCCCGGCGTAGATGAGACGAAGTTAGATAAAGTGGTTATGGATGCGATCTATAAGACCCGCTGGAAAACCATGTACCATGCAGAGTGCTTCGTTGGTCTTGATCCTGAGTTTATGGCTAAGGCTCATCTCCTGATTCCGGAAGGGGAGGAGAACCTGCTTTACAACTGGATGATCAACTTCCAGTATATGTCTGACGAGTATGTAAAGATGTACAAGAAGTCCCAGCCTATCGGCGGCGGCAAGGAGCCTGATATTTATATCTTCTCTGATCCCCAGTGGGTTCCCGAAGAGGCTCCCGATGTGGATTACAGCTGCTTAAGCGATCCGCTGACTCTGTGCTACTTTGATACCAACCAGAACTGCGCTGCCATCCTCGGCATGAAGTATTTTGGTGAGCATAAGAAGGGCACACTGACCATGGCATGGGCTCTTGCCAACAGAAACGGCTACGCATCCTGCCACGGCGGACAGAAAGAGTATTCTCTGGAAGGCGGCAAGAAGTTCGTTGCTTCCGTTTACGGTCTGTCAGGCTCCGGTAAGTCTACTCTGACACATGCAAAACATGGTGGTAAATATGATAAGTTCGGCGGCATCAAGGTTCTTCACGACGATGCATTCATCATCAACAGTGATACCTGTGCTTCCATCGCTCTGGAGCCCACCTATTTTGATAAGACAGCGGATTACCCGACCGGCTGCCCGGACAATGAGTATCTGTTATCCGCGCAGAACTGCTCCTGCACCATGGACAGCGAGGGCAAGATTCAGCTTGTTACCGAGGATATCAGAAATGGTAACGGCCGTGCGATTAAGTCCAAATTATGGTCTCCTAACCGTGTAGATAAGATTGACGCGCCTGTGAATGCGATCTTCTGGATTATGAAAGATCCCACAATCCCGCCGATCATCAAGTTAAAGGGTTCCGCTCTTGCATCCGTTATGGGCGCTACGCTGGCTACCAAGACCTCTTCTGCAGAGCGTGTTGCGGCAGGTACTGATTTGAATGCAATCCGTATCGTGCCTTATGCAAACCCGTTCAGAACCTATCCTCTGGTGAACGACTATGAGAAGTTCAAGAAGCTGGTACAGGAGAAGAACGTTGACTGCTATATCGTAAACACAGGCGACTTCATGGGCCACAAGTGCCAGAAGGAAGATACGCTTGGCATTCTTGAGACCATCGTTGAGGGCAAGGCTAAATTCGAGCAGTGGGGTCCTTTCGAGGATATCGAGATTATGAACGACTGGAACGGCAAGACAGGCGACTTCACACCTGATCTGAATGACGCTGATTACAGGGCGCAGTTAAAGAACGCTATGCAGACCCGTGTGAATGCGGTTAAGGGCTTTGCAGAGAAGAAGGAAGGCTATGACAAGCTTCCCGACGAGGCGCTGGCAGCTCTTGAGAAGCTGGTAAACGCTCTGTAATAATTTATAATTGTTTATAAAGTATCAAGAAATAGGGTGTCCGGAAGCCGTTTGGTTTCCGGACATATGTTATTTTGGCGATTCGGTTTATATAGATATGTTAAAAGCAAGGGAGAAAACGACATGATTCTTTATCATGCAAGTAATGAAATAGTGGAATTTCCTGAAATACGAAAGACGAGGTACACCAAGGATTTTTCATGGGGGTTTTATTGTACTAATAATTGGAAACAGGCGGTAAGATGGGCAAACCGTGGAGAGGGTGAGCCTGTTATAAATTTTTATAATTATGAACCGAATGATCAACTATCCTATTTAAAATTTGAAACTATGACGGATGAATGGCTTGATTTCATTGCCAAATGCAGAAACGGAGAAACGCATTCGTTTGATATTGTAGAAGGACCAATGGCAAATGACACGGTATGGAATTACGTGAATGATTTCCTTACGGGAAGGATAAGCCGGAGGCAGTTTTGGGTGTTGGCGGAATTTAAATATCCAACGTATCAGATCAGCTTTCATACTTTGTCGGCATTGAATTGCCTGCGATTTGACAGGAGTGAGATTGTTTATGACAGAACAGAGAAAAAATGATTTGTTTTATGTGTGTTCTTTGATTGAATATACAGCTCGTAAAACGAAAAACAGGCGTAGCGTTATTTTGGATGCGATGAAAAAGGAAGGCGTTGAGAAAGAACTGGATGATGCACAGGTCAATCATTGTCTCTCGTTTGAACAGGTGAGCGATGAAATCATAGAACGCTACCATATTCCGCAGGGGGATTTTGACACGATTACGGAGTGTCCTTATACAGTTCCGGATTTTAAGGATATTGGAGGACTGTACAGTATTATGATTGAGGATTGCGCGAAACCCGGGGAAGAAGTTGATGAGCTGATCAGAATTTTTTCGTCGTTTATCAGCGACAAAATATCGAATTTCCGTTCCGATGTTTATTATCAAAACCCTAGTTATCTGGAATGCTCATACAGGGTTGGATATTTGCTGAATTAATGGAACATTCTTGACAATAAAAAGAAATGTGGTATACTTTGGTCAATTGAATAGATAGCATTCAGGTGTCAAAACAATGCATAGAGCATTGGTTTTGGTGAAAAGGGAAACAGGTGCAAATCCTGTACGAACTCGTCACCGTAATAAGGGAGCTGACGCCGCGATATCACTGGGAAACTGGGAAGATGGCCGATGCGATGGTTGATAAAACCAAGATCTTTAAGCCGGGAGACCTGCCTGAATGTTGTACGGAAACATTTGTTTCAAGCCACGAGTAATTGGTTGTACAGCTTGCACTTGTAAAATACCGGATAGGTGTTTTACAGGCTTATTTTGTGTAGGAATCCTTTACCGTAGCGGACAGGCAGCGGTAAGGGATTTTTTATATTCACAAAACAAAATGAGGAGGAAAATAGTTATGAAAAAGAAGCTTATCACACAGATTGTAAGCGGCGTTATGATTTGTTCTTTAACGCTCATGGGCTGCGGCGCACAGGGAGACGCCCCCGCGTCTGCCGACGGTGCCGTGCAGACGGAGGCGCCTGCGGAGAATGTTGAATCTGCGGAGGAACCGCCTGCGGAGGAGGAAACTCTCAGTGATCAGGAGGCTGCAGATCAGGCTGCGGCATTGATCGACGCAATCTATGTACAGCAAAGAACAGAGGATACCGATGAGCAGTGTGCGCAGGCAAAAGCGGCATGGGATGCGCTTACGGATGCGCAGAAGGAGCTGGTAGAGGGCGAAAATGCCGACCCGGATTACTTTGGCAGGGATACCGGCGATGCGTCCAAGGATGATCCTCGCAATCAGGATGAAATCGGGGAAAATGAAATTTTGGTGGTCAGCTTCGGAACTTCTTTCAACGACAGCCGTGTAGACGATATCAAGGGAATTGAGGATGCGATACAGAAGGCGAATCCCGATTGGTCGGTAAGGAGAGCGTTTACGGCGCAGATTATTATCAATCATGTGCAGGCGCGGGACGGGGAGTTCATTGACAATATGGATCAGGCGCTGGAGCGTGCCGTTCAAAACGGGATAAAGAATCTGGTAATACAGCCTACGCATCTGATGCACGGCGCAGAGTATGATGAATTGACGGCAAGCGTGGAGACGTACCGCGATCAGTTTGAGACGGTGAAAATTGCGGAGCCGCTGCTTGGCGAAGTGGGCGCGGATGCATCGGTTGTCAATGAAGATAAGGAGGCGGTAGCGGGCGCCATTCTTAAGGCAGCTGTGGCGGATGCAGGCTATGGGAGTCTGGCGGAAGCAGAAGAAGATGGCACGGCATTCGTATTTTTAGGGCATGGCACCTACCATACGGCAAAGGTAACCTACAGCCAGATGCAGACACAGCTGACGGACATTGGCTGCGTCAATGCCTTTATCGGCACGGTGGAAGGCGATCCGGAGGAAACCGCCTGCGAAGCGGTCATAGAAGCAGTTAAGATGGCGGGTTACAAAAAGGTGATTCTTCGGCCGCTCATGGTGGTAGCCGGCGACCATGCCAACAATGATATGGCGGGCGACGACGAAGACTCATGGATTAATCTGTTTAAGGCGTCAGGCAATTTCGACAGCGTAGAAACGCAGATTGCAGGTCTTGGTTCGATTGCTGAGATTCAGGAAATATATGTGGCGCATACGGCGGAGGCTTTGGATGCGGCGGATCTTTCAAAAACCGGATCAGGTGCCTCAGAGACGCAGCTTGCCGACGGGACCTATTCGGCGGAGTTTCATACGGACAGCAGTATGTTCCGCGTCAGTGAGGCCTGTGACGGCAAAGGAACGCTGACGGTCAAAGACGGACAGATGGTTATGCACATTTCTCTGGGTTCAAAAAAGATTGTAAATTTGTTCCCGGGATTGGCCGAGGACGCGCAGAAAGACGGTGCTGTGCTGTTAAAACCGACAGAAGATACCGTTACATACAGCGACGGCATGACGGAGGAGGTTTACGGCTTTGACGTGCCGGTGCCGGCGCTGGACACAGAGTTTGATCTGGCGTTAATCGGGACGAAAGGGAAATGGTACGATCACAAGGTCAGCGTCTCCCATGCGGTAGCGGAGGGGGATAATACGAAACAGGCTGCAACCGGCGCTTTGCAGGACGGCACATACAGCGTGGACATTACGTTTGAGGGCGGAAGCGGGAAAGCAGAAATTCTATCTCCGGTGACAGTTACGATTACGGGCGGGAAAGCGACTGCGACGGCAAAGTGGAACAGTCCGAATTATGATTATATGCTGGTGGACGGAGAAAAATATCTGCCGGTCAATACAGACGGAGACTCGGTGTTCGAGATCCCGGTGTTATCTTTTGACGAACCCATGCAGGTCGTCGGAGATACGGTGGCGATGAGCAAGCCCCATGAAGTGGAATACACGCTGACGTTCCACTCGGATCGGATGAAAGAGCAGGCGGCAGATGCAAAGTAATCCGTAAAAGAGAAGAGTGGAGGCTTAGATGAGAGGAAGAAAAGGAATCATCATTTTGCTCCTTACAGGACTGATGGGACTGCATGGCTGTGGCAGTCCCTCTTCCGAGTTTGTGACAGCACCCGATACGGAAGTAGAAAGCGTCTCAAAGAGTGAGCCGGAGGAAGAAAGCGAGCCGGGACTGGTCTTTGAGAGCCGTATGGAATTACAGTATGCAGAGAATTTTACGGTAGATTATTATGAGGGAGGGTACGTTCTGCTCACCACAAAGATGGATGGCGGGAAGTTTTTGATCATACCGGAGAACAAAGAGATACCGGAGAATTTAGAGGAAGGAATTGTGACGCTCAGACAACCGGTGAAAGATCTTTATCTGGTGGCTTCTTCGGCTATGGATCTGTTCCGTGCCCTGGACGGACTGGACAGCATCGCTTTTTCGGGACAGAAGGAAGACGGCTGGTATATTGAAGAGGCGAGGGAGGCAATGGAGAAGGGTGATATGATATATGCGGGTAAATACAGCAAACCGGATTATGAATTGATTGTATCCGGCGGCTGCACCCTTGCCATAGAAAACAGGATGATATCCCATTCGCCTGAGGTGATAGAGAAGCTGGAGGAGTTCGGTATTCCGGTTATGATAGAGTATTCCAGCTATGAACCGCATCCGCTCGGCAGGGTGGAATGGATAAAGTTTTACGGCGTATTGCTGGGTAAGGAAGAAGAGGCGGAAAGGATATTTGAGGAGCAGACGGCAATTTTTGACCGGGTGGCTGCGGATGAGGAAACAGGCAAAACGGTGGCGTTCTTTTTTGTCACGGCAAACGGCATGATTCAGGTGCGCCAGTCATCGGATTACATTCCGAAAATGATAGAGCTTGCCGGAGGGAACTATGTTTTTGAAGATCTGGGAGACGCCGACACAAGGCGTTCTACCATAAACATACAGGTAGAGGAGTTCTATGCAGGCGCAAAGGATGCTGATTTTCTGATCTATAACAGTTCCATCGACGGCGGCGTCTCCGATCTGGAAGAGCTGTTGGATAAATGCGGACTGCTGGCGGATTTTAAGGCGGTCAGGGAGGGAAATGTCTGGTGTACAACGAATGACATGTATCAGCAGTCCCTCTCGGTCGGCTATTTGACGGAAGATATCCACGCCATGCTGCTCGGAGAGACGGACGGCATGCACTATCTTTTCCGCTTGGAATAGGGATGGAGCGACATGAACAGAGACAGAAAATACAGATATCTCACAGCTTTTTGTCTGCTTGGAACAGGTCTTATTTTTGTTTTTTTACTCAATATCTGCATCGGGACCGTCAGGATCGCATTGCCGGATATTGTACAGATTATGACAGGACAGGAGAGCGCAGAGGAAACCGTCACGCGGATTTTGTGGGATATCAGGTTTCCCAGAGCGGCGGCGGTTTTGATTCTCGGCGGCGCACTGGCTCTTGCCGGATATCTGCTACAGACATTTTTCCGGAATCCGATTGCCGGGCCGTTTGTTCTCGGCATTTCTTCCGGAGCCAAAATGGCAGTCGCTCTTGTTATGATTTTTCTGATGAAGAGAATGGTCAGAGTGACGTCGGCGGATATGATTGCCGCTGCATTTGCAGGCGCATTATTGTCGATGGGATTTGTCCTCTTGTTGTCGCGCAGGGTCGGCAGTATGTCCATACTGGTAGTCAGCGGCGTTATGATTGGCTATATCTGCTCTGCGGTCACGGATCTGGTCGTGACCTTTGCGGATGATGCGGATATTGTCAATCTCCACAATTGGTCAAAGGGAAGTTTTTCCGGGATGACATGGGAGAATGTAAAAGTTATGGCGGCAGTTGTCACGGTGACGGTGTTTTTGGTGTTCCTGTTGTCGAAGCCGCTTGGCGCGTATCAGCTGGGGGACGCCTATGCGGCGAATGCCGGTGTAAACCTCAAATGGCTGCGGGCGGGCATCGTGATTTTTTCCAGTATGCTGTCGGCCTGTATCGTGGCCTTTGCAGGCCCGGTTTCCTTTGTAGGGATTGCGGCGCCGCATCTGGTGAAGAAGCTTCTTGGGACAGTGGAACCCATTTTCATGATACCGGCCTGCTTTCTGGGCGGAAGCGTGTTCTGCCTGTTCTGTGATCTGCTTGCCAGAACGATCCTTGCGCCGACAGAGCTTAGCATCAGTACGGTGACTGCCATTTTCGGCGCGCCGGTGGTGTTGTGGATCATGGGACGGAAGCATGCGGATAAACAGGATTAGGGAATGAAACAATCGCAGGGCATGGAGAAGGCATGGGGACTGACAGGGAAGTGTATTATTTTGCAACGAAAAAGATGTGCGTGGGATACGGGGAAAAACCGCTGATAAAGGATGTGGAAATTGCGTTGGAAAAAGGGAAAATCGTCAGCCTGATCGGCCCAAACGGCGCGGGAAAATCGACGGTTTTAAAAAGCATCGCCGGGCAGCTTAAGTTACTTGGCGGCGCCGTGTATCTCGGAAAAACCGACATGGCGGATATGAAGGGCAATACTCTGGCAAAGAAAATGTCGGTGGTGTTCACGCAAAAGGTGAGGGCGGAGCTGAAAACCTGTAGGGATGTGGTCGCGACAGGGCGCTATCCGTATACCGGATGGTTCGGCGTACTTTCAAAGGAAGACGGCCGGATCGTGGATGAGGTGATGGAGCTTGCGCATATCACGGATATCGGCGGACAGGATTTTCAAAAAATAAGCGACGGACAGAAACAGCGTGTGATGCTTGCAAGAGCGCTCTGCCAGGAACCGGAGATTATCGTATTGGACGAGCCGACCTCCTATCTGGATATCAGGTATAAGCTGGAATTTTTATCCATATTGGATGAAATGAGGAAAAAGAAGGGGCTGACAGTGATCATGTCCCTGCATGAGCTGGAACTTGCCAAACTCATTTCGGATAAAATACTTTGCCTGAAAGGAGAGTATATTGAGCGGTACGGCACGCCGGAGGAAATTTTTGAGGCCGATTTTATCAGGAAGCTTTATGGGATCGAAGACGGCATTTTTGCGGAGGATGAAAGGTTTCAGGCATATATCAGACAGGTGGGAAGCTATGGCGAAGGTAATTATGGTTCAGGGGACGATGTCCGGCGCTGGTAAGAGCCTTATTGTGGCGGGATTGTGCAGGATAATGAGGCGGGACGGGTACAGGACAGCGCCCTTTAAATCGCAGAATATGGCGTTAAATTCCTTTGTCACGAAGGAAGGGCTTGAGATGGGAAGGGCACAGGTCATGCAGGCGGAAGCGGCGGGGATGGAGCCGCTTGTCTGTATGAATCCGATTTTATTAAAGCCCACAGACCATACAGGATCGCAGGTAATTGTGGACGGGCGGGTGCTTGGCAATATGAGCGCAAGGGAATATTTTTCCTGCAAACGCAGGTTTATTCCGAATATCAAAAACGCATTTCGCAAACTGGAAAAGCTGGCGGATATCATCGTGATCGAGGGGGCAGGAAGCCCGGCGGAGATCAATTTGAGGGAAAATGATATTGTGAATATGGGACTGGCGGAGCTTGTGGACGCCCCGGTACTGCTTGTAGGAGACATTGACAGAGGCGGCGTCTTTGCACAGCTTTTAGGCACGCTGATGTTGCTTCAGGAGGAGGAGCAGCAACGGGTGAAGGGGCTGATCATTAACAAGTTCAGGGGAGATGCGTCCTTACTGGATTCCGGGATAGAGATTCTGGAACAAAGGGGCGGTATTCCGGTCATCGGCACAGTTCCCTATATGGATATCGCGCTGGAGGATGAAGACAGCCAGACAAGCCGTTTTGCCGGAAAAGAACCGGGGAAGATTGACATTGCAGTGATCCGGTATCCGCGGATATCCAATTTTACGGATTTTAATGTGTTTGAGCAGATACCGGATGTGTCGGTCCGCTATATCGCCTCCGCGGCGGAGCTTGGCTGTCCCGATCTGATTTTTCTGCCCGGCAGTAAAAATACGATGGGCGATTTGCATTGGATGCGGTTAAACGGGCTGGAAGAGGCCGTAAAAAAAGCGGCGGAGGAGATACCGGTCTGCGGCATATGCGGCGGTTATCAGATGCTGGGGGAGGAGATTGCCGATCCGGAGGGACTGGAGGCCGGAGGCAGTATGAAAGGGATGGGGCTTTTGCCTGTTACCACCAAACTGCAAAGCGGCAAGGTGCGCCGGCAGGTGCAGGGAAACATGAACCGGACAGAGGGGATTTTCTCTGCGCTTACAGGGCTTGCCTTCGAGGGATATGAGATCCATATGGGGCACAGCAGTATGCCAAATCCCGGTGAGAGCGGGCAGGAGGGCGTATTTGTAAGCGGAAGCAATCCAAACGTATACGGGACTTATGTGCACGGCATATTTGACAAGGGCGAGACTGCCGCTGCCCTTGTGAAAGCGCTGGCGGAGAAAAAAGGGATTGTCATGGAGAAAAACCGCTGTGATGATTACAGGGATTTTAAGGAAAAACAGTACGATACGCTGGCGGATATTTTGTCCGGGCACCTGAATATGGAGAAAATTTATGGACTACTCAGAGAAGCACATATTTGATCAGACGACGCCGGAAGCGTTAAAAACGCTGTCGGTGGACATGCCGGACGCAAACGTCTATCAAGCGGTATTGAAAAATTGGGATGGGATAGCCAAGCCGCTTGACGGATTGGGTAAATTTGAAACGCTGACAGCGCGGATCGGCGCTATTCTGGGAACGGATCAGATTTCTATCACGAAAAAAGCCGTTTTGATCCTGTGCGCGGATAACGGAATCGTGGCGGAGGGAATCAGCCAGTCCGGGCCGGAGGTGACGACGGCAGTGGCCAGACAGATGGCGAAGGGAGCGTCCTCGGTCGGAAGAATGGCGGCGTGTATTGGCGTGGATACGATTCCGGTAGATATGGGGATGAAAGAAACCGAACAGATCGCGGGTGTGATGGACCGGAAAATCCGCTGCGGAACGAATAATTTCAGAGTCGAGCCGGCCATGACCGAAGCCGAGGCCGTAAGGGCGGTTTTTACGGGGATAGAGCTGGTGTCGGACTGTAGGCGGAAGGGATATCGCATTCTTGCCACAGGCGAGATGGGAATCGGAAACACGACGACCAGCAGCGCTGTAGCTGCCGCCTTACTGCCCTGTGATGCAGACAGTGTGACGGGAAGGGGAGCCGGTCTTGACGATGAAAAGCTCTCGCATAAGAAAAGGGTGATTGCGGAGGCAATCGAAAAATACCGGCTGTACGAGGCGGAGCCGCTTCGGGTGCTGTACACGGTCGGCGGTTTAGATATTGCGGGACTGGCAGGCGTCTGTATCGGCGGAGGGATCTTCCATGTGCCGATTGTGCTGGACGGCGTCATCAGTATGACGGCGGCGCTTTTGGCGGAACGAATCATACCGGGGACATCAAGGTATCTCATTGCGTCCCACAAGGGAAAAGAACCCGCCGTAGAGAAGCTGATGACGGCCCTGCATTTAGAACCGGTGATAGACGCACAGATGGCGCTTGGGGAAGGAACGGGGGCGGTGATGATGCTGTCGCTTCTTGATATGGCATTGTCCGTTTACCGTGGGAACACGTCCTTTGACGAGATTCAGGTAACACAATATGAGAGGTATCAGAAGAGAAGATGATGATTCTGGTTATCGGGGGAAGCGGGAGCGGAAAATCCGATTATGCGGAGGAGCTGGCCTGTTCGCTTGCCGGAGAAGAGCATAGCACAAAGTATTATCTGGCGACCATGCGGATATTTGACGAAGAGGGAAGACGGAAGGTGGAAAGGCACAGGGCACGCAGGAGCGGGAAAGGGTTTCTTACCATGGAACAGCCGGTTCGGATTGGGGATGCTCTCTCTCAGATGGAAACCGGTAAGAAGGTAGTTTTGGTGGAGTGTATCTCGAACCTGACGGCAAACGAAATGTTTGCAGGGCCACGGATCAGGACGAAGGAAGAGGTGGCGGAGAGCATCCTCAAAGACATGGAACGGTTAAGGGAAAAAGCGGCGCATATGGTGGTAGTCAGCAATCAGTTATGCGAGGACGGCATGGTCTATGAAAAGGCCACAATGGACTACATAGACGCCGTCGGGAAGATCAACCGGGCGCTGGCGGCACGGGCAGACCGGGTAGTGGAAATGGTGGCGGGAATTCCGGTTTTGGTAAAGCAGGAAGGAGGAAGGGGATGAAGGTATTGAAATCATTTTTCATTGCGTTTTCCCTCTATTCCAAGTTTCCCGTTCCACAGTTTACATGGAAAGAGGAGGATATGAAATATGTTTTCTGTTTCTTTCCATGGGTCGGGGCTATGATCGGCGGCTGTCTCTTTGCATGGCTGTATGTGTGCGGCCGCTGTCAGGCTGGCAGTCTGTGCCGTACCATGATCGGCGCGGCAATTCCGCTTTTCCTCACAGGAGGATTTCATGTAGACGGATTCATGGACACCATGGACGCCCTCCATTCCTACCAACCGAGGGAGAGGAAACTGGAAATCTTAAAGGATTCCCATATCGGCGCCTTTGCAGTCATTATGCTGGCACTATATGGCATGGTTTACCTTGGCGCTTTCTCCGAGATCAAAACGGTAGAATTGCAGAGAATCGTGTGCGGCGGATTTTTCCTGTCCCGGTGTCTGTGCGGCATCAGTGCGGTTTCCTTTCCTCTGGCAAAAAAGGAGGGAATGCTTTTTCTGTCTGCGGACCGGGCCCATAAGAGAATCGTAAAAGCCTCTTTGTATTTGCAGGGCGCTGTCTGTATCGGGCTGATGCTTTACTGGCATTTGGCGGCGGGGTTTTTGACGGCGGGCTGTGCAATCGCTTCTCTTGGATATTATTTTTATCGCAGCAGAAAGGAGTTTGGGGGCGTTACAGGCGATACGGCAGGCTGTTTCGTCGTTCTCTGCGAGGGCGGCATGACGGTGGCTGCGGCGCTGTTTGATAGGTTGATGCTATAAAGGAGAAAATATGAAACTGGTGATAGGCGGCTATGGGCAGGGCAAATTGCAGTATGTTTTGCGGAAATATCAGTTGGAGGAGACTGCGGTATGGGACGGCGTCCTGCCGGAGGAAAAGGAAATACAGACGAAAGGTGTAGTGGTCAATCACTTTCATCAATGGGTGAGGCAGAGCCTCTTACAGGGGAAAAGCCCGGAGGATATGGCGCGTGCGTTTGTGGAGCGGCATGGGGACTGTATCATTATCTGTGATGAAATCGGAAACGGGATTGTGCCGGTGGAGGCGTTTGAGAGGGAGTACAGGGAACGGACCGGCAGGATCTTGATACAGCTGGCGAAAGAAGCGGAAGAAGTGGAGCGGGTGATATGCGGAATCGGACAAAAGATCAAATGATACTGGCATTGATCCGCCATGGAGAAACAAAGGCGAACGCGCAGCGCCGGTATCTGGGAAAAACGGATGAGCCTCTTTCGGAACGCGGGATACGGGTTTTGCAGTCCTATAAAGAGCAGGGTTTGTACCCGCAGGCAGACTATCTGTTTGCCAGTCCGATGAAACGCTGTGTGGAAACGGCGGGGATTCTTTATCCGATGGCAAAGCCGGTTCTGATCCCGGAATGGGAAGAAATAGACTTTGGGCAGTTTGAGTACAGAAATTATGAGGAGTTAAAGAATGAGGCCAGTTATCAGTGGTGGCTTGACAGCAACGGGGCGCTGGATTTTCCGGGCGGAGAAAGCAGGCAGGCATTTATCGCGCGGTGCAGGATTGGCTTTCAAAGAATGTACAGGGTATTGCAACAGGCGCAGAGAGAGAGTCTGCCGGATACGGAGAAAGAGTCTGTCCGGGTATCGGTGATTGCTCATGGAGGAACCATTATGGCATTATTAAGTTCTTGCGGAAGAGGAAGCTGTCAGAAGGGGTATTTTGACTATCAGGCAGCAAACGGCAGAGGGTATCTTTGCCGGGCAGAGGTATGTAACCCAAACGCTGAGACGGAGATTCGGATAAAGGAAGCAGTGGAGCTATGAGATATCATATGATTGCCTTTGGGGGCGGGTTTTTGCTGGATCTGCTTTTGGGAGATCCCTGTTTCCTTCCGCATCCCGTAAGACTGATCGGGAGATACATTACTGCGGCGGAAAAAAAGATTCGCGGGAAAGCGCCGGAAGATGGCGGGAAAGAGATCCGGCAAGGGGCGATTCTGGTAAGCCTTGTCCTGATTGCCGCCGTGACCGTCTCGGCATTCCTTTTATGGGCGGCGTACTGCCTGCATCCCTATGCGGGAATGCTTGTAGAGGGCTTGATGACCTATCAGATTCTTGCGGTCAAGTCCCTGAAGGAGGAGAGCACAAAGGTTTATCAGCGCTTAAAGGAAGGAAACCTGATACAGGCGAGAGCGGCGGTTTCCATGATTGTGGGCAGGGACACGGACTGTCTGGATGAGGAGGGCGTCACAAGGGCGGCCATCGAGACGGTGGCTGAAAATACCTCGGACGGGGTGATCGCCCCGATGCTTTATCTGGCCCTTGGCGGTCCGGTCCTCGGCTTTTTCTATAAGGCGGTCAATACCATGGATTCCATGGTGGGATATAAGAACGAAAAATATCTGTATTTTGGCAGGGCGGCGGCAAAACTGGATGATGCGGTCAATTGGATTCCGGCAAGAATCAGCGCATGTCTGATGATTGCGGCGGCGTTTCTGGCAGGCCGTGATTTTTCCGGCAGAGATGCCGTCCGTATTTACCGGAGCGACCGCAGAAACCATGCCAGTCCCAATTCGGCACAGACAGAGTCCGTGTGCGCCGGCGCGCTGGGAATCAGGCTCGCGGGAGACGCCGTTTATTTCGGAAAGACAGTCAGGAAACCCTATATCGGGGAAGAACTGCGCAGGGTAGAATATGAGGATATTAAGCGGGTCAACCGTCTGCTGTACATAACGGCGTGGCTTTGCGAGAGCATCTGCCTGCTGTTGCTGTTTCTCTGTAATTCTTGGCTTGTATGAGAGGATGGAAAAATGATCCATGGCGGTGATATTTACAGAAATCCGGTTACGGTTGATTTCTCAGTCAACGGAAATCCCCTGGGGACGCCCCAGTCGGTAAGCGAAGCGCTGCACCAAGCGGTCGGGATGTGCGGCTGTTATCCCGATATCGAGGTGCAGGCATTGAAGGATGCGGTGGGCAGGATGCTCGCCGTGCCGAAAGAATATCTTCTGTTCGGGAACGGGGCGTCGGAGCTCTTTCTGGCGATTGTAAGAGGCGTGAGCCCAAAAAAAACGGTGATACCCGTGCCTTCCTTTTATGGTTATGAATACGCGGCGAAAGCGGCAAAAAGCGAGATTCTGTACTATGTTCTGAAACAGGAGAACGGCTTTTGCGTGACAGAGGAATTGTGCGAAAGATTGACGGAGGATGTGGGCGTTTTATTTCTTGCAAACCCCAATAATCCCACAGGCCGTCTCGTGGAGCGAGAGACGCTTACGGCGATTCTTCGGCACTGCGAAGAAAAAGGGATCTATGTGGTGCTGGATGAATGCTTTATTGAATTTTGCGAGGGCTGTCCTTCGATGCTCTCCGAGATAGAGCGGTTTCCGCATGTGATTCTGGTCAGGGCTTTTACAAAAATTTTTTCAATCCCCGGCGTGCGGCTGGGCTATCTGATCTGCAAAAATGAGCCGCTTCTTGCAAAAATAGCGGGACAGCTGCCGGAATGGAATCTTTCCTGCTTTGCACAGGAGGCGGGCTGTGCCTGCGCGAGGGAGACGGCATTGATAGCAGAAACAGAAAACTATGTCAGGAAAGAACGGGTATTTTTGGAAAAGGAATTACAGCAAAAGGGATTTCAGGTCTTTCCCTCGGCGGCAAATTTTATCCTGTTTTACAGCGACGAATTACCGAATGGGGAAACGCTGTATGAACGGCTGTTAAAACAGGGAATTCTGATCAGGGACTGTGGAAATTTCCGGGGACTTGGCAGAGGGTTTTACCGGATTGCGGTAAGGAGCAGAGAAGAGAACATACGGCTTTTGCAGGCGCTTAAGTAAGGCGGGGAGGCGGGCGTGAATTTGAAAAAGATAGAATATGTACTGCCGGAGGAAATTGAAAAGCGAAGCTTTGAGATCATCAGCGAAGAACTGGCACAAAAGCATATTATCATTCCGAAGGAGGAAGAGCATATCGTCAAACGGGTGATTCACACCAGCGCGGACTTTGACTACGCCAAGACGCTTTGTTTTTCAAAAGGAGCGGTAGGGATTCTGGAGGAATTGATCGAAAACGGCGCAGACATTGTAACCGATACGAATATGGCTTTGGCGGGAATCAATAAAAAGGCGCTGGCCGAATTCGGCGGTCAGGCAAGGTGCTTCATGGCGGATGAGGATGTGTTGCTTTCTGCCAGAAACAGACGCACGACGAGGGCGGCGGCCAGTATGGAAAAGGCGGCAAAGATCGGGAAACCTGTCATTTTCGCAATCGGCAATGCGCCTACCGCCCTGATTAAGCTGTATGAAATGGCGAAGGAGGGCGTATGGAAGCCGGCCTTTGTGATAGGCGTTCCGGTTGGATTTGTCAACGTGGAGGCGGCAAAGGAATTGATACAGGGCACACAGATCCCCTATATTGTCAATCGCGGAAGAAAGGGCGGAAGCGGCATTGCGGCGGCAATCTGCAACGCCGTCCTGTATCAGATGAGGGAGAAAAAACGGCGGTAGAAAGGAAAGTGGGATGCGCTATGGGTTTACAACGGGAAGCTGTGCGGCGGCGGCAGCAAAGGCGGCGGCCTATATGCTTTTGACAGGATTGGTAAAAGAAAGAATTACCATCGAAACGCCGAAAGGCATTTTGTACCATGCGGCAATTCGGGATATCCGCAGGGAGGAACAGGAAGTGAGCTGCGCCGTAGAAAAAGACGGAGGGGATGACCCGGATATTACCACGGGGGCATGGATTTACGCCAGAGTTTCCTATTGGGAAGGGAAAGAGGACGGCGGGCAGAGGATTATCATTGCAGGCGGATGCGGCGTGGGGAGAGTGACAAGGAAGGGGCTGGATCAGCCCATAGGAAATGCGGCGATCAACCGCGTTCCCAGAGAAATGATACGAAAAGAGGTTTTGGAAATATGCAAAATGGCGGATTATCAGGGCGGTTTAAGGATAGAGATTTCCGTGCCGGAAGGGGAACGGCTTGCGGCCCGGACATTCAATCCAAGACTTGGCATTGTGGGCGGCATCTCCATATTGGGAACGAGCGGTATAGTTGAGCCCATGAGCAGTCAGGCAATTTTGGATACGATACGGGTGGAGCTTCGCCAGAGAAAGGCGGAGGGCTTTGACCATGTGGTTGTCTCGCCGGGAAATTATGGCCTGGAATTTATGAAACAGGCTTACGGATACGATTTGGACAAAAGTGTGAAATGCAGCAATTTCATCGGGGCGACCATTGATATGGCGGTGGAAATGGGGTTTCAAAGGATGCTTTTGGCAGGGCATATCGGAAAGTTGATTAAGGTGGCCGGCGGCATCATGAACACGCACTCCAAGGAGGCGGACTGCCGGATGGAGCTTCTCGCGGCCTTTGCAGCCAGAGAGCAGGCGGATTTGTCACAAATTAACAGGATATTGGAGTGCGCGACGACGGAGGAAGCGATCCCCATTCTGATGGAAAGCGGAAAACGCGAAGCGGTTATGGGCAGGGTGGCGGAGCGCGTCTGTTATTATATGGAAAACCGCGCCGGAGGAAAACTGAAAGCGGACTGTATTTTATATGCAAATGGATTTGGAGAATTGGCAAAAAGTAAGGGAGCGGAAAAATGGTTTATTTTGTCGGGGCCGGAACAGGCGCAGCAGATCTGATTACGGTCAGGGGAATGCGGTTGTTAGAGCAGGCGGATGTGGTGGTCTATGCAGGTTCTCTGGTGAACCCGGAGCTGCTTGCCTATACCAAAAAAGAGTGCGAGGTGCATAACAGTGCGGAACTGACACTGGAGGAAGTGATACAACTCATAAAAAGTGCGGAGACGCACGGGAAAATGACAGTCCGGCTTCATACGGGAGACCCCAGCGTCTATGGGGCTGTCAGGGAACAGATGGATGAACTGGACGGGCTTGGCATTCCCTATGAAAGCTGTCCGGGCGTCAGCGCCTGTTTCGGAGCGGCGGCATCCTTAAATCTGGAATATACGCTGCCGGGGATTTCCCAAACGCTGATTATCACGCGGATGGAGGGAAAGACGAAAGTGCCGGAAAAGGAGAGCATAGAAAGCCTGTCGGCGCATGGGGCTTCCATGGCGGTCTATTTGAGCGCGGGAATGCTGGAGGAACTGGGGAAAAGGCTGTTAGCCGGGGGCTATGAGAAAGCGACGCCCGTGGCGCTTGTCTATAAGGCCACGTGGCCGGAGGAGGAAGCCTATCTCTGCACGGTGGAGAGCCTTGCGGCTGTCGCCAAAGAACACGGAATCACCAGAACGGCGTTGGTGCTTGTGGGGGATGCGGTGGCTCATCGGCATTATCAGAAATCAAGGTTATATGCGGCGGATTTTTCGACGGCGTTTCGGAAATCCGATTCGTTTGTCCGGAGGGAAAAGAAAAGAGAGTAAGATGCAGGATACAGAAATCAGATTGAGTGTTATTAGCTTTACGGGCACCGGAATGCAGCTTTCGAGGCGCGTGAAAACTGTCTTAAGTGAAGGAACGGAGGTACAGCTCTATACCAAATGTAAAGCCTGTGGGGAGGGCCATGGGGAGCTGCCCGTTTCGACGGTAGATACGTCTGTCGCAGAGTGGGCAGGGCGGCAGATGAGAGAACGAAACGCCATGCTGTTTATCGGCGCCTGCGGTATTGCCGTCAGGGCAGTCGCCTCCTGTCTTTCGGATAAAATGCAGGACGCCCCGGTTTTGGTTATGGACGAAAGAGGAAGCTACGTCATTCCGGTTTTGTCCGGGCATATGGGCGGGGCAAATGAGCTCGCGGGCATACTGGCAAAGAAATTGGGGGCACAGGCGGTTATTACCACGGCTACGGATCTGAACCATAAATTTGCAGTAGACTTGTTCGCTCAGGAGAACGGTTTTTCTATTGCCGATAAAGACGGAATTTCCAAAATTTCGGCAAAAGTATTGGCGGGGGATGAGGTTACGGTATCCATAGAAACGGGACACGGGAGTGGCATTTTTGTAAAGAACGGGCTGCGGGAGGTGCCCTATCCGCCGGCGGGATTTACGGATCTTGTCATAACATCGGAAAAGACTCCGTTTGACGCGGCCATGGTGCTCAGGCCAAAGGAGTATATCCTCGGATTGGGATGTAAAAAGGGAAAGGGCGCGGATGAAATCGGACAGTTTGTCACAGCAAAGATGAAAGAAAACGGGATTCTCATGACACAGATTTTTGCGCTGGCTTCCATTTCACAAAAAAAGGAGGAGGCGGGAATCAGGGAGTGGTGCAGGAAAGAGGGCGTCCGGTTTCTGACCTACACGGCAAAACAGCTGCAGGAGGTAGAGGGGGATTTCACAAAATCCGCCTTTGTAATGGAACAGGTGGGCGTCGATAACGTCTGTGAGCGGGCGGCCCTGAAAGCCTGTGGAGCGGGCGGAGAGCTGATTGCGAAAAAATGTGCGGAACATGGCATGACGCTTGCCATCGCAAAGAGGAAGTGGAGAGTGTGTCTGGATGAAACATAAAATTTATATCGTAGGAATGGGGCCGGGAAAGGAAGAAATGATGACAGGGGAAGCCGTGTACGCGCTGGAACAGGCGGATATCATTGTCGGCTATACCACCTATTTGCATCTGCTCGGAGAGCACTTTCGGGAAAAGGAACTGCGCGCTACGCCCATGCGTCAGGAAGAAAAACGATGCCGGATCTGCTTTGAGGAGGCGGAAAAAGGAAAGACGGTGGCTTTATTATGCAGCGGCGACGCCGGTATCTACGGCATGGCCTCCCTCATGCTTGAAATCGGAAGAGAGTACCCGCAGACCGAGCTTTTGGTCATTGCCGGCGTTACGGCGGCGAGCAGCGGGGCGGCGGTTTTGGGCGCGCCCCTTGGACATGATTTCTGTACGGTCAGTTTAAGCGATCTCCTGACGCCGTGGGAGACGATTGAGAAACGGTTAAGGGCGGCGGCAGAAGGAGATTTCGTTATCGTTCTCTATAATCCGTCCAGCCATAAGAGAAAAGAGTATCTGAAAAGGGCCTGCGACATTTTACTTTCCCATGTGGAGGGAGACAGAGTGTGCGGATATGTTGAAAATATCGGAAGGGCCGGGACGAGGGCGGAACTTTGTACGCTGACGGAACTGCGGGACAGGCAAGTGAATATGTTTACAACGGTATTTATCGGGAATTCAGAATCAGAAGTGATAGGCGGTAGATTTGTGACAAAGCGGGGGTACAGATGGGAAGAATAGTCTTGTTTGCGGGGACAACAGAGGGAAGAAGGCTTTCTGAGGTTTTGGCCGCGGCAAAAATCGGGCATACCGTCTGTGTGGCGACGGAGTATGGGGAGATTGTTTTAAAACCGCATCCTCTTGTGCAGGTCTGCCGGGGGAGGATGGATCGGGAGGAGATCGGGGTATTTGTAAGGGAAGGGCGGTTTACTCATGTGATTGATGCGACACATCCGTATGCACGGGAAATCACACAAAATATAAGAGCGGCAGTTGAAGAACAGAACGCCCGGGGAACGCGGCTTTCTTATCTGCGGCTAAAACGGAAGCAGGTGGAGAGAAAAGACCTCGGCGTGGCTTATTTTGAGACAAACGAGGACTGCGCGGATGCTTTGGAAAATACGAAGGGAAATATCCTTCTGACCATCGGAAGCAAAGACTTGTTCCGATACTGTAAAAATGAGGAGGTAAGGAGCAGACTGTATGTGAGAGTGCTGCCAAGCGCCGAGAGTCTTGCGCTCTGCAGGGAGCAGGGAATTTGCGGAAAGCAGATTATTGCGATGCAGGGCCCTTTCACAGAAGAATTAAACGAGGCGGTTATTCGTCAATATCACATTTCTTATTTGGTAACAAAGGAAAGCGGCGTTCCGGGCGGATATGCGGAAAAAATGGAGGCGGCAAAGAGAACAAGCACAAAGGTGTTTGTCATAGGACGGCCAAAGGAGGAGGAAGGGTATTCTTTTGCGGGGATATGCAGAGAATTGGAGGCGCAGTGCGGAAAGAAAATTCCCGAAGAGGAGCGGTTGAAGATCACGCTGGCAGGAATGGGCATGGGAAATGAGAACGGGATGACAAAGGAAGTGGAACGGGCGGTGGAGGAAGCCGATATTCTGCTGGGGGCCGAACGTATGCTGGCAGGTTTTTCTTCTAAACCGGAGAAATATCCCTTTTATCAGGCGAAGCAGATTATCCCCTATGTAAAAAAGGTGCAGGAAACAGGCAAGTATCTGGAAAAGCAGAAAATCGTGATCCTCTTTTCGGGTGACAGCGGGTTTTACAGCGGGTGCCAGTCCCTTTATGCGGCGCTTAAGAAAGAAATCAGCGAGGGGCGTCTGCGGGCATCCCTGCACATTTTACCGGGCATTTCTTCCGTGGCGTATCTGGCGTCCCGTATCGGAGAGAGTTATCACGATGCAGCGGTTTACAGCGTCCATGGAAAAGAACTTTGTAATTTGGCGAAACGGATCAAAAGAAGGAGCAAAACATTTCTGCTGACGGCGGGAGTGGGGGATATCAACCGGTTGGGAAGGGAACTGCAAACGGCGGGGATGACCGCCTGTGAGATAACGGCCGGTTATCAGTTATCCTACCCGGAAGAGAGGATTGCACGTCTTTCACCCTCTGAATGTATGGAATGGAAAGAAGAGGGGCTTTACACCTGCTTCATCAAAAATCCCTGTGCAGAGGATGCAGGGCTGACGCATGGGATAAGCGACCGGCAGTTTATCAGGGGAAACGTTCCCATGACAAAGGAGGAAGTGCGCGAAATCAGTATTTGTAAACTGCATTTGCACGAACATGCTGTGGTCTATGATATCGGCAGCGGCACCGGCTCCCTTGCGGTGGAAATGGCAGGGCTTTCCGATGAGGTACAGGTATATGCGGTGGAACAGAAAGAAGAGGCGGTTTCCCTGATAGAAGAAAATAAGAAAAAGTTCGGACTGCAAAACGTGAATACGGTAAAGGCGGCGGCGCCGGAGGGATTGTCCGGTCTGCCGACGGCGACACACGCCTTTATCGGAGGAAGCGGAGGCCGGTTAACGGAGATCCTGTCGGCTCTTTGGGAGAAAAACGGGAATATGCGGGTGGTGATCAATGCAGTCAGCATGGAAACCTTCTGCGAAATAAGAGAAGTATTATCGCAGTATCAGATCAGGGAAGAGGAAATCGTGCAAGTACAGGTAAGCCGGATGAATCAGATCGGAAGCCATCATCTGTTGCAGGCGGAGAATCCGGTATGGATTTGTGCGTTTACCTTCGGTGAGGATGAAAAATGAGGATACACAGAGTAATGATTGCCGCACCGAAGAGCGGCAACGGAAAAACCTTAGTTACCTGTGCGCTGTTACAGGCGCTGAAGGATCGCGGAGTATCGACGGTATCGTATAAATGCGGCCCCGATTATATTGATCCTATGTTTCATGAAAAGATCATAGGGGTTCCGGCCAAAAATCTGGATACGTTTTTTACGGATGAGGAACAGACCAAAAGATTGTTTTTGAAGGATAGAACGGAAAACGATTTTGCTGTCATGGAAGGCGTTATGGGATTGTATGATGGGTTGGGAGGTGTGAGGCCAGAAGGTTCCTCGTATCATTTGGCGTGCGTGACAAAAACGCCGATTGTGTTTGTGGCGGATGTAAAAGGGATGGGATTCTCGATCATTCCCTTACTGGCAGGTTTCCTTAAGTTTGACACCGGGCATTTGATTCAGGGTGTGATTCTGAACCGGATTTCCGGGGGCTTCTACGAAACGATGAAACCGCTGATTGAGGAGACATTAAAGATTCCGGTGGCCGGCTATTTGCCAGAAAAGGAAGAGTACCATATCGGAAGCAGATATTTGGGCCTGCTTATGCCGGATGAAATAAGCGATATCAGGAAAAGACTGCGGTTTACGTCTGAGGAATTACAAAAGACGGTTTCCGTGGACACGATCCGTAACATAGCGGAAAGCGCACAGGAAATTTATGTAAAAACGGGGAGAGAAAAATCGGGAGACCGGATTTTTCGACCGGCTGACAGGGTGAACATCGGCGTGGCAAAGGATGAAGCCTTCTGCTTTTATTATGAGGATAACCTTCGGCTGTTGAAAGAGTACGGTGCAAACATCAAGTATTTTTCGCCTTTGCGGGATGAAGGCCTTCCCGACGACTGCCATGCGCTCTTATTCGGCGGCGGATATCCTGAGTTGTATGCGAAGCAGTTGAGTGAAAATGAAAAAATGTGCAGGGCGGTCAGAAAAGCGTCGGAAGACGGCATGCCCATTGTTGCGGAATGCGGCGGATTTCTGTATCTGCACAGGACAATGACAGACCGGGAGGGGAAACGCTATCCTATGGCAGGCGTGATTTCGGCAGACTGCCATGATACAGGAAAATCGGTGCGTTTTGGGTATATCAGTCTGCGGGAAAAACACAATTGTTTTTTAAAAGAAAATATGGAAATAAAAGGACATGAATTTCATTATTATGACAGCACAAAAAACGGGGAGGATGCTGTAGCCAAAAAGCCTGTGACAGGGAGCACATATTCCTGTATGATAATTGATGAAACACACTGGATGGGATTCCCACATTTCTATTATCCGTCAAATCCCGCTTTTGTGGAGACGCTGGTCGAAAAAGCCAAAAAATTCTGTTGTATTCTGCGGTCAATTCGGATATAATAGAGGTAACCTGAAATGCTCGATAAAGTCTTGTTATTTTGAACCTACAGATACTTTAAACGGGATTCCTACATTGTCATATAGATGTCAGGCCTCCAGCCTTCGGGCATTACGCAGTGGAAGACAGAAGTATGGTTGCGGTTACCCACCTAGCGTTGCTAGGAGTCAAAATACAAGATCCGGCATTTTGGGGACCTATACGAAAGATGGAAAAGCAGTCGTCTCGTGCGGCTGCTTTTGCAGATGGAGGGAAAGATGGCTATTAAAATCGGAATTTTAGGTTATGGAAATTTGGGACGCGGCGTGGAGTGCGCCGTTAAGCAGAACCCGGATATGGAGCTTGCGGCGGTATTTACAAGGAGAGATCCGAAACAGGTTTCTGTGCTGACCAAAGAGGCTGCGGTCTGTCATGTGTCTGAGGCGGCGGCATGGAAGGGAAAGATCGACGTGATGATTTTATGCGGCGGCAGTGCAACGGATCTGCCCGAACAGACCCCGGAGTACGCGAAGCTGTTCAATGTGGTGGATAGCTTTGATACCCATGCCAACATCCCGGCGCATTTTGAAAAGGTGGACAAGGCGGCGAAGGATGCGGGGAATGTGGGTATTATTTCTGTGGGCTGGGACCCGGGTATGTTCTCCCTAAACAGGATGTATGCCAGCGCCATCCTGCCTAACGGCAAAGATTATACGTTCTGGGGAAAGGGCGTCAGCCAGGGACATTCCGACGCGATAAGACGGATCGAGGGCGTGAAGGACGCCAAGCAGTATACGATTCCCGTAGAAGCGGCTCTGGAGGCTGTGCGGGCGGGGAAAAATCCTGAACTTTCCACAAGAGAAAAACATACCAGAGAATGCTTTGTGGTTCTGGAGGAGGGGGCGGATGCCGGGAAGGTGGAGCAGGAGATCAAGACCATGCCGAATTACTTCGCGGATTATGACACCACCGTACATTTTATCAGTGAGGAAGAATTAAAGAGGGATCACAGTGGCATTCCCCATGGCGGCTTTGTGCTACGCAGCGGAAAGACCGGGTGGGAGGAGGAAAACAGTCATTTGATTGAGTACCGTCTGAAACTGGACTCCAACCCGGAGTTTACCTCCTGCGTGATTGCAGCCTACGCGAGGGCAGCCTACCGTCTTTCTCAGGAGGGACAGAAAGGCGCAAAGACAGTCTTTGATATTCCGCCGGCGTATTTAAGCGCCATGAGCGGGGAAGAGCTTCGGGCGAAGATGCTATAAAAGAGGAAGGAAACAGCGGGTACGTCAGTACCCGCTGATTGTGTCTACGATGGCCATTTCCCGAAGATTTTGCAGGGGCTTTTTTACGGCCAGAACAACGGATAGGATCATGACAATCAGAATAATGCAAAGCTCCGAAACGGGGAGGCTCCATGTCTCGTGCCAACGGGTAGTCACCAGCATGGCAAACAGTTTTCGATTGAGAAAAAGACCGACGCCTGTGCCGAGGAAGCCGCCGAAGACAGCATAGGTAAGTGTTTCTGCGATGACCATTCGGCTTAACTGTCTGGCGCTTAAACCGATGGCGCGCAGGCAGCCGTACTGCTTTCGTCTCGCCTCCACGCTCATGGCCACGCAGTTTATGATATTGCAGGCGCTGACCAGAGCGATCAGGATCAGAAAGCCGTAGATAAAAAGGTGAAAGGCGTATCCTGCGCCAAGCACATTCTGATTGTCCGCACGGCGGTCGGAAAAGATAACGTCTGTGCCTGCGGCCATTCGGAGTGCGTCAACGTCTTCGTCGGCTGCGCTGCGTTTTAACTGGATATCAATGACGGTGTAGTCGCTTAAACCGGTCAGCCGGCGGAAGGTGTCCTCCGAGCAGAGTATGATTTCACCGTTTTCCGTCTGGAAGGGACATTCGGATACGACGCCGACGATTTCCATATTCTGTGTACCGTCGTTTGCTGTGAGCGCCACGGTGTCCCCGGTGGTGATGGAGGAAGAGCTGTTATACCGAGGGGTAGCTACAATCAATCCCGTACCGACGTGGTCTTTTGCATTGGAAACAGAGCCGTCGATCAAATATTTCCCGCCCCATTTAAACTGGATATCGTCGTAGGAAATCAGCGTGACGGTGGTTTGGCTTCCGTTTGCCGCGGCGGGAAGTTCGTAGGCGAACATTCTGCCGTAGATGCGTTTGACGGCGGGGTGCTTTGCAAGTTCGGTGAGTAATGCGCTGTCCACCGTGCAGCTGTTGTCGGCCGATACAATGGAGAGATCCGGTGTCCATGGATGCAGGACGCTTATGGCATGTTTCATAAAGTCCACCGTGGTGGAAAAGGAGAGAAACAGGCCGATACTCAGGGCGAAACTGGCTGTCACGAGAAGAAAGTTTTTGCGGTTCCCCGTGGCGTGATGGATTCCGAGCGAGGTATCTACCTTACAGAAGAAGGTGTTTGCCGCTCTGCGTACCGGGGCGGCAGTAACATGACCGTTTATCGCTGTCAGGGGTGAAACGCCGGAAGCCTTTCTGGCGGGCGCGCGGGCGGCAAGGAACACGGTCAAAAGCCCGATCAGGATTCCGGCGAAAATACTTGGCGGGCTGATGGCGAAAGCAGGCATGGTATCAAAGTATTTGGGACTTAAAAAGCGAAGCAGGGCGCACAGAATCCAGATCGTCGCCATACTTGCGGCTAGGGCTGCGGGAATGGAGAAACCGCAAAGAGCGAGCGCTTCCCGGTGTACCAGACGGATAATCTGTCCCGGCGTTGCGCCGACGCAGCGGAGCATGCCGAAAAAGGCTGTCCGTCCGGCGATATTGCTGTTTAAGCTGCTGGCGATCATCAGAATGCCGGCAGCAAGGACAAGAACGGAGAGGAGCAGGGCTGCGGAATAAATGGAAACCATGAACAGATTCCCCTCATCGCTCTGACCGAGCAGGCCAAGCAGCATGGCTTGTTCGGTCACCTGCTCTTCGGAGAGGGAAAACTGTTTTTTGATATCGTCGATGGTTTCCCGAAGATGCCTGTGGCCGGAAAACTGCACCATAAAGACACTGTTGTAATCGTCCGGTTCCCCGTCTGTCACATTAGGAAAGAAGGAGCGGAAGGCGTCTGTATTCATCATCACGCCGTAAACATCCTTGCGCAGTATCATGGACGGATTTTCCATGAAGCCGGATATCGTATAAGCCGTTTCCGTACCGGAGCTGTCGCGGATGGAAATTTGGCTTCCAAGGTCGGCGCCCAGTTCCTTGCGGACGTTGGAGGTTGCCAGTATTTCTCTCTCATTCTGCGGGAAAGTACCCTCCGATAGAACGCCAGAATAGATATCCGTCACATAAGGAGCGTCCACGCCGCAGATCACGGTGTCTTTTCCGCCGATGGTGTAATCCATGTCTAATCTGTAGTTCAGGACGCCGTAACAGGAGAAAGCTTTGACTTCCGGGCGGGCGGCGATCATGGACGCGGTCTCGTCACTGACATGTTTCAGCGCAATGTGCCAGTTGCCGTCGTCCTGTTTGGTTTTCAGGATCATGCTTCGGATATACATGTCCGCCATGCCGAAAATGGTCGCCACGAGGAACACGGAAAGGATGATACACAGGATGGACATGCGATTTTGCTTTCTGTGTACCCGAATATAGTGGGGAACCAGTTCAAGATAGTTTTTCATCGCGAAAGCCTCCTTCCGTTTTGTCCGTTTCGCCCAGATCCGTCAGACAGCCGTCGGACACGTGCAGCACTCTGTCCGCAGAGACGGCCAGATTGTTGTTGTGGGTGATCATAAGGATGGTTTGCTGGTATTTTCTGGAGGCACGAAGCAAGAGATCCAATACTTCCATGCTGTTACGGCTGTCCAGATTGCCGGTAGGCTCGTCGGCCAGAATCAGTTTCGGGTCGGTGATCAGGGCGCGGCCGATAGCGACACGCTGTTTCTGCCCGCCGGAGAGCTGATTGGGAAGATGGTGTCGTCTGTCCTGTAGGTCAAGAAGAGAGAGCAGTTCATTTAAAGCGTTTGGATTTGGCTTGCGGTAGTCTAGCAGAAGCGGAAAAATAATGTTCTGCTCCACATTCAGCTCCTCTATCAGGTGAAAGGATTGGAAGACAAAGCCGATGTTTCGCCTGCGGAAGATTGTGCGTTCCTCCTCATTCATGGAGAAAAGATTTTGGCCGTCGATGAGGATATTGCCCTCGGTGGGAAAATCAAGAGCGCCGATTAAATTGAGCAGGGTGCTCTTCCCAGAGCCGGATTCGCCGACGACGGCGCAAAATTCTCCCTTGTTCAGGGAGAAGGAAACGTTTTTCAGGGCATCTACCCTGACGGCGGATTCGCCGTAGGTTTTACAGAGATTGTTTACCTGTAAGATTTGCATGAGTGGTTCATTCCTTTCTTGTTTTTTTAGTACAGTGGATCCTGTATAGCCAGAATAACAAGAAAGCCTTACAGCGCCGTGAATTTTAGCTTACAGATTTGTAAGGTTACAGCGGGAACAAAACGGTAAAGGCGGTTTCGACGTGAGGGACGCTTCGGACGGAAAGAATGCCGTCCTGCCCTTCGATGATGGACTTTGCCAGTGAAAGCCCCAGTCCTGCGCCCTGTCTGTCCTGTGATTGGCTGCTGCGGTAAAAACGCTTGAAAATGTGAGGAAGATCTTCGGGGCTGATGCCGTCCCCATTGTCTGTGACCGTGATTCGGAGGGCGGCAGGAGAGGTTTCCCATAGGATACGGATGACGCCGGAGGCATGGGTGTGATCCAGCGCATTTTTTATGAGATTGGCCAGTGCCTCCGAGGTCCATGCGGGATCACAGATCAGTGATGCATCGGCATTGCCTTCTACAAGAAGTTCTTTTTCTTCTCTCTGGGCGCGGGTGGTCAGTTCGCTTAAGGCGTGGGAGATGAGATCCGGCAGACGGCAGTTTACTTTTTCAAAGCTTATGCTTCCTGCATCCAGACGGGTGATCTTCAACAGGGAAAGAAGCAGATCCTCCATGCGTCTTAAGGCGGTTCCTGTCTTGGCGGCATATTCCTTTATGACAGCGGGCCGGTCAGGTTCATTTTCCATAATTTCCTGATACAGGGAGAGCGCAGTCAGGGGCGTTTTCAGCTGGTGGGAGATATGGGAAACGGTATTTTTCAGGAAACGCTTAGAGGACTGGGCAGTTTCCTTTTGCGCCTGAAGCATGGTGGCAAGGTTGTCTATGGACGAGAACAACCGATAAATACCGCCTTCGCTTGTCTGCGGCAGATGCGAAGAGTAGTCGTTATTTCGATAGCGTTCCATGACAGAGCAGGCCTGCTCGTAGAGCCGTTCCCTTTGATACAGAAAAAAGCAGGAGCGGCCGACCAGCATAAGAGAGAGCAGGAGCGTAAACAGAAGGGAAAGGAAGCGGGCGTGACTATGAAAACGGGAGAGCTGGGGTAGGAATTCCTCTTTCTGGGCAGAGGTAAGGCCTGCTTTTGCGAGAAGGGCAGCGCCTTCTTCGGTGCTTTCTTTTTCGGTGAGGGCTGAGGCAATTACCTGCCTGGAGACGCCTTTTGCGAGCAGGGCTGAGGCGATTTTTTCATCGTGGGAAAGCAGCATGGTTTTGGCAGAGCGGGTGAGGGAGGCACTGAAAATCATGCCTGTGAGAAACAGTAAAAATGAGAAGAACAGTAGAAAGGCAAGGTAGCGTTTGTTGTTCCGGTCCTGTATATCCTGTGTGAAAGCTGCAATCATCTGTAAGCTCCTTTCATATTTGCTCGTTCCACTTGTAACCGAATCCGCGGACGGTGATCAAATAGCGGGGATGCGCCGGGTCCGGTTCCAGTTTCTCCCGCAACCGTCGTATATATACGGACAGGGTGTTGTCATCCACGAAATTCCCGGTATGATCCCACAGCTCATCCAGAATGCGCTCTCTCGTAACGACGATTCCCGTATTCCGGACAAGAAGGCATAGCAGACGATATTCGGCTTTGGTAAGGTCAATGCTTCGGCCCTCTACCGAGACACGATTCGCCGCCGTATCAATAGAGAGACTGCCAAAGGTGAGGCTTGACGCCGGTTTGCTCCGTCTGAGCAGGGCGTGGATGCGGGAACACAGCTCGCCGATTTTAAAGGGCTTCGTGACATAATCGTCGCCTCCGCAATCCAGTCCCCGTATCACATTCACCTCCTCGTCGGAGGCGGTGAGAAAAAGAATGGGAATTTGACTGTCCTTGGCCCGTACCTTCTCACAGATCGAAAATCCTGTTCCGTCCGGCAGGGTAACATCCAAAATGAGAAGATCAAAGGAAATGGGAAAGGTGAGCTGTGCGAGGGCTTCCGCTGTCGTGCGTGCGGTGGTCACAAGAAAATCATTTTTTTTCAGGGAATATTCCAAGCCGTCAATGAGACTGCTATCGTCTTCTACAAGCAGGATTTTGTTCATGGGACATCCTTTCTGTCAGGCATTTGATTTCGCCGGAAGCGGGATTTGCCGAGGATAATTACATAGTATAATTCTGTTTGGAGAAAATTGCAATTCTTTTAGGGCGGCCGTTATCCCGCGGACAGATCTGTCTATACCCGAAGCAGGAGGTTGACGGTGCGCGGGAATGTGCCTATACTGTAGGAAGAAAGGGGACGGGAAAAAAATGAAAGCCATCAAAATAACAACCCTCATCACGGTATGCATTTCCGTATTGTATCTTCTGCTTTCGGCAGTTCTGTCCTTTACGGCGGTTTCCTTCCGCAACTGGGCGGATGTACTGGGAAAGCTGTTTGCGGCTGTCTTGATGCCGATCATGGTTCTTGTTCTGGCTCTTTTCCTGCTGTACAGAAATGAACGCGTTCATCAGACTGTGAAAACGGTCTGTGTCGCGGCGGCTGTGATTGTGTGCAGTATTTACGTATGCTTTGCCATGTTTTTTATTGCGTTTGGGAGTAAAGAGGAGCGGATGCTGACGAGGCATCTTCTTGTGACAGATGAATCTTTTCTGAGTGAAGCGGATCCCGTCTATTACCGTCCGGCGGCGCTTTTCTTTAAGCGTCCGACAGAGATTACTACTACAGATCAGGTGGATTATCTGGAGAAAAAATATCAGAGATCATTTGGCGTATCGGAGTCGGGCGACATCATTTATGACCGGGAATGCCCGGAGGTGAAGGTGTCCGTGTGGCCCTGGGGCATGACGTTTCATGATAATTATACAGAGGAGCTGACGATCACAAGTCTGCTTGAGGTATACAACGGCGTGAATATGGAGCGGGGATATCATATCGTGGAAATAAATGACCGGGAATATTTGTGTCTGGAGGCTTCCGGCTATGACGATATAGAAACGCTTTCCGAGGATATGGTATGCCTGATGGCCGGTGCGATGAGCGGAGGGTTTTCCCGGTCCGGGAATGCGATGGAATTTTTTCAGGAATACAGGGGCGTGGTTTATTTTTCTTTTGGCGGAGAAGAGGACTATATGGGAAGCGTTCCTTTTGGCGGCAAAAATGGAGAATGGCCGATAGACGTTGAGGCCGTCGCTCGTACCGTTTACCGTAAGTATGCGGATGACGGAGCTGCAAAAAATAAGGAATCGTATTCTAATACAGGAGAGAGTGGTGCGGAGGAGAGTTTTTTTGAGCCGGCGCCGGAAAGCGCGCCTGAAACAGATTTAGAGCCCGAACCGGATTACAGAGAGACAGCCGCGAAAGCGGTCTATGACGCTGTGCTTTCAGAGGAGGGCTTTTCCTATGAGGTGTGCTATAACGCCAAGGGAAATCTCTATATTGATTTAGGTAGTAAACTGTCGGAGGAAGACGGCCAAACCTATTCTTATCGCCTCGTGTATGACCGCCTGTCTAAAAACGGCGCCTGCGAGCTTCTGGTGCTGTACCGGTCTGCGGAGGGATCAGACAATGAGGTGATTATGGATATGTATGCGGTGGAGACGGCAACCGGAAAGGTTGTGGTTTCCGGCAGGAAGGCGTGGAGCGATGTGGGAACAGAGGAGTACCGGGAGATCACCGGGGAGTGAGAGGCGCATTTATTAAAGAAAACTTTTTTGAAAAGTGTTGAGAAAAAGAAACTATAGACAGGAGGAGATAAATCAGTGATACTTAAAACAGAAAGATTGATTTTACGCCGCTGGGATAGGAGCGATGCGGGAGATTTATACAAATATGCCAGCGATCCCGATGTAGGACCGATTGCCGGATGGCCGCCGCATCAGAGCCTGAAAGAAAGTATGGATGTGATCAGAAATGTTTTCTCGGGAGCGGAGGCCTATGCCATCTGCCTGAAGGAAGACGATATAGCTATTGGTGCCATTGAGCTGAAACTGAACGGCCATACAGACATGACGGAGAGGGATGATGAGTGCGAGCTTGGATATTGGCTTGGGAAGCCGTTCTGGGGTCAGGGATTGATGCCGGAAGCGGCGAGGGAAATGTTACGCCACGCCTTTGAAGATCTCGGCATGGATAAAGTATGGTGCGGTTATTATGACGGGAACAGCAAATCGAAAAGAGTACAGGAGAAGGTCGGCTTTCAATATCAACGGACAACCGAGGGCGTGGACGTCCCGCTTATGCATGAGAAGCGGACAGGGCATGTAAATCTGTTGACCAGGGAAATGTGGTTGTGGACAAAATTGTATGAAGCGGCCAAAGCGGTACAGAACGCAAGAAAGATATCTGATTATGTGGAAGCGGGAGGCGTGGCGGCAGCGATCCTCTCGTCTTCCGGCAGGATTTATACCGGCGTATGCGTGGATACCTGTTCCACATTGGGAATCTGCGCTGAGAGAAATGCAATTTTCAATATGCTGACAAACGGCGAACAGGAGATACAAAAAGTGCTTGCTATCATGCCTGACGGGCGCACAGGCGCTCCCTGCGGGGCCTGCCGGGAGCTGATGGTTCAGCTGATGCCGGGAAAATATAAAGACATTGAAGTTATGATGGATTATGATCAGAAAAGCGTGGTAACGCTGGGAGAACTGACTCCGGGGTGGTGGATATGAATAAAAAATTGAAAATTGCACTGTTACAGCTTCTGCCGGGCGACGGCATAGAGGAACAGGCTCAGATTGGGACTGCGGCATGCAGGAAAGCAAAAGAAATGGGGGCGGACATTGCCCTGTTCCCGGAGATGTGGAGCAGCGGTTATCAGATACCGCAGGATGAGAAGATCTTGAATGGGATGGCGGTTTCCGCCACGAGTGATTTTGTGCAGGGCTTTGGCAGACTGGCGGCGGAACTGCAGATGGCCATCGGCATTACCTTTTTGGAAAGCCACAGGCCGAAACCGCTTAACTCTATGATCCTTTTTGACGAGAACGGGAAAAATGTCCTCCATTACTCGAAGGTACATACCTGCGCGTTTGACAGGGAGAAGATGCTGTCTGGCGGCGAGGATTTTTATGTTGTTGATTTGGAGATCGGCGGGGATACGGTTAAGGTTGGGTGCATGATATGCTTTGACAGGGAATTTCCCGAAAGCGCACGAATCCTAATGCTGAAAGGCGCGGAGGTCATTCTTGCGCCAAATGCCTGCCCTATGGAAATCAATCGTCTGGCCGCACTGAGAACCAGAGCTTATGAAAATATGACTGCCATCGCTACGTGCAATTACCCGGAAGGACAACCGGACTGCAACGGGCATTCTACGGTCTTTGACGGGGTGGCATGGCTGAGGGATGAGCCGGGGTCACGGGACATGTGTATTTTGGAAGCGCCGGAGGAGGAAGGCGTTTTCCTTGCCGAGATTGATTTGGATTTGTTACGGGAATACCGTGCGAATGAGGTGACGGGAGATAAATACCGTCATCCGGATAAATATGGGATTTTGAATAGTTGATCCTTACGGGAATAAATTTCCTCCCTATCCGCATAGGAATAGAGGAGGGAATTTGAAGGACTTTTGTATGAACTTTAACGCAAAACAATTCGCGAAACTTGCGCTTATTTTTTTCGGGCTGCTTTTTTTGGTCGGAATCTTTATGGGAAGGCGGATGAAAAAGGAAGAGGAGACCGTGCCGGAGGGGGAGAAGATTACCGTGGAAGACGTGGAAATTCTTCTGGATGCTCTGGGGGTCTCTTTTTCCATGCCTGCGTCCGGCAACGGGGAAAAGCCGCAGGGTAGTCAAGAGGCGGACGGAGAAGAATCTGCGGCCTATTTTACATATGGACAGTACGAGGAGCTTTGCCGCCAGATCGGGAAGGAGGAATGGCAGCTTCCCGATTACAGCAGTCGGTATCAGCCGGAGTATGCGCTTTTGAAGGAGGACTGGTACAGGGCGTTTCGCATTTTTTTGGCGTATCTGGATCAGGAATCCGCTATCTGGGAAACCACAGTCTTTGTGCTGAAAATTGACAGCGGGACGGGAGAGGCTTACACGGAAAACGGCGCCCTAAACGGGCCCTGCCGCTATCTTTCGACGGCCTTTGCAGGAAACGAACTACAGGAAATGAAAGTCTATGTAAAGGGAGACACGCTGTTAACCATCGTGGAGGTACTGCCGGAGGATCATTATCTGGGAAGCGTCTGGGTGATGGAGAACATGGAAGAGGGACTTTACTGTTTTTATCATCAGACAACCTTTCAGGCGGCGGTTTCCGAAGAGGAGCAGGTACAGCTTCCGGAGAGGGAACAGATTGCCGACCTGGCTTTCCGGGATGGCCGTATCGTGGAAGCGAGGGAGCGGCGGGAGAAGATTCACGGCAGGCTGCTGCGGGCCAGTGAGGAAGAATTGGAGATTGAAGATTACGGGAGCTATCCTCTGTCGGAACAGATGGAGGTATACAAGCTCTATGGCAGTCTTGAGACATTGGAGAGAGCGGATTTGCGGGTGGGATGCGCGGATACGGATTTTGTGGTCGAGCAGGGGAGAATTGTCGCCTGTCTGGTCTCGGAGGAGGCGGGGGCGGACCAAATACGTGTGCTTTTGAAAAATACGGCGGCTGGCAGTAATTTTCACGATAGCGTTGTCGTTCGTGTGGATGGTGAGGAGACAAAACTGCGCAAGGACCAGATGGCTGTGGGCGAGCGCAGAGTCTACCGGAGCGCGAACCTCACGGATAAAGTGACCGTGGAGATGGAGGGGAGCACAAGGGCGGATCATGCCTACCGGGGCGTCATTGAATGCCTGCGGATGGAACAGGGAATTGCGGTGATCAATGAACTGCCTTTGGAGGAGTACCTTTATGCGGTGGTGCCCAGTGAGATGCCGGCGTCCTATCCGGAGGAGGCGTTAAAGGCGCAGGCGGTGTGCGCCAGAACGTTTGCCTATCGCTATATTCTCCGCGCGGGCATTCCCGAACTTGGCGCCCATGTGGACGATACGACGGCCTATCAGGTCTATCACAATATAGTTGAAAATGCGGCTTCCACCACGGCGGTAAAGGAGACGGACGGGGTGCTGCTCACGTATCAGGGGGAGGCCGCCGGGAACTATTATTATTCTACTTCCTGCGGCACCGGAACGGATGTGGTGAGTTGGCAGGGAGGCAGCGGGGAAGACGTCGCCTATCTACAGGGCAGGCGGGTGAGCGCAGGCAGTGCATCCGATGGCCCTGATGCGGAATCCCTGCGGGACGAGGAGGTTTTTCGGCAGTTTATTACCACCGTGCAGGAGGAAGATTTGGAGAAGGATGAGCCATGGTACCGGTGGACCTATGAAGAGGAGGAACTGGATGAGGAGGCGATCTGTGACCGTCTGCGGGAAAGACAGAAGGCGGCCCCGTCTTATGTGCTGACAAAAGCGGAGGGGGACTATTATGTGTCGGAGCCCATTAAAAAGCTGGGAAAAATCAAACGGTTAGAGATCTCAAAACGGGGCGCGGGAGGCATTGCGCAGGAACTTACGGTTGAGGCGGAAAAAGGAACGGTTAAGGTGCTTTCCGAGTACAATATCCGTTATGTCCTCTGTGATACGAAAAGCGCTGTCCACAAACAAGATGGGAGCGAAACCGTGCCAAAGACACTGCTGCCAAGCGGCTTTTTTGTGATAGATGCGGTTTGCCGGACTGGAAAAGGCGGGGAATATGTGGTAGGATATACGTTGACCGGAGGCGGCTTTGGACACGGCGTCGGCATGTCCCAGAACGGGGCAAAGGCGATGGGGGAGAGGGGAGCCGACTATACGCAGATCCTTTCCAAGTTTTATCCTGATTGTGAAGTGGCGGACGCCGGGTCGCTGCGGGAACAGGAATGATGGGAGTATTATGAGGATGCTTGTAAGATTATTTTTTATTCTGCGGGATTTTAACTGGCAGATGACCAAAAAGAATATCAGCGCCTTTGCGGCCAGCACGGCCTTTTTTCTCTTTTTGTCCATGATACCGCTTTTGATGGCGCTGTGTGCCATTCTGCCTTACACGACGCTGACGGAGGCTGATTTAATCAGCGCAATTACACAGTTTACACCGGCTGCGGTGAATGGCATGGTGGTACGCATCGTGTCGGATGTCTATGCAAAGTCTGCGGGGACGATCACGGTTTTTGCACTGGTTACGATCTGGTCCGCGGCGAAGGCCATGCTGGCGTTGATTTACGGTTTAAATGCGGTCAATGACGTGGAGGAGAAACGTAATTATATTGTGCTGCGGGCGATTGCCTGTTTTTACACGGTGGTGATTCTGGCGGCTACGCTGGTAGCGCTCTTTGTGATGGTATTTGGCAACGTGATTGTGGATATTCTTCTCAGGGATATACCGCCGCTTCATATTCTGGTGCACTTTATTATGCGTTTCCGCTTTCTGGTTTCGTGGGTGATACTGACTTTTATTTTTGCCATGATCTATGCCTTTGTGCCAAGCTGCAAGCTTCGGTTTAAGGCGCAGATTCCGGGGGCGGCTTTTGCGGCGGTTCTGTGGAGCGTCGCTTCCTTCGCCTTCTCCATTTACGTGGATCATTATAATGATTTCGGCACTTACGGAAGTTTGACCACGGTGGTGATTTTGATGTTCTGGTTTTATATGTTGATGTATATTCTGATGATTGGGGCGCACATCAACCGGTATTTCGGACCGGTTTATAAATTTTTCTTCGGGTGGCTTGACAAGTCAAAGGAAAATCACTAAAATAGCAGATAGATTTATGCAGGAAAATGCAAGGAAGGTGTCAGTAGGAGATTATATTCCGTCAGAGAGAGGGAATCATCGGCTGTGAGTTCCCTTCGGTTCAGATAATCATCCGAATTTCCCACCGGAGCAGCCTGTGCGAACTGCTTTGTCTGTAAACGGATAAAACCAAGTAGCGCAGGACGTGCGGCACGTTACGCCGAATGAAGCGTCCGCTTTTTTGATCTGTGTCGGAGGGCAGAGACCGGGAGCGGGAAATTGGGTGGTACCGCGGATATGATTCGTCCCATATGTCGAAAGACATGTGGGACTTTTTGCGTACAACAATAAGTTAAAGGAGGAGGCAAATATGAAAGAAAAATTGGAACAGATCAAAGCGGAAGCATTGCGGCAGATCGAGGCCAGCGACGCGCTGGAAAAACTGAATGAGGTCAGAGTGAATTTCCTTGGAAAAAAGGGTGAGCTGACGGCGGTGTTAAAGGGAATGAAGGACGTTGCACCGGAGGACCGCCCGAAGGTTGGCCAGCTTGTCAATGAGACCAGAGAAGAGATAGAGAAGGTGTTAGAGGCTTCCGTCAAAAAGATGGAGCGGGCCGTCAGGGAAGCAAAGTTAAAGACGGAGGTCATTGACGTAACTCTGCCTGCGAAGAAAAACAATGTGGGACACCGCCATCCGAACACGATCGCGCTGGAGGAGGCGGAGAGAATCTTTATCGGCATGGGCTATGAGGTGGTGGAAGGCCCGGATGTGGAGAAGGATTACTATAATTTTGAAGCGTTAAATATTCCGGCGGATCATCCGGCCAAGGATGAACAGGATACCTTTTATATTACGGGAGACATATTGCTGCGGACACAGACCTCCTCAACCCAGGTACATGAAATGGAGAAAGGCAAGCTGCCGATCCGCATGATTGCGCCCGGACGGGTATTCCGTGCGGATGAAGTGGATGCGACCCATTCCCCCTCTTTCCATCAGATTGAGGGGCTGGTGATTGACAAGAATATTACGTTTGCCGATCTGAAAGGGACTCTGGCGGAGTTTGCAAGGGAGCTGTTCGGGGAGGATACGAAGGTGAAATTCAGGCCCCATCATTTCCCCTTCACAGAACCCAGCGCAGAGATGGATGTGAGCTGCTTTAAGTGCGGCGGCAAGGGCTGCCGTTTCTGCAAGGGAGAGGGCTGGATTGAGATTCTTGGCTGCGGCATGGTGCACCCGCATGTGCTTGAAATGAGCGGCATCGACCCGGAGCAGTACACGGGCTTTGCGTTCGGCGTTGGCCTGGAGCGTATCGCGCTGTTAAAGTATGAGATCGACGACATGCGGCTGTTGTATGAAAACGATATTCGCTTCCTCAAACAATTCTAATAGTTGGACGAAAACGAACCTGTCATTATTTTGAGGGACGGGTGGGATGCAGAAACAGCACGGAACAAAACAGCGAAGAAAGGAAAAGGTGTTAACATGAATACAGCATTATCATGGATTAAAGCATATGTGCCGGAACTTACCTGCACGGATCAGGAGTATATGGACGCGATGACCCTCTCGGGGACGAAGGTGGAGGGCTATACCAGACTGGACAAAAATCTGGAGAAAATCGTCGTGGGACAGATTCAGAAAATTGAGAAGCATCCCGATGCGGATAAGCTGATTGTCTGTCAGGTGGATATCGGCGGCGAGGTGATTCAGATTGTCACAGGCGCGCCCAACGTGAAGGAGGGCGACAAGGTGCCCGTTGTTCTGGATGGCGGGAAGGTGGCGGGCGGTCATGACGGCGGCCCTCTGCCGGAGGATGGCATTAAAATCAAGGCCGGGAAACTGCGCGGCGTGCCCTCAAACGGCATGATGTGTTCCATCGAGGAGCTGGGGTCAGACCGGAATTTTTACCCGGAAGCGCCGGAAAACGGCATCTATATTTTTCAGGATGACGTACAGGTGGGGGATGACGCCATCGAGGCGCTCGGTCTTCATGATACGGTGTTTGAGTATGAAATCACTTCAAACCGCGTAGACTGTTACAGTGTAATCGGTATTGCCAGAGAGGCGGCAGCAACCTTCCGCAAGCCCTTTATTCTGCCGGAAGTGACAGTAAAGGGTAATAATGAAAAGGTAGAAGATTATATTTCCGCAGAAGTGCAGGATCAGGAGCTGTGCCCGAGATACTGTGCGAGAGTCTGCAAAAATATCAAGATCGGCCCTTCTCCCAAGTGGATGCGGAGACGTCTTGCGGCCAGCGGTATCCGTCCCATCAACAATCTGGTGGATATCACCAACTATGTGATGGAGGAATACGGACAGCCCATGCACGCCTATGATCTCTCTACCATTGCGGGGCATAAAATTATTGTCCGAAGGGCGAAGGACGGGGATGTGTTCCGCACGCTGGACGGACAGGACAGAAAGTTGGATCAGGATGTGCTGATGATCTGTGACGCTGAGAAGGAAATCGGTCTTGCGGGTATTATGGGCGGAGAAAACTCTATGATTACTGATCATGTGTCCACCGTGCTTTTTGAGGCGGCTACCTTTAACGGGGCGAATATCCGAAAATCCGCCAAGCGCGTGGGCCTGCGTACTGATGCCTCCGGCAAGTTTGAGAAAGGGCTTGATCCTCATAGCGCGGAGGAGGCCATCAACAGAGCCTGCCAGCTCATCGAGGAGTTTGGCTGCGGCGAGGTGGTGAGCGGCATGGTGGATGTGTGCGCTGAAATGAAAGAGAAGGTGGTTCTTCCCTTTGAGCCTGCCCGTTATAATAAGCTTCTGGGTACGGACGTTTCCGAGCAGGAAATGTTGGATATTTTTAAGATGATTGGGGTGGAGTACGACGGGGCGAAGAGGACGCTCACAGTGCCGACCTTCCGTCAGGATCTTTTGAGACAGTGCGATATCGCGGAGGAAGTGGCAAGGTTTTACGGCTATGATAAGATTCCGACCACCCTGCCCACCGGCGAGGCGACTACGGGAAAATTGCCCTTTAAACTGCGGATCGAGCAGAAGGCCAGAGATATTGCGGAATACTGTGGATTCTCACAGGGTATGTGCTACTCTTTCGAGAGCCCGAAGGTGTTCGACAAGCTGCTTCTTGCCGCAGATGATCCGGCGAGGAAGGCGATCACCATAGCCAATCCGCTGGGAGAGGATTTCTCCATTATGAGAACGCTTTCCCTGAATGGGATGCTGACAAGCCTTTCCACCAACTACAACAGAAGAAATAAGGATGTGCGTCTCTATGAACTCGGGAATATCTATTTGCCAAAGGCCCTTCCCCTGACGGAGCTTCCTGATGAGCGAATGCAGTTTACGCTGGGAATGTACGGGGACTGTGATTTCTTTGATATGAAAGGCGTGGTGGAGGAGTTCCTTGAAAGCATCGGGATGCATAAGAAGGAGACTTATGATCCACAGGCGAACAGAAACTATCTGCATCCGGGCAGGCAGGCGAATATTTTATACGAGGATCAGGTAATCGGTTATCTGGGAGAAGTACACCCGGAGGTTTGCGATAATTATGACTTGAAGACCAGAGTGTATGTGGCGGTACTCGACATTCCGTCGATTCTTCCCTATGCGACCTTTGACCGCAAATATGAGGGCATTGCCAAATATCCGGCGGTGCTTCGCGATATCAGTATGGTGGTGCCGAAGTCGGTGCTGGCGGGACAGATTGAGGCGGTGATTGCACAGCGGGGCGGAAAGATTCTGGAAGACTATCAGCTCTTCGATATCTATGAGGGCAACCAGATTAAGGAGGGCTACAAGTCCATGGCCTATTCCATCACCTTCCGCGCCAAGGACAGAACGCTGGAGGAGGCCGATGTGACAGGGGCCATGAAGAAGATTTTGAACGGTCTGGAAGGAATGGGAATTGAACTGAGAAGTTGAGAAAGGGAGGCAGTGTGATGGAACAGAAAAATACATGGGAAACTTACAGTGCGAAGCAGTTGAAGGAAGTGGACGCGTTTGCCAGAGAGTATATGGATTTTTTAGACAACGGCAAGACGGAGAGGGAATGCATTGACCAGATCGTGAACACGCTGGAGGACGCAGGATATCAGGAACTCTCTTCACGGATCAAGGATGGAAAGAAAATAAAGGCGGGAGATAAGATCTATTCCGTATGGATGAATAAGTCCATCGTGTTTTTCCAAATGGGCAGGGAAAAGATGGAAAACGGCCTGAATATTCTCGGCGCGCACATCGACTCTCCCCGTCTGGACGTCAAGCAGAATCCCCTGTATGAGGACGGCGGCTTTGCCTATTTTGACACCCATTATTACGGTGGGGTGAAGAAGTATCAGTGGGTGACGATTCCCCTTGCCATCCACGGCGTGGTGGTCAAAAAGGATGGCAGCACCGTGGAAATCAATGTGGGGGAGAATGAGGATGATCCCGTATTTTTTGTATCGGATCTTTTAATTCATCTGGCGCAGGAGCAGATGGAAAAGAAAGCCAACAAGGTGATTGAGGGCGAGGCCCTTGACATTATTGTGGGCAATAAGCCGCTTGTCATCGAGAAAAAGAAAAAGACGGAGGACGGGGAGAAAAACGCGGAGAAGGACGCTGTCAAGAAAGGCATTCTGGATATTTTAAAGCGGGATTACGATATGGAGGAGGAGGACTTTATCTCCGCAGAGCTGGAGGTGGTACCTGCCGGAAAGGCAAGAGAGGCAGGCTTTGACCGGAGTATGATTTTCTCCTACGGGCAGGACGACCGCGTGTGCGCGTTTTCTTCCATGAAGGCAATGCTGGAAATCGGCCAGACGAAGCGGACGGCCTGCTGTATTCTGGTAGACAAGGAGGAGGTCGGCAGCGTGGGCGCGACCGGTATGCAGTCCAAATTCTTTGAGAATGCGGTGGCGGAAGTCATGAACCTTTGCGGGGAGTACAGCGAGATGAACCTGCGCAGATGCCTCGCCAATTCCTGTATGCTCTCTTCCGATGTGAGCAGCGCCTTTGACCCCACCTACGCGGCCAGCTTTGATAAGAAAAATGTGGCTTATCTGGGCGGCGGCATGGTGTTTAACAAGTTCACAGGTTCCCGCGGAAAGTCCGGCTCTAACGACGCAAACGCGGAGTATCTGGGACATATCCGCGGTATTTTCGAGAAGGAGAAAATCAATTTCCAGACGGCGGAGCTTGGCAAGGTAGATCTTGGCGGCGGCGGCACCATCGCCTATATCCTTGCGCTGTACGGCATGAACGTGATTGACAGCGGTGTGGCGGTTCTCAATATGCACGCGCCCTGGGAGGCCACAAGCAAGGCGGATGTGTATGAGACGAAGCGCGGTTATGTGGCATTTTTGGAGAATGCAGACTTATGACAGAGTTGAAGAAATCCGATTTTTATTTTGATCTGCCGCAGGAACTGATTGCGCAGGACCCCCTGGAGGATCGTTCCGCGTCCAGACTGCTTGTGCTGGACAAAGAGACGGGCGCGGTGGAGCATCATAGTTTTAAGGAGATTACGAATTATTTAAGGCCGGGCGATTGTCTGGTCTTAAATAATACAAAGGTGATTCCGGCAAGGCTGATGGGCGTGAAGGAGGATACGGGCGCGGTGATCGAGGTGCTGCTTTTGAAGCGGCGGGAAAACGACGTCTGGGAAACGCTGGTAAAGCCCGGGAAAAAGGCCAGACCCGGCACGAAGCTTGTCTTTGGTGACGGGAGTCTGCGGGCGGAGGTGACGGATGTGGTGGAGGAGGGCAACCGCCTGATCCGCTTTTCCTATGAAGGGATTTTTGAGGAGGCGCTCGACCGTTTGGGAGAAATGCCGCTTCCCCCTTACATAACGCACAAATTGCAGGACAAAACCCGTTACCAGACGGTGTACGCGAAATATGACGGCTCTGCAGCGGCCCCTACGGCGGGACTGCACTTTACAAAGGAACTGCTTGCCAAAATAGAGGAGATGGGTGTGAAAATCGCCTATGTGACGCTTCATGTGGGGCTGGGGACTTTCCGGCCAGTGAAGGAGGACAATATTTTAGAGCACCATATGCACTCTGAGCATTATCAGGTGACGCAGGAGACGGCGGATGTGATCAACCGCACTAAGGAGAGAGGCGGCCGGGTAATCTGTGTGGGCACCACAAGCTGCCGAACAGTGGAGAGCGCGGCGGACGAAAGCGGAAAGGTGCAGGCTGGCTGCGGCGATACGGAGATCTTTATCTATCCCGGCTACCGGTTCAAGGTGTTAGACTGCCTGATTACCAATTTCCATCTGCCGGAATCCACGCTGGTGATGCTGGTATCTGCGCTGGCGGGCAGGGAGAATGTGCTTTCGGCGTATGAAAAAGCTATTGAGGAAAAGTACCGGTTTTTTTCCTTTGGCGACGCGATGCTGATTAAATGATAAACTGGGAAAAGCTTGAAAGAATTGTTCATTCCCTGAATGTATTCAACTCTGCAAGTCCGTGATCTAGAAGAAGCCCGTTGGCATCTATGATGGACATTTTCCTTTGGAGGGCGAACAGGATCAATGCGTCCCGTTCGTCTCGGGCGTAAAGCTCCCGGCAACCGGACAATTTTAACATTTTCTGGGTTTCCTCCTCTGTAAGCTGTAGGCCGAAGGCCAGTGCAATCAGCTTGTCACGGGAGGGAATTTTGTCGCCGGCAAAAATTCGATAGACATAGGCGCGGCCAAGCTGTGAGCCGCGTATTACGTCCGCGCGCCTGAGGCCCTTTTGAGAAAGCAGCATGTGCAGATAGTCGGTCAGACTGCCCTTGAGCAGATGCTTTCTGTTTGTTTTCAGATAATCTTCAATATCCGTTGCAAGACGGATTTCATGTCTTAATTCATCCGTTGTCTTTTCATCCATGTTGCGATAATCGTCCTTTCCCTGTTTGGTGTGGTTGTCCGGCCGAAATTATTATAGCTTTTTCTGCTTTATTTGACAATATTTGTGATATAATTGTCGCAGGGAAGGATGCATATGGAATACGAAGTAATCAGGTTACTGAAACAGAGTGAAAAAAGTACGGTGCAGCTGTTGAGAGAGAGGGACGGAGAGCAGCTTTTTATCCGAAAGACGCTGCAGGGGAGGCATCCGGTTTACCGGACTTTACAGGAAGTGTCCCACCCCTGTCTGCCGACAGTGTATGAGGTTTCGATTGACGGGGAGACGACCACCGTAATTGAGGAATTTATTGAAGGAAAGACGGCGGGCAGTGTAGAGCTGTCAAACAGACAGTGCAGAGATATTGTGAGGGAACTCTGCAATGTGCTGGCCTTCCTGCATGGGAAAGGGATTATTCACAGGGACATCAAACCCTCCAATATTCTGCTCAGGAAGAATGGACATATCTGCCTGATCGACTTTGACGCCGCCCGTATGCCGAAGGAGGATTCGGAGCAGGACACGGTGCTGCTGGGAACAAGAGGCTATGCGCCGCCGGAGCAGTACGGTTTTGCACAGACTGACGAGAGGGCGGATATCTATGCGCTGGGTGTTACCATGAGACAGCTTCTGGGCGTCAGGGCTGACAGGCCGGGTTACAGGAGGATTCTCTCCAAGTGCACGAATTTAGACCCGGATAAACGGTATCAGTCTGTCCGTCAGGTGAAACAAGCATTTTATGGTGCTTTTCATTGGCGGGCAGGGGCTTTTTGCGCGGCAGCGGCGGTTTTGGCAGCGGTCGTTTTGTGGAATCTGATACCGGGCAAAGCGGCAGTGCAGGAGAATCCGGATTCCGAAAGCACCGATTTGATTGTGCTGCCTGCACCCGCAGATCCTCACTGGGATGGGGAGACAGGCACCGGCTTGTGGGGGCATGTGCCGGAATCCGGGGTTGGAAGCGATGAAAGGTATGAGTGGCGGTTATACCGATGTGATACGGAAACACCTCCTGATTTGGAGCGGGATGCATGGGACAGTGAGGGAGCGATGAGGGGAGATGGGGGAAATCAGTTCTTTGATGTGAGTCTTTCGGAGGAGTTTGGTCAAAACGGCTTTTACTATTTTGCCGTTTGCGCTTCCGGGGACGGCGTCACCTATGCCGACAGTCCCTATGTCCTGTCAGATGTATTTTTGTACACGGGTGAAAATGCGCCGAGTCTGCCTGAGCCCGAGGGCCTTTACTGGGCCGTAAGAGAAACGGATGGAGAGAGATTGTATTTCGGATGTCTGACGAACTGGGACGACTATGAGGACAAGGATCAGTTTAATGTTTTTGTCTACGATAAAAGCGGCGAGTATGTGATGAACAATATTCTATCAAAGGAAGAGATCTTTGAAAAGGGACGGCCGGGCGTCAAGATCAGGCAGGCGTATGTGGAGGAACCGGGAGAGACATTCCGTTTTGCCGTGCAGGTACTTTCTTCACGGCCCAATGAATACAAATCAAGCCCGGCCGCGTATCCCTGTCCTGATGAGGCGTATTTAAGCCCTCCGCTTACCGGCTGGGAGTAGAAAAGCTTACGGTTTTGGGCTTCTGTACCATAAGGTTTGCTGAAAAACGCGATTGTAATTTCAGCCGGGACATATTATAATCGTAGAAAGACGTCATAATACAGGAAAACCTTCGGCATGAGTAGAGGAAAAAAGAGAAATGTTCTGTTAGAACTTGGCATAATCGCCGTCTCATTGGCGGCGCTTATGATGCTTTTATATTTTGTAGTGGCAGTGTCTTTTCAGAACGGTGCGGATTCCTCCAGCGTGACGATGCAGCTGGCGGAACAGATTGCAAGGCGGGTTTTTGAAAAACCCACTACGGATCAGATTGAGACCACGGCGCTGATGATCCGTTACGGTGCGCATCTGGGCCTTTTCTTTGTGGTGGGATTTGTGACCACCTTTGTGAGCATGGTGATTTTTCGGGGATATTTTAGGATATTTGGCGTGATCGGCGCAGGTGCGGTCTGCTATGTCCTGGCTTACTATACGGAATACTATAAGCAGTTTGTGGAGGGAAGACATTTTCAGCAGTCAGATGCGGCGCTCAACTGGTACGGAAGCGTGGCGGGGATTTTTTGTATGGTGGGATCCTATTTTTTAAACAGGCTGCTGGTGAAGCTCTCGTAAACGGACGGTCATAAGAAGAGAAAGGCAGGGAACTATGGAAGAACGCAGAAAGAACAGAAGATTGGCGCTTTCCTCAAAGCTTTTAATTAAGAGGCTTGACACGGATCAGCCGCCGAAGGAAGTGAATATCGACGTATCGGATGTGTCCAAAACCGGAGTTGGTTTTACATGCAGTGAAGCGTTGGAGATCGGCGCGGTTTACGAGGTGTTTCTGACTCTGTGGACGAAGGAAGTGCTTCATTGTTTCCTCCAGATTGTCCGCATTGAGATGAAGGAAGAAAACCAGTATTCTTACGGTTCGATCTTTATCGGTATGTCGGAGGCGGAGGCCAGCAGAATCGAAACCTACAGCACCATTGAGAATATGGACACCGGGGAAGAAGCGGCGACATAACCTGTATGGGTGAAAGCGCGAAGGGATTATCGGCTGAGACGGCCAAGATCCCTATAAAAATCAGGGTAGCTGATGTTGACCACATCACTGCCCTTTATTTTTGTTTCACCCTCCGCGATCAGGGAAGCGATGGCAAAACTCATGGCGATGCGGTGGTCTAAGTGGGAGTCTATCTGAGTGCCGTGCAGCGGACGTCCGCCCACAATGACCATGCCGTCGTCGGTCCCGGTGATATCGCAGCCCATAGCCCCCAGATACTGCACCATCACGTCGATGCGGTTAGATTCCTTGACTTTAAGCTCGGAAGCGTTGCGGATTACGGTGGTGCCCTCCGCGCAGGCTGCCATGATGTTGATAACGGGCAGTTCGTCGATCAACGTGGGAATGATATCTCCCTCAATTACGACGCCGTGAAGATGGCTGTGCTTTACCAGAATATCCGCAGTCGGTTCTCCGTCATAATTTTCATTTAACAGAGTGATATTTCCGCCCATTTCTTCTGCAACGCGCAATATGCCGTCCCGGGTGGGATTGATCCCCACATTTTTGATCAGAATTTCGGCGCCGGGTACAAGGAGTCCTGCGGCGATAAAATAGGCGGCGGAAGAAATGTCTCCGGGCACATGGATTTGCTGTCCCTGCAAGCGGGGTTCAGGGCATACCTTTGCCGTCTTGTCCTCAGAAGTCAGATCCGCGCCGAAAGTGCGCAGCATGATTTCCGTGTGATTGCGGCTTAAAGAGGGCTCCGTGACAAGGGTTTCCCCGTCGGCGTAAAGGCCCGCCAAGAGGACTGCGGATTTTACCTGCGCAGAAGCGACTTTGGAGTGGTAGTGGATGCCGTGCAGGGGAGCGCCTGTAATGTGAAGCGGTGCACAGCCGTTATCGTTTATGCTGACGACTTTTGCGCCCATCATGGACAGCGGCTCCATAATCCGCCGCATGGGCCGTTTCTGAATGGAGGCGTCGCCGGTGAGCGTGCTCTCAAAGGTCTGTCCGGCAAGAATGCCGCTGATCAGTCTTGTAGTGGTGCCGCTGTTACCCATATCTAAGACGGAGGAGGGGGCAGTCAACCCGTGAAGTCCCCGTCCGTGAATCAGAATTTTCTCAGGCGTGTTTTCGATCTCAATGCCCATCTTCCGAAAGGCTTCTATGGTGGAAAGACAGTCCGCACCCTGTAAGAAATTGGTGACCTCTGTCGTGCCCTCGGCCAGTGACCCGAACATCACCGCGCGGTGGGATATGGATTTGTCTCCGGGGATAGTCACTTCCCCTCTGAGGGTGTTTACTTTTTGAAAATTCATGTGGGTTCTTCCTTATGCCTTTCTTCTTAAATTTATACGGAGAATGCCGTATTTTTCAGCGGGTATGAATTTTATAGCCGTGTTCTTTCATGACTTCCACAGCCTTTTTCAGTGCCGTTTGCTCATAAAATTCGATGCGCAGTGCGCCCTCCGCAAGCTCCCTGTTGTGGTTGATGCCGATGTTTTTGATGCTCACATCGTGCATGGCAAGGAGAGAGGCGATGGCCGCGATGGCGCCCGGTTTGTCTGCAATATCCACAGTAAATACATACTCTGCCTTGATAGGTCCGCTTGGCGCGCTGATAAAGGATTCCCGGTAATTTCTCGCCGTGTCAAAGAAGCGGTAGAGGTTGTCCTTCTTATGTTCGTCTATATTGTCTGCAATGACCTCGAGGGATTGTATGTATGTCCGAAGCAGTTTCGCGATATTTTCCGCATTGGTCAGGCAGATCTGCTGCCACATTTCCGGGGAGGAGGAAGCGATTCTGGTGATATCCTTGAAACCGCCTGCGGCAATCATTTTCATGACGCCCTCCTCGGAGTCGCTGTTCTTTACCAGATTTACCAGAGAGGCGGCGATCACATGAGGCAGATGGGAGATAGCCGCAGTCACATAGTCGTGTTCCTCGTAAGACAATACTAACGGAATGGCGCCGATGGTTTCTACAAGCTTTCGGTAATCTTTTATTTTTTCTTCCGGTACTTCTTCGGAAGGGGTCAGGATATAGTAAGCGTTCTCCAAAAGGGAGGCCTTGGCGTTCTGATAGCCGAAACGCTCGGAGCCCGCCATAGGGTGTCCGCCGATAAATTGTGATTGCAGCTGTAACTCTTCGATCTGTTTGTGAATTCCGGTTTTGACGCTCCCAACGTCGGTGAGAATTGTATCGGGGGAGAGAACGTTTTTCAGCGTGAGCAGATTTTCGGCGTTATGGGAAACCGGCGCACACAAAAAAATATAATCACAGTCCCGGAATGCGTCGTCGACGGAGGGACAGATCCTGTCAATCACCTTCTCCTCTTTTGCCAGATCCAGTGAGGCAGTATTGATATCGTATGCAAGCATTCGTGTGTCAGGCAGGCGGCGTCTGATGGCCTTGGCAATGGAGCCGCCGATCAGGCCGAGCCCGATAAAGCCGCAGGTGAGAGCGCTCATAACATGATTCCCTTTCGTGATTTGTTGGCGTTACTTTTCGTTTTTTAAGATATCACAAAACGGGAGGGAAAGCAAGGAGAGGGCATCGGAATAAGACGGCAGTCAATTGATAAAATATAGTGTAAAGGAGTAATCTCTGTGATACAATAAAACTGATTATATTATGCTAAAATGAAAGAAGGAATATGATATGTGGTTTGTATTTGCATTGTTATCCGCAGTTTTTGCAGCGCTCACCTCAATACTTGCGAAAGTCGGTATTGAAGGCGTCAATTCCAATCTTGCAACAGCAATCAGAACCGTTGTGGTGGTAGTTATGGCGTGGGGGATGGTTTTCCTGACCCATGCGCAGGGAGGCATTTCGGAGATCAGCAGGAAAAGCTGGCTGTTTTTGATCCTGTCCGGACTTGCCACGGGCGGATCATGGTTGTGCTATTACAGGGCGTTACAGATCGGGGATGCCTCTAAGGTCGTTCCGATTGATAAGCTGAGCGTCGTGATCACCTTGGTTTTGGCCTTTGTATTTTTACATGAGGAATTTACGGCGAAATCTTTGATCGGCTGTGTCCTGATCGGGATTGGTACGCTGATTATGGTGGTGTAAAAGGTATCATTTATCTAGAAGTAACGACAAAAACGTCGCAAGTTTGAGGTGACGTTGTGATGAAGAAAGATTTTGTGTTGGAAGAGGAAGAGAAAATGGCAATAACCATTCAAAACATTGATATCGTCGGCCTCGGTGCCCTTGGTGTGATGTATGCGGATTTTTTCACAAAAAAGCTGGGAAAAGAAAAGGTGCGCATATTGGCGGACAAGGAAAGAATTGAACGCTATAAATTGGAGCAGATTACCTTTAACGGAGAAGTCTGTGATTTTCAATACTGCGATGCGGCAAAGGAGAGCCGGCCTTCTGAATTGATGCTTTTCGCGGTGAAATACGGCGCGCTGGAAATGGCTATGGAGGAAAACGCGCATCTGGTCGGAGAGAATACTGTCCTGTTATCCGTGCTGAACGGCATACGAAGTGAGGAGGATCTTGGAAAGAAATTCGGCAGGGAGAAGGTGGTGCACTGTATTGCACAGAAAATGGCGGCCATGAAGGAAGGAAACGCGGCGGTCTGCACCAATAAAGGAGAGCTGGCAATCGGCGTACTCGATGGCGGCAGGGAAGAAAATCTGGCGGCGGTGAAAGACTTTTTCGACAGGACTGGCTTTGCCTATTCCTGTCCGGCGGATATGCGCCATGCGATGTGGGGAAAGCTTCTGTGCAATGTGGGCGTAAACCAAACGGTATCTCTCCTGAAAGGGACTTATCGGGACGTCCAGCAGGAGGGCGAAGCCCGCGAAATGATGAAGGCGGCGATGCGGGAGACGATTCTTGTGGCGAATGCGGAGGGAGTGGCGCTTTCGGACAAGGATATGGCGGAGTGGATCGCCGTGATTGACGGACTGAACCCGGACGGAGAGCCGTCCATGCGTCAGGACAGCAAGGCGGGCAGGAAGACGGAGGTTGTGCTTTTTGCAGGGACGATCTGCGAACTGGGGAAAAAGCACGGGATTGCCACACCTGTGAATGACAGGTTTTTGGAAAAGTTTGAGTGATTCCTTACATATTTGACTGCCTGATACAAAACAATCTGTGCAGAATGTATAAATAGCTGTTGAAATTGTTCTGAAAATTTAGTAAAATGTATTTACAACTTGTGCCATGATTTTGCGTGGCTCCGGTTGTAAAAATAGAACAACAGAATTGGAGGGTTACAGGGCATGAATGTTTACACGACGGATAAGATTCGTAATGTGGTTTTACTGGGGCATGGGGGCTGCGGTAAGACCAGTCTGGTGGAGGCGATGGCTTACCTTTCCGGCATCACATCCAGAATGGGAAAGATAGACGACGGGAACACGGTGAGCGATTTCGGTAAGGAGGAGCAGAAACGCCATATTTCCATCGCAACGTCTGTTGTTCCGATCGAGTGGGAGGGCACGAAAATCAATGTGCTCGATTCCCCCGGTTTCTTTGATTTCGTAGGAGAGGTGGAGGAAGCAGTGAGCGCGGCGGATGCGGCGATTATCGTGGTATCCGGCAAGGCCGGCGTGGAAGTGGGCACGGAGAAGGCGTGGGAAATCTGTGAGAAATATAAACTTCCCCGGTTTGTCTTCGTGACGGATATGGATATTGACAACGCATCCTTCAGGCAGGTTGTGGAGGATATGACAGAGAAATACGGCAAAAAGATTGCGCCGTTCCATCTGCCCATCCGTGAGAATGAGAAATTTGTGGGCTATATCAATGTGATTACGGAGCAGGCGTACCGCTGGGAAGGCAAGGAAGTGGTAGAGTGCGAGATGCCGGAGTACAGCAAGGCGAATCTACAGCTGTGCCGCGATACTTTGATGGAGGCGGTTGCGGAGACCAGCGAGGACTTTATGGAGCGCTATTTTAACGGCGACACCTTCTCTGAGGCGGAGATTCGTGCGGCGCTTCGCACCAACGTAATGGACGGCAGTATCGTGCCTATGTCCATGGGTTCTAATGTGCTCTGTCAGGGCATCTTTACACTGCTTGACGATATTGTGAAATATATGCCGAGCCCGGAGAACCGGGAGATGGCCGGTATTGATTTGAAGACCAACGAAATCTTTGAAGCGAATTTTGATTTCTCCAAGGCGAAATCGGCTTACATTTTTAAGACCATCGTTGATCCCTTTATCGGGAAATACTCTCTGATTAAGGTTTGCTCCGGCGTGTTTAAGAGTGACGATACGATCTATAACGATGAGAAAGAAGTGGAGGAGAAGATCAGTAAGCTCTATGTGTTACAGGGCAGCAAGCCCATTGAGGTGAAGGAGCTGCATGCGGGCGATATCGGAGCCATTGCGAAGCTGACGGCGGCCAGAACGGGTAACACGCTCTCCACGAAAGCGCGCACGATCCGGTACGGAAAGACAGAGATTTCTACGCCCTATACATATAAGCGGTATCGGGCGAAGAACAAGGGCGACGTGGATAAGGTTTCTCAGGCATTGCAGAAGATGCGGCACGAGGACCAGACGTTACAGGTGGTAAACGATGCGGAGAACAGACAGTCCCTGCTTTACGGTATGGGAGATCTGCATCTGGAAGTGGTGGTAAGCCGCCTTCTCAACGAATACAAGGTGGAGATCGAGCTTTCCGAGCCCAAGATCGCTTACAAGGAGACAATCCGCAAGAAATCGGATGTGGAGCACAAATATAAAAAGCAGTCCGGCGGCCACGGACAGTATGGTCATGTAAAAATGCGTTTTGAGCCTTCGGGCGATCTGGAGACACCCTTCGAGTTCGCGCAGGAAGTGGTTGGCGGCGCAGTGCCGAAGAATTACTTCCCGGCGGTGGAGAAAGGGTTGCAGGAGTCTGTGCAGGCAGGGCCTTTGGCGGCTTACCCTGTGGTGGGCGTGAAGGCGGTTCTCTACGATGGCTCCTATCATCCGGTGGATTCCTCTGAAATGGCCTTCAAGATGGCGACGATTCAGGCATTCAAGAAGGGCTTTATGGAGGCGGGGCCGGTGCTCTTAGAGCCCATTGCCAACTTAAAGGTGACCGTGCCTGATTCCTACACGGGCGACGTGATGGGTGATCTGAACAAGAGAAGAGGCAGGGTGCTCGGCATGAATCCTGCGGGCGACGGCAAGACCGTGGTGGAAGCGGATATTCCGGTGGCGTCCTTAAGCGGCTACTGCACGGATCTCAGGTCCATGACCGGCGGCCGTGGCACTTACAAATATGAGTTTGCAAGATATGAGCAGGCTCCCAGTGATGTACAGGAGAAGGAAGTGGCGGCGAGAGCGAAGGCCGTTGCGGAAGCGAATGTGGATGCGTAACAGATAGTAGGGTTTTAGATGCGGATATCCTTTCAGGTTCTGAAAAGGATATCCGCTTTTGTTTTGCGGGTAAGCTGTATGGAGAGAAATTCTCTCTGATTCATACGGACCGCCCGTCACAACTTGAATTTTTGGACCTCGGATTCCAGTTGTCCGGCGATTTCTCTGTTACCTTCGGCTTCTGCCTTAATGTTTTCCATGCTCACAGTCATATCGGAGGCCATCTCTGTAACGCCGACAATGCCCTTGGCGCTTTCCTCAACAGCTATGTTGACGGCATCCACGGCTTCCTTGATACTGTCGATATTGTTGCTCAGATGCATGCTTTCTTCTGCAAAATCACGCATGGTTTCACTTAAATGCCCTACATCGCTTTTATAATTATTGCTGTTACTCAACAGTCTTTCGTATCCGGCCATTGCCGTTTCGTTCATGAAACGGATCATATTTTCCGATTCACTGGCCAGTTCGTTTACGGCGTGGATTACCTCCTGGCTGACTTTTTGAATCCCTTCTGCAGCCCGGGCGGAGTTGTCCGCAAGTGATCCGATCTCACTGGCTACCACGGCAAAGCCTCTTCCGGCTTCCCCTGCTCTTGCCGCTTCGATGCTTGCATTCAGGGCAAGAAGGCTCGTCTGATCGGTAATGTTGATGATTTCCGTGGTCAGTGTGTCGATCTGCTCGACCGCTTTGGAACGCTGGATTCGTTCGGTCATGTTTTCCGACATTTCTGCGGCCTGCCGTGCAGCATCTGCCCTGTCTGTCTCCGCCGTCTCGTAAATGATCTGTACTTTTTCCATGATCTTTGCCGCAGAGTCCCGTTCAGAGGACGCTTTTTCAGCAATGCTTCCGATACTTTGCATGATATGCACTACGGATTCGTCCACTTGATACAGGGAAGCGCTGGTTTCCTCCATGGCAGCGCTCATCTGCTCCATGGTGGCAGAGATATCCGAGATGTTGTCTTTGGCGCTGATAAGGCTTTCCGCGATCGTTCCGGTGGACTCGCCAAGCTGCGTGGAGTTGGCGGAGATATTTAACATGATTCCCCGGATGTATTCGAGGAGCGTATTGACATTTTCGGCAATCAGCTCCAGCTCGTCACCGGAAGAAATATCCAGCTTTTGCGTCAGGTCGCCTTCATTATGCACTAGATCATAAATTTTGTGATCTACCTTATTCAGACTCTTCATAATACGGTTTACGATGAGATTTAAGATGATAAGAGACAGAATAAGACAGAGGACGGAGATCTGAAATATGCTGTTTCGAGCGCCGTTGATCCGGGCGAGCACATAGGAGGCGTCATAATCGCAGCCAAGCAGGGCGACCACATTTCCGGAACTGTCTTTTGTGGGCAGATACGCGGAAATCAGGTTCCCGTCCGCTGTTTCGTCAATGTAATCCTGCACATATGCCTGACCGGTAAATACAGTTGAAAATTCGGAGTATTCCCCGTCAAACGGATCTCCGGGCCGTTTCTGTCCGGAACTGTCGTCTGTGTCGATACCATAGTATAACCGGACGTTATCGTCTGTATGGAGCGTATACAGATAAGCGATGCCGCAGATGTTTTGAATCTGTCTGAGGGCGGTCAGATTATTTTGGTATTCCTCCGTGTTTTCAAAACCGGTCCCAACCTTAGCCAGGGAATCGCCGTCTACTACAAACCCTGCAATGGAAGCCGCCATCTGCGCTTCCTCCACGCCTAACTGGATCATGCCGGTTTTAATGCGGATATAGGAATTTATGCCTATAACGGTGCACAGGACAATGATCAAAATGGTAGCTGGAATCATAATTTTCCAGCGGATACTGAGTCGCCTCACTTTAGTTTTCACAGAATTTCCCCTCTTTCTAAAATAGTAGTAGCGCATGAAAAATTGATATGTATATTACAAAATTATTATACTCCACTATTAAAAAGAAATCAATGTATTTACAAATTAAAAAGTACGGGAATTCGACAACCGGAAGGCCATAAGAAGATTATGAACAGCAGGAAAGGAGTTGACAAATTCCGTCAGTATAATAAAATTTAAAAAGAATTTCGGAGAAAGAAGAAAAACAAATATGATAAATGTATTGAAAAAGATAGGAATCGGCTTTTTCTTCATCCTGTGTCTCGGACAGAGCTTTTGCGTGAATGCGCAGGAGCCCGTTTTTGAAAAGGACGGGGAAGCGTATCTGATTCAGTCTGCGGAGGATATGCGGACACTGGCCCTGTTGGTAAATGAGGGAAAAGAGGTGGAGCCGGGTGTTGCGGCCCACAACGCGTCTTACCGGCTGACGCGGGATATTGATATTTCTGCTTACTGTACAGGGTATGGCTGGACGCCTATTGGGTGCGGACGTGATGCGGGAGAAGAGGTTGTGAGAGAGTTTAACGGCACCTTTGACGGTGGCAATCATGTGGTGACGGGACTTTTTATCAATTTACCCGGAGGCGAAGATCAGGGCTTATTTGGAACAAGAACTTATCTGTACGGAGGCCCGGACAACGCAGAATATCCGGACAGCGGGCGTACCGTGATCAAAAACCTCTATATCAAAGATTGTGACATTACGGGCGGATTAAATGTGGGCGGCGTCATGGGCGGTATGAGTTTCACGAGCGGTTTGGGTAGCGGAGGAGATTTATTGATAGAAAACTGTCATGTGACGGGGAAAATTGTCGGCTTTGACTCGACAGGCGGTATCACAGGCGCGGCTTCTGCTGTGGAAAACTGTAGTTTTACGGGTACGGTGAAAGCGTACAGTGCAGTGGGTGGCATTGCCGGAATAGCTTATTATATCCGCGGATGTGCCGTACATGCCAAGGTAGAGGGAGACTTAGACAGGGACGGCGGAGGTGATGCGGGCGGTATTGGCGGAGTTGCCGTCTGTGTGCGGGACAGTTATATGGTCGGCACTGTGGCGGGAACTAATAATATCGGAGGCATTACAGGAAGAGGACCCTGTCTGACAGGCTGTTATGCGAGGGCAGATGTGACGGGAGACAATGACACGGGAGAACTGCTTGGATATCCCCAAAAATTTCCGCTGGATGGAGTATCCCTGCCGGAGGGCGCGTCCGGCGATATGAAAATCCAAAACTGCCTGACGGAAGGAGAAGACATAACGGGCTTTAAGGAATTTATGGATAGAGCGGAAGAAGCAGGGCAGGATGTTTGGTACTGCGTTTCGGATCATGCGTGGCCCATTCTTGCATGGGAAAAAGACAGCCGGTTCGGTTATACGGTGACCGTCACGGTGCAGGAGGGGGACAGCCTGTGGGAAATCGCTGACGCGGTGTATGGGGACGGGCATTTCTGGACGCAGATTTATGAGGAGAATCAGGAGCGCATTGGCGGGGACGCGAACCTGATTCTGCCGGGGACGGATCTGGAGATTGTGGTAAATGCATCCCAGGCGGACTATGCGGCGAAGGGGGATACTTGGGAGCAGGAGAAAACCTTTTTGGAGGTGGGAAGAGAGCGCGGCATAACGCGGTCAGAACTCAAAGGCGCTTATCGCAGACTGCTTGCGGACGATCTTTGGAATGGTGCAGTATGGGAAGAACAGGGAAAGCAGATAAACGACTGGGCGATCGACGATCTGGACGGAAACGGACAGACGGATATGGTTGTGATGATGGGAAATGGAGGAGGCTGGCTTGTTCCCGGTGAAATTCGGCTTTATTGGAATGATGAACCAGCATATATCCTGAAGGATGAAAGCGCCTATTATGAGGACGAATTTTGCTTCTGCTTTGGTTTTGGATTTTGGGAGATCCCCAGGATGGGCGATTTTGACAACGACGGCAATCCGGAACTGGTGATGGAGGTGTTTAACGGCGGCAACGGCGGACCGGGAGGAAGGGATATTTGCCTGTTCCGGCGTGTGGGGGATAAATGGATGGAATGTCTGGAAGAGCTTCCCAATGACCGGGAATGGAGCGGAGAGCCCGGGCTGCGTATTGACGTAGCATGTATCGGTGTGGACCGGTACGAGGCATACTGTCCCTATCTGGATGAACGGATAGAATTTGACGGAAAAAATAGCCGTGAGATCGGAGCGGATGAGTATGGGCGTACGGGCGGCAGAAATGTCCGGGGCTTCTATCATTTAGAATGTGTGAAATATGAGGGAAAAAACGCCCTTGAGTGCAGGGAGTATCTGTGCGGAGAAGGGGGAAATGTGCACGGCGTCGGAGCAGCGGTGTTTATCCTGACATGGGATGCGGACGGCGTGTGCCGTGTGGCTGACTGGCGGATAGAGGGATGGAATTGAAAGGAAACGGTTAAACTGCAGATTTGCCTTGTTCGGTGTAAAAAATGTATTTTGAGTCAAAAACTCGTTGTAATTTTTGTGCTTGCGTGACATAATATAGTTGTATTATGACGACGGAGGTGCGCCTATGTACCGAATTGCGATTGAAAAACTGTTAAGATGGAAAGAAAGTAAGCGCCGCAAGCCGTTAATCATCGAAGGCGCGCGACAAGTCGGGAAGACTTGGCTGATGAAAGAATTTGGCAGACAGGCGTATGCGGATACGGTTTATATTAACTTTGACTCTAATTCCAGAATGGCGGAACTGTTTGCATCCGATTTGGATACTGACCGTCTGATCATGGGTTTGGAGTTGTATGCAAGCCACAAAATTGACCCGGACAACACGTTGTTGATTTTTGATGAAGTGCAGGAAGTTCCGAGAGCGTTGACATCTCTCAAATACTTCTATGAAAATGCGCCGCAATATCACATTGTCTGCGCCGGTTCGATGCTCGGTATTGCTTTGCATGAAGGGACATCTTTTCCGGTGGGCAAGGTTGGTTTCTTAAAGCTTTATCCGCTCTCTTTCAGAGAATTTTTGATGGCAGACGGCAAGGAGCGTTTTGCAGAGCTTCTTGATAAACAGGATTTTGGGATGATTACGAGCTTTAGGCAGACGTATATTGATGCCTTGAAGCACTATTACTTTGTCGGCGGTATGCCCGAAGTGGTGCAGAGCTTTGTGGAGAACAGGGACTTTAACGAGGTCCGTGAGATTCAAAAGCGAATTTTGGCGGCTTATGAGCAGGACTTTTCCAAACATGCTCCCAATGAGATTGTTCCCAAAATTCGTATGTTATGGAACAGCATCCCCTCGCAGCTTGCAAAAGAGAATAAGAAATTCATTTACGGGCTCGTCCGTGAGGGCGCCCGTGCAAAGGAATATGAAACGGCAATTATGTGGCTTTCCGACTGTGGACTTGTCCATAAAGTCAGCCGGGTCAATGGGGCCGGTATCCCGTTGAAAGCTTATGAGGATTTGAAGGCATTCAAGCTGTTCCTGGTAGACGTCGGATTGCTTGGTTGTATGACAGGACTGCATCAGTGTACATTACTTGACGGCAATGACCTTTTTGTAGAGTTCAAGGGAGCTTTGACGGAACAGTATGTTTGCCAGCAGCTTAAAACCATGGAAGATTTGGGCGTTTATTATTACACCAACGACAGAGGTTCCTGTGAGGTTGATTTCATTCTTGATACAGGGGAACAAATCGTTCCGGTTGAAGTGAAGGCGGAAGTAAACTTAAGGGCCAAGAGTTTGAAAACCTATCAGGAGAAGTTTTCACCGGATGTATCTGTCCGCACTTCGATGGCGGATTTTAAAAAAGAAGATTGGCTGATCAATTTGCCGCTCTATGCGGTTGAAAAGATTGCTGACATTGACATGCTTTGAGAGCAGTGCTATAGTAAATACCATAAATTATATAAAACTTCAATTAGAAAGGTGGCTTTAGCGTGGGAGTTTTTATTCGTTGCGCACGCACTCGATAATCGGGGCAGTAAAAATCAGATGATTTAGTCTCATGTAGATGGGATTTTTTTGCGTACGAATAAAAGCTGCCATATTTTATGCCGGGCGGATGTGAGGAAAGTCACATCTGTGCGGTCTGGTCTGCCTTGTTGTTGCGTTTAGCGGGAAGATTCTGTTTACGGAGTCTGGCCTGCTTTTTTACTGCCTTTTTTCGGGAATGGATTCGATTACGGAGAAACCGCGGGTACAGGATAAAAAGGAGGCACACTATGCAAAAAGACAGGAGACAGGCAGGCTATGACTATGTAAAACAGGTATCGGATTCCCAGAATTTTCTGACAAGCCGGAAATTGATTCAAAGAATCGTCCGTCTTGCAGAGTTTCAGAAGGAAGATCTGGTTCTTGAAATCGGAACGGGAAAAGGGCATTTGACGGAGGCGTTGTGCCAAAAGGCCGGAAAGGTTTGTTCGGTGGAAATCGACCGGGAGCTTATGGAGAATGCAAGAAAACGCCTTACAAAGTATTCCAATGTAGAATTGGTAGTGGGTGACTTCATGAAGTATCATCTGCCAGGAAAAGGCGCTTATCAGGTATTTGCCAATATCCCGTTTTTTCTGACCACACAGATTGTGGAAAAACTGACGTCGGGGGCAAATCCGCCTACGGATATCTGGCTTGTGATGGAGAAGGGAGCGGCCAAACGGTTCATGGGACTTCCGAAAGAAACCAAGAAATCCCTGGAGCTTAAGGTCGGGTGGGAGATCAAGACGGTGTATCATTTCCGAAGGGAGGATTTTCATCCGAAGCCCTCTGTGGACTGTGTTCTGGTACATTTCAGGAAAAAAGCGGTTCCGGATTTAAACAGGAGGGAGTACCGGGAATTTCAACAGTTTATCGAGCGGGCCATGAAATACGGTATGACGGGAAAAGGAGGGCCGCTGACGAAGCGGCAGGTGACGGCGGCGCTCCGGCGGGCAGGGCTGTCCTATGCCCATGAAGACGGCGTCACGCTTTACATTCAGTGGCTTTGTCTGTTCCGATGTTATCAGGAGCTAAGATTCCCGGCAAAAGGAAGAAAATAGTTGACAAATTCCGTCAGTATAATAGAATAGAAAGCGTATGAGTAAAACGCTTGAAACTGTGGCAGACAGGGCATTCCCGGCTACAGATTGCGATAAGCTTTAAGAAGAAAAGCCGTATGCGGCAGGAAAGGGTTGGATGGCAAAATGGCAGAAGTTTACAATCACAGAGAAGTGGAGACGAAGTGGCAGAAAATCTGGGACGACGAAAAAGCGTTTCAGACTTCGGAGGATTATTCCAAACCGAAATACTATGCGCTGGTAGAGTTTCCTTATCCGTCGGGGCAGGGACTGCATGTAGGACACCCGCGTCCCTACACGGCGCTTGACATTGTGGCGAGAAAGCGGAGGATGCAGGGCTACAACGTGCTCTATCCCATGGGCTGGGACGCCTTTGGGCTTCCCACGGAAAACTATGCGATCAAAAACCACATTCATCCGAAGATTGTGACGAAAAATAATGTGGCGCGTTTTAAGAGTCAGCTTCATTCTCTGGGGTATTCCTTTGACTGGGAGAGAGAAGTCAACACCACCGATCCAAATTACTATAAGTGGACCCAGTGGATTTTCCTGAAACTGTTTAAGGCCGGACTTGCTTACAAGTCTGAAATGCCGATTAACTGGTGTACGTCCTGTAAGGTGGGCCTTGCCAATGAGGAAGTGGTGAACGGCGTCTGCGAGCGCTGCGGCTCCGAGGTGGTGCGCAAGGTCAAGAGCCAGTGGATGTTAAAGATTACGGAGTATGCGGATAAGCTGATCGAAGGACTTGATACGGTGGATTATGTGGAGCGCGTCAAAGTGTCCCAGAAGAACTGGATCGGCAAATCCATGGGCGCGGAAGTGGACTTTTCCATCAAGGATAAGGAGGATAAGCTCCGCATCTATACGACCCGCTGTGACACCCTGTTCGGGGCAACCTATATGGTGGTGTCCCCGGAGCATCCGATCATTGATAAATATAAGGATGAGTTGAAGAATTGGGACGAGATCTGCGCTTATCGTGAGCAGGCCGCGAGAAAGTCCGATTTTGAGCGGGCGGAGCTTGCCAAGGAAAAGACAGGCGTGCGTATCGACGGCATGGCGGCGGTCAATCCGGTGAACGGCAAGGAGATTCCCATTTATATATCTGATTATGTGCTGATGAGCTACGGTACGGGTGCGATCATGGCGGTGCCGGCCCACGATGAGAGAGACTGGGATTTTGCCAAGAAGTTCGGTCTGCCGATCATTGAAGTGGTGGCAGGCGGAAAGGACGTGCAGGAGGAGGTTTACACAGACGTGGCGGAGGGCACGCTTGTAAACTCTGATTTCCTGAATGGTCTTTCCGTGGCCGAGGCCAAGGAGAAAATGATCGCATTTCTCGAAGAGAAAGGTGTTGGATGTGCCAAGACCAACTTTAAGCTGCGCGACTGGGTATTTTCCAGACAGCGTTACTGGGGCGAGCCGATCCCCATTGTGCACTGTGAGAAATGCGGTTTTGTGCCGCTTGATGAAAGCGAACTGCCTTTGGAGCTTCCCGAGGTGGAGAGCTACATGCCTACGGACAACGGAGAATCGCCGTTGGCTGCGATGACTGATTGGGTCAATACAACCTGCCCCTGCTGTGGCGGGCCTGCCAAGCGGGAAACTGATACCATGCCGCAGTGGGCGGGGTCTTCCTGGTATTTCCTGCGCTATACGGACCCGAAGAACGAGGAGGCGCTTGCCAGTAAGGAAGCGTTGGATTACTGGATGCCTGTGGACTGGTATAACGGCGGTATGGAGCATACCACCCTGCATCTGCTTTACTCCCGTTTCTGGCATAAATTCCTTTATGATGAAAAGGTGGTGCCCTGTCCGGAGCCCTATGCGAAGCGGACGTCCCACGGCATGATTCTCGGCCTGAACCCGCATTGCTTCTCCAATCTGCCCGCAGCAGAGCAGGAGGCGCTCGTAAAGGAGCACGGCAGTGAGAAAGCGGCGAAGGAGGCCCTGAAAGAAAAATACGGCGAGATGGCGGACCATCCGGTTGTGAAGATGTCAAAGTCTCTCGGCAATGTGGTGAACCCGGACGATATTGTGACAGAGTACGGCGCGGATACGCTGCGTACCTACGAAATGTTTATCGGCGCCTTTGAGCTCAGCGCCGGCTGGAGTGAGGACGGTGTGAAGGGCTGCCGCAGATTTTTGGAGAGAGTTTGGAAATTACAGGATATTCTGACAGACGATCCGGGATATTCTACAGATATGGAAATCAAAATGCACCAGACCATCAAGAAGGTGGATAGCGATTTTGAGAATCTCAAATACAATACGGCGATTGCGGCGATGATGACCCTTGTCAATGAGTTTTATAAGAAAAACGCGGTGACCAGGGGAGAATTTAAGACGTTACTCACCATGCTCAATCCGGTTGCGCCCCATATCACGGAGGAATTGTGGCAGGCGGTGGGCTTTGACGGCAGAGTCTATCAGACCACATGGCCCGAGTACGAGGAGGCAAAGACCATAGAAGCCACGGTGGAGATTGTGGTACAGATTAATGGCAAGAACAGGGCAACGCTGACCATCGGTAAGGATGATCCCAAGGATGAGGTCATTGCAAAAGCAAAAGAGGCGGTTGCGGATAAGCTGACGGGGACGATTGTAAAAGAGATTTATGTGCCGGGAAGGCTTGTGAATATCGTACAGAAGTAGGAAAATACAAGGGCTGGGTGAAAATGAGTGTTTTATCCATACTGCTGACAACGATAGATTGTTCTGTCTATATTATGACAGCGGCAGGCAGTGGTAGTCCGCTGCCTGCTCCATTGGTACAGACGGCCGTCATGCTGCCAAGAGAAGATATTTACGATATGTACCTTGATAAGTGCAAGGTGGAAGATTACAATGGGGACGGCATACCCGAAGTTTATCTTGCGGCGGCAAGCGGTTGGGAATACTATGTATATTTTTATCTGGACGGCGAGATGCATTCTGTGGAGGATTTGACACCGTGGGCCTGGTCCAGTGACCTGTGTTATACGTCGGATGGACATTTGGCGCTGCATACATGGTCGCATACTGAGGGGACAGCAGGATACGATCAGTGCAGAATCTACGAATGGACAAAAGAAGGGTATCGTTTGTCGGGGGATTTGTGGAGTGTGCCAGACGAAAGGGATTGGGATGGGACGCTTCTCAACTGTGTATATATCTCAAAAGAGGAGCCGTTTGATCCGGTGTCGTCCGAGGTGGAAGATGGCGTCTATGATGAATTTCTGATTTCAAAGGAAGAATATGAGAAAAGAATAAGTAATCTCGGAACGATGACCTCTGTTTTTGAGGATGGACTGGAATGGGGCTGGAACTTCTGGCAGGAAAACGATTATGAAGATTCCTCTGTGTTAGAGGGAGTTTACAGGCAGATTCAAGGAGAAATACTGAATTGGCATGATTGACGCATACATGCAGGAAGACAGGTAAAAGCGGTGAAATGGTCATGATTTTGAATGACTAAGCGAGGGAGCGAAATGTTTGTCGATTACCATGTGCATACGCAGTATAGCGATGATTCTGATTATCCCATGGAAGAGGTGGTGAAGGACGCCATAAGACTTGGCATGGACGAAATCTGCTTTACAGACCATGTGGACTATGGCGCCAAGGTGGACTTGGACAGCGGGGAAGAGATTCCTTATTGTAACGGCCTTGCCATGGTGAATGTGGATTATCCGGCCTATGTCAGACAGATCGGAGAATTGCGGGAACGGTATGGCAGTCAACTCACCATACGGATGGGGCTGGAATTCGGGATGCAGGTCCACACCATTCCGAAATTTGAGGCCCTGTATGCCAGATATCCCTTTGATTTTATTATTTTGTCTGTGCATCAGGTGGAAGATAAGGGATTCTGGTCACAGGAATTTCAGCAGGGACGCACGCAGAAGGAATACAACGAGCGCTATTATGAGGAACTGCTTTCTCTGGTAAGGCAGTATCAGAATTACAGCGTGCTGGGGCATCTGGACCTGATTGTCAGATATGATAAAATGGGAATTTATCCGTTCAGATATGTAAGGCATTATGTGGAGGAGATTCTACAGGAAGTGATCAAGAACGGGAAGGGGATTGAGGTGAACACCTCGTCCCACCGTTACGGGCTGACAGACGCCACGCCCTCAGCGGAAATCCTTAAGATGTATCATGATATGGGCGGACAGATTGTTACGCTTGGAAGTGACAGCCATGCGCCTGCCCATCTGGGGACTTACATGGCGGAGGCAAAGGAACTATTAAAATCCATAGGATTTGAAAGTTTTTGTACCTATGAGAGAATGCAGCCAATTTTTCATAGACTGTAAAAGGGGCGGTGCGTGCGGCGCATCACCCTCTTTTTTTACGCATCCGCATCATCTTGTCAATGACGGCGGCGTCTTCCGGTGTAGATTCTTTTTTGATCACGGCTACAATGGTATCAATCTCCTCATCGGAGAAAGTGATATGATCTGCCTGCCCTTTTTTGGCTACGGCCATCAGGAAGGGGAGCATCTGTTCCCGCTGTAGGCCGCGGCTTTCGAAGACGAGGGCTTGTAAAAATTCCAGTTTTGCGCTGTCTATTCCGGCGAGAGCCGGGTCGTTCATCCAATCTTTTGACATGGGTAACTCCTTCATGGATTATTTTTGTAGGCTTCGCCGAAAGGCGATTGGGAAAATGCCTGATACATTTCTTTCTGTTCCGGGGTAAGCATGTTTAACAGCATATCCAACATGGATGAGCCGGCATTTTCATCTTTTCCGGTATCGGCGCCAGAGGAAGAAGAAAACGGGCTGGCAATTCCGTCAAGGGAAAGATCAGGGAAGATTTCTTTCATGGCGTTCATGGTCTGAGTCATTTCCTGTACGGTTTCAAAGGTTTGCAGCATATTCTGTATCTGTTCTAACTGTTTGATTTCCTCCGGGGAAGAATAGAGGGAAAGTTCCCTGCACAGCTTTCGCAGATCGGGCTTTTCCGGCTGGGAAAGCCCGCATCCGCTAAGCGTAGTGGGGTGTCTTTTGGTATAATTCATGGTATATTGCAATTCCATATATTTGATGTAAACCGCCAGATGTTTTTGCATAGAAGGCTCTATGTAGGGGAGAAGAACCTTGAGCTTTTGCATCTGATTCGTGGTATATAAGGCATCGAATGCCATAACGCTTGATGCATCTTCTTTTTTATCCGTCATAAGCTATGCCTTTCTGATGCCCTGATTTTCTCTACAGTATATGACACACGCTAGAAAAATAGCCTCCTCCCAAAATATGGATCGCGCTGCGGCAGGCGAAAGAACCCGCCGCAGGCGAAGAATCCTGTGAAAGGACTCTAATTCAGACGTGTGTCAAGATGTGATTGTGCCAAAACTGTTAACTGCCCGCGCTTAGTTGTTGCAACAGCAGGATAACAGGATCAAAATCCAGATCCAAGAGCAGCAGTTATTGTCGCCGCCAAAAAGGCTGTTGCCGCCGAAAAGACCGCCGCCACAGCCGCAACCGTCGCCGTTGCCGCAGCAGGATAACAGGATCAGAATCCAGATCCAGGATCCGCATCCGCAGTTGTTAGCAGGGCTGGGATTGTTACATCCGCAGTGTGTTGCTGTAAGATCACTCATGTTAGTGTCCTCCAAATGTTAGTTATGGTTTATCTTATGTGGGAGAGGAAAATGTGTGTCTGTGGAGAAATATTTATATTTTTCGGAGGAAATTTAGTTTTCGTGTTTTTGATTTCCGAACAGGGAGGACTTGAAACATATGTTCGCCTGTGGTAAGATATCCATATGCACAAAAAAGAGAAAATGAAACAGCATATGACAAGAGCGGATGCGGCTTTGATCGGGGTCTTCCTTCTGGCGGCGGCAGTGCTTGCGGTATGGTTTGCTTTTGGGAGTAAAGAGGGGCGGACGCTGCGGATTTCTTATGACGGGGAAGTGATCGTGACAGAGGCTTTGGACGCGAATGTCCGGTCAAAGAGCAGTCCGGTTTACTATTTATTTCTCTTTGAGGAGAGCGGAACGACATGGGAACGGTTTGAGACGTATCCGGAAATTCCCGACGGAGTACCTTATAATCTGTTATCTGTCTCCGGATCAGAGGTTTCGATGGAGGCCGCTGATTGTAGGGATCAGATCTGTGTCCGCCACAGACCGGTCTCGGCAGGCGGGGAGAGTATCATCTGTCTGCCTCACAGGCTTGTGGTGGAAATGGCAGGCGGGACGGATGAGGCGCCGCTTGATGGGATGGTGAAGTGATGAGAAGGACGGTAGAACTTGGCTTTTTGCTGGCGCTTGCCCTGATTTTGTCCTATGTGGAGTCCCTGATTCCCTTTTCTTTCGGCATACCGGGGATTAAGCTGGGGCTCCCCAATCTGATTGTGCTGTTGCTTTTATACGATACTTCCGGTGTGGAAAATATTCTGGCAGAACACGAGGACAGGAGCGGCGTGGCAAAGGAAAAGGCTTTTTCCAGAGGAGCGAGGGAGGCTTTGATGGTGAACGCCCTGCGGATTGTCCTGTCAGGGTTTCTGTTCAGCAATTTATATACGATTCTATATGCCTTATCGGGGGCGGCGTTTAGCTTCCTTGCCATGCTGATGGGAAAAAAATGCGGTCGTTTTTCCATGATCGGGGTGAGCGTGCTTGGCGGGGTGTTCCACAATATCGGGCAGATGATCGTAGCGATGCTGGTGGTGGAGACTTTTGCGGTTTCCTATTATGCGCCCTTTCTGATTGTGGCGGGCACGGCGACGGGAGCGCTGCTTGGGATTGCAGGGATGGAGCTTGTTCCCTATCTGCACAAGATGGGGCGGAAAGGAAAGTAGCGTTAGATGAGGATTAAGGTGGATTTGCACGATACGGGGAAAGAGGGAAACGGGCCATGTACGCATACATAAAAGGAACGCTTATGGAAATTACGGAGGAAGCGGTGGTCGTTGAGACCGGCGGAATCGGCTATAATATCAAGGTTTCCACCAACACGGCGGATCTTCTGCCGGGGATCGGGAGCGAGGTAAAAATCTATACCTACACGCTGGTGCGGGAGGATTCTTTCAGCCTCTACGGTTTTCTGACAAGGGACGATCTGGATATCTTTAAGAAACTGATTACGGTGAGCGGGATCGGGCCGAAGGGGGGACTTGCAATTCTCTCCGTGATGAGCGCGGACGCCCTGCGGTTTGCGGTGGCGGCGGGAGATGCGAAGGAGATCGCCAAGGCGCCGGGGGTGGGAAAGAAGACGGCGGAACGGGTGATTCTTGACTTGCGGGATAAGATTTCCATAGAAGACACCCTGCGAAACCTTGGCTCATCGGATGGCAGAGCGGGCGGTGACACGGGGCTTGCAGACAACATGATGAAGCGGGAAGCAATCGAGGCGCTGACAGCTCTCGGATATTCCGCCTCAGAGGCGGCGGCTGCCGTGAAGAAGGTGGAGATTTCGGAGAATGATACTTCGGAGACCATCTTAAAGCAGGCGCTGAAACATATGTTCTGATGATCGAGCAAGCTCGATCACGGATTGGAAGGCAGGCGCGTATTGAACGCCGGCGGAGGATGATACATTGATTTTCGGAAAGCACATTAACCGTTATTATTTAAAACACGGGCCGTTGCTGCTTGTCGGTATCGCAGCCCTTATTTTCGTGGATTATTTTCAGCTGATTCTGCCGGAGCTGTACCGCATTGTAGTGAACGGCATGAACGGCGGTTTGGTGGAGTCCGGCGGGAGGCTTGTGCCCTTTACGATGGACGTCCTTCTGGATGAGGTGTGCCTTCGGGCGATTGTGATTATTCTCGTCATGGTGGTTGGGCGGTTTTTGTGGCGCGTCAGCTTTTACGGGGCGGCGATTAAAGTGGAGACCGACCTGCGCAATCAAATGTTCGACCACTGTAAAAATCTTTCACAGGATTATTTTCAGGTCAATAAGGTGGGAAACCTGATGAGCCTTTTCACCAACGATCTGGATACCATACAGGAGTGTTTCGGAGACGGGATACTGATGTTTTGTGACGCTTTGTTTTTAGGGCTGCTCGCATTTTATAAGATGTGGAAGATGGACAGGGTACTGACGGGGCTTTCCATGATTCCCATGGCGCTTCTCTTTCTGATCGGGACGGTGCTGTTTAAGGCCATGAAGAGGAAGTGGGAGGTCAGGCAGGAGGCGTTTTCAAGGCTGTCAGATTTTTCACAGGAGAATTTTTCGGGAATTGCGGTGATCAAAGCCTTTGTGAAAGAGTATCTGGAACTGAAGGAGTTTCGGAAACTGAATGTGGAAAATGAGGAGGTCAATGTAGTCTATACCCGAATTTCGACGCTGCTCAATATTCTCACCATACTGCTTGTGGAGTCGGTGATCTGTGTCATACTGGGGTACGGCGGATATCTGGTCTACTGCGGCAGGTTTGACGCCGGACGGCTTGTGGAGTATATCGTGTATTTTGACTCCATCATATGGCCTGTGATGGCGGTGTCCATGTTGATTGAGAAGACCTCGCGGGGAAAGGCTTCCCTGAACCGGATAGGGGAGCTCCTGGAAGCGGAGATTACGGTGAAAGACCGGACGGATGTGACGGATCTTACCAATATGAAGGGAGAGATCGAATTCCGGCATCTTTCCTTCCGTTATCCTGACGGGGAAATAGATGCTCTGCGCGACGTCTCCTTTACCATTCATGCCGGAGAGAGCGTGGGCGTGGTGGGCAGAACGGGATCCGGCAAAACGATTCTGGTGGATTTGATTCTGCGCGCCTACAATGTGCCGGACGGCACGCTTTTTATTGACGGGCATGATGTGAATACGGTTTCCATCCGTTCCGTGCGGGAGGGCTGCGCTTATGTGCCGCAGGATAATTTCCTGTTCTCCGATACGATTGAAAACAATATCTCTTTTGCGGTGGATGAGACGGACGACGCCCTTGTGGAGCATGCCGCGAAGCTTTCCGATGTGCACGACGATATTATGAACTTTACGGCGGGCTACCGGACGGTGTTGGGAGAGCGGGGTGTTACGGTGTCCGGCGGGCAAAAGCAGCGGATTTCCATTGCAAGGGCGGTGTTAAAGGACTCGGCGATCTTGATCTTAGACGACTCTGTCTCCGCGGTGGACATGAAGACGGAAAAAACTATTTTAAAAAATCTGTTGGAGGAGCGGAAGGGTAAGACAACGATTCTGATTGCCCACCGCATTTCCACGGTGGAGCATATGGACAAGATTATTTACATTGACGAGGGACGTGTCTGCGCGGTCGGCAGCCATGAAAGCCTGTGTGATAGCTGCGAGGATTACCGGAAAATGGTTGATTTGCAGCGCATGGAAGAGGAAGCGGGAGGTGAGGCAGATGCATGAGTATTATCCGCTTTTCACAGTGGGGGCGATTGTCGGGGCGTTCGCCGTCGTTCTTCTTGCCGCGTATTTTTGTATAAAGGATAAAAAGCAGTCCACGGGCTTTGAACGGCAGATGGGTGACAAGGAAATTATGAGCCGCCTGATGCAGTATGCCAAGCCTTATTGGCGGCAGTTTTTGCTGGTGGGCGGTGTGATGCTCTTTTCGATCGCTTACGACATGCTTTCTCCGCTTATTATCGGATGGATCGAGGAACTGGTTGCAGGTAATTTTTCTATGCGGCAGATTTACAGGGCGGTTGCGCTCTATGTGGGAATCCTGCTTGTGTCCATGCTTTGCAGCTATGTGCAGGCGGTGGTTCTGCAAAAGACGGGACAGAGAACTATCTCTGTTATGCGTGAGGACCTGTTTGTAAAGATAGAAAAGCTCTCCCATGAACAGCTGAACGCGATTCCGGTGGGAAAGCTTGTGACCCGCGTGACCAACGACACCAACGCGATCTCGATGATGTTTACCAATCTTTTGGTAAACCTTGTCAAAAATGTTTTTGTAATTGTCGGTGTGTTTGCGGCCATGCTTCTGCTCAATTATGAGTTAACGCTTATGATCCTGTGCTTTGTGCCGTTTATTGTTCTGTTTACCGTTATTTTCCGCAAGTTTTCTAGAAGGGCCTACCGGAAGGTGAAGGACTGCACGACGGACATTAACACTTATCTTTCCGAGAATCTTTCCGGTATTAAGATCACCCAGATCTTTAACCGGGAGGAGGCGAAGATGCAGGATTTTCGGGAGAAGAGCAATGCCCTTGGGAGGGCGAAGCAGGAGCAGATATTTGTTTTCGGCATTTTCCGGCCGTTAGTGTACATGCTCTACGTCAGTTCCGTGCTCTGCCTTTTATATCTGGGCGGCAGAGGGTATCTGAAAGACCAGACGTTTATGGGACAGGTGATTACCAGTGGTACGCTGGTATCTTTCTATCTGTACATTATGAAATTTTTTAATCCGATCCAGAGTCTGGCGGAGCAGTTTAACTGGCTACAGTCGGCGCTTGCCTCTGCGGAAAAGGTTTTTACCGTCATGGATCTTGAGCCTGTCATACAGGATGCGCCGGATGCCATCGAGCTTTCCGAAGTGCGGGGCGAAATTGAGTTTCGGGATGTGTGGTTTTCCTATGTGGAGGATGAATGGGTGTTAAAAGGCGTTTCCTTTCACGTGATGCCGAAGGAGACGGTGGCCTTTGTGGGCTCCACCGGCTCGGGAAAGACCACGATCCTTTCCCTGATTTGCAGAAACTATGAGTTTCAGAAGGGAGAGATCCTGATAGATGGCATTGATATCAGGAAGATCAAAATTTCTTCACTGCGCCGGTTCTTTGGGCAGATGCTACAGGATGTGTTCCTGTTTTCAGGGACCATCCGCAGCAATATTGCACTCCGTGCGGAGGATATTTCAGATGAGGAGATCAAAGACGCCTGTCATTATGTGAATGCGGATCATTTTATTGACAAGTTGGAAAAGGGATTGGATGAGGAGGTGCGGGAGAGAGGGAACAATTTTTCCGCAGGACAGCGACAGCTTCTGTCCTTTGCGAGAACCATTGTCCACAAACCGGCCGTTATGATTCTGGATGAGGCTACCGCCAACATCGATACGGAGACGGAGCTGTTGATACAAAATTCGTTGGAAAAGATGCAGAATATCGGAACCATGCTGATCGTTGCCCACAGGCTTTCCACCATTCAACATGCGGACAATATCATTGTGCTGTCCCACGGAAAGATTATTGAGCAGGGCAGCCATCAGGCGCTTTTGGAAAAGCGGGGAAAATATTACAAATTGTATCATTTGCAGTATAGGCGGGAGGAAATGGCACGGGAAAAGGGGAAAGACCGTTAGGCATCCCCGCTTTCGGCTGTTTCGCTTTCTTCTGCGTACTCGGCAAGCAGACGCATCCCGGCGGTCTCGGTTACGGGAAGAGAGAAAACAATGGATTTTGCCTTGGAATGTAAGCCGGCATCTTCCATGACAGCCTTCATGATGGCGTTTTTCTGCTCTTTCTTCACCACGATAAAGATGATTTCTTTTTCGGCGGCCAATGTGACGCCTAAGAACTTGTCGGCGCTTTCCATGCCGGTGCCTTTGGCGTGTATGACAGTGCCGCCGCCCGCCTGCATTTTTCTTGCCGCGTCCATGATGAGTTCCGTGTAGCCCTGATTGGCGATGATAACTAAAAGCTCATATTTGGTGTCTTTCAAAACGGTTTCCTCCCCAATTTCAAATGCTTGGTCTCCGGTCAGGAAGTGCAGCGCCTTTAAGCCGCCGATGCTGGCCAGAGGGATAATAAATGCGATGCCTGTGCCGGGGACGTCGATCTGCATTTCCCGTTCCAGCCCTGTTTTTACTTTTTTCCAGGTTTTGCGGGTGACAACGGAGAAAATAACAGCCTTTTCCGTGCCGTCCAACCCGAAATAATCGAGAAGCTCATTGCCGGCAGTTCCGTTTCCGAGGGTGATGAAATTGACCGGAACGCCGTATCTGTCATAAAAAGCCGCGAAGTCCTTGGTGCGGTCTCTGGTGATGATAGCAGTCATTAGATATAATTCGCTCATTGACTGACCTCCGTTTGCTGATGATTACAGTTCTATGATCAGGTCTTCTGCCTCCGACTGTACGCTGGTTCCCACAATGCCGGACGGGAGCAGATCTGCGGCCCGTTCGGACAGGCGCCTCTTACTGCCTGCCGCACTCCTGTAGCGGGAGAGAACACCGAGAAGCTGGATGGTGATGAGCGGCGTCATGGCAACCATGGCCACGATGCCGAAAGCGTCTGTCACAATGCTGCCGCCTACAGCGCCGCAGGCGCCCTGCGCCAGAGGAAGCAGAAAGGCAGCCGTCATGGGGCCGGAAGCAACGCCGCCGGAGTCAAAGGCAATGGCGGTGTAGATCTTCGGCACAAAGAAGGAAATACCGAGGGCAAAGGCGTAACCGGGAATTAAAAACCACATTACGGAAATGCCGGTCAGTACCCGCAGCATGGCGATGCCGAGGGAGACGGCTACGCCCGCCGAGAGACAGGTTCCCATGGCTTTGGCGGAGATCGCGCCGTCCGTGATTTCCTCCACCTGTTTGTTCAGCACATAGACGGCAGGCTCGGCTTTTACAATGAAGAACCCCATCACCATGGCGACCGGTATGAGAATCCAGGGTTTGGAGGAGGAGCCGAGCATCTGGCCGAGATAGTTGCCCGCGGGCATAAAGCCCACGTTTACGCCGGTCATAAACAGGACCAGCCCGATATAGGTGTAAACCAGTCCCACAATCATCTTGGAGAGGGTGCGCTTTGAAAGTTTCAGCACCGCAGCCTGAAAGATCCCGAAAAACAGCACAATCGGGAGAAGGGAGACGGCGATCTCCTTTATGTAGGTGGGAAATCCCTTGTGGAACAGCGCCCAGAGGGCTACGGAGTCCTCCACAGAGGGGATCGTTGGCGGGATATAGCTGCTTTCGGCTGGATGGTAGATCATGCCGAGAATCAGTACGGATATAATGGGGCCGATGGAACAGAGGGCGACCAGACCAAAGCTGTCGTCCGCGGCGTGGCGGTCATTACGGATGGCGGAGACGCCTACGCCAAGCGCCATGATAAAGGGCACGGTCATTGGCCCGGTGGTCACGCCGCCGGAGTCGAAGGCCACGCTCAGGAAATCATCGGGCACAAATATGGTCAGGACAAAGGCGAGGATATAAAAGAAAACCAGCAGGGGAGGCAGTGGAATGCGAAACAGCATACGAAGCAGAGCAAGCACAAGGAACAGGCCCACGCCGCCAGCCACGGCGGCGATCAGGATACCGTTTGGAATAGAGGGCACCTGTCCAGCCAGCACCTGAAGGTCCGGCTCCGATACGGTGATGATAAAACCTAACAAAAATGACAGGGAAACGATCAGGGTGAGCTTTTTGCTTTTGGTCATGCAGGTGCCCACCTTTTCCCCCATAGGGGTCATGGAAAGCTCTGCGCCCAGCGTGAAAAACATCATGCCGAGAATCAACAAAACCGCGCCGATCAGGAAGCACAGAAGAATGCTGGGAGAGATCGGAGCGACGGAAAAGCACAGCAGAAGAACAATGACAAGGATTGGCAGCACAGCTACCAGAGCTTCCTGCAATTTTTCTGTCAGTTTTTCGCGTAAAATGATTTTGGTCCGCAAAGAGACACCTCCATTGCCAAATATTTCAGCTTCTGAGATTATGATATAATAGCCGCAGGAGAAAAGCAAGCGGCTTGCAGTGCGGGTTTTTAAATGCTATGATTGTGTACGGAGAGAAGAGAATATGCCAAACAGGATGATTGAGACAAATTTAATAGAGGAAGATATTAAAATAGAAGGATCTCTGAGGCCGCAGACCCTGGTTGACTATATTGGTCAAGAAAAGGTGAAGGACAATTTGAAGATTTATATCGAAGCGGCCAAGCAGCGGGGCGACGCGCTGGACCATGTGCTTTTTTACGGCCCGCCCGGCCTTGGGAAGACGACGCTTGCCGGCATTATCGCCAATGAAATGGGCGTCCACATGAAGGTCACCAGCGGTCCGGCCATTGAGAAACCGGGAGAAATGGCGGCCATTTTAAACAATTTGCAAGAGGGCGATCTGCTCTTTGTGGACGAGATTCACAGGCTGAACCGTCAGGTGGAGGAAGTTTTGTACCCGGCTATGGAGGATTACGCCATCGATATCATGATCGGCAAGGGGGCGACGGCCCGCTCGATCCGTCTGGATCTGCCTCACTTTACGCTGGTTGGCGCGACCACCAGGGCGGGGCTTTTAACGGCGCCTTTGCGGGATCGTTTCGGCATGATCCACAGGCTGGAATTTTATACGGTAGAGGAGCTTACGGTGATCATAAGGCAGTCGGCAAAGAAGCTGGGTGTTATGATCGACGAGAAGGGGGCGGTGGAGTTAGCCAGAAGAAGCCGCGGCACGCCCCGCCTTGCGAACCGCATTTTAAAGCGGGTGCGGGATTTCGCACAGGTGAAATACGACGGCGTGATCACGGAGGAGATCGCAAAGGTGGCCCTCGATTTGATGGATGTGGACAAAATGGGTCTGGATCATGTGGATCGGAATATTCTGGTCACTATGATCGAGAAGTTTAAGGGCGGCCCGGTGGGTCTTGACACGTTAGCCGCGGCCATCGGGGAGGACGCCGGGACGATCGAGGATGTGTACGAGCCGTACCTGATTCAGAACGGGTTTTTGAACCGCACGCCGAGGGGCAGGATGGTCACCGAGCTGGCCTATCGGCATTTTGGACTTGAAATTCCTTCTTAGGAAAGCTATAATGGGGATGATAGTATAAGCACAGCGATGGAGGGGCGCTCCTTATGTCAACAAAAACAGATACGGAAGTGATCATCGCCGGCAAGGTTTTCACGTTGAGCGGTTATGAAAGCGAGGAGTACCTTCAGAAGGTGGCTTCTTACATAAACAATAAGATAGCCGAGTATAACAAGATTGACAGCTTTAAACGACAACCGATGGATACGCAGAATGTGCTGTTACAGTTAAACATTGCGGACGATTATTTCAAGGCAAAAAAGCAGATCGGGATTCTGGAAGAGGATCTCAAGAGTAAAAATGATGAAGTGTATGCGCTAAAGCATGATTTGATCGCGGCGCAGATGAAGCTGGAAAATACGGAAAAGAATGTGAAGAGTTTACAGGCTGAGGCGAACGAGAATGCGAAGCAGATCGTCCGCATGGAGACAGAGCTAAAGGAACGAAAGAAATAGGTTGACAGGGAGCAGATCAGCGGGTCTGCTCCTTTTCTGAGAATAGGATTCGGAGCGGAAAGCATGGCGAAAAAGACGGAGCTTCTGGCACCGGCAGGCAATTACGAAGCCTTTTTGGGGGCGGTAAATGCGGGAGCCGATGCGGTATATCTGGGAGGCCAACGGTTTGGCGCGAGGGCGTATGCGGATAATTTTGACACGGAACAGATTCTCCGCGCGCTTCATGTCGCCCATTTTTACGGAAAAAAGATTTATCTGACCGTCAATACACTCTTAAAGGAACGGGAGCTTGCAGAGCTTTCTTCCTATCTTGCGCCTTTTTATGATGCCGGTCTTGACGGCGTGATTGTGCAGGATTTCGGCGTGTTTCGCCATATCAGGGAGCAGTTTCCGCAGCTGCCCCTGCATGTGAGCACCCAGATGACGGTGACGGGGGCGCGGGGCGCCGCGTTTTTAAAAGCGCAGGGCGCATGCCGCGTCGTGCCGGCAAGGGAGCTTTCTTTGGAGGAAGTGCGAAAGATCAGGGAAGAGGCTGGCGTGGAGGTGGAGTGTTTCATTCACGGGGCCATGTGCTATTGTTATTCGGGACAGTGCCTTTTCAGCAGTATTTTGGGCGGCAGGAGCGGCAACAGGGGGCGGTGCGCCCAGCCCTGCAGGCTTCCCTATGAGATTTATGACGAGGCAGAGCGGCTTTCGGTGAGCGGTTACCCCCTGAGTCTGAAAGACATGTGTACGTTGGAATATTTGCCAAAGCTTCTTGCGGCGGGCATCGACTCCTTTAAGATTGAGGGGCGGATGAAGCGGCCGGAATATGCGGCGGGCGTCACCGCAATTTACCGCAAATATATGGACCTGTATGACAAGGAGGGAGCGGCGGGTTATCGGGTGGATCCCGCTGACATGGACAAGCTTCGCAGGCTCTATATCCGCAGTGAGATTCAGACAGGCTACTATGAACGGCACAATGGAAAAGAGATGATTACGCTTACCACGCCCGGCTACAGCGGAAGTGACGAGGCTTTTTTGACGCAGATCAGGGAAAAATACCTGAGAGAACCGGACAAAATGCCGGTACATATGTGTGCGTCGGTGAAGGTGGGAGAACCCCTGCGTCTGCGGATGGTTTCCGAAGAAAACCCGAAGGTTTTCGCTGAGGCTTCCGGAGAGATGGTACAGCAGGCGAAAAACGCGCCTCTTACCGGGGAGGCGGTGAAAAAGCAGATCGGCAAAACAGGGGAGAGTCTGGTGTCTGTCTCTTCCTGTGAGGTATCTTTGGAGGGAGAGGGATTTGTGCCCGTGAAGGCGCTCAATGAATTGCGCCGTGCGGCGGTGGAGGCTTTCAAGAGGACAGTATCCGCAGAAAGCCAGAAAAACCGACCAAGTCAGTCAACATATAAAAAGGGGATAGAGGAGAAAGCGGCAGAGCGAACTTGCGGGAATCGGAAGCGGGAGGCGGCGCTTGCGGGCAAAGCTGTACAGGAATCGCAGGAGCCGGCTAAGGACTGTCTGGTAAGCACGGTGGAACAGCTGCAGGCTGTGGCCGAGTGGGGGCGCTGCCGCCGCATCTATGTGGAGAGCGATCTGTTTTTGCGGGAGAATGAAACCATATTGCAGGCGGTGGCGGAGGCAGGCGCGGACTGCTATCTGGCGCTGCCCTATGTTTTGCGGGAGAGGGATGAGGATTTCCTTTCGCGGCTGTCGGACGGCATTGCCGGGGCGGGGACGAGGATTTCCGGCCTTCTCCTCAGAAATCTGGAGGAACTGGCTTTTGTGAGGGAAAGACCGGAGCTTTACGGCGGCTTTCTATTAGTCTTGGATGCGGGGCTTTACTGTTTTAATTCTGAGGCGGTCAAATTTTTGGCGGAGTTTGCAGGAGAAATCACGCTTCCCTATGAACTGAACGGGAAGGAGGCCATGCATCTTGCCCGTGCCGCCGCCGACCGGGATGTGCCGGCAGCCTTGATTGTCTACAGCCGTATTCCCATGATGGTCACAGCCAACTGTCTGCGAAAGACGGCCGGCCTGTGTCAGAATACCGGCAAGCCGAAACGGCAGTTTTTCTTAAAAGACAGACAGGGGGCAATATTTCCTGTGGTGATAAATTGCGATCACTGTTATAATGTGTTATATAATTCTGTTCCCTATTCCCTGCACGGGGCAAAGAAGGAGCGGGACAGAATTGGCGCCGCCTCCTTCCGTTATGATTTTGCGACGGAGACGGGAGCGCAGTGCAGACAGATACTGGAGGGGATATTTCCCTTCGTAGCGTATACGGCGGGACACTGTAAGAGGGGCGTTGAATAAAATGGAGTATTGATTGTATGGAGTTGTATATTACAGAGCTTTCTAAATATTTTATCACATTGTTTATCGCCTGCTACACGCTGGAATGCTTTCTGGTGTTCCGGTTTCAGGATGAAGAACAGAGGAAGGGCGGTTACATCCGCCAGAATATCTGGATGTTTTTGGTGCACTTTTCCTGTTTCCTTGTGATTTGCTTTGAGACGGGACAGATTGAGTATCTGCTTTTTTATGTACTACAGCAGATTCTCCTGTTTTCCACGATTATGCTCTTTCGCATGATTTACCAGAAAGGGAACCTGCTGATTGTCAATAACATGTGCATGCTGTTGAGCATCGGTTTTGTGATTCTCACAAGGCTTTCCTACGAGCGGGCGATCAAACAGTTTTTTATTGTGACGGCGTCGATCATCATCGGCATGGCGATTCCCTTTTTTATCCGCAATCTGAAATTCTTAAAAAGCCTTACCTGGGTCTATGCGGGCGTAGGCATTGCGGCCCTGGGCGTGGTGCTGATTCTGGGATCGGTGACCTACGGTTCCAAGATATCTTACTCCGTGGCGGGTGTGACGTTCCAGCCATCGGAGTTTGTTAAGATTGTATTTGTGTTTTTCATTGCCAGCGCATTCAGCGAGACATGGGATTTCCTGCGGGTGGCGGTGACGGCGGTGTTGGCGGGGGCTCATGTGCTGATTCTGGTGGCGTCCAAGGACCTGGGCAGCGCGCTGATCTTTTTTGTGGTCTATGTGTTTATGGTGTTTATTGCCACCGGAAAATGGATTTACCTGTTTCTGGGAGTGGCGGGCGGTTCAGCGGCGGCCGTGGTGGCATACCGGCTTTTCTCCCATGTGCAGGTGCGGGTGCAGGCATGGCGGGATCCTTTCAGCTGTATCGACGACGCCGGCTTTCAGATTACCCAGTCTCTTTTCGGCATCAGCAGCGGCGGCTGGTTCGGGTTAGGGCTGTTTCGGGGAAACCCGACGTCGATTCCGCTTGTGGAGGCTGATTTTGTGTTTTCCGCAGTGGCGGAAGAGCTGGGCATTCTCTTTTCCATGTGCATGATACTGATCTGTATCAGCAGCTTTATCATGTGTATGAACATTGCTTTGAAGCTTCAGGACCGCTTTTACAGGCTGATTGCTTTTGGCCTGGGCGTTACCTATATTTTTCAGGTGTTTTTGACAGTGGGCGGTGGGACAAAATTTATTCCCATGACGGGAGTGACGCTTCCCTTTATCAGCTACGGCGGAAGCTCTGTGCTGACCACACTCATCATGTTTTTTATTGTAGAGGGATTGTATATTATCAGGCGGGATGAAGGAGATAAACGTGCCAGAAAACAGGAAATTAGGAGACAGAGAGAGCGAAAGGCGGGAAAACGGCCGCCGCGGGACAGACAGGACGAAGAAGAAGCGTAACCGGCAGATTCTGGCGGTCACATGGCTGTTTGTGGGGATGTTTTTTGCGATGATGGGATACACCTGCCACTATGCGGTCACCCACAGGCAGACGCTCATGAACAACAGCTATAACACCAGACAGGAGATCTTGGTTGCCCAGAACAGCAGAGGGACCATCTATGCGGCGGGTGGACAGGTTTTAGCGGAAACGCAGACGGATGGGGAGGGAAAGGAGACCAGAGTGTATCCTTACGCCAATATGTTTTCCCACGCAGTCGGTTACGCATCCAACGGAAGGTACGGGATCGAGGCTCTTGCCAACTACTATCTGATCAATTCCAACACAAAGCTCTCCGAGAAAGTGGCAAGCGACATGGCGGGAGAAAAGTATCCGGGTGACAGCGTGACCACCACGCTGGATGTGGACCTGCAAAAGATCGCTTATGATTCGCTGGGGATGTACAGCGGGGCGGTCATTGTGACGGAGCCGTCCACGGGACGGATTCTCGCCATGGTGTCGAAGCCGGATTTTGATCCCAATGAGATTGATGCGATCTGGGATGATGTCATAAACGACAAGGAGAGCAGCGTGCTGTTAAACAGGGCGACGCAGGGACTTTATCCGCCGGGCTCTACCTTTAAGATTGTGACGGCATTAGAATATATCAGGGAAAATCCTGATTCCTACAATCAGTTTTCTTTCCAGTGTAACGGCCACTTCACAAAAGGGGAAGAGCGGATCAACTGTTATCACGGCACAGCCCACGGAAGTGAGGATTTTACGAGGGCCTTTGCAAAGTCGTGTAATTCCGCTTTTGCCAGTATCGGACTGGAACTGGACCGGGAAAAATTCGGAGATACGCTTAATGATCTGCTGATGAATCAGGAACTCAAAGTAGACTTTGCCTATAACCAGAGCAAACTTGCCATGAATGCGGACACATCGGATGCGGACGTCATGCAGGCGGCTATCGGGCAGGGGACAACACAGATGACGCCCTTGCAGCTTAACATGATCACAGCCGCCATCGCCAACGACGGGGTGCTGATGAAACCATACCTGATCGACCGGGTGGAAACCAAGGACAGAAGCGTGGTGAAACAGTTCTCGCCGGACTCCTACAAGCGGCTTATGAGCGAGGAGGAGGCACAGATTATGACGGGGCTGATGGAGGAAGTGGTGAAAAGCGGCACCGGGACAAAGCTTTCCGGGCTTTCCTACACGGCGGCCGGAAAGACGGGCTCCGCTGAGTATAATAAGGTGAAGAGTGATTCCCATGCATGGTTTACAGGATTTGCGCCCGTGGAGGATCCGCAGATATGTGTGACGATCATCATAGAAGGCGCGGGCAGCGGCGGTGATTACGCCGTGCCCATCACCAAAAGAATTTTGGATGCTTACTTTGAACAATAACGGTTATTGGGCTAGAAGATAGCGGTTATGGAAAGGTCCGGCTCGTCGGCCAGATTGAGCAGACTGCCATCGGCCCGTTCCAGAAGCGGCCTTGCCAGATTGTCCTTGTTGATGGCCTTGATCTTTGCCTCCTCATCGCTGTTTAAGCGCACCATAAAGCCCAGCTGGGTGGCCGCAAGGTGATAGAGGATCGGCTGTAAGATATCCTTATCGTATTTTTCATAGCCCTCCCGCTCGAAATTTTCAATGACCTGAAAGGGATTGAGAGGCTGTCTGTAGGTGCGGGCGGAGGTCATGGCCTCGTAGGCGTCAATCACGGCGATATATTTGGCGAAAATATCAATCTTGTCGCCGCGGAGTTTGGAGGGGTAACCGGAACCGTCGCACCGCTCATGGTGCATCAGCGTGGCCTTGATCACATGTTCGTCAAGATTCTGGTCTTTGATGAGGTCAAAACCGAGCATGGTGTGGGTTTTTAGTTTCGTATACTCCACATCCGTCAGCTTATCCGGTTTCCAGAGGAGCTCCTGCGGAAGTTTCAGCTTTCCGATGTCGTAGAAGAAGCCGCAGTAGATGAGAAGAATCATATCCTCCTGAGAAAGCCCCCACCAGGTGCCGAAGACGCCGGCAATCAGCGCGGAATTCAGGCAGTGGGCGTGGGTCATGGTATCCTCGCGGGGCAGCATATTGTAGAGAAAGTCGAGGAGCGCCTCGCCGGTTCTGGCGCAGGCATGAAGCTTAAGATAGAGATCCTGAAGCTGGGTGACGCCCTTTAATTCGCCGGTCTCCACAAACCGGTTCATGAGTTTGGCATAAATGGGCATGCAGTTGTTGTAGGTGAGCTGGAAGGTTTGAAACTCTTTACTCAGGCGCACCTTTTCAAAATGGGTGGTGGCGAAGTCGATCTCTTCTTTGACCGGAACGCAGATGATAGAGTGACGTTCCAGCTTTTTGATTACCTTTTCGTCCACTTCCGTATCCTTGGGAATGATCAGCTCATTCTGGTAATTAAAGATATCCTCGCCGATTATCATGCCTTTTTCCAGTATCATACGGGCAACATCTTTCATGGGACAACCTCCTATATATTGTGGTAAAAGCCTTTCATTTTTACAAGAATGACATAGATATAGCACTTTTGGTATATAGTATAAAACTTCTGCTTGAGAAGTCAATCCCTTCCCGGCGGAATCTGCGATTCCCTGCGCATAACGTATAAAAAACGGTATGGATTGTTGGAAAGGAGCGTTCTTTTACGATGAGTATATGCGACACCTGTAGTAACTATCAATATGACGAGGATTATGAGTATTATGTGTGTATGGTGGATCTGGATGAGGATGACATGAGCCATTTTTTACAGGGAGGCAGTTTTGACTGCGCCTTCTATCAGCCTGACGATGAATACAGGATCGTGAGAAAGCAGATGTGAGGGAAATTTTTCTGTTTTCTTCTTTGGAAATATGGTAAAATAGCTTTAGTTGTCTGAAGGGGCATGTAGTGTAAATGAAATTTTATAAAAACCTCTATATCGGGGATACTGTAAAAAAGCCCGAAAGGGCTATAAAGAAGCTGAAACGTCACAAAAAACAGCCAAGGCTCTATGTGATCGTCTATGAAAGGGATACGGACAGGCTTGCGGTTTATCCAAGCCTTATGCTTTCCCAGTGGTATTACAGGGAAAATCCGCCCGGCTGCATCGTGGGACTGACAAACGGCCAGGAGGAGGCATTTACTGTGATAGAGCGGATTGCCGAAGAGGCTTTGGCAGCCACGGGAGAGGTATCCCTTGTGGCATATCTTTCCGAGGTGGACCCGGAGAGCTTTCAAAACTGAGAGGGAAAGGGGAACTTGCTGAAAAACAGACGCTTGGAGAAGAGATGTTACATATACTGTTACTTATTTTAAAGATCATAGGAATCGTCCTCCTGTGCCTTCTAGGCGTGCTTGTTTTGGGCATTGTCTGCGCGCTTTTTGTGCCGGTCCGCTATCGTGTGGAGGCGGTGAGAAAAGAAGGGGAGGGTGAGCCGCCGGTGATTCTTCGGGTGAAGGTTACCTGGCTTTTACACTTTGTCAATCTGGTTCTTCGCTTTGACGGCAGCCTTTTTGTGCGGGCGCGGATTATGATCATTACGCTGTTTCGTCTGCCGAAGAAGGAGAGGCGGATAAAAAAGGAAAAACGTGGGACAAAAAATGTGACCGGACCGGAAGAAACGGCAGGAAACGAAGGGGCGCGGGAAGAATCAGGGAAAGACGCTTCGGCAGAGCAGGCGGAAAGCCCGGAGACGACGCCTGAGAAACAGGAAAGGGCGAAGGTTCAGCCGGAGGAATCCATAGAGACGGCAAAACAGGATGCGCCCGAAAAAAAGCCTTCGTTTTTGGACAAGCTTCGGGCTGTCCCGGAGATTTTGTGCGGTGTTTTTTCAAAAATTAAGGGACTGTTTGAAAATATACAGTACACAATCCGAAAGTTCTGTGATAAAATAAAATCTGCGTCGGATACTATAGAGTATTACCGGGGCGTCATAGAAGGGGAAGCCTTTCAGCGTTCCTTTGCCCTCTGTAAAGGGGAGCTTTTGCGGATCGGAAAGAGCCTGAAACCGCAGAAATTTCAGGCGCAGCTGATCGTCGGCATGGACGATCCGGCGGCCACCGGACAGATTCTTGCGTATTGTGGTATGCTGTATCCGTTACTTGGCGGATATGTGGATGTGGCTGGCGATTTTGAGAGAAAACGGTTGGAAGGCCATGTGCTTGTGAAGGGGAAACTACGGTTTTTTACTTTCTTTCGTGTGGCGGTTAGGGTTTATTTCAATAAGGATATCAGAAAATTATATAAGTTGTTGAAAAAAGGAGGCAGTGTAAATGGCTGAAAATAATTTTAGCGGTGTGGTAGAGTCCCTGATGAAGGGGATGAATGCCGTGATCGGAACCAAGACGGTGGTTGGCGACGCCACTCAGGTTGGGGATACCATCATCCTGCCTTTGGTGGACGTGAGTTTCGGCGTGGGGGCGGGAGCCAGCGCCGGCGATAAAAAGAACGGCGGAGGCGGCGGCTTTTCTGCCAAAATGACGCCCAGCGCGGTGCTTGTGATCAAGAACGGCACGACGAAGCTCGTCAACATTAAGAATCAGGATACGGTTACCAAGGTGCTTGATATGATTCCCGATATTGTGGAGAAATTCACCGCGCCAAAGGAGGAGCTGCCGGACGATGAGGCGGCTGTGGAGATCGCATTTCCGCAGAAATCGGAGTAGAGGCACCTTTTAGGGACTGCGGCATATAGTATCATAAGAGCATAAGCAGGGGTGGCCTATGAAAAAAATGATTGGATTTGTAGCGCTGTGCGTCGCGGCGGGTATGCTGATCATGCTTTTTCTGGTGAACCGCTTTCTGGGCTTTCTGCTGATTGTGCTGCTTTTGTTGATCGGGTATAGTTTTTTTTTCTGTTGAGAGAAGGATATGAGGAATTACCATGGAGAATTTGGAGGAGATACTTTCTGATGGAGAACAGACACTGGATTCCCTTCAGGAATTGAAAGCGTGGCTGTTTCAGGAAAACATCAGGGTTATGACGGCTTCTGCGGAATTGGATGAGAAACAGGAGAAGTTTGAGCAGGAGAAAGAGCTGTTCCGCGAGGAAATGAAGAACCTGAACCGCAGGATGTCTGCGGAGCAGAGCCGGATTCGCAAAGATAATCAGCTTGTCAGTGAGAAACTGGAGATTATAAAGGACGGTTTTCAGAAGCTGGATATGGACCGCAGGAGGCTTGAGAAGGAGTGGGCAAGGCTTGCGGCGGAGAAAGAGATCATGGAGGAACGGGGTTACTATGATTATGAGGGACACCCGGAGACCAGCCTTTTGTTCCACGGGGTCAATAACCCCATGACTCTGAAAAAGCGATATAAAGATCTGACGAAAATTTTCCATCCCGACAACGTGGCGGGGGACACACAGATATTACAGCGGATCAACAGAGAGTACGAGAGTCTGAAAAGAGAATATGAGAAGTTTAAACAGGCGTAGCGCAATGCTGCGCCTGTTGTTTTATACGGCAAGCAGCAAAACATCCAGCGCCTTTCGGAAATCCGCTTCCTCAAGGCCGGAGTAATTCACGATAATCGTATGGGCCCGCTGTGCCTTGTCCTCGGCATAATATTCGGACAGGCAGTCCAGCCGCACACCGTTTTCGCGGGCGAGCCATTTTAACTCCGTGTCAGAAAGCGGCGTATGCAGGTGCATCAGGAAATGGCTTCCCGCGTCTTTTTCATCAATTGTTACATAGGGATACAGGCGCGACTGTTCCAGCACGTCGAGCATGCAGTCGCGCTTGGCCTTGTAATATTTCTTCATCCTGTGAATATGGCGCTCAAAATAGCCGTTGTCCATAAAGGCGGCAAGCGCGTGCTGTTCCAGTGTAGATGCCGTGCAGGAATAGCGGCTCATGGCGGATAAATAGCGCTCCGCCAGCTTGTTCGGAAGCACCATGTAGCCGATCTGTATCGCCGGCGTAAGCGTCTTGGAAAAGGTATTCATATAGATCACCCGGTGATTGTGCCGGAGGCTCTGTATGGCGGGAATCGGGCGGCGGCTGAAACGAAATTCGCTGTCGTAATCGTCTTCGATAATATAGCGCCCGGCACTTTCCTCCGCCCATTCCAACAGCGCCTGACGCCTGGCAACCGGCATAATGCTGCCGGTAGGGAAATGGTGTCCGGGAGAAACATGCACGACGCTTGCGGGACTTTCCCGGAGCAGATCCGGACAAAGGCCGTTTTCATCCACGCGGATATATTCGTAGGAAGCGCCGTTTGTCCGGTAGATTTGTGCGGTTTTCCGGTAGCCGGGGTCTTCCAGCGCATAGATGAGGTCACGGCCCAAAAGGGAGATTAGCTGCCCGCAGAGATATTCCGTTCCCGCGCCGACGACGATCTGGTCGGGAGATACCTGCATCCCGCGGAAACCGTACAGATATTTCGCGATGGAAACCCGAAGCTCATAGAGCCCCTCGAAGGGGAGTTTTTCCAATAGGCTGCGGTTTCCCTCCGAAAGGATGCCGCGCAGAAGTTTCGCCCATGTGTCATAGGGAAATTTTTCGGTGGCCGTCTGATTGGAAGTAAAATCCGCAAAAAAGGCGCTGCTTTTTGAATCGGACGCAGGCAGCAAAGGCGCGGGAGAGGGCGCTTTACTGCCGCAGACGCTGAAGGGAATATGGTTTTGGTGGCGTGCCTGTCTGACGCCTGTGTCGGTCTCAAGGGGAGAGACGAAGTAACCCCGCTTTTCCTCGGAATAAATATAGCCCTCTGTCAGAAGCTGTTCGTAGGCGTTTTCTATGGTTTTCAGGCTGACCTGATGATGCTTTGCAAACTTCCTCTTAGAGGGAAGTTTGCTGCCGGCGGTAAGGGTGCCGTCAAGGATGTCCAGTTTGATACAGCGGTACAGATATTCATATATGGTGTTGTCACCTCGCTGCTCCAAGTCATAGGTTAACATGTCAATCTGATCTCCTCAAAAAAACTTATTTTGGATATTTTAATAGTATCACTTTTGATTATAATGAAAACTATAAGAAATGACAACAGCCAAGTCATAAGGAGGAAAAGAAAATGGGCGTATATGCAATTACAGGCGCGTCGAGCGGGATCGGCGCAAAGGCAAAAGAACTGTTGGAACAGGAAGGCCATAAAGTAATCAATATTGATTTGAAGGATGGCGATATCTGTGTAAACCTGGCGACGCAGGAGGGACGGACGGAGGCGGTAGACAAGCTTCATGAGCTGTGTCCTGACGGACTCGACGGAATGATATGTAATGCCGGTGTATCCGGCGCCTGCGGCAATTTGTCTCTGATTATCTCCCTGAACTATTTCGGGACGGTTGCGGTTGCCAAGGGTGTATACGATCTGCTGGAGAAAAAGCACGGAAGCTGTGTTGTGACTGCATCCAACACGATTTCCCAGGGAGCCGGCAGGATGGACATTGCGGATCTCTTGAACAATATCGGGGATGAAAAGAGGGTGCTTCAGCTGATCAGCAGCCTTGACAGCGCAAACTTGAGCGTTGGCAACAGCATGTACGTTTCCACAAAATATGCGCTGGCGCGCTGGGTGCGCAGGGTATCTGCCTCCTGGGCGGCAAACGGCGTGCGGATCAATGCGATCGCGCCGGGTAATGTGAATACGGCGATGACGGCAACCATGAGCACTTCCGCGAAGATGGCGCTGAATGCCCTGCCGATTCCGACGAAATTCGGCATGGAGACGCTGATGGACGCGTCCGAGATTGCGGAGGTGATGATTTTTCTGGTATCCTCCAAGGCGGGCGGTATCAACGGAAATGTTATGTTTGTCGACGGCGGAACGGATGCACTGTTAAATTCTGAGAAAGTATATTAAGAGGAGGAGAGAGGAATGAAACCGATTGAGAAATACATAGAGGCAATGGAAAATAAGGATTTTGCTGGTCTTGCGGAGCTGTTTACCAAGGATGGAATCCTGTGCGACTACTGTTCAAACTCCTCCAGCCAGAGAGAATACCATATTTACGGCAGGGAAGCAATCAACATGTTTTTCCGCAATAAGTTCGGATTCCGTCAGTATTCGATCATGACCGCGGAGGTGGTAAACGATGAGCAGGCGGAGTTTATCGCAAGCTTTGGCGATTATCATATTATGGCAATCGCGACAGTCAGAGAGGTGGACGAGGACGGCTTTATCAGACGGCTGACGGTGAGACCGAAATAAACAGGGCGGTAAGCGCGAAAAAAGAGAGCCTGTAGAGGCTCTCTTTTTAACGTTCATTTTTTAAAAGATTATGCGCGCTCAACCGCACCGGATCTCAAGCAGCGTGTGCATACATGAAGTCTCTTATTGCCGCCATTTACCTTGCATTTCACATTCTGGATATTGGAATTCCAAATTCTGTTTGATCTTCTATGAGAATGGCTGACGTTGTTTCCGAAATGAGCGCCCTTACCACAAATATCACATTTAGCCATCTTAGCACCTCCCAACAAATATATAATAGATATACACAACATTTGTATAATAGCAGAAAGTGAAAAAGATTGCAAGCACAAATTATAGTTTTTTTCGGTTTCTTTTTTATGGATGTCGGGTTATAATAGTAGTATATTTTTAGCATAATAGGAGGTAGTCTATGAAAGTCTCTTCAATGGATACCCATATGGGGAATATCTCGATCGACCAGGACGTGGTTGCGCAGTATGCGGGCACCGTGGCGATGGAGTGTTTCGGTGTGGTCGGTATGGCGAGTATGAGTGTCAGGGACGGGCTCGTCAAGCTTCTCAAAAAAGACAGTATGACGCGCGGCATACAGGTGCTTTTGAACAACAATAAACTCACCATCAATTTTCATATTATCGTTTCTTACGGCGTGAGCATTCTCGCGGTGGCGGATAATCTGATCGACAGCGTGAAATATAAGGTAGAAGAGTTTGCCGGAATAGAGGTGGAAAAAATCAACATCTTTGTAGAAGGTGTGAAAGTGATCGACTAAGGGAGGAGAATAAGGTGGATTCAAATACGATAGATGCCGGATTGATGGCCAGAATGTTTCTGGCCGGGGCGAAAAATCTTGAAAGTAAAAAGGAATGGATTAACGAATTGAACGTTTTTCCCGTGCCGGACGGCGATACGGGCACCAATATGACGATGACGATCATGGCGGCGGCGAGAGAGGTATCGGCCCTCTATGACGTGGGGGATATCGACATGTTATCCCTGTGTAAGGCCATTTCCTCCGGGTCCCTGAGAGGGGCAAGAGGAAATTCTGGCGTGATTTTATCCCAGCTTTTCAGAGGGTTTACAAAGGGTGTTAAGGAGTGTCAGGAGATCACGGTTCCTGTACTGGCTACCGCCTTTGAAAAGGCAGTGGAGACAGCCTACAAGGCGGTTATGAAGCCGAAGGAAGGCACGATTCTCACCGTGGCGAAAGGCGGCGCGGTGAAGGCGCGGGAGCTTGCCGATGCGGGAATGGAGGATTTGTCCGAATTTTTGGGACAGGTGATCGCCTATGCGGACGAGGTGCTTGCAAAGACCCCGGATATGCTGCCTGTTTTGAAGCAGGCAGGAGTTGTTGACTCTGGCGGTCAAGGACTGATGCAGGTGTTGAAGGGCGCCTATGACGCCTATCTGGGCAAAGAGATTGATCTGACGGTTGACAGGACGGCCGCATCTACAGGCGGCGCTGCCGGGACGTCAAACTTTGAGGCGCAGGCAAACGCGGAGATCAAATTCGGCTATTGTACCGAGTTCATTATCATGCTGAATAAGGTGTTCAATATCAAGACGGAGATGGACTTTAAGGCATATCTGGAATCCATCGGGGATTCCATTGTGGTAGTTGCGGATGAGGACGTGGTAAAGGTGCATGTACATACCAACGATCCGGGGCTGGCAATCCAGAAGGCGTTGAAGTACGGCGCACTCTCCAACATGAAGATTGACAACATGCGTCTGGAGCATCAGGAGAAGCTCTTTAAGATGTCCAAACAGGAGGAAAAAACGGCGGAGGAGGATGAGGATCTTCCCGGCCCAAAGAAGGATGTCGGTTTTATCGCAGTCTCTGTGGGCGAGGGAATCGCCGGTATTTTTAAGGGGCTTGGCGTGGATTATATCATCGAAGGCGGGCAGACCATGAATCCCAGTACGGAGGATATGTTAAACGCCATCGACAAGGTGAACGCGGACACGATTTTCATTCTCCCGAACAATAAAAATATCATATTAGCCGCCAATCAGGCGCAGTCTCTTGTGAAAGACAAAAAAATCGTGGTGATTCCGACCAAAACGGTCCCGCAGGGAATTACGGCGGTGATTAACTATGTGCCGGGTCTGTCGGTTGAGGAAAATGAGGAGACGATGCTTGCGGAGATGCAGGCGGTGGCTACGGGACAGGTTACCTATGCGGTGCGGGATACCAATATTGACGGGCAGGAGATCAGGCAGGGAGATTTCATGGGTCTTGGCGATCACGGTATTCTTTCTGTGGGGACAGCAATCACCTCAGTGGCGGTGTCCATGGTGGAAGCCATGATGTCGGAGGAGAAGGAACTGATCAGCGTTTATTACGGTGAAGAGATCTCGAAGGAGGATGCCGAGAATCTTCAGGGACAGATTGCGGAGAAATATCCGGCCTGCGATGTGGAATTGCAGTACGGCGGACAGCCGATTTATTATTATATTATTTCGGCGGAGTAACGCTATATGACGGATATCAAAAATTTGAAGGGCGTCGGTGAGAAAACCGCCGCCCTCTTTCAAAAATTGAATATCTTTACGGCGGAGGAGCTGGTCAGCTATTATCCGAGGGATTATGAACAGTTTCTTGAGCCCGTTTCCCTTGAGGAAGCGCAGGACGGGGAACTTACGGCAGTGGAGGGAAGGATTGCCGGAAATGTGGCTACCAGACATGTGAGAGGGCTGTCGATCACCACGTTTCAGGCAGTCTGCGAGGGCAAAACCCTGCATCTGACCTACTTCAACATGCCCTATCTGAAAAACAGTCTAAAACGCGATATTTGCTATGTTTTCAGGGGATGTTTGCACCGCAGGAAAGACCGTTTCGTGATGGAGCAGGCAGGTATCTATAAGACGGAGGAGTACGGGAAGCTTACGGGGCGTATGCAGCCCCGCTATTCCACCACGAAGGGGCTGACCAACAACGCCATCACTAAGGCGGTGAGACAGGCCATGGGTCTGGTGGACCTTTCGGCGGACCCGCTTCCGTCTAATATACGGGAAAAGGAAGGATTCCCCGGACTTGCGGAGGCTATAGAGCAGATGCATTTTCCGGAGGATCGGGAGAAACTGCTGGCGGCCAGATCGAGACTGGTGTTTGATGAATTTTTCCGGTTTATTCTTATTTTACGCAGGATGCGGGAAGAAAATGAGCGGGCGGAAAGCGTCTGTCCGATGATAGAGGTGGCCCAGACAAAGCGGCTGATTGAGGCCCTTCCCTATCGCCTGACAAACGCGCAGCAACGGGTATGGAAGGAGATTGAGGCGGATATGGCTTCCGGTTACGCCATGAACCGGCTGGTACAGGGGGACGTGGGCTCCGGTAAGACGATTCTCGCCTTCCTTGCTCTGCTCATGTGCGCGGCCAACGGCTGCCAGGGGGCTATGATGGCGCCCACGGAGGTTCTGGCAAGACAGCATTATGAGAGTCTGGTAAAGCTGAATCAGACCTATGGTTTACAGATACACCCTGTTCTTTTGACCGGATCGGTCACAGCAAAGGACCGGCGGGAAATCTATGCGAAGATCGAGAGCGGGGAGGCGGATGTTGTGATCGGCACTCACGCGCTGATTCAAGAGAAGGTAGTTTACAAAAGCCTTGCCCTTGTGATTACTGACGAGCAGCACCGTTTTGGCGTCAGACAGCGGGAGAGTCTGGCCGGGAAGGGCGCCGGAACAGGGGAACAGGAAAAGGCGGTCCATGTGCTGGTGATGAGCGCAACCCCCATTCCCAGAACCCTGGCGATTATTCTGTACGGGGATCTCCATATCTCCGTTTTGGATGAACTGCCTGCGGACAGGCTGCCCATCAAAAACTGCGTGGTGGACACGTCCTACCGGAATACGGCTTACAAGTTTATAGAAAAAGAGGTCGGACAGGGAAGGCAGGTCTATGTGATCTGCCCCATGGTGGAGGAGGGAGAGTCTACAGAGTTGGAGGATGTGGGCTCCTATGCGAAGAAACTGCGGAGCGCATTGCCTGAGACTGTCCGCATCGGCACTCTCCACGGCAGGATGCGCCCTGCCCAGAAGACGAAAATCATGGAGGATTTTGAGGCCCGAAACATTGATGTGCTGGTTTCCACCACGGTGATTGAGGTGGGAATCAATGTGCCGAACGCCACCGTCATGATGGTGGAGAATGCGGAACGGTTTGGCCTGGCCCAGCTGCATCAGCTGCGGGGCCGCGTGGGCCGCGGGGAACAACAGTCTTACTGTATTTTTGTCAGCAAGTCCAACCGGCCGCAGACCATGGAACGGCTGAAAATATTGAATGAGTCCAACGATGGCTTTTATATTGCGGGAAAAGACCTTTCCCTGCGGGGGCCGGGAGACCTTTTCGGCATCAGGCAGAGTGGGGATCTACAGTTTGCGCTGGGAGACATTTACCGGGATGCGGCCATCCTGCAAAGGGCAAGCGAATGGGCGGATCAGGTCCTTTCGGAGGATAAGGATTTGAGCGGGCAGGAGTATGCCCTGCTGCGCGAAAGCCTATTGAAAGCGGAGATAAATGAGGTTGACTTTAGGAGTATCTGACGGTAAACTGAGTGAGAAAGTGTTTCTAAAGCGCAGCAGCATTCTCCGTACTTGAAGAAGGGAATAAATATGGCAAAAAAAATTGCAGTCGTAACAGACAGTAACAGCGGCGTTACCCAGTCGCAGGCAAAGGAGCTCGGTCTTTATGTGCTCCCCATGCCTTTTATGATCAATGAAGAGCCTTTTTATGAGGACATTACGCTGTCGCAGGAGCAGTTTTACCAGAGACTTTCCGAGAATGCGAATGTGATTACCAGCCAGCCCAGCCCGGAAGAGGTGATGAAGCTCTGGGACGAGCTGCTTACAAGCTATGACGAGATCGTGCACATTCCTATGTCCAGCGGACTCAGCGGCTCCTGCCAGAGCGCGCGGATGCTTGCCGAGGAGTATGAGGGCAGGGTGCAGGTGGTCAATAACCAGCGGATTTCCGTGACTCAGAGACAGTCCGCACTGGACGCGCTTGCGCTGATTGAGAGCGGTATGGACGCGGCGGCGGTGAAAGAGGCGTTGGAGGCGGATAAATTTAATTCCAGTATCTATATCATGTTAGATACGCTGTATTATTTGAAAAAGGGCGGCAGAATCACGCCCGCGGCGGCTGCGCTGGGAACCATCCTGCGCTTAAAGCCCGTTTTGCAGATTCAGGGTGAAAAATTGGACGCCTTTGCCAAGGCGAGGACTGTCTCGCAGGGAAAGACGATGATGATCAATGCGATCAGGGCGGATATGGAGAAGCGGTTCGGTGGCGCGACGGCTGATAATATCTGGCTGCAAATCGCCTATACCTATGACAGGGAAGCGGCGGAACAGTTTAAAACGCAGGTGCTGGAGGCGTTTCCGGGATTTGACGTCCACATGGATCCGCTGTCCCTAAGCATTGCCTGCCATATCGGGCCGGGGTCGCTAGCGCTTGCGTGTTGCAAGCGATTAAGGTGATGGATGTAAAATTCTCCGTCGCCGCGCTTTCGCTCCATTCCGGGCGTAGCAGACACTAAGCTCGAAAGAACCTCGCTAAGTGCTGACGCTCTCCAAGGGGCTCCTTGAGAATTTTACATCCAAATGCTATATAGCTATAAAGAGGAAAATAAATTGTGTAACGAAAACGAGATAGAATTAAATCGCCAAAAGGAATATATCGAGAAGTGTCGGACTTATACGGCGGCCTTTCAGGTGGAACACGGACGGGCCCCGAGGGCCTGCGTGGTCACCTTCGGGTGTCAGATGAACGCCAGAGATTCCGAGAAGCTGACGGGCATTCTGAAGGAGGCGGGCTACGAGCTCACCGGGGCGGAGGAGGAAGCGGATTTCGTCCTCTACAATACCTGCACCGTGCGGGACAATGCCAACCAGCGGGTTTACGGGCGGCTGGGGCATTTAAACAGCCTGAAAAAAAAGAAGCCTTATCTGAAAATCGCGCTCTGCGGCTGTATGATGCAGGAACAGGCTGTGGTTGAAAAAATACGGAAAAGCTATCGGTTTGTGGATTTGATTTTCGGAACCCACAATCTTTTTCGGTTTGCGGAGTTTCTCTCGGATTCGCTTGCGTCCGAGGACATGGTTGTGGATATCTGGGATGAGACGGACAAAATTGTGGAAAATTTGCCGGTGGAGCGCAAGTACCGCTATAAATCCGGCGTCAATATTATGTTCGGATGCAACAATTTCTGTAGCTACTGCATCGTGCCCTATGTGCGCGGAAGAGAGAGAAGCAGGGAGCCGGAGGAGATACTGGGTGAGATTGAACGGCTGGTGGAGGATGGCGTGGTGGAAGTCATGCTGCTTGGGCAGAACGTCAATTCCTACGGTAAAAATTTAGAGCATCCCATAACCTTTGCCCAGCTGCTTCGCAGGGTGGATCAAATCGAGGGGCTGCGGCGCATCCGCTTTATGACCTCCCATCCGAAGGACTTGTCGGACGAACTGATTCAGGTGATGCAGCATTCCCCGAAAATATGCCGGCACCTTCATCTGCCCTTGCAGGCGGGCTCCGACCGGATTTTGGAGGCGATGAACAGGCGGTACACGAAGGAACAGTATCTGGCGTTAGTGGAGAAGCTAAAGCACGCCATTCCGGATATATCCATCACCACGGATATCATTGTGGGTTTTCCCGGGGAGACGTCTGCCGATGTGGATGAAACCATAGATGTGGTGCGGCGGGTACAGTTTGACAACGCCTTTACGTTTATTTATTCCCCGAGGACAGGCACGCCTGCGGCGGCGATGGATAATCAGGTGCCGGAGGAGATTGTACACGAAAATTTCGACAGGCTTCTTTCCGTGGTGCAGGAAACCGCAAAGCAGAGAGCCGCGCTCCTTGAGGGCAAGGTGATGGAAGCGCTGGTGGAGGAGGTAAACGAGCAGGACCCGGCCTTTGTGACGGGACGGCTTTCCAACAATATGCTGGTGCACTTTAAGGCGGACAGAAGACTGGTGGGAAAATTTGTCATGGTGAAGTTGGATCACTGCCATGGCTTTTACTATACAGGACGGATGGTTGACTGGTTAAGTCAAACCAAACACACGAGATTAGGAAAGATGGTCGATAACCAATGGCTGAACTGACACCTATGATGAAGCAGTATCTGGATACGAAGAAGGAGTATCAGGACTGCATTTTGTTTTACAGACTGGGAGATTTTTATGAAATGTTCTTTGAGGATGCGCTCACGGCCTCAAAGGAGCTGGAGATTACCCTGACGGGAAAAAGCTGTGGGCAGGAGGAGCGCGCGCCTATGTGCGGCGTTCCCTATCACGCGGTAGACAGTTATTTGAACAAGCTGGTTTCCAAAGGGTATAAGGTGGCGATCTGCGAGCAGGTGGAGGATCCCAAGAACGCAAAGGGAATCGTAAAGAGGGAAGTGATCCGCATTGTGACGCCGGGCACAAACCTGAATACGCAGGCCCTTGACGACGCAAAGAACAATTACCTGCTCTGTGTGAGCTATTTTCCCGGAAGGATCGGCATTTCGGTGGCGGACGTCACCACGGGCGACTATTATCTGACAGAGGTGGAGGATATCCGCAGGCTGCAGGACGAAATCAACAAGTATGCGCCTTCCGAAGTGGTCTGCAACGAGCCTTTTTTCGTGAGCGGATATGATATCGAGGATTTGAAGAACCGGCTGCATGTGACTGTCTACTCCCTTGCGTCCCACTATTTTGATGAGGACGGCTGTAAGAAGACGTTGATGCGCCATTTTCATGTCAATACCCTGCAGGGGCTCGGTATCGAGGATTTTCCGGTGGGGGTGATTGCCGCGGGGGCTCTGCTACAGTACCTCTATGAGACGCAGAAGACGTCTCTTTCCCATTTTGTGCACATCTATCCCTATCTGAACAGCAAATACATGCTTTTGGACAGTTCCACAAGGCGAAATTTAGAGCTGGTTGAGACGCTTAGGGAGAAACAGAAGAAGGGGTCTCTTCTGGGTGTGCTGGATCGCACGAAGACGGCCATGGGCGGACGGCTTTTGCGCAAATACATAGAACAGCCCCTGATTGACAGGGCGCGGATCGAAAAACGTCTGGATGCGGTGGAGGAGCTGGGCAGGCGGAGTGTGGACAGGGAGGAGCTGCGGGAGTATCTGCATGCAATCTACGATCTGGAGCGTCTGCTGGGACGGGTCAGCTATAAGACGGCCAATCCGCGGGACCTGATTGTGCTCAGGAATTCACTGGCCATGCTGCCGTCCTTAAAGTCCGTGCTTGTGGACTTTGAAGCGCCGCTTCTTGTGGAGATCCGCGAGAATATCGATTCGCTTTCCGATATTCACAAGCTTATTGAGGACGCGATCACAGAGGAGCCGCCCATCGCCATCCGGGAGGGCGGCATTATCCGGGAGGGATTTCACGAAACCATAGACGCCCTGAAAAAAGCAAAGACGGACGGGAAAAAGTGGCTGGCAGATCTGGAGGAGGAAGACCGGGAGCGCACAGGAATCAAAAATCTGCGCATCAAATACAACAAAGTGTTCGGTTACTATTTTGAAGTGACCAACTCTTACCGGGATCAGGTGCCGGAGGATTATGTGCGGAAGCAGACCCTCGCCAACGCGGAGCGTTACACCACGCCCCGACTGAAGGAGCTTGAAGATTCCATTCTGAATGCGGAGGATAAGCTTTTCGGGTTAGAGTATGATCTGTTTTGTGAGATCAGGGAGACCATTGCCGGGGAGGTGGAGCGGATTCAGAAAACCGCCCGGGCTGTGGCAAAACTTGATGTGTTCACTTCCCTTGCCTTTGTGGCGGAACAGAACCGCTATGTGCGCCCCGCTTTAAATGAGAAGGGCGTGATCGATATCAAGGAAGGGCGTCATCCGGTGGTGGAACAGATGATCCAAAACGATATGTTCATTGCCAACGACACCCATCTGGATGATAAAAAGCATTGTATTGCCGTGATTACGGGCCCCAATATGGCAGGGAAATCCACTTATATGCGTCAGGTGGCGCTGATCGTGCTGATGACCCAGATCGGTTCCTTTGTGCCGGCAAAACAGGCGGATATCGGGATCGTGGACCGGATCTTCACCAGAGTGGGCGCCTCCGATGATCTGGCAAGCGGCCAGTCCACCTTTATGGTGGAGATGAACGAGGTGGCTAATATCTTGAGAAACGCCACGCCGGACAGTCTGCTGGTGCTGGATGAGATCGGGCGGGGCACCTCCACGTTTGACGGCTTGAGCATTGCGTGGGCCGTGATCGAGCGTATCAGCAATCGCAGGATTCTCGGGGCGAAGACGTTGTTTGCCACCCATTACCATGAACTGACCGAGCTGGAAGGCAAGATGGACAACGTAAACAACTACTGTATCGCGGTCAAGGAGAAGGGCGACGATATCGTGTTCCTTCGCAAGATCGTAAAGGGCGGGGCGGATAAGAGCTACGGCATTCAGGTGGCGAAACTGGCGGGCGTGCCGGATATGGTGATTGACCGCGCCAAGGAGATTGTGGAACAGCTGAGCGATAACGATATCACCGAGAAGGTGCAGAGTATCGAGATTGACAGCGGAAAGGGCAGGAATCATAAGAACGTCAAGTACGACGAGGTGGACTTGGAGCAGATTTCCCTGTTTGACACCGTGACGGACGAGGATGTGATCAAGGAGCTTACCGAGATCGACGTGAGCAACCTGACGCCTGTGGATGCGTTAAATACGCTGTACCGGTTGCAAAACCGTTTAAAAAATCGGTGGAAGTAATGCAGGAATTAAGTGGAAAGTATTATGGCTAAAATAAATATATTGGATCATCAGACAATTGATAAGATTGCCGCAGGCGAGGTGGTGGAGCGGCCCTCCAGCGTGGTGAAGGAGCTGGTGGAGAATGCCATTGACGCAGGGGCGGACGCCATAACGGTGGAAATTAAGGAAGGCGGCACAAGCTTTATCCGTGTGACCGACAACGGCAGCGGCATTGAGAAATCTCAGGTGGAGAACGCCTTTTTGCGCCATGCAACCAGCAAGATTACGTCCGCAGAAGACTTGACCAGTCTGGTCAGTCTTGGCTTTCGTGGGGAAGCCCTGGCCAGCATTGCGGCGGTGGCGCAGGTGGAGCTGATCACCAAGACGCCGGAGGACCTGACGGGAGTGCGGCTGTTGATGGAAGGGGGCGTGGTGAAGGAGCGGGAGGAGATCGGCGCGCCTCAGGGGACGACGCTCCTTGTGAGAAATCTCTTTTACAACACGCCGCCCAGAAAGAAATTCTTAAAGCAGCCCAGAACGGAAGGCTCCTATGTGGCGGACCTGATGGAACATCTGGCCATGTCAAACCCGCAGGTTTCCTTTAAGTTTCTCTTAAACGGGCAGACGAAGTTTTACACCACGGGAAGCGGCGGCCTGCGGGAGATTGTCTATCGCATTTACGGGAAGGAGATTGCCGATGCGCTCACGGATTTTCACTGTGAACGGGATGGCATGAGTGTGACGGGGCTTTTGGGAAAGCCGGTGATTAACCGGGCAAACCGTTCCTATGAAATTTTCTATATCAACGGCAGGTATATCAGAAGCACGCTGATCAGCAAGGCCGTGGAGGAGGGCTATCGGGAGTACCTGATGCAGCATAAATTTCCCTTCTGCATTCTGCATTTTCAGGTGGACACGGAGAAGATCGACGTGAACGTCCACCCCTCCAAAATGGAGGTGCGAATCGCCGACGGGCCCGCCTTTTACGAGGAGGTGCGCGGGGCTGTGGAGGATGCCCTTCGGGGAAGGGAAATGATACCGGAGGTAAGTCTCTCCACGGAGAAAGAACAGCGGGAAGAGGCCAAAAAAGAAGAGCGCGAAGAAACCCGCGCAAGACAGGCGGCGCCGGAACCCTTTGAGACGAACCGTATCCTACAGAACCGTATCCTGCGCCAGACCGTGGAATACCGGGTGGCGGCAGACGAGCCGGAAGAAATGCCGCAGGCGTCGCTGAAAAAGCCGGAAGAAATGCTGAAGGCGGCGGTGAAAGAGCCGGTTGAAATACCGCAGGCAGAGACGGAGACTGTGCCCGCCGGGAAACCGGAACAGATGGAGCTGTTTGACGGCAGGATGCTGTCTGAGAAAGCGAGAGAACAGTATGAAATCATCGGACAGCTCTTTGAGACTTACTGGCTGATTTCCTATCAGGACAAGCTCCTGATTGTGGATCAGCATGCGGCCCATGAGAAGGTCAAGTATGAGCGGCTGATGCGGCGGTTTCATGAGAAGAACATCGTCTCCCAGAGCATCAATCCGCCTGTGATTGTGACGCTGAGCAACCGGGAGAAGGAGTGCTATCTACAGCATCGGGAGGATTTTGCATCCCTTGGGTTCGAGATTGAGGCCTTCGGCGGAAACGACTATGCGGTCCGGGGCGTGCCCATGGATCTCTACGGTTATACGGAGGAGTCCTTCTTCTACGAGATACTGGACGAGCTGGCGGCGGAGACGGTGACGGGTACGCCGGAGGGCATCCGCAATCGTATCGCTACTATGGCCTGTAAGGCGGCGGTCAAGGGCAATATGCGGATCAGCCGGCAGGAGATGGAGGCGCTTATCGACGAACTGCTGACGCTTGACAATCCCTACAACTGTCCCCACGGGAGGCCGACGATTGTCTCTATGAGCAAGTATGAGATTGAAAAGAAATTTAAGAGGATCGTGTAAGTGAGCATAAAAGAACCATTGATCATTCTGACAGGCCCGACAGCGGTGGGAAAGACAGCGCTGTCTGTATCCTTGGCGAAAGCCATAGGCGGGGAGATTATTTCCGCCGATTCCATGCAGGTATACCGCCATATGGATATCGGGTCCGCCAAGGTGACAAAGGAGGAAATGCAGGGCGTGCCGCATCATCTGATTGATGTGCTGGAGCCCACGGAGGAGTTCAATGTGGTGCTGTTTCAGCAGATGGCCAGGCAGGCGGTGGAGGAGATCCGGGGCCGGGGCCATATCCCCATTCTTGTGGGCGGCACCGGTTTTTATATTCAGGCCCTTCTCTACGACATTGATTTCACGGAAAATGACGAAGACACGGCGCTTCGTCGCTCCCTCGAGGAGCTTGCAAAACGGGAGGGCCCCGAGGCCCTTTATGAGAGGCTTCGCGCGGTGGACCCGGAGTCCTGTGAAAGCATTCACGCCCACAATATCAAACGGGTGATCCGTGCCATTGAATTTTACGAGAAGACCGGAAAAAAGATATCCGCCCACAACCGGGAGCAGAGACAAAACAGCCCGTCTTACCGGTCCGCTTATTTTGTCCTGACTGATGACCGGGACACCGTTTACCGGCGGATTGATGCGCGGGTGGACCTGATGATAGAGCTGGGGCTGGTGGAGGAAGTGCGCGCTTTGCAGGCTATGGGCTGCCATAGGGGTATGGTGTCCATGCAGGGATTGGGTTATAAGGAGATTTTGTCTTATCTGGAGGGTGAGATATCGTTAGAAGAGGCTGTTTACCTGATAAAACGGGATACCAGACATTTTGCAAAAAGACAGCTCACCTGGTTTAGACGCGAAAAAGAGGTAATTTGGATAGAAAAAAACGATTTTGACCACGATAGTCAAAAAATGCAAAGATTCATGCAGGATTTCCTGCACGAAAAAGCAATTATCCTGTAAGGATTTGTCGAAAATGATCGACAGATATTATACAAAATGCACAAAGAAATAAGAAAGCAGAATGGAGATTAAAATGACGGAGTTGTTTAAACAATATAAGAAATTCAGCATTTCGGAGCAGGTTTACCGTTTCGGGGAGGAGATACTGGACGCCCTTGCGCCTCGTTTTGCGCAGATTGACAAGAATGCGGAGTACAACCAGCTCAAGGTGATAGGGGCCATGCAGGAGGCCGGCGTCAGCGAAGCCTGTCTGCTGGGAACGACTGGCTACGGCTACAACGATCTGGGACGGGACACGCTGGAAACCGTGTACGCCGAGGTGTTTGAGACGGAGGATGCGTTGGTGCGTCCGCAGATTACCTGCGGCACCCACGCGCTGGCGCTGGCACTGATGAGCAATCTGCGGCCGGGAGACGAGCTTCTTTCCCCCGTGGGCAAACCCTACGACACCTTAGAGGAGGTAATCGGAATCCGTCCCTCCAGAGGGTCTCTTGCGGAGTACGGTGTCACCTACAGGCAGGTGGATCTTTTGCCGGACGGGAGTTTTGACTATGAGGGAATCCGGGCAGCTGTCGGGGAGAGGACGAAGATGGTCACCATACAGCGTTCCAAAGGCTATCAGACAAGGCCGACCCTTTCCGTAGAGAGGATTGGCGAATTGATTGCCTTTGTGAAGCAGATCAAGCCGGACGTGATTGTGATGGTGGATAACTGCTATGGGGAGTTTGTGGAGACGAGAGAGCCCTCTCAGGTCGGGGCTGATATGGTGGTGGGTTCCCTCATCAAGAATCCCGGCGGCGGCCTGGCGCCCATTGGCGGTTATATTGCCGGAAAAAGGGAATGCGTGGAGAATGCGGCCTGCCGGCTGACTTCGCCGGGGCTGGCCAAGGAGGTGGGCGCTTCGCTGGGCGTCCTTCCCGCCTTTTATCAGGGCCTGTTCCTTGCGCCCACGGTGACGGCGTCCGCCCTGAAAGGAGCGATCTTTGCGGCGAACGTCTATGAGAAGCTGGGATTTGCCGTGGTGCCGGACGGACAGGAGAGCCGCCATGACATCATTCAGGCCGTAACCTTTGGCTCGCCTGAGGGAGTGATCGCATTCTGCGAGGGGATTCAGGCCGCGGCTCCTGTGGACAGCTTTGTGAAGCCGGAACCCTGGGATATGCCGGGCTATGACTCCAAGGTGATCATGGCGGCGGGCGCTTTTGTGTCCGGCTCCTCCATTGAGCTCTCCGCGGACGGCCCCATTGCGCCGCCCTATGCGGTTTACTTTCAGGGGGGACTTACCTTCCCCCACGCGAAACTCGGTATCCTGAAGAGCTTGCAGAATCTGGTGGACCGCGGAATTGTGACCGTTCCCTGATTGAGGATTGTGCCGAAAAAATTTCTTTTTGTGTGTACATCAAAATCCGATTGTGTTAAAATGAGCGTTGGAGAAAGGAGATTGTACATTACTATGCGCAAAAATAATTGGGCCTGTTTCCTGCTGATTCTGGCGGGAATCGTGATCGGTGGCTTTATCGGAAGCCTTTTCCCCTCCACATGGCTGAATTACGGGCAGTCTTTTGGTCTGTCTCAGCCGCTTTCGCTGGATTTGGGTATTTTGAGCGTCACCTTTGCCCTGTCGATTAAGATCACCATAGCGAGTATTCTCGGAATTGCCGTGGCGATCGTAATATACCGCATGATCTAGCGGACAGGATATGCCGCAGATCAGCGCTTGTCTAAGCCTGCCCGGACTTTTGGAGAGAAGCTGTCGGGAAAGAGACTGCATGAAATCAGGCAAGTATGAGAACAATGAATATTACAGGCAGCAAAATCTTCCATATGAGAAATTTGCCGCCTACGGAAGCGAGAGCCTTACAGACTCCGAACTTCTCGCGATTCTTCTTCGAACCGGAACAAAGGGTATGAGTGCAAGGGAGCTGGGAGAGCGGGTTCTTGCACGGACGGCTGAATACGGGAACGGTCTGCTCGGCCTGTACCGCATATCCGTACAGGAATTGCAGAAGATAGAGGGAATCGGGGCCGTGAAGGCGGTTCAGCTCAAAGCCGTTGCGGAATTCGCTAAGAGAATGGCGCGGGCGAAGGCGAAGAACGGGCTTTCTTTTCATGACCCGGCATCCGTTGCGGATTACTATATGGAGCGGCTGCGCCATGAGAGCGTAGAGCATATCCTGCTTTTACTCTTTGATTCAGGACTTCATCTGATCGGAGAAGAGATGATCTCCAAAGGTACGGCAGACGCGGCTCTTTTGTCGCCGAGAGAAGTTTTTACAAAGGCTTTCCAGAGCGGGGCGGCAAACATTATGCTGCTGCATAACCATCCGGGCGGCGAACCGCTTCCCAGCGAGAACGATCTTTTAGTGACGGAGCGTATCGTGCGGACGGGGACGCTTACGGATATCCCGTTAGTGGATCATATTATCCTCGGAGACAATAGCTATTTCAGCTTCAAAGAGAGTAAATTGCTGTCAGATATATCATAGAAAGGGGTAAACTTACCTTGGCAAACAATGCATTTGGAATCGACCTTGGCACCAGCAACATCAAGATCTATAACCGCGCGGACGACGACGTCTTCGTGGAAAAGAATATGATCGCCATCGAGAATAAAAAGACGCTTTTCGCATACGGGGATGCAGCTTTTGAGATGTATGAAAAGGCGCCCAGCAATATCAGCATCACCTATCCTCTGAGCAACGGTGTGATTGCGGATATCCAGAATATGGAGACGCTGATCAAGTATTTCCTGGGCGGCATGATGCGGAACAATGTGCGTCCGGCAGATTACTATATCGCCGTTCCATGGGATGTGACGGAGGTAGAAAAGCGCGCTTTCAAGGACCTCATTAAGGAGTCCAACGTGAAGGCCAGAAAGGTCATGATGGTGGATAAGGCCGTGGCGGACGGTCTGGGGCTTGGGATTGATGTGAAAAACTCTCAGGGCGTTTTGGTGGTAAACGTGGGCTTTGATACCACGGAGATCTCCATTTTGTCGCTGGGCGGCATTGTGTTAAGCCGTCTGATTAAGGTGGGAGGCCGGAAGTTTGACGAAGCCATCAAGGCCGCGGTGCGCCGTGAATACAGCCTGATCATCGGCGGAAAGACGGCGGAGATCGTGAAGACCTCGCTTACGGAATTGGAGAAGGAACGGGAAGGCGCCGTGGTTTATGGCCGGGATATCGTGACGGGACTTCCCGTGGAGCGGGAAATTCCCACCGATCTTGTGAACGAGTGTCTTGTGGAGCACTTCAATTCCATCATAGACAATATCAAGGTGATTCTTGAGCGCACACCGCCGGAGCTGGCAGCGGACATTTACCGGCACGGGGTTTATCTGACGGGCGGCGCTTCTCAGGTCAACCGGCTGGCGCTTCTCATGAGCAAGGGGACGGGGCTGCAGGTGAACGTTTCCGAAAATCCGGTAACCAGCGTGGCGCTCGGACTGGGAAAGATCATCAAGGAAGACAATTATAAAACGATAGCTTACGCGATAGAAGGAATGAGTAAATGAGTCCAATTGTCAAGAAAAAAGGAGAGAAATTTACATTACCCGGTAAATATCTCCTTTTTATTTTAACAATCCTCTGTACGGCTTTGGTGCTGCTCACCTTCAACACAAAGGTGTTCAGCGGGCCTCTCTCGGCCGTTGCAGGCTATATTGTGATTCCTTTTGAGGAGGGAATCAGCGCGGTGGGCAGCTGGCTGTCCGGCCGATCGGAAGAACTGGTGCAGATCAGGGAGCTTTTGGTCCAAAATGAACAGCTGAAACAGCAGGTGGATGAGTTGACTATCGAAAATACAAGGCTTCAACAGGACCGCTATGAACTGACGAATCTGCGGGAGCTCTACAGTCTGGACGCCCAGTACGACGAGTATGAAAAGACAGGGGCAAGGATCATAGCCAGAGATTCCGGCAATTGGTTTTATTCTTTCGTGATCAATAAAGGCGCCGGAGACGGCATCGCTGTGGATATGAATGTGATGGCGGGGAGCGGACTGGTTGGCCGCGTGGTCGATGTGGGGCCTAACTGGGCGAAGGTAAAGTCTATTATTGCGGATGATTCCAATGTGAGCGCCATGGTGCTTTCCAGTTCCGACCGCATGATTGTTTCCGGCAATCTCAAACTTTACGCTTCCGGCGTCATAGAGTTTGAGCAGATGGTGGACAGCGGCGATGTGGTGGTGGAGGGCGATAAGGTAGTCACTTCCGACATCAGCGACAAGTATCTGCCGGGTATTTTGATCGGCTATATCAATACCATAGTTCCGGACGCCAACAACCTCACCAAGTCCGGCTACATAACGCCGGCGGTGGATTTTGAGCATTTGGAGGAGGTTTTGGTCATTATGGAATTAAAACAGACCATACCGGATTGAGGAGCATTGTATGAAACGTGGCATTATCACCGCTTTATTGATTTTCATATGTTTTCTGCTACAGTGCACGGTGTTTAGGGCGCTGGCTTTCGGTGGCATTGTCCCTAATCTTCTGATTGTGCTGACAGCCTCCTTCGGCTTTATGCGGGGGGAGAAGACGGGGCTTTTGATCGGGTTTTTCTGCGGCCTTTTGGTAGATATTTTCTTTGCCAGCGTGATCGGGTTCTACGCGCTTTTATACATGTACATCGGCTATATGAACGGCAAGTTTGCGGCAATTTTTTATCCCCAGGACATCAAACTGCCGGTGGCGCTTATTTTGTGCAGCGATTTTCTCTACGGAATCGGCTGCTATGTGATCCTGTTTCTTCTGCGGGGACGTTTTGATTTTACATACTATGTCCTGCACATTATTCTGCCGGAAATTGTGTACACCATCGCAGTCACCCTGCTTTTATATCCGCTCATCCTTTGGTTCAACACAGGGCTTGAGCGCAGTGAACTAAGGAGCGGAAAGAAGTTTGTTTGAGGAACTGTTAGAGCATTTTAAAGAAAATTTCATGAATATGGTCACCTCACGGCTGCTGGTTTTGCTGATTGTCATTCTCGGTATGGGCGGTTATCTGATTTCCTGCATTTTTCAGTTGCAGATTGTGGATGGGGAGGAGTATTACAATAATTTTCAATTGAAAATTACCAAGGAGAGGACTCTCCCCGCGACCAGAGGCAATATCATGGACAGGGACGGAAATCTTTTGGCTTACAATGAATTGGCGTACTCTGTCACCATAGAGGATGTGTACGAGTCAGGGCGGAAAAAGAACGCGAACCTGAACAATACGATCCGCAGGCTGATTGCCATGATTGAGAAAAGCGGGGATCATGTGATCAGCGACTTTCACATTGAAATTGACAGAAATGGGGAGTATGCATACAATGTGGAGGGCACACAGCTTCTGCGTTTTCTGGCGGACGTCTATGGATACGCATCGATAGATGATCTGAAAGAGCGGGAGAAGACGGCTTCCCCCGACGAAGTGATTGCCTATCTGTGCGGGACAAGCCGTTACGGTATCGGCGATTACACGGATGATGAGGATTCCTCCAGTTTTGTGGAGGGACTTGGTTTTTCCAAGGAGGAAGTGTTAAAGATCATCACGATCCGCTATGCCATGAGCGCCAATAGTTACCAGCGATATATCGCCACGACGGTAGCCGAGAATGTTTCCCAGGAGACGGTGGCCGTCATCATGGAAAATGCGGATATGCTGGACGGCGTATCTATTGCAGAGGGGACGGTCAGAAAGTATAATGAGAGTATCTACTACTCACAGATCATTGGCTATACCGGCCGGGTGGATCAGGAGGAGTTACAGGAACTACAGCAGGGAGACCCCACCTATGACCTGAACGACACTGTGGGAAAATCGGGAATCGAGGCTTCCATGGAGACACAGCTGCAGGGAAGGAAGGGATCTGAGACCGTCTATGTGGATAATATGGGTAAGGTGGTGGAGACCAGGGAACGGGTGGAACCGACGGCGGGAAATGATATTACCCTGACGCTGGATACCGGTCTGCAAAAGGCATGTTACCATATTCTGGAATCCAAACTGGCCAGCATTCTTCTGGCAAAGATCCAGAATATCAAGGAATACACGCCGCCGGAGGGGGGCAGCGGCGGGGATATCCCCATTCCCATCTATGATGTGTATTACGCCTGCATCAATAACAATGTGATTGATACCTCCCATTTTACCTCCGAGTATGCGGGGGAGACGGAACAGGCCGTGCAGGCGGCTTATCTGGATAAAAAGGCGCGGGTGTTTGCTACGCTTCGGGACGAACTGACGGAGAGCTGCTCGCCCTATGAAATATTGACGGAGGAATATCAGGTCTATGAGAGCTATGTGACGGCCACGCTTTACGACCGTGATATTTTGATGAAGGATGCGGTTGACGAAAGCGACGAGACCTATATTGCGTGGACCACGGATGAAGTAATCAGCCTGAATGAGTATTTGAACTATGCCATTGCCCAGAATTGGGTTAACGTGGCGAAGCTGGATATTGATTCGCGGTATTCGGATTCTGTTGAGATCTATAATAAGATATTGGAATATATCTTTGACGTATTGGATCATGATGTGGATTTTGACAAAAGGATTTACCATTATATGATCCTAAACGATGAATTGACAGGCCGGCAGATCTGCGAACTCCTGTTAGAACAGAATATTGTGGAGCCTTCGGAGGAGGAGATTGCCCAGTTTGAGTCCGGCGCAGTGACGCCATATGCCTTTATCAGGAACCGCATTGAGCAGCTGGATCTCACGCCTGCCCAGCTGGCGCTTGATCCCTATTCCGGCTCCATTGTGGTGACTGATGTGAATAGGGGGGAAGTGCTGGCTTTGTCCTCCTATCCGAGCTATGACAACAACCGGATGGCAAACGGCGTGGATGCGGCGTACTTTGCGGCGCTCAGGAATGATTTGTCCCGTCCGATGCTAAACTACGCCACCCAGCAGAAAACGGCGCCCGGTTCCACTTTTAAGCCGATTTCCGCCACGGCGGGACTGATGGAGGGCGTGATCACGCTGACGGAGACCATCAACTGTGTGGGATTATTCGATAAGGTGCCGACGCCGCCCAGCTGTTGGAACAGGCACGGGCACGGGGCGCTGAACGTGACGGGTGGCCTACAGCATTCCTGTAACTGGTTTTTCTATGAGGTCGGATACCGCATGAGTATTGTGGGGGATACCTACAACGATAACGTAGGGCTGCAAAAACTGGCCAAATATGCGGATATGTACGGATTATCCGAAACCTCCGGAGTGGAGATTGAGGAGTATGCGCCGGAGGTTTCCGACCTCGACGCGGTTCGTTCCGCTATCGGACATGGCACAAACAACTATACGACCGCGGGCCTTGCGCGATACGTTACAACCGTTGCCAACAGCGGGACATGTTATAATCTAACTCTGGTGGATAAGATTGAAGACCAGGGTGGTGAACTGATCAGGGATAACGAAGCTACCGTGAGAAACCGGATTGACATGGATCAGTCCTACTGGAACGCGATCCATACCGGTATGCGCAGGGTAGTGGAAGGCAAGAGTTATTTTGCTGATCTGGACGTGAACGTGGCGGGTAAGACAGGTACCGCGCAGGAGAACCGTAACCGTCCGAACCATGCGCTTTTTATCAGCTATGCACCTTATGAGTCGCCGGAGATTTCCGTGACGGTGCGTGTGGCAAACGGCTATACGTCCGACTATGCGGCGCAGATAGCCAAGGATGTATATGAGTATTATTACGGGTTGAAGGATGAAAGTGAAATCATCACCGGCACGGCAGGCACTCTTGCCGAGGGCGCAATCAATGCCGACTGATGATGTGAGGATAGAGGTGTGAGTATGAAAAATGCAGTGATTATAAAAAGCTTTCCCAACGGTCTTACCATCTTTTTGGACAGCGAGCTTCCTTTTTCACAGCTTTTGGAAGAAATTGCAATGAAATTCAGTGAATCCGCCAATTTCTTCAAGGATGCGAGCATGGTGCTTTCTTTTGAGGGCAGGGAGCTGTCCGAACAGGAGGAACGGCAGATCATAGATACCATTTCAGCCAATTCCAGATTGAATATTGTCTGTATTATGGGCAAGGACAAGGAGACGGACCGCAATTTTGTGAGGGCCCTGCAGCAGTTTTCCTTCCATCAGGAGGTACTTGAGAATGCGGGGCAGTTCTACAAGGGAACGTTGAAGGACGGTCAGATTCTGGAGACGGAAAACAGCATTATCGTGCTGGGGGATGTGTACCCCGGCGCCTGCATCATATCCAGTAAGGACATCGTGGTGCTCGGCGGTCTCTATGGACAAGCCTATGCTGGCGGGAACGGTGAGGAAGGGCACTTTGTGGTGGCGCTTGAAATGTCGCCTGAAAAATTAAAAATTGGCGATTTCAAATATAAAACATCAGAGAAACAGAGCAAATGGTCGATTAAACCCAAAATTCAGCCTAAGATTGCTTATGTGAAGGACGCCAGAGTGATACTAGCACCGATTACCAAAGAATTACTGAATGACCTACCCGTTTAGATCATTTGGGGGACGATAACAATTCATTAATGGAGGACTTGCTATGAGTGAAGTGATTGTCGTCACGTCAGGGAAAGGCGGGGTGGGAAAGACCACCACCTCAGCAAACGTTGGAACAGGTCTTGCGGCTATGGGGAAGAAGGTCATTCTGATCGACACGGATATCGGCCTTCGCAACCTGGATGTGGTGATGGGACTGGAGAACCGGATTGTATATAATCTGGTGGATGTGGTGGAGGGAAACTGCCGTATCAAACAGGCGATTATACGGGATAAGCGTTATCCAACCCTGTTTCTTCTGCCATCAGCACAGACGAAGGATAAGAGCGCGGTGAATCCCTCCCAGATGGTGCGTATGATCAGCCATCTGCGGGATCAGTTTGACTATATTATTCTGGATTGCCCGGCCGGTATCGAGCAGGGATTTCAGAATGCCATTGCGGGCGCGGACAGAGCGCTTGTGGTGACGACCCCGGAGGTTTCCGCGATCCGGGATGCAGACAGGATCATCGGTCTTTTAGAGGCCAATGAGATACATAGGATGGATCTGATCATCAACCGAATCAGACAGGATATGATCAGGCGCGGCGATATGATGTCCTCGGAGGACGTGGTGGATATTTTGTCACTGCCGCTGATCGGAAGGGTGCCGGACGATGAGAATGTGGTGATAGCCACAAATCAGGGCGAACCGTTGGTCGGGAGCAATACGCTTGCAGGGAAGGCATACCAGAATATCTGCTGCCGGGTGATGGGCGAGGAGGTTCCTTTTATGGATTTTGACAGGAACGTTTCGTTCTGGACCAAGGTAACGGGTATTTTCCATAAAGGTTAGGGGGGATCAGTGTGTTTAAAAATCTGCTAAAACGGAAAAGCTCCAGAGAGATTGCCAAAGATCGGTTAAAAATTCTGCTTATTTCCGACAGGGTGAACTGTTCTCAGGAGATGATGGAAATGATTAAAAACGATATCGCCAAGGTGATATCCAAGTACATGAAGATAGATACCAAGAGCATGGAGATCCAGATTACACAGACAAACGGCAAGGGGCACGGGATCAAAAATCCGACGCTCTATGCGAATATACCGATATTGGACTTAAAACAATGAAGAGGATAAGGAATGTTAAAACACTATCACATCAGGGATTATGACTTTAAATTGATCATACTGGTGGTGGCGATCACCATCATCGGTATTTTGGCCATTGGCAGCGCCAAGGAATCTTTGCAGTCAAGGCAGACGGCGGGGGCTGTTTTTGGTTTTTTCCTGATGCTGGTGATATCTCTGTTCGATTATTCCGTGATTCTGAAATTTTACTGGCTGATGTATGCGATGAATCTGGCGCTTTTGTGGCTGGTGCGGTTGATAGGCGTGGAGGCCGGCGGCGCGCAGCGGTGGCTTAATCTGTTCGGCATTCAGTTTCAGCCCTCCGAGACGGCTAAGATTCTATTGATTTTATTTTATGCACAGTTTATCATGAAACATAAGGAGGAGATGGGCTCCCTTCGGATTGTGGGAAGCTGTGTGGCGTTGTTTGTTCCCTCGATTTACCTGATTCTCAAACAGCCGGACCTTTCCACCGGCATTATGGTGGTGATTCTCTTCTGTGCGGTGATGTTCGTGGGAGGTGTGAGCTGGAAATATGTGATTCTGGCAGTTTCCGTGGCAGTGCCGGCCTTTATTATCGCGCTGACGCTGATTTTACAGCCGGAGCAGGAAATTATTGATGATTACCAGCAGCAGCGTATTCTGGCATGGCTTTATCCGGACGAATACTCCACCACGGTGGCGTATCAGCAGACCAACTCCAAAATTGCCATCGGCTCCGGTATGCTTTACGGAAAGGGCTATAACACCAATGAAATCAGTTCCGTGAAAAACGGCAATTTTATTTCGGAGGCGGAGACGGACTTTATTTATGCGGTAATTGGAGAAGAATTTGGGTTTGTCGGCGGTTGTACTGTAATTGCACTGTTGATTTTCATTTCAATAGAATGTATTATGGTAGCTAGGAAGGCAAAAGATTTGGCCGGTACAATTATTGCGGCGGGGGTTGCAGTGCTGGTCGGCTTTCAAGGCATGCTGAATATTGCGGTGGCTACCGGGGCAAGCCCAAACACGGGAATTCCGCTTCCGTTTGTAAGCTACGGGCTCACTTCGCTTGTGAGTCTCTACATCGGAATCGGTTTTGTACTGAATGTACGACTACAATGTAAAAACGACAGGGGTGTTAGCAAAAATGAATATCGCATTGATCGCGCATGATGCAAAGAAAAAACTGATGCAGAATTTCTGCATCGCTTATCGGGGAATTTTAAGTAAAAACGAGCTGTATGCGACGGGAACGACGGGAAGGCTGATAGAGGAAGTGACCAATCTGACCATCCACAAGTATCTGGCGGGGCATTTGGGCGGCGCGCAGCAGATCGGCGCGCAGATTGAGCACAACCAGATTGACCTGGTGATCTTCTTAAGAGACCCGCTCTATCCCAAGTCCCATGAGCCGGATGTCAACAACGTGGTCATGCTCTGTGACAGGCATAATATTCCTCTTGCCACGAATCTGGCGTCTGCAGAGCTTTTGATCAAATCTCTCGACAGAGGAGACATGGAGTGGCGTGAAATGTACAAGTGATCGATCGAGCGGAGCTCGATCACGAGATTTGCCTGCGGCAAACTCGGCGAAAAAGCGAATGTTGTGCGCTTTGATGGCGGCTGCTTTTGTCCTTACGGGCTGCGGGGGCGCAAAGTATGACATGCCCTATGAAGAGCAGGGCAGTGTCAGCAGCTACCAGCTGTTCAATATCACGAACCGGGAGACCATAGAGCCCTTTGCGAAGGAGCTGTGTGTGGCGGCGAAGGATGTGACGGCGGGCGGCCCCGATTTACAGCAGGTGGGGGCGGCTGCGCTCTTTGACACGAAGGATCTGGAGACACTGTACGCGAAAAATGCGCATAACCAGATGAATCCAGCCAGCCTGACGAAGGTCATGACAGCGCTCGTCGCCTTGAAATACGGTTCGCCGGACGATATTTATACGGCCTCGGAGAATGTGCTTGTCACAGAATCGGGCGCGGTGCTGTGCGGTTTGAAGCCGGGAGATAAAATGACGATGGATCAGGCGGTGCATGCGCTGTTGATCTATTCCGGGAACGACGCCGCCATTTTGATTGCGGAGGGAGTTTCGGCTTCCGTGGGAGGGCCGGGCACTGTGGAGCATTTTGTGGAGCTCATGAATCAGGAGGCACAGGAGATCGGCGCTACCAATTGTCATTTCATGAACCCCAACGGGTTGACCGAGGAGGGGCATTATGTGACGGCTTACGACCTCTATCTGATTTTTCAGGAGGCGCTGAAGTACGAGCTGTTTAATCAGATCATACAGATGACTTCCTACAGTACGGTCTATACGGCGTCTGACGGTTCCGAGAAATCGCTGGAGATGGAAACCTCGAATCTCTTTTTGCGGGGAACTTATGAAGCGCCTGCGAATGTGACCGTGGTGGGCGGAAAGACCGGCACTACCAATGCGGCGGGACACTGTCTGGTACTGCTTTCCAGAGACAGCAGCGGGGCTTCCTACATATCCGTGATTTTAAAGGACGAGTCCCGGGAGGGCCTGTATACAGATATGGGAGATTTGCTTTCCATCATCAAATAAGGTAGTTGTTTTTTCAAGGAATTTCCTGTATAATTGAGAGCAGGGAAGTTTAATATTTTACACTAGGAGGGTATCGACATGGTTCAGTTTATTGTAGGAAGGGAAGGAAAGGGAAAGACCAAGCATTTACTGGATAAAGTAAACACGGAGATCAAGGATGTACAGGGCAATGTCGTGTATCTGGACAAGAGTACGAAACATATGTTTGAGTTGAACAACAAGATCAGGCTCATTGACGTTTCGGAGTATCTGGTGACGGACAGCGACGAGTTTATCGGTTTTGTATGCGGCATTATCTCTCAGGACCATGATTTACAGCAGATGTATTTTGACAGCTTCTTGAAAATCGCGTGCATGGAGGCGGAAGAGCTGGAGAAAGTTGTCGGCAAGATTGAGAAGATCAGTGAGAAGTTCCATGTGGACTTTGTGATCAGCTTGTCCCGCGATGAGAGCGAGCTTCCCGAGAGCATACGCAAAAATGTGATTGTATCCCTCTGATATGTACATAATCTATATAGACAATACCATAAAACCTCGGAGAACGCTTCCGGGGTTTTCTTTGCGCAGGGCGCACAGGAGGAGTTTTTTCGTTGGCGGATCATCAGAATAAGATAACTAAATACAGAAAGCCCGTCAATTTAAATATAGGCATGATGGTTTTTGCGGTGATCCTTGTCTATGTGGTGATCTGCGTGGTGATGTATTTTCGGACGGATCATATTGTCCGGTACAGCGTGCAGGAGGGATCGCTTACCTCAAACAGCATATACAAGGGAATTGCCTTGCGGCAGGAACAGGTAGTGACCGGGCAGGACGCCGGTTACGTGAACTATTTTGCCAGAGAAGGGGAGCGCACGGCGGTTGGCGATCTGGTCTATACGGTGGATGAGACCGGCCGGCTTTCTGATTACATAAAAGCGGGGTCAAACGGGGAAAATTCCCTCTCCGACAGCGATCTTTCCCAGATTAAGACGGATATCACTTCCTTTGTGCACGGCTTTGACCGGAAGCAATTCGACGAAGTGTATAATTTCCGGCATAACATGGAGAGCATGGCGGTTAAGCTGGCAAACTATAATATTTTGGAGAATGCGGACGCTTTGAACGACGCCTCCGGCACGGTGCTGATCAATTACCGCAATGCGGTGAACAGTGGTATCGTGCTCTATTCCACGGACGGGTATGAGAACCTGAAACTGGAGGATATGACGGCGGAGCTTTTTGACGAGGAAAACTACGAGCGGAATTATCTGGTCAATAACGGGCTGGTGGCCGCCGGCGATCCGGTCTATAAGCTGGTCACAGGGGAGGACTGGTCTATTGTCATTCAGGTGGATAAGAGCGTGGCCGACCGGCTCGTGCAGAAGGAAAAGTATGTGGAGGTGCGTTTCCTGAAAAACCAGTACACGGCATGGGGTCAGGCGGCTGAATATACCAACGAGGCCGGGGATACCTTTGTGTCCCTCACCTTTACCAACTCCATGATCACCTTTTGTACGGACCGGTTTCTCGACGTTGAGCTTTTGCTGGACGAGGAGACGGGGCTTAAGATACCCAATTCGGCTATTGTGACGAAGGAGTTTTTCATCGTGCCGAAATCCTATGTGACGAAGGGCGGCCCAAACGGTAACGACGGGGTGCTCCTTGAGACATACAATGAGGAGGGCGAAGCCATAACGCAGTTTGTGGAGACGGAGATCTATGAGGAGACGGAGACGGAGTATTATCTGGACGATTATACGCTCCGCGCCGGAAATTACATTGTGATGCCGGAAACCGGGGAAAAATTTGCGGTGGGCAAAACAGGATCTTTGAAGGGTGTATACAACATCAATAAGGGCTACGCAGATTTTAAACAGATCAGCATTCTGTATGATAACGACGAGTATTCCGTGGTGAAGTCCAACACGAACTACGGCCTAAATGTGTACGATTATATTGTGCTGAATGCCGATATGGTGAAGGACAACCAGTTTATCTATGAGTAGCGTGTGGGAGGGGAAAATGGGAATCAGGGAAAATCTGGATACGGTGAAGGGGCGCATGGAGAATGCCTGTAAAGAATGCGGGAGAGGGCTTTCCGAGGTAAAGCTGGTTGCGGTGAGCAAGACAAAGCCTCTATCCGCGCTGGAACAGGCTTATGCCTGCGGCTGCCGTGATTTCGGGGAAAATAAAGTGCAGGAGCTGGTGGATAAGTATGATGCCATGCCGAAAGACATTCGCTGGCATATGATCGGGCATTTACAGCGCAACAAAGTAAAATATATTGTGGATAAGGTTTTTCTGATTCACAGCGTGGATTCCCTCAGACTGGCACAGGAGATTGAGAAGGAAGCGGCCAAGAAAGAAATAACAGTCGATATTTTAGTGGAGGTGAATGTGGCTGGGGAGGAGAGCAAGTTCGGAACGACCTCCGAAGAAGCCTGTTCTTTGGTAGAAAAAATCGCAAAATTACCCCACGTTCGGGTCAAGGGACTTATGACAATAGCACCATATGTAGAAGATTCGGAAGAAAATAGACCATATTTCGCAAAATTAAAGCAAATTTATGTTGACATAATACATAAAAACATTGATAATGTTTTTATGGAGGAACTTTCTATGGGAATGACCGGCGACTATGAAGTCGCGATAACAGAAGGCGCGACCTATGTCAGAGTTGGAACCGGCATATTTGGAGAGAGAGAATACATGACGATTTAGTATACATAAGTCGGAGAAATCCGTGGTGTCAGAAATCAATGTATAAATGGAGGATTTTACAATGGGTGTTATGGACAAGTTTATCAGCGCCATGAAATTGAGCGAAGAAGAGGACGACGGATATTACGACGACGATTTTTATGATGAGCCGGAACCGGCACGCAAGGCCGTCCCTGCAAAAGATGCGGATGCGGGAGAGGAGGATAAGGTACGGAAGCTGACCCCGAAGGTGACGCCGCTTCGACAGACCAAAAAGATGGGAGCCGGTATGGAAGTCTGCGTGATCAAGCCGACGACCGTGGAGGACGCGAGGGAGATCACGGAAACGCTTCTGGCAAACCGGACGGTGGTTTTGAATCTGGAAGGGCTGGATGTGGATATCGCGCAGCGGATTATTGATTTTACTTCCGGTTCCTGTTTTGCTATGTCAGGTAATTTACAGAAGATATCTCATTATATTTTCATTATCACGCCGGCCAGCGTAGATATATCCGGCGATTTTCAGGATATCCTGTCTGGCTCCTTTGACGTACCGATTGACAATGGATTTTAAAAAGGGCAGGGGTAAACCCCCTGCTCTTTTTTTGAAAGAATTTTAAGGAAAACAGGAGAAGAAACCATGGCGAACCGAATGACAATCAATTATGAGAAAAAGCCCTGTTATGACATTGTATTTACAAGGGATTTTGGCCTGCTTGCCGACGAACTTTCATCTTTTGAGGTGAAGGAACGGAAGGTGGCAGTGATCTGCGACACAAACACGGAGCGGCTTTTCGGGGAGGAGGTAAAAAATATTCTTTCCGGCTGCTGTAAAAAGGTGATTCTGTATGCGTTCCCGGCAGGGGAGGCGCATAAGACGCTGGATACGGTGAAGGAGATCTACAAGAGGCTCATCGAGGAGAAATTTGACAGAAAAGACCTGCTTGTGGCGCTTGGCGGCGGCGTGGTGGGAGACGTTACCGGCTATGCGGCGGCTACTTATCTTCGGGGAATCGACTTTATCCAGATTCCCACGACCCTGATCGCCCAATCGGACAGCAGTATCGGCGGAAAGACCGGGGTGGATTTTGACGGCTACAAAAATATGGTGGGCGCGTTTTATATGCCGAAGCTGGTCTATATGAACGTGGGCGTATTGAAAGAATTGGACGACAGGCAGTTTTATGCAGGCTTTGCCGAGGTGATGAAGCATGGCCTGATCAAAGACGCCGCCTTTTACGAGTGGCTTTTGGATCATATGTATGAGATTTTCGACCGGGATATGGATGTTCTGGAGGAGATGGTGATGCGAAGCAGCGGCGTAAAGAAGCTGGTGGTGGAGAAGGACCCGACGGAAAAGGGAGACCGGGCGCTCTTAAATTTCGGTCATACCATCGGTCACGCCATCGAGAAGGCGAGGCATTTTGAGATGCTGCACGGAGAATGCATTGCGCTCGGCATGGTAGCCGCGGCTTTTATTTCCTGGAAGCGGGAGAGTATTTCCATGGAGGAGTATTACGAGGTGCGGGACATGTTTGTTCCCTTCCATCTGCCGATCAGCATTGATGATATAGACCCGGAGGAAATTCTTACATTGACCAAGTCGGACAAAAAAATGGACGGGGGACAGATCAAGTTTGTACTGTTAAAAAAGGTGGGCAAGGCTTATGTGGACAGAACCGTCACCGATGAGGAAATTTTGCAGGCTGTAAAAGAAATCTGTTTCAGCGAAGAGGATAGGAAAGAATGAGCATAAAGAAAAAGCTTTTTCTGTTTCTGGATCTGATCATGATTGCCGGGCTTATTTTTTTCGACCAGTACACCAAGCACTGGGCAGTCGTTTTTCTGAAGGATAAGCCGGCCTACAATCTGATCAACGGGATTCTGGAGCTCAATTATCTGGAAAATCAGGGGGCGGCTTTCGGGGTGCTGCCCAATCAGAAGATATTTTTTATTTTCGTAGCAATTGTTATTTTATCTGCGGTAGGCTATGTGCTCCTGAAACTGCCCGATCACAAAAAATATACGATCCTGCATTTCCTGTTAAGCCTGATCGTGGCCGGGTCCATCGGCAATATGATAGACCGGGTGCGCTACGATTATGTGGTGGACTTTATCTACTTTGTGCGGATCAATTTTCCGATTTTCAATGTGGCGGATATCTACGCGGCGGTCTCCGCTGTGATTCTGCTGTTTCTGCTTCTCTTTGTCTATAAGGAGAAGGATCTGTACTTTATCAGCTTTAAGCAGAAGCGCTACCGGGAGTACCACTAACATGCAACAGTTTAGCTACCAGGTTGGAGTGGGGGAGGAGGAACGGCTTGACAAAAGCTTATGCGAAGCAGTTCCTGATCTTTCCCGCTCTTATATTCAGAAGTGCATTAAGGAGGGGCTTGCCCTCGTAAACGGAAAGCCCTGTAAGGCCAATTTCAGGCTTCGCGTGGACGACGAGGTGGCGTTTCAGATTCCGGAGGCAGTGGAACCGGAGATCGCCGCGGAGGATATCCCGCTGTCCGTTCTCTATGAAGACGAGGATGTGCTGGTGGTGGATAAGCCAAAGGGTATGGTGGTGCATCCGGCGCCCGGCCACTACAGCGGCACGTTAGTCAATGCGGCCCTTTATCACTGCAAGGGGCAGCTCTCCGGTATAAACGGGGTACTCCGGCCGGGGATTGTCCACCGCATTGACAGGGATACCACAGGCTCCCTCATCATATGTAAGAACGATTTTTCTCATCAGGCCGTCGCGGCACAGCTCAAGGAGCACTCCCTGAACAGGAGTTACCGGGCCATTGTGCACGGTGTGATCGAGGAGGAGGACGGCGTGGTCGACGCCCCCATCGGCAGGGATGAGCGGGACAGGAAGCGGATGGCAGTGAATCAAAAAAATGGCAAGGAGGCCGTCACCCATTACCGGGTGTTAGAACGTTTCCGTGAATATACCTATATCGAGTGCAGGCTGGAAACCGGACGGACCCACCAAATCAGGGTACATATGACCTCCATCGGGCATCCCCTTTTGGGGGATGAAGTCTACGGGCAAAGAAAGAGCCCCTTTCATCTGGAAGGACAGACTCTTCACGCCTATACGCTGGGATTTGTGCATCCGAGGACGCGGGAGTATACGGAGGTGACGGCGCCGCTGCCTGCGTATTTTACCCATTTGCTGGAGGTTTTGTAGTTTTTTTGCCGTATACCGGTAATTTTGTCTGATTTTAGAACAAATTATAAACAAAAAATGAAGAAAGTGTTAAAATATCTTGAAAAAAAGCGTATAAAATGATATTATCAAGAATATGGTTTTTATAATAAATTGAGGGATTATGAAATTTAGAAGAAATGAAATTATAGATATTTTGTTAAAAAGTTATGTGTCTTACTATGACATAACGGACTACGGGACGGAGAAAATTCCTTTGCGGGCGCTCTGCGAGTATTATGAACACGCAGAGAGGTATATGGTCTCTAAGAAGGTATCGCTCTGGTCGGCGGACAGTGAAGAGTTTATCTATCTCTTTGACGTGCCGCATCTTACGGTGGAGGCTTTTACGCAATGTAAAGAGCTGGCCTTTCAGGACGGCATGGAGCGGCTTCATATCGGGCCGGGTCATATGTATTCCTATATTACGCCCATCATTGTCTGTGACACCTGCGATGAGGAGGCCATAAAGGCATTGAAGAAGTGTCACATTTACAAAAGTTTTCATTTTTCGCTGCACGGCTGGATGGACTTTCACGCGGCGGCGGTCATCGGGGATAGTGACCGGATTGAAAGTAACCGTGCCGGGCGCACGACGGCGAAAATTTTGAAAAAAGTTTTATATTCAAAAAATTCTAAAAGAAAGGGAGAGTTTGTATGAATTCGTTATTACTGTTAATCGTCTGTATTGCAATTCTCGTCCTCGGATACATATTTTACGGCGGATGGCTTTGCAAACAATGGGGTGTGGGCGACAGCAAGAACCAGACGCCGGCACACGAGATGGAAGACGGTGTGGACTACGTACCGGCTAAAGCGCCTGTACTGATGGGCCATCACTTTTCATCCATCGCAGGAGCAGGCCCGATCACCGGCCCTATCGGTGCGGCGATGTTCGGCTGGGTTCCTGTGGTTCTCTGGATTCTGGTTGGTGGTATTTTCTTCGGCGGCGTCCATGATTTTGGCGCGCTCTTTGCCTCCATTCGTCACAAAGGACAGTCCATCGGTGAAATCATTTCCACCAATATGGGTAAGAGGGCAAAGATTCTGTTTACCATCTTTGCTTACCTGACTTTGATTCTTGTGGTTGCGGCATTCGCATCCATCGTGGCTACTACGTTTGGTGCGGTGGTAGATGAGGCCGGTGCAATCGACAAAGCGGCGTCCGCAACTAATGCGTCTGTCGCTATGGTATCCCTGTTATTTATCGTAATTGCTATCGTTTTTGGCTTTATGGTGTATCGCCGCGATGCTTCCATGGCTGTTTCCACGATCCTTGGCGTGGTTGCCATCGCGCTCTGCATGGTGATCGGCATGAACTTCCATCCGATCTATCTGTCTACGAAAGCGTGGATGATTATTGTAGGTATCTATATCGCGATCGCATCCGTGACGCCGGTGTGGATTCTGTTACAGCCTCGTGATTACCTGAGCTCTTTCCTGCTCTATGCAATGCTGGCAGTGGCTCTGGTAGGTGTTGTTATTTCCCACGCAGGTATGGGCGGCGCTGACGGCCTTGCCGCTTTCAACGGTTTTGCTGTTGACAACGGAAACGGTATGCAGTATCTGTTCCCCGTACTCTTCACCACAGTGGCATGTGGCGCGATTTCCGGTTTCCATTCTCTGGTATCCTCCGGAACCACATCCAAGCAGCTGGATAAAGAGACCGACGCGAAGCCGATCGCTTACGGCGGTATGCTCTTAGAGTGTGTACTGGCAGTGATCACGGTATGTGCAATCAACTTTGCATACAAGAACGGCATCACATCAGGCGCAACGGCAATCTTTGCCGGTGGTATCTCTCAGATGTACGGCGTTTGCGGCGAGGGTGTGGTGAAAGTGTTGAATACCTTACTGGTACTTACTTATTCCGCATTCTGCCTGACCTCTCTGGATACGGCGACCCGTCTGGCACGTTTCATGTTCCAGGAGTTCTTCCTTGAGCCCGGTCAGACCGTGGACGATATCAAGGACGGTTGGAAGAAGACATTGGTAAATCCTTATGTGTCAACGATTATCACCGTGATTCTCGGCATTGCGCTGGGTATGACAGGTTACTCCAAGATCTGGGGTCTGTTTGGCGCGGCGAACCAGCTCCTTGCAGGTATCGGCCTGTTGGCAGTTGCGACATGGCTTGGCAATGTTGGCAAGAACAACAAAATGTTCCTTGTGCCTATGGCTTTCATGATTGTGGTAACCATCTGTTCTCTGTGTGTAACCGTTAAGAATCAGGTTGGTATCATCACAGCGGGCGGCGCTGACTGGGGCCCTTATGCACAGGCGATTCTGGCGGTTATCCTGATTATCCTTGCAGTGGTACTGGTAATTGAGGGTATTCAGACCTTATCCAAACAGAAAAAGTCGGCGTAAGAGTAAGAAAATGAAATAACAAATGTTATGTGCTGAGAGAGGGCAGAGGTTTCTGCCCTCTTTTTTCTGTTCGGCAAAATCACTGTTTTCTTATGCACTTTCATTGACTTTCTTGTGCATTTTATATATAATATATAGTATAGAAACATTTCATGTGAAAGCGAAGATGGAAGGGAGCAGCGGACAACAGGAGATGTGAGGACAGAAAGGGGATGTATATATGAATACGATTATTACGATTGGACGTCAGTTTGGTTCCGGCGGCCGTGAAATTGGGAAAAAGGTAGCGGAGCATTTTGGAATTAAATTTTACGATAAGGATTTATTGACGAGGGCGGCGAAGGAGAGCGGTTTTTGTGAGGAAATGATCCAGAGCCACGACGAGAGGCCGACCAATTCTTTCCTCTACAATCTGGTGATGGACACCTATTCTTTCGGCTATAATTCTTCTTCCTTTGTGGATATGCCCATCAGCCATAAGGTGTTTCTGGCACAGTTTGACACGATCAAAAAGATTGCCAGCGAAGGCCCCTGCGTGATTGTGGGGCGCTGTGCGGATTATGCGCTGCACGATTACCAGAACTGCCTGCATATTTTTATTCACGGGGATGAGAAGTGCAAGGCAAAACGGATTATGGAGCGTTACGAGGATATCAACACCGAGCAGAAAGCCATTGACATGATGAACAAGAAGGATAAACAGCGGCAGAGCTACTATAACTACTATTCTTCTAAGAAATGGGGACGTGTCGACAGCTATGATCTCTCCATCAACAGCAGCCGGCTGGGCATAGACGGAACGGTGAAGCTGATTGCACAGTTTGTGGAGGATTTTGAGAACAGGTGATATCTTATAGAAAAAGGGAAGCGGATGATTCGCTTCCCTTATCTTTTTTCCCGGTAGTCTTCCGTGCTGTTATATTTGGTCACATAGGTCTGATAGTTGTTTTGTCTGTCCCTCACATTCTTATGGGTTCTGATACGGTCGTAAGAGGCATGATAATCCCTTACGCTGTTTAGGTCCGCGGATTTTTGCCGGTCACGCTTGACTTTGCGGTTCATATAGAAAAAGATAACAACTACGATGAGGGCGGTAAAAAGAAGTACGCTGACCATAATGTATTACCTCCTGTTATGAAGTGACTTT
>DKUO01000048.1 GCA_002490705.1 Lachnospiraceae bacterium UBA7202
GCATTACTGTTTATTTGTCAAGGTACACTGTAGTAAATTTCCTTCGGAAATTAACTACGTATCGCTTCGCAAAACTTACGAAGTTAAAGTTTTACTTCGACGCAACGGACTAATACTATCATAACCGTCACACATCGTCAAGTCCTTTTTTTAAATTTCTCAAAACTTTTTAGTAAAGCGAAACTTAAAAGCAGGAAAAAAAAGAAATCTCAATCTCTTAAGATTCTTTTTAAACGGAGAAAGAGGGATTTGAACCCTCGCGCCGCGTAAGCGACCTACACCCTTAGCAGGGGCGCCTCTTCAGCCTCTTGAGTATTTCTCCACAGTCTGAACTATTCCTCTACCAATATATAGTTCCGCGTTTCCACAACGCAAAGTAATTATACATAAGGTAATTTTGTTTGTCAATGCCTTTTCCGCGATTCCTTCGGAATCCCTCTATAAATGATTCCCCAAAATATCATAATTTACAATATTCCCTGACTGCTGTTTCATAGAGATTGTTCCCTTCGGAATCAATCACCACAATCACCGGAAAATTTTCAACCTCAAGTCTGCGGATCGCCTCCGTCCCCAGATCATCATAAGCAATCACCTCGGACGCTTTGATAGAACCGGCCAGAAGCGCACCCGCTCCGCCCACAGCCGCAAAGTACACCGCTCCGTTTCTGACAATCGCTTCCCGCACTGCATCCGACCGCTTTCCTTTCCCGATCATACCGGTTAACCCCAAATCCAAAAGCGCCGGCGCATACTTATCCATACGGCTGGCCGTTGTGGGCCCGGCAGAACCGATGGGCCTGCCCTCCCTCGCCGGGGAAGGTCCCATATAATAAATGACATTGTCTTTCATTTCTAAAGGTAAAGTTTCCCCTTTTTCCAACGCTTCATACATTCTTTTGTGCGCCGCATCGCGCGCCGTATAAATCGTGCCAGTAAGATAGACATAGTCCCCCGCCCGCAGTTCCTTTGCCGTTTCCTTATTAATAGGCGCTGTTATATGCCGCTCCATATCTTTTACCCTTTCTCTTTTCCCTAGAAAAACATATATGTAGTGTTTGTCTGAAATTTAAACACTATATATATAGAAGAAACACATTTTCTTATCATAAAAAACAGTAGAAATTACCCGCAAACAGTCTGCGCTCACAGTATCCGCACCGCATGCCGGTTCACATGACAGCAGATATTAACCGCCACAGGCAGCCCTGCAATATGCGTCGGATAGGTTTCTATATTAACTGCCAATGCCGTTGTCGTTCCACCTAAGCCCCCCGGTCCGATTCCGGTTTTGTTAATCTGAGAGAGCAGCTCTTCTTCCAGTTCCCGAATATAGGGAATCTCCGAGCGCGTTTCCAGCGGCCTAGTCAACGCGTGTTTCGCCATCAGTGCGCACTTTTCAAAGGTGCCGCCAATCCCAACGCCCACCACCATCGGCGGACAGGCATTTGGCCCTGCATCCCTCACCGCCGTCAGGATTGCCTCCTTCACGCCTTCTATGCCGTCCGCCGGTTTCAGCATAAACACCCTGCTCATATTTTCACTGCCGAAACCTTTCGGCGCCACCGTGATTTTCACCAGATCTCCCGGAACAATCTCGCAGTGAATCACCGCCGGCGTATTATCCTTCGTATTTTCCCGAATCAGAGGATCTCCCACTACTGACTTGCGTAAAAATCCCTCCGTATATCCCTGCCGCACGCCTTCGTTAACGGCGTCTGTCAAGCTGTCTCCCTCAAAATGGACGTCCTGCCCAATCTCAAGAAAAATCACTGCCATGCCAGTATCCTGACAGATCGGGATCATATCTCTCCCGGCAATCTCAAGATTATCCTGTAACTGTCCCAAAATCTGTTTCCCCAATGTGGACTCTTCCGTCTGTGCCGCACACTTCATCGCCTGCTTCATATCCGCGGAAAGAAAGTGATTCGCCTCTATACACATTTCTCTGATATTCCGGGTGATTTCTCCCGTCTCTATCGTTCTCATGCTTCCTCCATCAACCCACAATCTGCTCTCTGACTTCTTCCAACTCTTCCGGCGTCACTTCCTGCGGCTTCCATCCAATCTTTTGCCCATCCGCACTATAGCGGGGTATCATGTGCAGATGAAAGTGAAAGACCGTCTGTCCGGCAAGATCACCGTTATTCTGCACCAGATTAAAGCCCTCACATCCAAGCTTTTCCCGCATCTTTATCATCATTCTCTTCGCCAGTTTCATTACCTCGCCGGCGCTTTCCTCCGGCAGTTCAAAGAGATCCGCATAGTGGTCTTTGGGCAGAATCAAGGCGTGTCCTCTTGTCGCCGGTCCCAGATCTAAAATGACGCGAAACTGATCATCCTCATATAACGTTTTTGCAGGAATCTCTCCATTTGCAATCTTACAAAAAATACAGTTATCCGCTTTCATAGCTCCCTCCAATTTATCTTTTGATTTATTGAAAATAACACAGTGCACAACTCCGTCAATTTGCTCCAAACTGCAACGCCGAATCAAGCGAACGCAGCACCTTAAAATCTCCCTTCATCTTCATATCGCCTGCCATAAAGGAAGTCTGGAAATCCGTTTTCCCCGATACAATATCGGCAAAGGATGCACGGTCTAGCTGTATCTCTACATCCACGCGGCCGCCTTCCCCATAATGACAATCAAGACTCGCTCCGTCTATCAAAATCATCAGAGGCTGCTTCTTCTCCTCAATCACCACTTTAAATCCCGCCGCAAATCCCGGCTGCGGAATGAAATGCTGTCGAATTTCCTCGACAAACTCGGTCGTATCCTCTTTCTCACTGCTGCCCATCATATCGCGGAAGAGACTGGCAAGTTCCTGAATATCTTCCTTCTGCCGCTGTACATAAGTGTCGTCAGACACATATTGGGAAAGTTGCTCTGACTCCTGCGGTGTAAAGTTAATGCTTTTTGTAATTGCAACTTTCTGCTTCACCGCTTGGTTGCTCGCCGGCAGACATGGCATTTTCTGGTTAATGGTACGGTAAAGATTTTCCGCATTCTTTTCAATGATTCTGATATAATCCGCGTTCTGCTCCAGAAGCGACGTATCCGCAATATAACCGCACAACCCGCTACAGGGCAGACCGCCGAGGATCTCCCAGGCCGTTGCCAGATTCAGTTTTCCCTCCTGCTCTCCGTAAGTAGTGGACATGACAATCGGACACATATATATTTTGCTGATTTTTTCCTTATCCCCGTAGAGCCAGCAGGCATCCAAAAACTGCTGCATATATCCGCCGATTCCGTACCACTCCAAAGTTGTTGCAAGGATTACGCCATCCGCATTTTTTAATGTCTGCGGAAGCGTAGGGATACTGTTTTTCTGCTCATAAAGATGAAAGACTTCCACCGTCACACGGAGCTCCTCCAACACCTCTTTCATCTTATTCAGGACAAACAGCGTGGGATCATCCATCAGACCCCGCCCGCCATAATAAATATTAATCTGCATGACTATCTACCCTTTCTTATCTTGATCTGTGACTGAAAAGCTGCCGTGCTTTCCTGCACCCGACTATCGCCGCTGCCGCCGTAAAGCCCATCAAAACACCGCCCACATGCGCCGCGTTATTCACACCCGCACTGGTAAACCCGCAATAGAGCGAAAAGGCAACCGCGAACGCCACCCTGCCCACCGTCATGGATTCCAGTCTGCCCCGGTGGATCATCACCAAAAACAGCAATGCGCCTTCTACGCCGAAAACTGCACCGCTGGCACCCGCCGAACTGCCATAGAGATTTACAAACAATTCATAGCCAATGGAAAAGAGATTACCCATAAGTCCGGAGAGTAAATAAAGCGCCATATAGGGAAGCGTTCCCATCTCCCGCTCCACAATAGCCCCCACATAATAGAGAACAATCATGTTGCTGAAAAGATGCTCCACATTCCAATGTAAAAACATACTCGTAAACAGACGATAAAACTCTCCATTCACCAAAACTTCCTCAACGCTGAGCGCACCCCTATTATATAACAACTTTCCCGTAAATGTACATATCAGAAATACGATTACATTGACCGCCACGAGAATGATATTCGCCCAGGACCAAGCATAAATCCGCTTCTCATCCGCCACACCGACAGGCTTCGCCTCCTCATGTCTTTCCCGTGCAAGCGAGAACAAATACTCTTCCAAAAGATCCTTCCAACCATAAAAATCCGCCGTCTGTGTCTCGTGAATCAACAGTCTGTATGCCTGTGCGTCAATCACCCAGCAGAGGCTGTCATTCTCACAAAGCTTTCTCGCCTTCTCCGTATCCGTGCATAAAACTAACGTCATCACATGAATTTCCTGTTCTCCCTTGTTCTGAAAGAACTGGAAAATTTTTTCCTTCAAATGCACATACTGGTCTTTTGAGATATAAAGCCCCTGCCTGTAATCAATAACATAGAGAACATTCATTCCCTGTGTCTCTCTACGGCAGTAAAAATTAAATTCAGGCAGATTAGACGGTATTTTGCCATACCCCTGCTCAAAGAACAGCGTCTCTAACCGCTCCAGTGTCAAATTATCCATGACTAGAGAGTATCATTTTCGTTATGTGATGTCAAACCGTTATCGGTAACAATAATTTAAATTCCCAAACCGGATTTCATCCCCCGGCTCAACCTCCACCGTCTCCTGCGGCTGCAAGCGCAGGCCGTTTTTAAAAGTTCCATTGGTGGAGTTCATGTCCGTCAGGCGGATCGCGTCTTTTTCCCTTTCAAACCTGGCATGAATCCTGCTGACGGAATCATCCTCGAGCACGCAGTCCACACAGCCCGCCATCTTCCCTATCGTATAAGGAAATTTCGTCAGCTCAATATGCCTTTTGTTTTTTCTGTCCAGCGCATACAACTTATATTCCGCCATCTGCACATTATCAAAAAAGACAGTGTTGCCATAATTGCACTGCTCCTCCTGCATCCTATCCTCCCCGTTTTGATTCCTTCTTTCAAAAGCATCCGGCTGCGGTTCGGCCTCCCTGAACAACACCCCTTCCAGAGAAGCCGTCTCCGCTCCCGGCAGATATTCCTCCGCCGGTAAGAAAGGCTCTGTCTCCCCCTTTCTCTTTTCCTTTTTGTTGCCGCCACCTTTCAACAGCCCCGCAAATCCCGCTAAAAGGCATACTCCCATCAGCGCGCCGCATCCGAGCAGGGTCATCATTTCCTCGTCCGACAGCTCATAAAATCTATAAATACAAGCAATTCCCACAATGCCCAGAACAGAAAGCCCTATCAGAAACGCGGAAAATAAATATTTCTTTCCGGGCGCAGACCTTTCTCTCTTTTCCTCGCCCCGCAGATTCTCTTCGCTTAACAAAAACGTATCTTCCCGCATGCATGTGTTTACGGGTTGCAAATCGGTATCCGGCAAAGAGGGGAGCGTCTCCTTTTTCTCCGTTCCTTCCGCCGCAGGATGCTCCTCCCGCTCCCCCAAAATCAGCAGTGCATCACTCAGGGAAAAGGCAGCCTCCTCGGTTCTCTCATAAATCTGATAAATTGCATCCGCCAGCCGTTCATCCTGACTGTCCATGTGTTCCAGCAGGTAATCCATAAGCGCGTCATAGGGCCGCTCCTCCTCAAAATCGGGATAGTAAAGCCCAATATACTTTTTCCGGGACAAATCATAAAAGATATACGCCGGTAAAAGCACCAGCTTCGTCTCGTCCATAAAATGATTCCCAAGCCTGCAATAAATCCCGTAAAGCTGTTCAAACAGTTCCCTCACCTGTCCGAAGGAAAGCTGTCTGCCGCGATACATGTTTTCCAGCGTTGTTCTGGAACTGATATCATAGTAGAAGTATGCCGCTCCGTTTACATGGCGCAGGGAACAGCAAAGAATTTCTTCCAGCTTATTCGATGTGAGCAGCCTGCATTGATAGCTCTTCTCAGGCTGCGCCGATCCGCATGGTAAAATCATATAACTGTGTTTATAATCTCGAAAATATTTTGCCTCCATCATCTGTTTTGCCATCCTTTCTTTTTACTCTCCAAGCCCCGAAAGCACATTTTCTGCCATTCTGCTTCGTCGAATCATCTTGGTCGGATTGATGATCTGCGCCTTGGCTCTAGTCCGTATCTTCCACCCGCCCTTGCCGTGCATCGTAAAAAGCTGTCGGACCGGCACCTTTACCTGACATTCCCCTGTCACACTGGTGGTATTGCCATTCCTGTCAACTGTCCCCGTCACCTTCCCCACACCGAAATATTTTTTCCCGAACTGCTTTTGCATGTGTTCGTCTATGTAGGGCACCACCTGCCCTTCTTCCTTTTGAATGCTGCCCCGGAAGCATACCGCGTAGGCGTCCTGAAAGAGAACGCATTTATCATAGGAGTAAAAAGACAAATAAATGAAAAGTACAAAGAGAAATACGGTCCAGGTGATAATAAAACTGGCCTCCAGCGTCATAAATCCCTTTGCCCTTTTTCTCATAAACATACTGCCACCCCCATTCCCAAAAGCAGGAACGGCACAAAAGGAATCTCCCTGTCACGCTTTATCTTCCGAAGCATGAGCAGTACAACCGCAACCGCAGATTCCACTAAAAGACCTACGAGCAAAGTCAAAAAACACCGATACGCGCCCAAAAACAATCCAATCATTAAAAGCGCCCAGCCATCCCCGTATCCTACCTTTTCCCCTGAGAGAAAACTGAGCAGGAAAAATCCCAGACCGGGGATCAGGGAAATCGCCGCCGCAAGCACTTCGGCCTCTCCCATGCCGCCATATAGTTGAAGGCAGACTGCCGTCAGCATTCCCAGCCACACGACGGCCAGCGGAATCTGTCTGTACAAGCCGTCAAACACCGCACAGACAGCCAAAAACAAAAACAATAAAAGCTCTATCCACATTTAGAACACCTCCCCCTCGCGCCCACTTCCGACAGCGGCACAGTGTAAATCGTCCGCTTCAATCCCGGACAGTTCAACATCCTGTGATAGCTGTTTCCATAGTTTGTTATGTAAACCTCTCTTCCTCCCGATGCCGATCCGCAAAACCCACATGGCGCATATTTTTCGCCGGATGCGTTTCTTCTGCCGGCTGCACCCTCCGCAGACACTGCCTCTACCTTCGGATTCAGATAAGTGCAGTTTCTGTCCAGATGATAGACCGTCCCCGTCTCCGTGATATACACCATGGGATCTTCTTCATTAAAATCACTCACCGAACCCGATGCGTCATATCCTGTCCACGCCTTTCCGTAATAGCGCTGTGACACCATAAATCCGTCAAATCCCATCAGGCTTGCAAAAGGTCTGACCCGGTAAGACACTCTCAAATCAATCATATCCCCCTCCCCCATCACCGAAGAACCGGCGAAAGATAAACCGCCGGAACCGCCCTTCACACAGGACTTGTCCAAGTAAGAGCTTCCCACATACTCTACAATCTGACCTCTGGCATACCCCTCCGTGAGCGCAATTCCGGCAAGTCCGTCCGGTACATTCTCTCCCAGTGCCGCATGGTAACCGTATCCCGCAAAAGCCATCTTGTTTCCCACCTGATGCAAGGCCGCATTGATCCGGCTCTGTGTACCGATGATATTTACTGCGAAAAGAATATTGAGGATTGCAAACAGAAAGAAGGGCAGAACAAAGGCCGCTTCCAGTGTCATGGAGGCCCTCCTGCGGGAGAAGATAAAAGACACCCTCTTTAGCAATCGAATTGCAAATAGTAATTTATCGCCCTGATGCGCCTTAAGATATGTTTGGAGAGAATGTGCTGTCGAATTTGAATGTTTACAGTGTCGTGATCCTAAAAAGGGCATCTTTTATCACCTCCCGCTTTAGTAAAATCCATATCTTCTGGTCATTTCATACGAATATCCAAAACGGCTGCTTACCGAAAGGCGGGCCTGATAAGCGTCAAAACAGCCGTCCAGACGAAACCTTGCATTACCGGGCGTACGCCGGATATCCATCTCTATAATATCCATGGCCCGTTCCGTCCGGGTCTTCGCATCCTGCAAAAAAAGCATTACCTGCAAATATTCCTTATAGTTTAATCCGGTGCCGCCGGATTCCTCTGTGAGACTTCCCCGCACATCTTTGATTCCGTTTATTCCCGTTTTCCAGTCAGCGGCCGTCTTCATGATCGGCACCCTGCCGCCGCTCAACAGTATCTTGACATCCTGTAAGCTCTCCACATAGGCCCATGCAAACAGAATGGTATATTTGACCGGCTCCATCAGCGCAGGCATAAGAGTCACTGCCGCCAGCGCAGCCGCCATAGCCTGGGCCTCCGCCACCTTTGCACTGTCCGAAAGAATATAGAGCACATTGGCCGCCTCCCGCCAAAGCAGCAACTTTTTTGCCACCTGTTCCAGATTTTGCCAATCCGTGTCTTCCCCCGCCAAAATATATTCCACCTGATACTTTAAAAGCGATTTTTCCATCTCCTCGCCATAATAACCGAACTTCTCAAAAAGATAGGTCTGAAAAACCAACTCGTTTGCCTCTCCGCCGGTTTTCACAGCCTCCTCGCAAAGACCAGTGCCGGACATCCTGTCCGAACGGTGGGAAATATATTCTCCCAAATCTACTTTGACCGCAGAGACCGCGGTGGCATCCTCCAAAACCAAATTCAACACCCCGCTGCTTCTGGTAGCGTTGGCAAGATCCGCCGGATTGTCTAACGGCACCTCCTCAAACTTACCTTCCTCCACCTCTTTCTTTGGCAGGCCGATGGCCTCAATCTGCGACTCGTACTCCCGCCGTCTGGCTCCCACATCCATGGAGTCAATCCCCGATCCCTGCAAAATCCCCACATTGCCAGTTATTTTGTCGAGAACCGCCCCGACCGGATAATCCCCCATATAGTCTGTAATCTGCCTTTTTAATACCGCGCCGTTTTCGTCCGAAGCAATGGAATATTCCGAAATCTCCGCTGCACCCATGTTCATTGCCAGAAATTCCTTCCCTCCAAAGAGAGGCTTTCCCTCTTCCGAGTGAAAATTTTTCTGCATGTATCTGCAAAGATGGGCTTCAGTATTTGCAATGTCGGGACGGGACCCGCAATAGGAAGTATCCACGAACAAAAGGTCATACTGCTTCAAGAGCTCTCTGTGATATTCTGCCAAAACGGAATTCATCCCGATATCTGTCACGCACTCAAACTTCATGCGGATGGCGCTGATCCGCGCCCCTTCTATTACAGTGAATACAAGGGACAGGATCAGAGTCAGTGACAGGGATAAAAATACCGTTATGTATCCCCGCCTCATTCCATTACCGTGTTGCTGTCTGTGGTAATTTTCTCAAACACCTTTTCTACCAGAGACCGCAGTTGCGTTTTAAATATGATAACCAGGCCGATCAGTACCACGATAATTAAAATAATTTCCACCGTTCCCATACCTTCCTCCTCCCGCAGGAAGTCCTGAAATCCTTTCAGTCTCTTTTCTTCTTTTCTTTTTAACATACGCTTTCCTCCTTTTTAAATCAGTTTAATGTAAATGAAAAATAGGCCGGAATCATAATGATTACCATAACGATGCAGAGCATCATCATCATCGGCAAAAGCAGTTTTGTACCCGCCTCCTCTCCCAGTTTTTTTGCCAGATTCTTTCGCTGTACAAAGGCGTTTTCCGCCTCCTGACGAAGCATTCTGAGCAGATCGTTACTGCCTTTTCTGATATTTTGCGACAACAATGCCGACAGTTTGATGTAGGACTGCACCTTACACCGTTTGCCAAAATGGTCATAGGCCTCTGTCTCCGATTTTCCTCCCTGTAATTCATAACAGGTAATCAATATCTCCTCGTACACATATTTCCTTCTCACCTCCCTCTGTCGCTTGTAGTCTTCACCCATTTTTAAAAAGGCGTTCCTGATGGTCATGCCGGCCCCCATATAGAGGGCCAGCTTATTGACAATTTCCGGGTAGTCTAAGAGCAGCTCCCGTTTTCTTGCCTCCAGCCTTTGATCCAGTTCTCTAGCCCGTCCCCAATAGAGCACGCCCGCCGCAAAAAGCACCAGAAGCAGGAAATACCCGCTGCTGTCCTCTATGATTTCTTTCCACACAAGAGGCTCCGTGCCGATCCGTTCCGGCAGCGTCATCACCTCTGCGCTTTCCGTACTCTTCTCCCTCTCCCGAAGCAGCTCTTCAATCCCTGCACGAACCGCCTCCTGCGGCGTATAAATCACAGGATTCACCTGCACAAAAAACTCCTCCTCCCTGACCCAGTCCTCATAATGGAACCGCGCAGTCAAAGTGACAATCTCCCCCTGTGCCAACTCCTCGTTATGTACTTTTCCATCGGAATTGACGAGGGAATAAGCGCCGCTTTCCCAGGTGATTCGAAAAGGGTAGCCTTTCAGTTCTGTCACCAGCCTCAAGTCCTTCCGCACATCCTCCAGGCAGTCATTTTCACCCAGAATGGCCTCGGGAAGCAGCTTTTTTGCCTCTGCAAACTGTTTTTCCAGTTCTTCCCCCGTGAATTTCCGCTCCTCCACAAGATAGGTAAAAGATTCTTCCTGTATCCCGGGAATCTCCGCCAAAAGATCCACCTCCACATCCCCTTCCCCGTAAGCCTTTCTGAAAAGAAGACTGCCGTCAATTAGCTTGGCGTTACCATGCGCACCGGCCCAAACCGCAACGCAGAGCAGATCGCCCACAAACACCACCAAAAGAAGCGTGCTGTACAGTGACAGGTAATGCTCCCTGATCTGCTGTTCCACTGGAATGCCCGGCTGCAGCGTTCTCAGTTTGTCCCCCAGCTGTCTGATATAAAAGCTCCGCTTCCAATCCTTTCTCTTGTTTTTACTTCTCTGCTGTCTCTCCTGTCTGCTCCTGTAAATTCGGGCAGCCATCTTCTGAAAAGGGTTCCCGTCCTCCCCCGCGGACAGAAAAAACAGAACCAGATAAACCCCAAAAATTGCACCATAGACATATATCATGCAAACTCCTTTCCCTCAAACCTCAATCTCCACAATCCGTTTTGAAAGCAAGTACGCCATGCCGTAAAAAAAGAGACACACTGTCATAACCGCCACACCGATGGCGTTGTGATAGAGCACGTCAAAAAATCCCTTCGATGTAGTTCCGATATAAAAGATAATCATAAAAGGCACCATATTCATGATTTTCTGTTCCATTTTTTTCGAGCTGATCATAATCTGAATCTCCTTATCTGTCTCCATCTTTTGTTCCATCACCGCAGCCGTCTTCTCCAAAATCTCCGTCAGATTTCCTCCGCTTCTCTTGGCAATCAGAAAGATGTCTGCAAACTGCATGATATCCGCCACATGGCTTCTCACCCCAAGGTCGTACAAAAGCTGTTCCAGAACCACATTATTTTCCAGTCCCCGCAGCATATGCCGTACCTCCCTACAAATCGGACTGTCCCCGCTGTAGAGAAGCTCCATGTCCCGATAGGATTCCTGTAGTGCATTCTCGATGGAATACCCCGCTTTCACGTTCGCCGAGAGCGCTAACACCAAATCCTTAAATTGCATACTCAGTTCCTGTCTTCTCTTTTTTGCCTCCTCCCTCTTCTTTTCCCTCACCCAAAAGCCAAATACAGGAATCAGAAAAACACAGGCCAGCCATGAGCGGTAAAAAAAATATCCGATCATTGCAACCACCGCCGCTCCCTCCGCACAGGCAAGCATCCCCTGTTTTAAGGAGAAGCGGTACTCAGCATAATCCGGCGGACTGTAATTTTTCGACATAGGAAAGCTCTCCCTTCTTTACGAGATTCCCGAGGATCTTTCCTCCTTCCGCCTCTCCCTCCTCCTCGAAGCGGTAGAGTGTACTGAAACGGATTTCTTCCTCCTCGTAACCCAATATTTCCACAATCTCCAACACCTTTCTCGTCCGGTCCCGCAGACGTCCCAGATGAACGATGATATCAATTCCCGATGCAATCTGCTGCCGAATCGCCGGAAGCGGAATTTCCATCCCCATAAGAATCATATTTTCCAGACGGCTCAGCATATCTCTTGAACTGTTGGCATGTCCTGTTGACATGGAACCGTCATGCCCGGTGTTCAGACACTGCATCATATCAAAAGCCTCTCCGCCACGGACCTCTCCGACAATAATCCGGTCAGGGCGCATTCGCAACGATGTTTTGATCAGGTCCCGTATGGTTATCTCCCGGCATCCCTCCACGTTCTCATTGCGCGTCTCCATCCGCACAAGGTTGCGCAGATTTCTGATCTGCAATTCCGCGCTGTCCTCTATGGTGATGATGCGCTCCTCCTTCGGAATGTAATCGGAAAGCGCGTTCAAAAACGTGGTTTTTCCGGACCCCGTCCCACCGCTGATGAAAATATTGTATTTCGCCTTTACCAGACTGCCCAGCCACTCACATACCTCCTCGCTAACAGAGCCAAAACGCACCAGATCCTCCATCGTGATCGGCTGGTCCGGGAAGCGCCTGATCGTCACAATCGGCCCGTTCAGCGCCACGGGATTTAAAACCACATTGACGCGGGCGCCATTTTCCAGTCTGGCGTCCACAATAGGCGACGCTTCGTTGACCACCCTGTTGCAGTCCGACACAATCTGCTGTATCACATTCTGTAATTTTTCCGTGCTGTCAAAATGCAGACCGCTCTCCGTGAGTTTCCCGTTCCGCTCAATAAAAATACGGTCCGGCCCATTGATCATGATTTCCGTAATCTGCGGATCGTCTACCAGCTCCTGCAACACGTCCAGTTTACGGACAGCATGAAAAAGTTCCTTCCTGAGCCGCTTCCGCTCCGTCAGGGAAATCGGCCTCTCCCTGCTCTCTCTCACAAGCATACTGTCTATCAGTTCCCTGATCTCCTCGTCGCTGCTCTCTCTAGAATAATCAATGCTTTCTATCAGTTTTTCCTTTAACAGCTTCCGTCTCTCTTCCCCGTTATCCATAGATATCCTCTTGTATAATTGATTTCACGTAACCAGCCAGCTCCCCGTGGGTCATCATTTCCAGGCTTTCCGGCAAATGTTTGAAGATCGGGAAACGGCATTTCACCGTCTTCTCCGTAATTTCCTCCAATTCTCCAAACTGTAACATCTGCTCGTACTGCCGCAGCTTTGCCATGGCAAAAGGGTCATCCCTCGTGATGGTATAAATTTTCTGGCAGTTCTTTAACAGATCAAAAAGTCCGTCTATGCCGTCGTCCAAATCCAAAATCAGATACTCGTACTCCCCGATTACCACCATATCCCTGCAAAGCGCCAGCCACTGCTCTCCCGGCACTTCCCTGATCCCCAGCGCGTACTGCATGGGCGGAATGTAATCTAAACCGCCTGCGCTCTGAATCATTGCCGGCAGACGCAGCGCCAGTTTTTCCCTCGCATTCTGAAAATAGTACATAAGGTCAAGTATGTCCGTCTGATATTCTCTTCGCAAAAGCTCGCCCAGCCCCGAATACATTTCGAAATTCAGGTACAACGTCCTATGCTCCTTTGCCAAGAGTTGTCCCAGCGTCAGCGCGAAAGAAGTCTGCAAACACCGTTTTACCGGGGAATAAATGCCGATCATCTTAACCTCCGTGTCCGTCGCTTGAGGATAATCCTTCCATTCTCCTTTGTCCGCCATCACATCCAGTATTTTCTGCACCACTTTTTCCGGGCTTTGATACTTATCAATACGACAGATCTCGTCCTGCTCCGCCTGTTCGCTTTCCTGCAAAACAAACATCTGCGCCACCTGGCTTCTCACAAATTCCTCCCGGATCATACGCCAGGCGTTCTCCGCAATCAGAAGAATCTCTATCTCCTCCCGCCCCGCAAACTTCTTAAGTTCCTCCACTGCCGTGAAAAGATGCAGCGTATAAGGAAGTTTTACTTTCTCTAAAATATACTCCGCCATGCGAAAGGCATATCCCTCCTCCGTATCGCAAATCGCCATAATTTTATGTCTCAAAATAATCCTCCTATTCTGCACACCACGCTGAACAAAATCGGCACCGTAAAGTGAATCTTGTTTTTACAGTAGGTGTGGTAGTCCTGTTTTAAGTCTTCGCCGTAGACCTTCCAATGTCCCGTCCGACAAATTTCCCGCAAGTAGGAAAAAAAATATTGCAGCCGCTCTCTTCCGTTTTGTTCTACGGCTAATTTCACCAGCGAAAATCCTGCGCCGATCACAAAAGCGCCCGCCAATACAGCCGCCACTTCTCTTATGTTTTGAAAACTCCCGATCAAAACGAACAGTTTCACATCGCCCGCGCCGAACGCGCCTATCTTATACAGTGGATACATAAGCAGAAACGCCAAAAAAACAGATGCCAGAATATCAGATGGCCCCCGGCCGGATATGAGACTGCCCACAATTCCGCACGCGATGCCTAAAAGAATAAAACCGTTCGGAATTCGGTCCGTCCTTAGATCTGCCAATGCAGAAAGCAAAAGCAGGAGCAGCAAAATAGATTGCCAATAATTCAGTCCAATAAAACCACCTCCGTATTTTTATTTTGACTCATCGAAATAATTGGGAGATCTTCCCGACGCCATAAGGCTTGAACCGCGGAACTTCTACAGAATAAAATCCCGCATAGAATTTCTTGAGTTGTGATTTGAATTATAACACAACAAAAAATCTTGTCTATAGTTCTGTTGCAAAAAATCTATTTTTGTGAATACCTCACAATATTTTGAAAAAATGTATTCCGTAAAGTACCACAACGCCCGGAAATCCAAGGAATCCGGATGTCAAAACCGTAAACGGGTTAATTCCCACCGCCACCTGCAGCTGTCTTGCCGCCAGCAGATAGTTAACGGCATAAATGCCCACTGTTCCCATAACCGCCCGAAGGACAAAATTGACCAGCCATTCCACTTTTCGTCCCATTGCCCCAATGGCCAAAACAATCAAACATACCGCCAAAATGACGATCGCTCCGCCTGCATTTCCCATCATGCTTCGCCGCCTCCTTTTCCTCTGCTAGCAATATATGACCAAGCTGTCCGCAATATTACATGAATATTTTAGGAAATTTTTACCTAAACTGGTAACAAGAGGAATATATTTCCAGAATTTCCAAGCAGAAAAAGAAAGGCGGAAATGGTAAAATGAAAATGATTTTTAGACAAAGCCCCTGCATACCCGCGGACAATGACCTGATTGTGGACAGGCGGAATCTAACCCTGAAAGACGAACTTCTGTTGGCCAGAAACGCACTGGAAAACGCCTATGCAGGCTTTGACAATGTGACAGACCCCGATCTGATCGACTGTTATATTTACGAGCTTAACGCTGTCATGAAACGGTATAAATACCTATTGCAAAAGGCAGCGGAGAGTGATCCGCTGCCCGATGAAGAGCGCGTGGCGGCCTACCGCCCGCTGACGCTTCTATGAAACTAGACGCAGAATCCTCTGTTCGCAGCAGGGTCCGCCGCGTTCTCCGTGAGCGTATCTTTGCCGTAAGTAAGCCCCGCGTATACAGCCTGCGTATTGCCCATAACAGGGTCTGACAGATCCTGCGACTCTATCTGCTTATAAGCCGCCGCCAGTTTTTCCAGCACAAGGCGGGCATGTTCCAGATTTTCCGCGTCGTTATGCAAAGCGGCTTTGGCTACCTCTCTGTTGACGTAAAGATAAAGCTGCAACAAGTTCTGTGCCACCTCATACTCCAAATGCAGAGAATCCATCAGCTCGCACATACAGCCCTGTATCCTGCGGATGGCATTCTTAAAGTCCGTCCTGTTCCCTGCCTCCATGGACTCTTTCGCCTCATCAATGTAAAGCAGCGCCATTTCATACAAAATAGTAATCAGCTGGGTTTTATTCGCCTGCGTGATCCGCAGGGTATACTCCTGTTTTAATTCCTTGGTCATTTTATGATCTCCTTGTTTTTGCTCAACTCGCAAACCCGTGCTTTCAGCACTTACTGTAACAGCTGTAATACCTGTGAGGGCCTTTCATTGGCCTGCGCCAGCATGGAAACTGCCGCCTGCGATATTACCTGCTCTGTGGTGTAATTCGTCATTTCCTCCGCCATATCCACATCCATGATACGGGAGTAAGAAGCGGTCATGTTCTCATTGGACACTGCCAGATTGTTGACCGTGTGCTCTAGACGGTTCTGGTACGCACCCAGTCTGCTGCGCGCATCCGATACATAGAGAATCGCACCCTTGATCGCCCTGTTGGCGTCCGCACACGCCTCTATGGAGTCCGCCTCGCTTGTCTCTGAGACCATGGTCAAATCTTCCAGTCCCAGCCTGTTTAAAGAGATCGTAGGAATGCGGACCGCAAGCTGCTGGCCCTCGTTAGCGCCGGTCTGGATATCCATGGAGCCGATGCCGGTAATATCAATCGTCAATTTCTCGTCCGTAATATCAACGATAGGATCAAACGTTCCTCCATACAGGGAAACCTTCGCCTGCTTCGGCTGCTCCTCAGTATTCGGCACTGATGCCGGGGGATTACATATATATTCCAGATTTAAACCTTTGCCGTCCGTAACGGTTATGGTATCTACGCCGCCATTGTTAGCAATCGTGACCGTTGCATCCTTCGGAATACTTGTTGCCCCCATTTTCTCCACGGCCGCAAAAAAGTTAGCTTTGACAGCCTCCTCATCCAGCTTCGGCACCCAGTTTGTTCCGTCATCCTCAAAATTATACGGCGCCTCAAACCCGGGAAAAATATTATCCGTATCCTTCGGAATCTCAAGAGTCATTTCAAAATCCATCGGCCCGGTCAGTGTGATTTTCGTCTTTGTCGTATCGGAAACCTTCACACCTTCAGGAAATTCAGGACCCAGCGCAACTGTTGTCAAATCCTTATCGATCTTACCATTCTTATCGTAAACAATGTCCAGGTTACTGATCGAGTATTCTTTTATCGTCACCTTATCCGAATAATAATCTACCTTTACCTTATAATTATTGGTATAGCCCCGCAGATCGAAAGAACCGTCTAACAGAGTCTGCCCGTTAAACTGCGTATCGGTAGAAATTCTGGTAATCTCCGCTTTCAGCTGCTGTACTTCCTGTTCCAGCGTCATACGGTCACCGGTGGTAAGCGTTCCCGTCTCACCCTTTACTGCCAGCTCGTTCATTCTTTGCAACATTTCGTGCACTTCCGACAACGCGCCGTCCGAAGTCTCAATCACGGAAATACCGTTGTTGGAGCTCTGTGTCGCCGAGCCGATGCCCGTAATCTGCATATTCATTCTTCTGCCGATGGCATAACCGGACGGATTATCCTTCGACGCCGTCACCTTCAGGCCCGAAGAGAGCCTTCCCAAAGATTGAGACACTCTGTTGTCCGATGCGTTTAATGCGTTGCTTGCGCGCATTGCCGGTGCGTTATAACTGATTTTCATTTTGATTTCCTCCTTCTTATGCCGTCAGGACCGTGATAAATGCTTTTGCAATTCCATAAAGCTGTGCTGTCTGCTCTCCCGACCCGTCTTTTACCTCTTCTGATTTATAGTTTTCGCCGTTTACTTCCCTGCCCTGTAAAATAACCAGACTGCCGACTTCTCTGTCCTTCTCCGGGCCTGTAAGCGCCTTTTCCAGATTCTCCTGCCTGCCTTGCAGCCACTTTGTTCCCTCTGCGCTCTCACAGGCAATGTAACCGGACAGGCTCTGTTCCTTCAGCGAAAATTTAGCCGTGATCTGTCCGTATTCCTCCGTCTGTACCGTGACATTCACCTTTCCGGTCTCCTCGCCGTGCAGAACCTTTAAGTTAATCGCCGTCAGCTCGCCGTTTATCTCCACAGGGATTTGGTAATTTTCTTCCCGTGCATGGCTTCCCGCCAGAGCAAGCTGTTTTTTACAGCTCTGCAGCGTCCGCAGATCAAGGTAATCGTCTGCCGCATCCATAGCCTCTTCCAAGAGAGAAGAAAAGGTCTCCTGCATCTTCCCGTAAGCCTCCTGCGCGTTCTCTTTGTCCGTCAGGCTGTCTATCAGCGTTTCCGCTTTTGTCTTTCCCTCCGAATCCTCCGCGCCGCCCTCTAATTCCCGCAGCTTTCGGTATAGAGCGCCCGGCTTTTTGCGAAGGGCCGAAGCCGCCTCCAGATTGTTTGCCGTTACAGGCTGTCTGTATGCCAACAGCTCCTGTACCACAGCTTCCTCCACGTTCTCTAAACCGCGGTACGACTGTAACTGCTCCTGCATGTAAGCCTGTTCCAGAGAGGCGTCCGCCGCCTGCTGCCGCATAGCGTCCGCAAAAGCCTCCATGGTGGTCTCCGCCGTAAGCTGCGTCTGGGCCAGCTTTTCCGGCTCCATGGCATCCGCGATCTGTCCTGCCAGCATGTGGTAATAGCTTTCCGCCTGTTCGGAGGGCTGCTTTTCCTGTCCGCCCGTCTGATTTTCGTTTGCCGCGCTCTCCTGTCCCAGCGCCGGAAATCCGCTTAAAATCTGATCTGTGATGGATTTATTTTTCATGACGCCGTCCACGCCCTCGAATCCATCGTCTACCCGGTAATCCATGCCCTGCCTTTTGGTGCTTCGCATGGCTGTCAGCAGATTGCTGAAAGAAATCTGTGCGCCTTCCTTTAAAAGGCTGCCCACCGCCGCATCGTCCGTCTTTTCCAGCTGGCGGAACATCCGGTAAATCCCGATATAGGCTTCCCGCTCCTGTTCGGTAACCGCGTGGCTCTTTTCTAATTTATACAAATATTTACTGAATTTTTCTTCCCTCGCCGCATCGTCCGCGCCGCTCTCATCCAAATACTGATTCAATTCGGCAATCGACATCGTAAGCGGATTTTTGCCATCCCGGATGGCTTGCAGGGACGCCGCCGGCGTCATTCTGCGGATGGTCTGCTGCAACTCCATGTCATACTTCTTCACCGCATCTATGTTGTCATCCGTGATATCCATACTGTTGTAGCCCAGAATCCGCACCGCCCTGCGGTTCTCTTCGTTGGTCTCAAGGCCCATATCGTTCAAAATGTCGTCCACATTGCGGAAAGCCTTACGGATAGAATCGCCCATATCCGCTCTCGGCGCCGTCATCAGCGTTTCATAGGACTCTCTCGCCGATTCATAAGCATTCTTAAGGGCCGTGCCGTTTTCGTATACGCTGTCAAGTGTGAAGACCTCCCCTTCACCCAGATAGCGTCCAAGCACCGCCGCCGGCAGATAAGGAATCTCTGTAGTCTTTCGCTGTACCTCTTCGTAGAGCGCTGCCTTCCCGGCCGCTGCCGCTGCGTCAGGCTCTCCGAACAGCCTCTGATTCTGCTCCTGCTCCAATTTCTTTAACGCATCCACCAGCGTTTCCAGATCCGTCGTGTCAATGGAATACCCGCTCTCCATCAGTTTGCGGTTTGCCTCAATGGTCATCATCAGCCGGATCTCTTCCAGCTGGCGTCTCTGCGTGACAGCCTGCGGCGTATCCGCCGCATTACCTGCCTCTATCATTTCCTGCGCCTTTTGCAGATTGCGCAGGTTACACTCTTTCTCCTGTGCCACGGTAAGATCCACAGCCTCGTCACTGATCTGCCCGTAGCTTTCCATGTAATCAGCCGCCCGTTCCAACTCGCTTCTGCCGTCGGCCAGATTGGCGTCCCCCGCCTTCTTCCCATCGGAGATCGCCGCCGCCACGGCGGACAAAATCTTTGCCTGATCCCATGGCTGTCCCGCCTGCTTGATCTCATGAAGCGCTTCCATCGTCTCTGCGGTCAACGGTATGCCCACGCCGATCAGCCACTGTGCGCTCTTCACATTTTCCTCGCTGATATCAAGCCCGGCTTCTTCTAATACCCGGTCAATCTGAGGGCGAAGCTGTTCCCAATGATAATCCTCCGCCTTCTTCGCGTAATAGCCCGTGTCGTCCGCAGCATAATAACCATGACCCTGCCTGTGGCTGTCCGAAGCCGCACTGTGATCCGCCATATAAAAATTGTCAATGGTGGGCTCCATTCCGTTTTCCACCATATATTTTACGGCGCCTTCGCCGGGGAATCCCGTCTGCATCGCTCTCTCAAAAGCATCCTTCGCCGCCCGTACATTTTCCTGCGTAAGTGGAATATCATGCGCCCGAAACTGTTTCTCAAGCTCCGCCGCAAAGGCTTCGCTTCCTGTAATCTGTGCCAGCGTATCCGCATCTAAATCGTCGGTATAGCCCGCTACTTCCGTGCCGCCTTTTACAAGCTCTGCCTTAATCTTGTCGACAATGGTGACAACCTCTTCCACATCCATATCACCGGGATGATAGCCTTCCTCCCGCAGTCTGTCAAAATCTTCCTCAGACATAGTATTAGACATCACTGTCATAAAGTCTGTCTGCGTGGCCACGTCGATTGCCCCCGCATCCTGCATAACCTCTTCTGCGGTCTTTCCATGACCCCCGTAAGCGTTGTTATCCATAACTTTGCCAGAAATGTCTAATGCGTAATCACCCGAGCGCTCCGTCCTCGTCGTCCGGGTATCCCGATATGTAGTTGCCGCCCTGTCTACATTTTGATTTACCGTGCTGTGGTCAAACGTAATTTTCATAAAGTAATCGTCCCCATACAAAATGTAGTGTGCTCTTTTATTTATAGTACAATAAAGGGCGAATGCTTTCACATTCACCCTTTATTTCGGCATAACTGCCCCATTTCTTAACCTTTTTCGTTTTTTTCTGTGCGGGCAGTCGCTTTTCTCAAAAAATCCTTTTTAATCTCATCCGTTTTGCATCCTGATCTGTTCTTCCTCAATGGCCTCATAGCGCACCAGTTTCGCCCCATCCAAATCCTCCTTGTGCATATCTACCGCGGTAATTTGATGGTTATTGTAGGCAGTATAGTAATAGATACCCTTATCTGCATTGCAGCAGGAGGTGTAGAGCGTGATCTCGCACTTACCGCTCTCCAGCTCGCAGCAGCCTCTCTGCTGGTCTACCGAATTCAAAATATGGAAAAACTGGCTGACGCTTTCTTTCTCGCCTTCACCGGAAACCGAATTCATCTTGGTAAATGCCGCCCTGACAAACCGGGACTGTGAAGAGAGATCACCCGGAAGGCCGATGGCCCCCATGCCGCGGCTGTAAGGCTCCAGCGTAAGTCCCGGCGCAAAAGTATTTTTCGGCGGTTTTACGGACAACGCCATATAATTGCGCAGGGCCGCCATCTGCATGTCGAAGGGCGGATTGTTCGTCAGGACGCCCACGGGATTTTCATATATCTTCACCCCCGCTTCCACCGATTCAATCACAACCGACTCTTCCCTGTCCGCAAGAATCCAATGCAGCTGCGCAAGCGGCAGATCATTGCTGAAAGGGATATTGGTGATATTGATTTTTTCTAAAAGCTTCCTCGCTTCCTTTACCGAAACGCACTGCCCGAGTATCCACGGGATAAATTCAAACTGCGCAATGTTATCCTTTCCCTCTTCCCGTTTCCGATAAACCGCGTTCCCGACAAAATTGAGGCCGGCCATCCCCAGCCCTTTTTCATTGACCGCTTCGTAATACAGGGGATAATCTTCCACCACACAGGCCATACCGATCATGGCATAGTGGTTATCCCACATTCCTTTTTCCAAAAAACGGAACGGATATTTTCTGGGGGGTGACCGTAATCTCGTCCCCATAGGAAAACTCATAATCCAAAGTTCGTCCGAAATAAAAATCCTTCGTCTTATATGTTGCCGCCGTACACATAATACCTCTCCTTTCCTAACTATATGCTGTCTACTTAAGGCCGTTTTGAAAATATCCTGATAATGTAAAGAAACCACACACCCATAATTCGCATGAATGTGTGGTTTTATTGTATGCAAAAAAATCTGAAAATTGCAAATCAGAAAATAAAGATCGCGGCGGTATAAGGTTGCAGGTCAAAGGAAATACTATAATCCTTGAAATTACACGGCTCCTTCACTGCCATGATCTCGGCAGGGATCTCGCTTCCGTTTCCGCCAAATCTCTTTTCGTCGCTGTTTAAAAGAAGTTTATACTTTTTCTTCTTCGGTACGCCCACCTTGTAGTTCTCCCATTTCATAGGCGTCATGTTCAGCACAAACATAATGTTGTTTTTGCCAGTTCCGTCCTTTCGGTAGAAGCTGTAAACACTGTGATCCGCGTCGTCCGCATTCAGCCACTCAAAACCGGCCCAGTCATTGTCAATCGTATACATAGCCGGATACTTTCTGTAAATGGCCAAAAGCTCTTTCACATACTCCTGCATTCCTCTGTTTTGCTCTTCGCCCAGCAGATACCAGTCAAGCTCCCTTGTCTCGCTCCACTCTCTCTCCTGTCCGAAATCCTGTCCCATAAAGAGAAGCTTTTTACCGGAATGCCCGATCATATAGCCGTAGCCCACACGCAGGTTAGCATATTTATCCACAGGATAGCCCGGCATCTTGTTTACCATGGAACATTTCAAATGCACGACCTCATCATGGGAGAGCGGCAGGATATAATTTTCACTGTTATTATAGCTCATGGCAAAAGTCATGGCATAGTGGTTATTCTTGCGGAAATAGGGATCCAATTTCATATATTCGCAGAAGTCATGCATCCAGCCCATATTCCATTTAAAGCTGAAGCCAAGGCCGTCCTCCTCCACCTTGCCCGTAACCTTCGGCCATGCCGTAGATTCCTCCGCAATGGTGAGAAATCCGGGATATCCGCCGTGTACCACGGAATTTAAATGTTTAAAGAATTCGATCGCATCCAGATTCTCTTTGCCGCCATATTTATTGGGCACCCATTGTCCCGCCTGCTTGCTGTAATCCAGATAAAGCATGGAAGCCACCGCGTCAATTCTGATGCCGTCTATATGGAACTCCCTGATCCAGAAAAGAACATTGGCAATCAGGAAATTTCTGACTTCGTTTTTAGCATAATTAAAAATCTTAGTGCCCCAATCGGGATGTTCCCCGATCCTCGGATCGGGATGCTCAAAAATACACTGCCCGTCAAAGCGGCCAAGGCCATGGGCATCGGTCGCGAAATGAGCCGGAACCCAATCAAGAATAACGCCGATTTTATTTTTATGTAAGGTATTGATCAGGTACATAAAATCGGAAGGGTCTCCATGTCTGGAAGTGGGCGCATAGTAACCCGTCACCTGATACCCCCAGGAGCCGTCATAGGGATACTCTGCAATTCCCATAAGCTCTATGTGGGTATAGTGCATTTCCTTCAGGTAGTCTACCACCCTGTCCGCAAACTCCCGATAATTATAGAAACCTTCCTCTGTGCCGTCTGGATGTTTCATCCAGGAACCAATATGACATTCATAAATAGCCATAGGTTCCTTGTTGTAATCTTTCCTCTCCCTCTCGGCAAGCCATGCGCCGTCTGTCCATTTAAACTTACTGATATCGAAGGTTTTAGACGCATTACCGGGACGCATTTCCGAATAGTTCGCAAAAGGATCCGCCTTGTAAAGTTTTTCTCCCGCAGGCGTCCGAATCAGATACTTATAAAGCTCATTTTCCCCCACACCCGGAATGAAAAGCTTATGAATGCCGCCGGGGCCAAGCTTTTCCATTTTATCCTTTTCCTCGTCCCAGCCGTTAAAGGTTCCGATCACATGCACGCTGGCCGCATTGGGCGCCCACACGGCAAAGCACATACCCTTTACGCCGTTTTCCATGGAAGGATGCGCGCCCAGCTTTTTATAAATATCATAATGCGTGCCCTGCGCGAACACATACTGATCCGCTTCCGAGATAAACACTTCCCCAGGTTCATTTTTCTCAACCTGCTTTACAACCTTCTTCTCTGCCTTTGGCTCCGCTGCTTTTCCCTGCTTTTTTTGCCTTTCCGATGTTTTAGCCGTTTTCTTTACCGCCATAAACCAACCCCCTGTTTTACTTAATATTCATTTTATGAGCATTTAGTAATGCATGAAGTCCTTCTCACGCAATATAATCATGTCCTCTTCATCATACCTCTTTGCGAGCAAAATATCCATAAAATGTTTTGGTGTTTTTTTATTTGCATACTCAATCGCCTCATCCACCAGCTCTCTCACCTCGGCAAGCGTCACCTCATGATCGTTCGTCTGCCTGTCTGCGATTCTCGTATGAAGCGCCAGAATACCGAATTCGTCAATAGAATACTCCTGCTCCTCCGCATACTGTTTTGCATAAGCCACCAGAGACTCATCGTCCAGCGGCTCCACGTCTACGCGCAGATTAAAATTATTGACAAGCGCTTTGTTTTTCTTGAGCAGCTCATCCATCTCCGATTTCGTCCCCGTAAGCAGAACCAAAATACCCATCTTATCTTTTTCCAGCACCTTGATCATGGAAGCCACCGTGGCCTGTTTCAGTCTTGCCGCCTCCGCGATAATCAGCGCGCCGTTGTTCAGCTTTGAAAAAGTCGCTTCCACATCCTTCTTGTTAAGGACAGGGCCTTCTACCTTCGCCACTTTGCCGGAAAAATTATTGTCGTTGTACTGCATCTCACGGATCAACGCCTTCGCCAAAGACAGGGTTGTGATCTCTTCCTCTCCGGTAATGATGATATTACCCGTGCAGGAGGCAAGACTCATATTGTCCAATGTATGAATCAACTGTCTTCTGGACTTGCGCTGATGGACAAACTTGCCGAAAAGCTCCTGTTCCTCCACGCTCAACTCTCTGTCCTTTACCGCTTCTTCCCCTGCGCCTGTCTCCTCTGTCTGCTCTTTCTCTACCTGCGCTTTCTCCGCCGATGCCTTTCCCTTCTTCTCGGGTCTTGCGGACGTCTTTATCTCCTCCGCCGTTTCTGCTTCCGTCTCCACCGGCGCTTCTTCCGGCGCTTCCTCCGGTTCTGCCGCTTCCGGCTCTTCCGCTTTCTCCTGCGGCTTAGAAACCGGCATTTCTTTCTTCTCTACAGGCTTCTCATTCAAATCGTCATCAGGAAAAACTACCTTTTTGACCTGCGGGTTTCTCCCGGATTCCTTCATGATGGCCGCCATAAACGCCTTCTCCAGCTCCTCCAGAAGACCGTTTTTGGTCGCCTCATCAAAATTTGCAAACAGGCTTCCCGTCTGGGCAAGGATATGCTGGCGGACGTCTTCCATCCGCTTCTCCCTGTTATCCTGCTTCATCTGTTCCCACTCAGCCATAATGTCGTCGATGCTGAGCTGTCCCGTTATCTGCTTTTCTACCTTCGCCGCATCGGGCAGCACAATGCTGAGCTGTCCATCGTACTCCTGAGAGAGAAATTTATCATACTCCGAAGGTTTCTGAGCCTCCATCGCCTGTTCCCGAAGCGTCCTCGCCTGTAATCTTTCGGCCTCCTTCGTCATTTCCTCTATAATTTTCTGCGCGTCAAAGACCAGCGTATCGTCCTTCACGATCTCCTCACTGGCTTTTTGCAGTTCCTCTTCATTTAAGACGTTTACATTCTTCACCTGAGGCAGTTTGGCCGTCTCCTCCAAAAGCGGCGCAATCAAAGCGTCTGTGATGGACGGCGCCTCCTGCTCCAAAGTCTCCGGCTCTGCCTCTTCTTCGGGAATTTCCGGCTCTTCTTCCTCAGGAGACGTCCCGGACTCTTCCTCCTCAAAAGTGTTTCCGCCCTCTTCAATCTCCTCTATTTCCTCCACACCGTCGTCCGCGTCTTCCGCAAGAACCTCCTTCATGCTCTCCGCCAGGGCCATCTGTAGATTGATGGTATTGTACTGCCCCACATCAACGGTCTTGACCTCCGGCAGCTCTGTGGTAGGTGCAGCGAGAACGCTCTGCATATATGCCGCATCCTCCTCCTCGCTTTGGTCAGGCATTTCCTCCTGCGGTTCGTCCTCCGGCAATACATCTTCCGGCTCATCGGCCTGCGTCTCCTCCGGCTCGTCGTCGTCCACATCCTCACCGGCGCTTCTCCCCTCAATATAAGCGTCGTACTTATCCTGCTGTTCCGGGGAAAGCGGCTGATGCAGCGCCTTTAACTCCAACGCTTTTATGACATATCTGCCCTCTCCGAACCAGAGGAACATTTCGTCGCACTCTTCCACACACTTCGTCGTCAGGCCAATCCGATGGTAAAGATAAGCCAGCTCGTACACCCATTTTTCTCTCGGCTCCCGCTTCTTAAACTCCTCTAGAATCGCTATCCGTTCCTCAATGCTCACATCCAGCGCTTCATAGAGCCGGTACTGCAACACATAGCGCCCGGTGTCTCTCGGCGCGATCTGTACGAACTCCTTATAATATTCGCTGGCCTGATCGTATTCTCCCATCTTAATGCAGAGTTCACACAGGGAATAGATGATCAGTCTGCCCGTTGGATGTTTCTCATAGGCCATCAGAAGAATATCCTTACTCTCCTGATACCGCCTGTTGATCTTATATAAGTCGCTTATCGTGCACAGCATCATAACGCTTCTGACCCTGCGCCAGTCGATTTTATCCGCGATCTTTACCGCTTCCGCGTACTCTCCTTCTGCGATCAGCGCCTTGATTTCATCAGCGCTGGCTTTGTACTCAAATTTATCCAAGGTACCCACCTCATCAACGTACTTTATTCTTTTATCCGTCTGCAAAATAACCCTATTATCTGTTTCAGTTTACCATAGTCCATTGTCAATGTAAATAAAATCCGCTGAAAAAAAGTACCTCTCTTCCCAATATATGGAGCCTTTTTATAAAAATATCACTTTATCTTGTATTTTTTCCCTGATTGCCTCCTATGCTCCCATTTCCAAAAGCCGATTTGATAATTCTGAAAACTGTTTTAAAGTGAGCGTTTCCCCGCGCACTGTTTTCGAGAGCCCCATCTCTTCCAACGCCTCTTCCACCTGTCCTCTGGTAACGCCGAGACCGCCCGCGTTTGCCAGGCCGTTGGCTAACGTCTTTCTTCTCTGGTTGAAGGAGGCCCTGATCACGGCGAAGAGAAAAGCCTCGTCCGCCGCGTCAACCGGCGGCTTTTCATATCTGACCAGACGCACCACCGTACTGTCCACGTTCGGACGCGGCAGGAAACAGGAGGCCGGTACTCTGGCCACAATCTCCGGCTTCGCATAATACTGCACTGCCAGCGACAACGCTCCATAATCTTTCGTGCCGGGCCCTGTCTGCATACGCTCCGCCACTTCACTCTGCACCATAACCGTAATGCTAAGAAGTGGCATATGGCTTTCAAAAAGCGCCATAATAATGGGTGTGGTGATATAATAGGGAAGATTCGCCACAACCTTAATGGGTCTGCCGCCGCTTTGTTCCGCTAAGGCGGGCAAATCCACCTTCAAAATATCCTCGCACAGAACCGTGACATTAGGATAGGAAGACAACGTATCCTGAAGGATCGGAATCAGTCCCCTGTCAATCTCAACCGCGATAACCTGTCCCGCCGTCTCCGCCAGATACTGCGTCATCGTACCGATCCCCGGCCCGATTTCCAAAACGCAGTCTTCCCGGGTGATCTGCGCCGCTTCTACGATCTTGTGTAGAATATTTGCGTCAATCAAAAAATTCTGCCCGTATTTCTTCTGCATCCGAAACTGATATTTTTTCAGTATCTCCGACGTGTTGGTATAACTTCCCAAATCAGCCATGAAATCGTTTCTCCCTCTTAGCCTTCCAGTCCGAACAGCTTTCTTGCATTGCGCTCCGTTTGCTCCGTTACTTCCTCACAAGAAATCCCCTTAAGCTCTGAAATAGCCGAAACCACATAGGGCAGATTCAGAGAAGAATTGCGCTCTCCCCTGTGGGGCTCCGGTGAAAGATAGGGGCTGTCCGTCTCCAGAAGAATCCTGTCCATGGGAATATACTGCACAGCCTCTTTCAGCTTCTTCGCATTCTTAAAGGTAATCACACCCCCGATGCCGAAATAGTAATCCATATTCAAATACTCCCTGGCCATCTCTTTCGTATAGGAAAAGCAGTGCACTACGCCGCCCGTCTCTTCCGCATGGAGCGCCCGCATCATATCCAGTGTATCCTTCGCCGCCTCACGGGAATGGATGATAACGGGAAGCCCCACCTCCCTCGCAAGATCTAACTGCATTTCAAACCACTTCTTCTGCAAAGATACGTCAGGTTCAGGATAATGATAATCCAGTCCCATCTCTCCCACTGCCACCACTTTTTCGTGGCCGCACAGACTACGCAGACGTGCCATTCCCTCCTCGGTAAGTTCTGCCACCTCACTGGGATGTACGCCCACCGCCCCGTACACAAAAGGATACTTTTCCGCAAGCTTCACGGTTGCCTCACTCCCGGCAATGCTTGCGCCGATATTGACCACCGTGCCGATTCCGTGTTCCGCCAAAGAAAAAAGAAGTTCTTCCCTGTCCGAATCAAACGCTTCATCATCGTAATGCGCATGGCTTTCAAAAATCATGTGATATGCCCCTTTCCCGCCTTAAGTCTGTGAATAATGTATCATTTTGACACAGGAAATGCAATCTGTAAACAATTTTGAAATATTCTTAAATTTTCTTTAAAAAATGCTTGCATTACGGAAAACATTATACTATAATAACTTTTGCGTTGATTGAATACGGGTATTCAATCCCGAGAATGCTTCGTATTCTCCGCAATTTTAATACCAAGGACATGCACCGCTAGCTCAGTTGGTAGAGCACCTGACTCTTAATCAGGGTGTCCAGGGTTCGAGCCCCTGGCGGTGCATTATAAGGACTGTTTTTGGAGACGTAAGCGCTCTGGGGACGGTTCTTTTTATTTCCTCAACTCAAAACCGCACGCCTAAAAGCTGTATCAGCGCGCCTGCACCCACGCCGATCGCATACAACAGGGCAAAAATCCGCAGATTCTCCCTTCTGTTATCATTCACTCTAAGTAAAACTAAAAAGCCAACGCCTGAGCCCGACAAAAGTCCTGCCATCAATGCGCCTGCGTTTAACACACCGCCCAAATAAAGCTGGGTGAGAACCACTGAGGAAGCACAGTTCGGAATCATGCCGACAAGCGCAGACAAAAACAGGCTCAAAGCCGGCTTACCCTGAACCAACGCCGCCAATGTCTCCTCACCGATCAATGCAATGGTAAAATTCAAAACCAGAGAAACTACTATTATATATAGGAAGATTTTCCATGTGTGGTGAAACGCCGATCGCCAAATTCCCTTCTCACAGTGGCAGTGATGGCGCTCACACAGATGCCCGATCTGCATCTCCACTTTTCTATGGAGCAAAAAATCCACCAGAAATCCCGCCGCAAGCGCGAAGATCACTTTCAGCAGAAGAATTTTCCCAATCATGGAAGGCGCCACATTTTCCGATATCATAATGGGAAGCATTTCATCGGAGGTAGACAAAAACACAGCTATCAGTGTTCCCGTCGTTATGATCCTGCCTGCATAAAGATTTGCCGCAGCGGCGGAAAAACCACACTGCGGAAAAATACCGAGCAAACCGCCGATGGCCGGCCCTGCCTTCCCGGATTTTTTGACAATCTCCTGCATTCTCCCGCCCGTCCAATGTTCCAGGCATTCCATCGCAAGATAAGCCAGAAAGAGAAAAGGCAAAAGCTTAAGCGCGTCAATACCTGTATCAAAAAGCACATCTAAAATAACGTCCATATGTCCTCCACATTATTTTCCCCACGTTATGGGGTATGGCGATAATTACCGAATATATGATACCATTCTTTGAAAAAAAAGCAAGAGTGAGTAATTTTGCACAAAAAGCACATATTTTTCCTTTTTCAACAATCTTTTGCGAAATAGAGATTGATTCTTTAGGAAAAATGTACTAAGATAGAATTGTGTAGCAAATGAGGGAGGTTCGGAATGGAAGGCTTAAAAAATATCATGGAAGATGCCGTGGAATATCAGCTGAATAAGCTGTTGCCCACGATGCCTGAAGTATGTTCTTGCGAAAACTGCAAGCTGGACATGATGTCCTATGCATTGAACAGACTTTCACCCCAATATGTACGTACAGATACCGGTGCGCTTTATCAAAAGCTGAGCAATTACCAGCCGCAGGCCGAGGTAGAGATTATGACCACCGTAGTGTCCGCCATCAATAAGATCGGCGCGCATCCGTCGCATGAATAGTTTCATTTTTTCTACGAGCTAAACCCGGGTGTCCTCTGCACCCGGGTTTTTATGTCTTCCGTCTCTAGCTCTTTTCAATTTTCCACAATCTCCATCTTTATTTCTCTCCCTTCCCTTTCCCTGTAATAATCAACATGCTCCTGTACATCCATCTGCAGATGCTCCTCGTAGTCTGCCTTTGTGGTGACGCAAAAATCACTCACCTCCCCGTCCCACCTGATCCCTATCAGATACGATGTACCGTCTTCTCCGACAAACAGGACATCTACCAGTCTGCCCACTTTTTCATCGGTGACATTGACCCGATAATAGCTTTTCACTTCTTTAAAATCACCTCGGATTTCCAGTTTCCCTTCCAAAAAGCTTTGCGCCTGCTTCTTAATCGCGGCGATTTTTCCCGGTGCCTCCGATACAGCAGGTTTCACCTTCTCGCTTCCCTCGATATCGTTGCTGTATGCCAGAGAACGCAATGTACCGTCCGCAGCGTCAATAAAGAAATAATAATATCTGTAATTTCCCATATCGCTCCAGTTCACACAATAAGTACCTACAACATGTGTCGGAGAAGAATCCGGATCATTATAATAATGATTTAATTCCATACCGCTCCCGTCCAGTCCGTAAATCTGTTTCAGATATTCTGTGGCAGTTTCCACAGCCTGTTCTTCCGTAATGCCGCCGGACGCAACCACCTCTTTGGCCTGCTCTTTTTCCGCCGCCTTTCTCTCGGCAATTGCGTCGGCGTTCTGCTCCTGAAGGGCATAATCGCGCTTTTTCTCGAAGTCAATCTGTTCCAGAATCTCTTCGTCCGTCAATTCCCGATCTGCCGGCAGATAGAATGCGGAAGTCGTTGTCAGAAAACAAAACTCGTGTTCCGCCGCCTCCTCCTCGCTGTCCACCTGCGTCAGTTCCCCCTCAGGGAAAAGACCATCCAGATACTGTGTATAGAGCTTTCCCCTGCGTTCCTTTTCCCCCTGTGTATATTCTCTGGTAAAACTGTTCGCCTCCGTGCGCTGCTCCCGCATCTGCTCTGCAATCTGGGTAACCTCCTCCTCCGGCAGGCTTTCCATCCGCTCCTGCACAATAGAATTGACTAAGGCGCGCACCGGAACGCTCAAAACCCCTGCCGCAAGAACACAGAATGCAACGGCGGCCGCAATTCGCATTGCACCCGCATATCTGTGCGGCCTTTTCTTTTCCCGTATCTCCAGAATCATCTGTTCCTGCTTTGCTTTGTCAAACTCTATTTCATTTACCGCATTTCTCAGATCCGTAAGTTTCATATGCCATCGTCCTTTCTCTATATTTTCCATTCTTTTCCCGGCAGTTCCGGCATCCGCACACGCTATCCCTCTTCCAATCGCAGCCGCAGCAGTTTTCTTCCCCGCTGTAATCTCTTTTTCACAGCGTTGACAGAAACGCCTAATATCTCTGACACTTCTTTTGTCTTATATCCTTCTATGTAATATAGATAGACAGCCGCCTTTACCGGTATCGGAAGCGCGACCAGCTGCGTCAGGATATCACTGTACTCCGGGTCTTCATAGCTTGCAGTGATTGTTGAAAGCTCCACCTGGGGATGGCGCAGATGAAACCGCCGCATATCAATACACCGATTTTGCGCCACCTTAATCAGCCACGCCTTCTCATGTTCCGCATCCCGAAACCCCTTCGTGCGTTCCAGATACTTGCAGATGGTATCCTGTACCGCGTCCTGTGCGTCCGTTTCATTTCCCAGCATAACCACACAGATCCGGTAAAGCATCGGGCTGTATTTTGTCACGATTTCTTCTATTGTCATCACTCTTTCACCTTTCCCAATCTGCAGACTATTTTGCGCGCTCTACTTATAACACGCCCCGGCTTCGCAAATGGTGCCGGGCCCAAAGAAAAAAAAGACAGAAAACTTTCGTTCTCTGCCTTTCCTGTTTTCCGTTTTATACACTTGTTTTCTGCTTGTCTACCGCCTCCGCAATATAAGCCTCAACCTTATCCTTCGGTATGGAGAGGGCTATCGACATTTCACTGTAAAGAAGCTCCTCCGCCTTATGCAGATACTGCTCGTCCGAGGAAAGAACCTTTTTCCCCTCATTGATGCGGCTTCTCTTTCGCTGGTAAAGCGTCTTGATAATTTGTACCAGACTTCTGGAATCGTAGGTGCGGATCGCTTCCTTGTAGGTCTGCTCCCTGCGCTTTTCCTCCTGAATCCACACCGTTTCGATCTCCTCAATGTGCGCAATCAGCTTCTCAGCCTCTTCCTTATTCATAATCCTGCGCATGACAATCTTCTCATTATTGACAGGCGTGTAAATCGTGCTGGCTTTCTCAAAAACAGGTTCCAACACATAATACTTTTTCTCCTGATCAAACCGATCAATCGGATTTCCCGTAATGTCAATAACACGGCAGACACCGTGCCCGCCGCACATAATCAGTTCACCCTTCTCAAACATAGTACCCCTCCAAATTTTCTGACCCCTGGTTCGTTGACAGCTTCCATTACGGCGGCCCGTCTTTATCAGAATATGCCAAAGCCGCAGTACCCCGTATTTATTGTAACACTTCAAAATCTTCCTCGTAAGTACTTTCGAAACGGAAAAATCAATTTCGGCACATTTGATGACATAAGCCGTCTTTTCTGTTGTGAAAATTTGCTAAAAAGAAATGTCTGAAAAAGCGATTCCCGAAAAAATACCCCTTTACTTATCTAGCGCATTTTAAAGTTATCACAGATAAACCTCATTTCCTCCATAGGAAAGATTCGGATCATAATTCCCTTCATCAGCTTCGCCGCCTCAAAACGGGAAAGGATAATCACCATCTCATTTCCGGGAAAAGGAAGAATATCTATAGAATCCACGTCCTCCTTTGCGTTGACTATCGTTGCCTTCGGCGGATTGATATCCACCGTCTTATGGATCATTTCCGTGAGAGAAATTGCGGAAGACCCCATCATCTGATTCATCACCTCTGAGACACAGGACAGATGCATTTCATTGAGTTCTCCGGGAGCCGCCGTACCCGGCCCTCCCATCATCAAATCCATAACTACCTTGACGTCATTTTCCTTAAACATTAAAAGATTATTGCCATGAAAATCATCTTTGTAATCAATCTGAACTGTCACGCTGCCCATACCAAATGCCGTCAGGATGTTTTTAATATCTGCGCTGTTGACAACCTTCACCGACGGCGGGCTGACCTTGATAACCTGTCTGGTAAGCGTATTCAGCGAAGTCGCCGAATGCGCCATACAGATTTGCGCCACCTCTGCCATTTTATCTTGATCTAATGGTGATAGTTGTCCCATAGCCTGTTACATCCTTCTCAAAAATTATTGCGTTCATCCACTGATAGTCCCTCTATAATACTATACCTTATTTTAATCCCTTTGCGCAACATCTTATTTGGAAAAATGTAGTGAAAAAGTATTTTTTTATTTTTATTTTACTCCGCTTCCCTGAGTCTCTCCACCACTGACCGTTTCATAACATAATGATAAGAGATAAGCGGAATCACCGCACCCAGCAAAAGAAATGCCGGCGCTACCAGAAGAATCGGCATCACAGTCAAATGATAACTGAAAAACCAGAACATCCCCTCCAAAACATCGCTGGCAAGCGGCCCCATAATAATCGTCAAAATCAATGTGATCACAATCGAGCTTCCCGCAAACACCATGCCCTCCGTAATCAGCATTTGGTTGAGCTGTTTTCCCGTCATGCCCACGGACTGCAGCACCGCGAACTCCCGCTTTCTCGCCATAATGCCTGTGAGAATCGCGTTCAGGAAATTTAAGATACCCACCATGCCGACAATCAGCGCCGCACCGCTGCCCACCATCATAAACATGTCGCGGAAACCGTAAAAATCTTCTTCATAAGTCTTTCTGCTCTCATAGTCGTACATGGAATCGTCTCCGCCGGCAAAATCCTGCATCCACTGTTCCACCGTATCCACCTGAGCGTCCTCACAGTCAAAAGCATAGTAGAGCACATCCGACGTGCCGGAATCCCTGATAAAGGTGTCCGCGCCCATCACAAACTCATCCTCCCCATAATAGCGGTAAGTCAACGTTCCCGGCACCTCCACCAACGCCGCCACCTCATACACCTTATCCTCGTATACCTTGCCCCTAGACTGCCACAGCTTATCGCTGAGATCTTCATCCTCCCCGTAAATCTCGCCGGTCTCCGGGTTATAATACTCCCACTCCTTCACATAGCGGATGGTTACCTGATCCCCCACTTTCGCCCAATGCCAGTCCTTATAGATATTACCGTAATCATCCGAATCGTAGACCGCCGCCACATAATTGCCGCCCTCTTTCAGTTTACTGAGATCACCTTCCAGAAGATTCAGTTTATCCAGAACAAAATCCTCCATCCCGTACAGCTTCACATTCTGGGTGTACAGATCTCCCACCTTTTCCTGCAATTTTATATATTGCTCTACCATCTCCGGACTAGACCATTGACCTTGCAGCTTCCGTATCCAGTCCGCCGTGACAAGCTCCTGCACCGCATCATCTTTCTTGTAAGTTCTGCCGCCCTTCACGCCATCCATCGCCTCAATCTGCAAAATCTTTTCTTCCGGAAAAGGCGTCGGATTGAAATTGCCCGTCTGAAAATAGGATGCGTCCGCAGTCATAAAGTCCACCACTACCCGCCTTAAGTATTTGTCCATATCAAAACCGTTTGCCAGAATAAAAGTAATATTTAAAATCACCACGGCAAAAGACATGGAAATCACCGTGATAATCGTCTTACTCTTATTTCTTCCCAGATTTGCCAGCGCCATACGAAAGATGGACGCACCTTTTTGCGGAGTCTCAGACTCGCACGGAGAATGCCGTCTTTTCGGCATTCTCCCGCGTGAAACATAGAACTTCTTCGCGAAGCAGCCTCTGCTGCGAGTGTTAGAAGTTCTTTTCACGCTGTTCTCGGTGTAGCGCACCGCCTCCACGGGAGAAATCTTTGCCGCCATCCTGCGGGGCTTCCTGCAGGAGAGCCATACCGTCACCAGCGAAAACGCCGCCGCTCCCAAAAAGATTACGGGGCTAACCGAATAAGTCAATACTATACCGTTCAGTTTGGTCACCACAATGCCCGTCATCAGCACGCCCACGCCGTAACCAAAGGCAAGACCGATGGGAATCCCCAGCGCCGACAATAAAAACGCCTGCAGGGAAATGATCCGCTTGATCTGCTTTCCCGTAGTGCCAATGGTCTTAAGAAGCCCGTAAAACCGCACGTCATTGGAGACGGATATCTGGAAAATATTGTAGATAATTAAGTACCCTGTAAAAATGATCAAAAGCATCACCGCAATCAGGGCAAGCACCGTGGAAATATCTATGGCGTCCTCAAACTGCGCCGAGACATAGCCCCAATTGACGCCGATTCTGATATAGTTATCCCCCTGATCCGGGCCTTCCGACTGGTAGCCGTGCCGTTCCAGAATGGTATTCAGGTTTTCTTCTATGTGGGACGCGTTTTTGAACATCACATCCATATTCCAAGTCCCGGTCATACCGTCCTTACCCTGTGTACCCAACTTTTCAAAAATCTCCTGCGTCCGGCTTTCCGGAATCAGCACATGGTTTGCCACAATGACATCATCATAGTCCCAGTAGCCGCACAGCGTAAAGGTCTCCGTGGTCTCAACGCCGTCCACCAGAAAAGTCATGGTAAACTCGTTGCCGATCACAGGTTCCACGCCAAGCAAAGACAAGACCCGCAGATCTGTCGCCGCTTCGTTTGTTCCCTCCTTGGGAAAGCGTCCCTCTATCGGCTCTAAAAACATCCACTTCGCCTCGTTTTCGTCGCAGTAGCTGACCTCCACATGGCTCTTGTGAAAAGGCTCTTTCTCCGGCATACCGCAAAAGATCCGCTTTCCGTACTCTTTGATCAGCGGATCATCCTTTAACTCCTCGAACTGTTCTTCTGTCAGATACTTAAAACCGCCGTGGGAGTAACCGCCCACCTGCCGGAAGTTAGACTGTTCGAACCCGTGCTTGATGGACATGCCCACCGTAAAGATAACCGTAAACAAGATCGTGGTCAGCGCAATCGCCGCCACCGTAATGATATTTCTGATCTTCGCCGCCTTGAAGCTGGCTACGCTGAGACGGCGGATGATTTTTCTGTTGGAAACGTTCATGATGCAATCCTCCCGTCCTCAATGCGGATAACCCGATCCGCCATCTGCGCAATCGCTTCGTTATGTGTAATCATGACGATGGTTTGGGAGAATTTCTGTCCGGTTACTTTTAAGAGGCTCAAAACGTCCTGACTGGTTTTGGAGTCCAGATTCCCCGTAGGCTCATCGGCCAGAATAATGGCCGGCTTGGAGGCCAACGCGCGGGCAATCGCCACCCTCTGCTGCTGTCCGCCGGAGAGATTGTTCGGCAGGTTGTTAAGCTTTGACGCAAGCCCCAGCGTGTCGATAATCTCTTTGATGTATCCCTGATCCGGGCTTCCTCCGTCAAGCTGTACCGGCAGAAGAATATTTTCATAAACATTTAATACAGGCACTAAATTATAATTCTGAAATACGAAACCGATCTTCCTGCGGCGGAATATCGTCAGCGCTTCGTCCTTCAGGGTAAAAATTTCTTTCCCATCTACCGTAACGCTGCCGGATGTTGGACGGTCAAGCCCGCCCAGCATATGAAGAAGCGTGCTTTTGCCGCTCCCCGACGTACCTACGACGGCCACAAACTCACCCTTTTCCACCTGAAAATTCACTCCGTCCAGTGCGTGAACCTCGCTCTCGCCCGAACCGTATACCTTCTTCAAATCCCGTGTTGACAATATAGCCATACTTCATTCTTCCTCCTTTTGATATGCCATCCGCACTCGCAAGCCCGCGCTTACGCGCACATGAAAAATCTGCATCATGAAGGCCGTCCTTTAAACATTGTCCTTCACAATACAGATTATCCCATAACAATCTTTCCACATTCTTTCTGAAACGCAAAAAATTATGACAGTTTTGTAAGAATTGAGGCAAAATCTTAATCTACGGGAAGGTACAGGGAAAACGTCGTCCCTTTTCCAGCCTCGGAAGCCACTTGTATATAACCCGATTCCTGCTTTATAATCTCTCTCGCCAGATACAGGCCGATGCCCACGCCTTCACTGTCAGAGACTGCCGTCGAACGATAAAAGCGTCCGAAAACCTTTGCCTGCTCCTGCTCTGCAATACCGATTCCCGTATCCGTCACCTCAACACTGACAAAAAGTTCATAGGGCCTGACGCTTACGGTCACGCCGCCCGTCTCCGTATATTTGATGGCATTGTCAATCAAATTTCCAAGCGCTTCCAGCGTCCATTTGGGATCAAAACGGGCCGTTATTCCCTGTGCCTCTTTTACAAGCACATGCAGGTACAGCCCTTTCCCGGCGGCCTTTGCCGCATATTGCTTCTGCGCCTCCTCCAAAAGTGCGGACAACTCATTCTTTTTCGGATGCAGTACCAAAATGCCCGTCTCCAATCTGGACAGCTCGACCAGTGAATGAATCAGAAAATCCAGCTTCTTTACCTGACTTTCCAACAGTACAACTGTATCGCTGTCCCTTCCGCCTTCCTCCTCCTTTAACAGTTCCGTGTAAAGAAGAAGATTCGCAATAGGCGTTTTCGTCTGATGGGAGATATCCGCAATCAACGTTTTAATTTTATCCTGCTCCGCCGATATCTTTCCCTTCTGGGTCTCCGATGCGGACAGATACTCCGCCAGTTTGCTTTCCACGGACGCATACAGCGATTCGTCAAAGCTTTCCGCACGGAAAGTCCCGTCCATGGCGGATTGTATCATATCGCGCATTCGTTTCAGGCTGCGTCTCCTAACCATAAAATCTGTAAGGATCACCGCAGCAGCAAGAAACAGGCAAAAAAGTCCTATTGATAAAATGATGATCGGTATTTTATTTGCTCCCATTATTGCCTTTCATTCTCTTTATAAAGAGAATTTTCCCGCTGTTGTAAATAAAATATTGCCTTTTGCGTTTCAATTTCATTGCGCAATTCTTCCTCTGTCGGTAAATACAATTTATATTTTGAGGCAAATAACTGCTCATTTCCATGCAAAATGGAATATCTTGCTATATCCTCATCTGTTTCTGTACAAAGCACAATCCCTAGGGTTGGATTATCATCCACGCCCTTTTTCAATTCATCATACATGCGAATGTACATATCCATCTGACCAACATCCTGATGGGTCACTTTATCCGTCTTTAAATCAATCAATACGAAACATTTTAAAATATAGTTATAAAACACAAGATCAATAAAATAATCCTCTTTCTCGGTCTTAATATGCTGCTGACGTGCAACAAAAGCATATCCTTTTCCAAGCTCCATCAAAAACTTTTGTATATTGGAAATAATACTGGCCTCCAACTCAGTTTCCGTCAAATCTATGTTTGAAGACAGACCCAAAAACTCTGCTATAACAGGACTTTTAATAAACTCTAACCTATCATCTTGAAATATGGAAGTTTTTTCCTTCATCTCCTGCTCAACAACTTCTCTATTTTGAGATTGCAGAAGGCGATAATAATATTGCGTATTAATATTTCGTTGTAAGGTACGGACACTCCACGTTTGTTCATAAGCTTCTTTTTCATACCAATTACGAGCCGTTTCTTCTTTTACCTGTATTAAACATCTATAATGCGACCAGGAAAGCATTCTTTTAGATTTTCCACACGATGTGTGGAAAATCTCAGGAAAGTATCTGTAAAAAGAATAAAAGCTATAAAGATTTGTTTTTGTAAAGCCCTTCCCATATCTGCTTGTCAATTCTTTCGATAAATCTTTTATAATATTCAAACCATACCCGGCACGGTTTCCACCCTGTAATTCTTCTTCTGCAATTCGGTAACCAATCAGCCAGTTTCTTTGCACTAAAATAGTGTCCACCGCATGGTAGGCCTGACGCTGGGAAGTTTCTATAATATTTTGCACATCCATCAGGATGTTTTCTGATTTTTGGTAAATTCCCATAATATCAGTGTTTTCACTTTTCATCACTTCATTCATAAAAATCCCTCTCAAAATACCGCTTCGCCTACTCCCACCGATACCCAATCCCATATACGGTCTTAATCTTATCCTGCGCGCCCAGTTTGTCCCGCAAGCGCTTCACTGTGACGGATAGCGTATTTTCATCCACAAACGCCGCATCCACCGACCAAACGCTATCTAACAGCTTGTCCCTGCTCAGAGTAATGCCGCGATTTTCCACAAGAAAGCGCAGAAGCTTCTGCTCAGCCTTACTCAACTCAATCTGCTCCGCCCCGTGATAAAACAGCATTTTCGCAAAATGGAAACGGTAATCTCCATCCGTAATCCATTCCCCGTCACACGCTCCGGTCTCCATCCGCCGAAGCTGCGTTGCCACCCTTGCCCGCAGAACCGCCAGACTAAAGGGCTTTGTGATATAATCGTCGGCCCCCATTTCCAGACCTGTCACAATATCCGTCTCCATATCGTTTGCCGTCAGCATTATGACAAATATGTCATATTTCTTCTTGATTTCCCGCAAAAAGTCAACCCCGTTTCCGTCAGGCAGATTTACGTCCAACAGCACAAGGTCAAATGATTCTGCTTTTGGCATTTCTGCGGCCTGACGTTGACAGTTCGCGTCGGCAAGCAGTCCCGCCGCCTCCGCCAGCGTATGACAGCTGACCGCTTCCGTTCTGTCATTTTGCAGGGCGCGGCACAGGCCGCCCGCCAGTGCCGGATCATCCTCCACAATCAGAATATGAAATTTCGTGTTGTCGTTTGATTCTGTCATTTCATTCTCTTTCTATTTCAACTCGTTCGCCGTCACATAAAAATGATGATAAATCCCGTCCTGTGCAAGCAGGCTCTCGTGAGTCCCCTCCTCCACAATTCCCTCCTCCGTCAAAACCAGAATGCGGTCGGAATTGCGGATACTTGACAGCCGGTGCGCAATGGTGATCGTCGTTCTTCCCTTCGCCAACGCCTCCAGCGACTTCGCCACCTGAAATTCACTCTCATTATCCAGCGCGGAGGTGGCCTCATCCATAATCAGAATCGGCGGATTTTTCAAAAATACTCTGGCAATACTGATCCGTTGCTTTTGTCCGCCGGAAAGCTTGACGCCCCGTTCCCCCACATAAGTATCATACCCATCTTTAAGCGCCGTGATAAATTCATGTGCGCCCGCCCGCTTCGCGGCCTCGGTCACTTCCTCCCGCGTTGCATTTTCTTTGCCATAGGCGATATTCTCATAAACCGTGCCGGAGAAAAGATACACGTCCTGCTGTACCATACCGATATTCTGCCGCAGGCTCTTAAGGGTATAGTGGTGGATATTTTCCCCGTCAAGCAGAATTTCTCCCTGATCAATGTCATAAAACCGGGGAATCAGATTGCAAAGTGTAGTTTTCCCGCCGCCGGAGGGCCCTACAATGGCAATCTTTTCTCCCGCACGAATGTCCAGATTCAGATTCCGAAAGACCACATTGTGATCATCCGGGTACTCAAAGCTGACATTGTGGAAAGAGATATTGCCCTGTGGATGATCACATTTAATCGCATCCGGCTCGTCAAAAATTTCAATATCACTGTCCATGATCTGCACGAACCGCTCAATCCCCGTCATGCCCCGCTGAAACTGTTCCGCAAACTCTATGATTCTGCGGATCGTCGCTATGAGTGTGGTCACGTACATTACATAGGCTACCAGATCACCCGGCGCAATTTTCCCTTTTACCATAAAAATACCGCCCGCCACAAGAAGCACCAGGTACATCAGCCCGTCAAAGGCTCTGGTTGTCGTCTGAAAAGCCGCCATAAAGCGGTAGGTTTCCTTTTTGATATGAAAAAAGTTCTGGTTATCCTGCTCAAACTTTTCCTTCTCCTTCTCCTCGTTGGTAAACGCCTTCACCACCTTCTGTCCGAGAAGACTGTCCTCGATACGGGCATTCAGCTCGCCGATCTGCACACGTTGTTTGCGAAACGCCTCCCGCATCCGCAAATTAATGACCGTACAGGTTACCGCCATAACCGGCACCACCGCAAAGATAATCAACGTAAGTCCCAGACTAATCCTCCCCAGAATGATAAAGGAGATCACCGCTTTGATTCCCGCGATAAAAAATTCCTCCGGGCAGTGGTGGGAAAACTCCGTCACATCAAACAGGTCGTTGGTGATGCGCCCCATGATCTGTCCCACCTTCGTATTATTATAATAGGTGTCCGACAACCTCTGTAAATGCGCATACGCGTCCCGCCGCATGTCTGTCTCAATCCGCGTTCCCATCACATGACCCGTGTAGGCCATGTAAAAATTCGCTATGGTATCAACGATCCGCAAAACCAGATACAGCGCACCCAGCCGCAAGATAACCGCCACCGTGAGGGATGCCAGATCGTTCATCCCCGTATTGGTAATAAAGCGAATGATCATCGGCAGTACCAGCTCGCAGACGGTCGTCAGCGCGGCGCAGAGCAGGTCTATCAAAACAATATGAAAGTATTTTTTGTAATAGGGAAGAAACCGCTGTAGCAGTTCTCCCGATTTGTAAGTTCTTGTGTTTTCCCGTGTATTCATGGTATGTTCTCCGTTTATGAATCTTATAACTTCTTATCTCGTAATTATATACCAACCGCAAAATACTTGTCATCTTTTCTGTTTATATTCTGTACCCCATGCCACCATGGCGTCTAAAATCGGTTTTAAGCTATACCCGGTTTCCGTCAGGGTATATTCCACCCGCGGCGGCACTTCCGCGTACACTTTTCGGGTAAGCAGGCCGCTCTCTTCCATGGAACGCAGATTTGCCGTCAAAACCTTTTGCGATACATTTCCAACAGATTTTTTTAATTCCCCAAACCGTTTCGTACCGTCCAGCAAGTCCCGGATAATTAACACCTTCCAACGATCACTGATCAGCATTAGCGTTGTTTCTACCGGGCACTCAGGTAACATTTTTTCCATGAAAATCCCCCATTTCTTCACAATAGTTTCCCTTTAGTAACTATGGCACAATAAAGTGCTTACTTTACGTTTTTTCCCTACAGATATATTGTAATCTTACAGGAAGCAAAAAACAAGTCACAAAAATGAAGGAGGACTCTATTATGAACAAAAATGCATTTGAAACCACAAAACTTGCCAAGGGTGAAGTGAACGTCTACGATTTCGGAAACGTAAAGCTGCACGCTTATAAGACCAACGATTTTATTGACGACGAAGTTTTTATTGTCGAGAAAAACGGCAAGGCTGTTATCATTGAATCCCCATGTTTCTTTGACAACAACCAGGAACTTGCCAAGTATCTTGAAGCTATCAAGGTTGAGGGAATTCTCGTTGCTTACCACGGCGCAGGCGCAACTTTCCTCCCTGATGTTCCGAAGTATGCAACCCAGAACGCTGTCGACTATTCAAAAACCGGCGGCGGCAAAGCTTTGATTGACAAGTTTACGGGCGCATTCGGAGAAATCTTTGATCCCTCCGTTCATGAAATCACCAATGTAATTCAGGCCGGCAAAATCACAATCGGCGGTATTGATTTTGTCATTAAGCAAACCGATGAAGCCTTCGATATAGAGATACCCGAAATCAACGCCGTTTACACGCATATGCTGGGACATGACTGCCACTCCATCGTTGCAGGCGCAGGTCATGCCGAGGCGATGATCGCAGAGCTTCGCAATTATATTGAAAAAGGCTATGACTTGATCCTCACCTCACACTATACCCCGGAGGATTTGAAAGACGCGCAGACAAAGATTGACTATCTGGAAAATCTCAAAAAGATTGCCGCAGGCACACAGAGCGCAGAGGAGTTCAAAACGGAGGTCGGCAGACAGTATCCGCAGTACAGCGGTCAGAATTATCTTGATATGACGGCCGGATTCTTCTTCTCATAATGCAGTAGCATAAAATCAACCATGGCTGCTGTAACGGCAGCCATGATATTCGAGCGGGGCGTTCCCGCATTTATTTTTTTCTCCCGTTGTACTCCACGACCCGGTAAAAATCCTCCTCGCTTAAATAACCTTCCACTTCCTGTAGCTGGGCATCCGTCAGAACATTTCCCAAGTCGATATAGTAGCAGATGCAGGTAACGGCTTCATCCTGCTGTTGTAAAAACGGCAGCACATGCTCCAGCAGTCCTTCATAAGACAGTTGATTCCTGTCCAGAGCCGTCACAATATCTGTCAAAGATTTTGTAGACACCTGATAATTGATCTGGTCGAGATTCCTGTCGCTGAACCCTTTCGCTTCTCCCCTGCGAAGCGCCTCCGCAAGATATTGAGCGGACAGTTTCACATCCGAGTAAATCCACAGGTCCTCCCAATTCTGCTCTGATAAGACGGCTCCCTCCTCCCACGCTTTTCGGTATAATTCGCTTACCTCCTCTTCTTTCAGATAAAGGCAGACCTCATCGTGCAGACGGGAAACATCAACGGGTTTTTTGCCCTCCAATACCTGATAGGCATATTCCAAATCTTCATCGCCGTAAATGCCGTCAAAATCTTCCTTGTTTATTCCGCTATAGGATATGTCGATATCCTCCAGCTTCGCTTTCTGCCCGACCATCTTAATCACATTCCTGCCCTCCGGCAGCGTTATATTTACAATATTATTTTCCCCGCTTTCGTTTAACGTCTGCACAGTCTGATCGGGCCTGACCCAAACCAATTTAAAACGGCCATCGCGAAGGTTAAACTCAGAAGTGATCTCCAAGTCCGTCTCTTTATTGGAATGCAGAATCCACAAGGTATCAGAACCGTTTAAGGCGAATTTCTGTATCTTCACATTGTTCTCACCGCCGCAATAGTCATAGGCACGCCAAACATCGCTCTCTCTGTCCCCTGCAATCAGGGCCTCGTCGTCATAAATCTGATACGCCTTTCCCTTTGTGCTGATCCGTAGGGTCTCACCCAGATCAAAAGAAAGATCTGAAATTACATTCCCTTCCGCCCTAGCCACACCGCAGCCAACCGCCACTGTGGCAAACAAGGCAAACGCCGCCACCGAGCAAAGCCCGATCGCGATTCCTTTTTTATGATAGTGTGCAATCCCGCACAGCCGTTCCTTCAATGTACATTTCTCTTCCACCAGTGTCATGGTCGGTATATTTTTGTGCATCATCGGACTCTTCCCCAAAAAGCTCTCCTCACACAGATTTTTCTGGGCCACGTCAAGAAGCACATTCCCGTAATCCTTCCGTCCCTCCTCCGACAAAAGCGCCATCACCGCCTCGTCACAGGCAAGCTCACAGTCTACGTTAAATTTGCGATTAAACAAATACAACAGCGGGTTAAACCAATGCACACTAAGCGCCGCCTGAAACAGCCATTTATACCAAATATCCCGTCTCTTATAGTGAATCAGCTCATGGTGCAGAATCAGGCAAACGTCGTACTCCCTGCCGGACATCTGTGCAAGCAGCGTTGACGGCAGATAAATACACGGTTTCCAAAACCCGATCAGCATGGGACTGCTGACGGCATCACTCTCATAAATCGGTATCATTCTCCCGATCCCAAGCCTTGTCCTGATTTCCATGCCTTTATTCAGCACCCTCTCATCGGTGACAGGTTTACATGTCCCGCAAACTTCTTTCAGGAAACGGCGGTAACTATAAAACCGTCTTAAAACTGCAAAAATTACGCCGCAAGTCCACACAACACCTGCAAGAAAGAAAAATGCCGTTTTTCTTCCGACCTTCACTACGTCCCGGCTGGTTTCCGTCATATCCGTTATGTTTGAGAAAGCCGCATCATCCGCGCCGCTCTCTTCCTTTTGCAGAGTCTCAAACTGCGTCTGCACATACTCACTACCTGCCGCCAACTCCTTCCCGTTGTCTGCATCCGTCAAATCTGTCCCGGCCGACATCAGCGTATTCGACAAATAGTCCATCAGGTTTACATCCGCATGGATCGGTGTCAAAAGTCTCACAATCACCAAAAGCCAAAGATAATACGTCCACCGCCTTGCAAAAAACCTTCCGGTAACCGGACGAAACAGCAACAATAAAAGACCGATCAAACTTCCTGATACGGACAATGACAAAACCACACGAAATATTTGTTCCATAGCTTCTCTCTCCTCTCCCTCAAATACGCACCCATTTACCGAAAACTGTCCCGAAAATACGTCCGCAGTTCCTCAATATCCTCCCTGCTCAAATCTTCCTCTTCGATCAGAGCTGCCGCCAGATTCTTCGCATTTCCTTTGAAAAATTTATTCAGAAAACTCTTCGTCTCCTCTTTCACATAATCGTTTCGCGCTACAAGCGGCGCATAATAATAGACCTCTCTCTTTTCCTGCGCAATCACGCCTTTGTCAAGAAGCCTGCGGATCAGTGTCAGCACTGTGGTGCGCTCCCAATCCTTTTTCTCATTCAAGCGCGCGCGGATCTCGTTTGCATTTAACGCTTCTCCCGCAGTCCACAGCGTCTCCAAGATTTCCAGTTCCGCGTCGGATATTCTTGTATCTTTCATAGTTTCCTCCCGTCCTATGACGCTTTTCGTTAAATATTACTTTCTACAATGTTTACGCTTGTAAACATTCCTTGTATGATAGTCTACATTCGTAAACATGTTTTGTCAATACAAGTTTTTTAAAAAAGCGGAGTACTTAATTAAAGACAAATGATCATAAAGCGGATTGCTCATTTTGTATAAAAAGGATATAATATTATAAACACATGCAAAACAACTTCAAACTGTATGAAAGGAGATTGTTGTATGGCAGAACAGGTTTTAATTCAATTTAGAGCGGACAAAGCACTAAAACAGGAAGTAACCGAAATATATGAGAGGCTTGGTTTGGATTTACCTACAGCATTCCGTATGTTTATGACTAAAAGCAAAATGGTAAAAGGACTCCCGTTTGAAGCAACATTACCGGATCAGACAATAACAAGAACAGAGGCCAAAAATGCTTTTTATGAGTTGCGCCGACAGGCGGCAGACGTTCCGGAAATGTCTCTTGATGAAATCAATGCCGAAATTTCGGCAATAAGAGCAGAAAGAAAAGGATAAATGCAAATGGAATATTATGCTGTAATTGACACAAACGTATTATTGTCAGCGTTACTTTCTAAAAATGAGGATTCAGCTACTGTCAGGGTATTAAATGCCGTTTTTGACGGAATCATCATTCCCTTGTATCATCAGGATATTTTGTTTGAATATAACGAAGTTTTTCACAGAGAGAAATTTCATCTGCAAGAAGAAGTAATCCAAACAATTCTTGAATCAATCAAGCAATATGGAGTCGAGGTGTTTCCACAACCTACAGGAGCCATTCTGATTGATATGGATGACCTTATATTTTATGAGGTGGCTATGGACAAGAGAGACAATGGCGCTTATCTGGTTACCGGAAATCAAAAACATTATCCCTTTCGAGATTTTATTGTTACTCCCACAGAAATGATGGCAATTATTGAAAAGAATAAATGACAGATCATATTTGTGCAAACTAAAACAGGACTTTTTCACTGCCATTATCTACAATGAAATTACACAGGGAGAGTAAATAAAGAAAGGGCAGGGTTGACATGTCAATACAGTTGATTCAGCAGGCAATAAACTATATGGAAGAGCATATTTGCGAAGACATGAATTATGCGGATGTCGCCAAAAGCATCCATATGTCCAGCTATAACTTTCATCGGACATTCAGCTTTATTGTCGGAATGACAGCCAATGAATACATTCGAAGCCGCCGCCTCACTCTGGCGGCACAGGAGCTCCAGGCGACGGATTTATCAGTCATTGATGCGGCATATAAGTATGGCTATGATTCACCGGAAAGCTTCTCCAAAGCCTTTTCGCGCTTTCACGGCTCCACGCCAAAGCAGGCAAAAAAGCCGGGCGCACCGCTTCATTTATTTAATCCCCTTGTGATAAAAATCATAACGGAGGGTGGTAGTATTATGGATTACAGAATGGAACACAGAGAATCACAGCAATTTCTTGCACTGGTGAGGGCTTTCCCCAGCGAAAACATCAACGATGACAACGATCACAGCATTCCCGATTTTTGGACGGAGTGCGCTGAAAAAGGCTTATTTGAATCAATGAAGTTGCTACGTCCGGAGGGAAAAAGGGATTTATATGGCCTGTGCAGTCCTACACGGGAAAATGAAACGCACTTCGATTATGGAATCGGCGTTATCGTTGACAAAGATACCGATTCTGCGGGCATAAAAAAACTTTTGGAAAAAGGTTACTCTCTTTGGGACACAGCTCCCGCCGATTATGTTGTATTTAAATGCATAGGCGAGGACGGCGACTGCATCGGAGAGGTGTGGAGCAAATTTTATAAAGAATTTTCCCCTCAGACCGGCTATGTGCAAACAGATGATACGGACTTTGAAATATATTTTGAAAAAGGAGAACGCGGACTCTTTTGCGAGCTGTGGGTTCCTGTTAAGAAGGAAAAAGCATAAACAAACACAAACTGCAATAGAGGGAGTAAAATTCCTCTATTGCATTGCAGGCAAACAGATGAACTGGTCAGAATAGGAGAAACTATGAAAGTATTATTAACGTCAACAGGCTTGGAAACAGAAGAGATCAAAGAATATTTTGTGAAAATGGTCGGGAAAGACATGTCCTCTGTGAAGGCATTGTTTATTCCAACGGCGGCGGTAGACCCGGGCGCGATCGAAGTCTTGCCGAAATGTATGCATGACTTACTTAAATGCGGCGTCCAAGAGCAAAATATTAAAGTGTTTGATCTGCATGTCGGGATCACCCTTGACGAGCTGCGGCAGTTTGACGTGGTATATTTGTGTGGTGGAAATCCGGCTTATTTACTCGAACGAATAAATGCCACCGGTTTTCATACAACCCTGATGGCGTATATTCAGGCTGACGGCGCAGTCATCGGCGTAAGTGCTGGGAGCCTTATTTTTTCTAATAACCTGCCTGACAATTTAGGGTTGATAGATACTAAACTGGATGTTCATTGTGCCGAGGGAGAGCGGAAGGGAAAAGTGGAATATCCTTTCAAAAATAACCTACGGCTCACCAATACCTGTGCACTGGCGATATGCGGCTTTCCCGATAGATTGGAGATCATTGGCACATAATCCACGGTCAGCCCTCATAGTACGCCCGGAAAGCCCGCTCGGTATAAACCATATCCTCCACGGCACCGAACTCCCTGATTGAGTGCATCGCCAGAATCGGCGCGCCCATATCCACAGTGGGAATGGTGGTCAAACCGGAAAGCGCCGGGCCTATGGTAGAACCGCCCACAATATCATTGCGGTTTACGAATTTCTGGCAGGGAACACTGGCCCGTTCGCAGGCTTCCATAAAATAAGCGGCGCTTATCGCCGTGGTGGCATACCGTTGAGATGCAGAATACTTAATCACAGGCCCTCCCCCTAAGACAGGGCGGGTTTCCGCGTCGTGCTTATCGCTGTAATTGGGATGTACCGCATGAGCCAGATCTGCCGATACGGAGGTGGAGCTGGCAATGGCCTGAAAATATCCCTCATCCGTCAATCCCAGATTTTTACAAATCCGGTTTAAAAGCTCCCGCAAAAGCCCGGAGTTCGCGCCCTGGGCGGTGGTGCTTCCCACCTCCTCGTTATCGAAGGCCGCAAGCATCTGACAGGCGGCTCCCGTCTTCGCCTGCATTAATGCAGAAAGTCCCGCATAAACCATGGACAGATCGTCGATCCGGGAGGCCGAAATAAACTCCTGATTTTTCCCCGTAAAAATCCCCTTCTGGTACTCATATAAAAACAATTCATAATCCGCAATATCCGCTTTCTCTATTCCGGTTTCCTCCTGAATCAGTTGAAACAGATATTCTTCTTTTTCCACGCCCTCTTCCTTCCTACATAAAAGTGGCAGAAGATCAGTCTGCTTATTATAAGCGCTCTTTTCATTCACATCCCTGTGAAAATGAATGCAGAGATTGGGAATCAGAAAAACCGGCTTGTCAATTTGAATCAGCTTTTCCCGCAAAGCGCCGTCCTCTTTCACAATCAACCGCCCCGCCATGGCGAGGGGCCTGTCGAACCAGGTATTCAAAATAGCGCCGCCGTAAATTTCCACATTGACTTTCACATAACCGTCCGGCGTCACGCTGCACGCGCCCGGCTTGATTTTCAGGCAGGGGGAATCGGTGTGCGCACCTATGATCCGAAATCCCTCCTTTGCAGGATTGCCTTTTCCGACTGTAAATGCGATAAGCGCCGAGCCGTTTTTCACCACAAAATATTTACCGCTCTTCTGCAAAGACCAGTTCTCCGTTTCCTTCAACTCCTGAAATCCCTGTTCCCGCAGCAACGCAACGGCATTTTCTACCGCATGATAGGCCGTGGGACTCTCATTTAAATATTGCAATAAATCCGCCGAAAATCTTTCTTCTTTCCTTTTCATCGCAACCTCTTTTCTCCCGCCAACACATTTTCTTCTGGCAATCCGCTATCATATACAGTATATCCATTCCCATTGCCAAAATCAATAAATCCGCACCCTGTTTCCAAGGTGCGGATATCTTTTACTCCATCTATCTGTCTGATTACAGCGCATAGCTGTTCAAATATTTCTCCTGCTCCGGCGTCAGCACGTCGATCTCCTTGCCGAGGAATGCCAGCTTCCTCTTCGCCACATCCTTATCCACTTCCTCCGGCACATCGATCAGCTTCTCCTTCAACTCCTTGCCGTGCTCCACCAGATATTTCGCGGAGAGCGCCTGAATGGCAAAGCTCATATCCATGATCTCCGCCGGATGTCCGTCGCCCGCCGCCAAATTTACAAGACGGCCCTCTGCAAGCACGAAAATCCACTGGCCTGTGGGCAGCTTATAGCCCATGATGTTCTTTCTCTGCTCTCTGGTTTCTACCGCGTTGGCTTTCAGCCATGCCATGTCGATCTCGCAGTCGAAGTGACCCGCATTACAGAGGATCGCTCCCTCTTTCATTTCCGCAAAATCTTCCTTATCGATTACACCGTCACAGCCCGTCACGGTGATGAAGAAATCGCCTACCTTAGCGGCCTCCTTCATCGGCATCACATCGAATCCGTCCATGACCGCCTCAATCGCCTTGATCGGATCGATCTCTGTGACAATCACCCGCGCGCCAAGTCCTTTCGCCCTCATGGCCGTACCTTTCCCGCACCAGCCGTATCCCGCAACGACCACAATCTTACCTGCCACAATCAAATTCGTGGTTCTGTTGATACCGTCCCAAACGGACTGGCCTGTGCCGTATCTGTTGTCAAAGAAATGCTTACATGCCGCATTGTTGACGCGCACCATGGGGAATTTCAATTCTCCCGCCTTATTCATAGCCTCAAGACGGATGATTCCTGTCGTGGTCTCCTCACAGCCGCCGATAATATTCGGGATCAGGTGCTGCATCTTGGTGTGCACCATGGTCACCAGATCGCCGCCGTCGTCAATAATAATATTCGGCTCCGCCTCCAATACATGGCGGATATGGGTCTCGTACTCTTCCGGCGTTGCATCATACCAGGCATGTACCTCAAGCCCTGCTTTGACAAGAGCCGCCGCCACATCATCCTGTGTGGAGAGGGGGTTGGAGCCCGTCACATACATTTCTGCGCCGCCGGCCGCCAGCACCAAGCACAGATATGCGGTCTTTGCTTCCAAATGTACGGACAAAGCCACCTTCTTACCCGCAAACGGCTTTGACTCCGTGAATTCTTTCTCCAATGTGCGGAGCAGATCACAGTTTCTCTTCACCCACTCGATCTTTCTCTCACCGGATTCGGCAAGATTAACGTCTCTGATTTCGCTACTCATTGATAGTGTCCTCCTAAACTTTTTAATCAGCCGAATTTTTATTATAGTGATGGTCGTCTGTCCTATCATCACTTATTATTTTTACGAGACTGCGGCTTTATACGCTTGTCTCGAAAAACATTTCCTTATACCAACATACCGTCTCCGTATAAGCCTGATAAATCATGTCAGTATCCACATTAAGCACGATAAGCTGTCTGCTGATTTCCTGCCAGTCCGCCGCCTCATAGCTTACCACAAAGGAGTATATATTCGCCAGATCTCCCGTTCTGCGCACCAACGCATCTTCAATTTCTTTAGAAACCGTAACTTTTTTGAGTGCCTCTTCCATAGGCATATTCAAGATAATATCCAGAATGGAAAACAGCCCCATCAGAAAAACTTCCGCAGATTTCATCCCAAGTCCGAAAACCGGCGCAAGACACTCCATAAATTTTGCACGGAGCATGGATGTTCTGGAAACCTCATTGGGCCTGTCTGCACACAGTTCTTTTGTAATTACGGTATTAATCCATTTTTTTAACTCCCGCTGGCCCAGAATCGCCGCCGCATGACGAATGGATGTCACCTGAGAATTGATTGCAATGTGATTCACCATCTTTAAGAGCTCTACCACCAACGCAGTGTCGCGTCCGATCACATCCGCCGCCTTCGTCAACTCAAAGTCCACATCATTGACAATGTTCATCAGCTCCAGATAATTAATTTTCAACGGGGAAACTTCCGTCTCACCCTTGGTAATCGGAATGCGATAGAATTTCCCTTCAAACACATAAAAATCATCATCATCCTTTAAGCTGTCAAAAATATCCTGCGTGTCAATATTGCCCACGCAAATCTTAATCTGCGGATATTGGCGTTTAAAATAAATCTTTACCTTAGAGAGGTCAACCTCCTTCTGGTCCAAAATGACATAGTCCATCAGGCGCAACAGCTCTTTATTTTCTTCATAGCGCTTTACGGGGAGCTTGGACATCGCCAGCCTATAGCCTCTCTCCTTCAGCTGTGTAAAACGGTTCCTGTAAGCATCGTTGTTCTCCACTTCGCCGTCAAACACCAGCACCACCCTGCCGCGAAACTCATCGCACTGGGATTCCAAGTCGGAAAACACCGCGATATGGCTCACCGGAATCAGTACGTTCGTTCCGGGTGAAAGAGTATCAATTCCAATATTGTGCACAATCTCTAAGCCTTCAATCTCAGCCAGTCCGTTGGGACTGCTCGATCCGAAAATCGGCGGATTCAAAAGACAGTTTTCCCGCTGTGAAGCCAGTGCATAGGCCGAAACCTTCATATCCTTGTCAAAATACGGTATCAATGTTGCCAGCATTTCCGTTCCCTCCCCTACAATACACCATTACGCTATCCGCAGTGCCCGCTCAATTCCGCACTGCTCATTGCTTACGTGTAAATTATACCAAAAAAATTATTGAATTACCATATTTTATCAATAAGTTTTCTTATCAAGCCCCATCCTGACAATGATATCCTGAATCTTTCCGTAGATCAGCCCCTCATCCATCGTCAAAATCTTACGTCCTTCCATCGTAATCTTTCCGTCGATTATGACTGTGTCGACTTCCGAACCGTTGGCGGAATAGGACAAGCCTGCAATCAGATTATTTCTGGGTGTAAGGGACGGCGTATTCAGATCAAGAATCGCCAAATCCGCTTTCTTTCCCACCTCAATAGAGCCAATCTCCTTCTCTAATCCCAGTGCCTTCGCCCCATTGATCGTCGCAATCCGAAATCCTTCCTTTGCGCTGACACATTGAGGCGTCCTGCCCGTGCCCTTGTGAATCAAGGTAAGCAGGCTCAGTTCATGGAACATATTCAAACAGTTATTGCTGGCGGCGCCGTCCGTACCGAGACATACATTGACGCCCGCATCAAGCATCTTTGCAATGGGCGCAAACCCATTCCCCAGTTTCATATTGCTGGCCGGGTTGGTCACCACACTCACGTTTTTCCGCTTCAAAATAGCAATGTCATCATCCGTCACCTGCACACAATGCGCCGCAATGGCCGGCACGTCGAAAATACCACATTTCTCCGCCAGCGCAATGGGCGTACATCCATATTTCTCCTGAATCTGGCTGATCTCGCTTTCGCTTTCGGATAAGTGAATATGGATTCCCATATTTTCCCTTTTCGCTTCCTCAGCCACAATCTTCAAAAAGGCGTCGTCGCAGGTGTAGGGCGCATGAGGCCCCAGCCGGAAAGTAAGTCTGTCACAATCTGCCGCCGCATCCCGCTCCTCATAGGCCTGCCGCAGGCGCGACTGCCCTGCCTCATCGTTGCCGCTCCCCACAAGACCGCGGCAGATCACGGCACGCATACCCGATTCTTTTACCGCGCGGGTGGTCTGGTGAATATTCATCTGCATATCGTTAAAGCAGGTTGTACCGCTTTTCATCATTTCGATGATCGCCAGATTCGCTCCCCAATAGGTATCTTCGTCTGTCATCTGCTGCTCGATCGGATCAATCGTGCCAAAAAGCCAGTCCATAAAAGAAAGATCATCCGCCACATTTCTCATAAAAGACATATAAGAGTGGGTATGGCAGTTAATCAATCCCGGTATTACCAGCTTATCCGCTCCGTCGATTACCTTGTCCGCACGAAAATCCGCCGGCTTACTGCCGATCCCTGTTATCCGGTCTTCCTCGATATAAAGTGACGTCTCTCGAATGACGTCCTCCGCACCTTCCGGCAACACTGCCAGAGCATCCTTAATCTCAATTCCCATATATAGTTTCCTTTCATTCTTGTGGTTCTATCTACTTATTTACGACATTCCTCTCTTCTCCGTCCAGAAATGCCTGAATATTTTTCATCACTTCCTCCACCACGCGCGTTCTTGCCTCTATACTCGCCCATGCCATATGAGGTGTAATGATCAGTTTCGTGCTATCCTTGATTGTCGCTAACGGATTGTCCCTGCTGATCGGTTCCTTCTCCAATACATCAAGTCCCGCCGCCGCAATCTGTCCCTCCGTAAGCGCATCGTAAAGCGCCTGCGTTTCCACCACCGGCCCTCTCGCCACATTGATCAGAATAGCAGATTTCTTCATCTTGGAAAGGGCTTCTTTATTGATCAGCCCCCTCGTCCTGTCGCTTGCCGGGCAGTGCAGAGACAGAATATCCGACCGTGCCAGAAGTTCGTCAAATTCCACTCTCTCATATTCCGTACAGCTGCTCTTGCCGGATGCGGAATAAAAAATCACCTTACAGCCCAAAGTCTGCACAACGCGCGCCACTCCGCGGCCGATATTTCCCATGCCGACAATGCCCCATGTCTTTCCCGCAAGCTCTCCGAAGGATCTGTCAAAATTGGAAAACCGGTCCTGCGCGCCATACTCGCCGGATTTCACATAATTATCGTAATGAATCAGTTTTTCTTCCAACGCCAACGCCAGCAGGAGCGTATGCTGTACTACCGTCGCCGTGCTGTAATTCACCACATTTGCCACCTTAATGCCCCGGCTCTTGCAGTACGCCAGATCCACATTGTCAAAACCCGTCGCAAACAGACAGATCAGTTTCACATTCGGCGCACATTTAAGCGTGCTCTCATTCATGGGCGCCTTGTTTGCAATCACAATATCCGCGTCTCTCACGCGCTCCGCTGTATTCTCCGCCACCGTATTAGGGTAATACTCCACTTCGCCGAACTTCTCAAAACAGCTTACATCGACATCCGTTCCCACGCTGTTCCGCTCCAAAACCACCAGTTTCATAGGCACCTCTTTCCATTCCTTTAACTTACATAACTGTCAAAATATCCCTGAATCAAAACCACCGGCGTGCCCTTGTCGCCCGAACCGCTCGTCAGGTCACACAGGGAACCGATCAGATCGGTTAATCTTCTGGGGGTTGTTCCCTGGGACGCCATATCGCCTACCAGATTATCCTTCTTCTCCCTGATACGGTTGGAAATGGCCTCCTTAAGCGCCTCGCCGGACAAATCCTTAAAATCATTATCCGCCAGATACTTTAATTTCACTTCATTGGGCGTACCATCCAACCCCGGCGTGCTGGCAGGCGAAACGCAGGGATCTGCAAGCTCCCATATTTTCCCTACCGGATCTTTGAACGCGCCGTCGCCGTACACCATAACCTCCACATGCTTGCCGGTGCGGTCCAAAACGGCCTTCTGAATATCCATCACCAGACCGGTGCACTCCCTCGGGAACAATTTGATCGTGTCCTCGGTAGATTTGTTGGAACCAAGCAAGCCGTATTTCTCATTGCATCCGCTTCCGTTTACAGGCCGGTTGAGTATATCATCCAACCCGACCACTATTTCCGCACCTGCGTCCTTAAGTATCCTCTTCGTGCGCGCTCTCGTGTGAATATCGCAGTTAATCACCTTTTTCGTATAAGGCAGAATACTGCGGCAGTCGTTAGCAAAGACAATCTCTACCTCCGCACCCGCATCCCTGATTAATTCTCCATAATATGCTACATAATCCACTCCGGTAAACGGGTGCTTGTTTTCTCCGAAAAGCTCGCGGTATTTTTCCAAGGTCAATACATCGCTGTAGGGATTGATCCCCGCCTGATCCAACTGATCCAGTGAGACAAGCTCATTGCCCACTTCGTCGCTGGGGTAGCTGAGCATCAGTACAATCTTCTTTGCCCCCATTGCAATGCCCCTTAAGCAGATCGCAAAACGGTTTCTTGACAGAATGGGAAAAATAACGCCGATCGTCTCACCGCCGAGCTTTTCCCTCACGTCCTGCGCAACCGCCTCCACCGACGCGTAGTTGCCCTGTGATCTCGCCACAACGGACTCCGTCACCGCGATCACATCCCTGTCGCGGATCTCAAATCCTTCCGCCTCAGCCGCTTCCATAACACTATCCACAACAATCTTCGACAAATCGTCGCCCTGCCGGATGATCGGGCAGCGTATTCCTCTTGATACAGTTCCTACTTTTCTCTCCATCTGATACCCCTTCCCTCTTTCGAAAATTATATCCTCTCTCATTGTGCCAAAAAAAGTTTGAAATGACAATAAATATGGGGAAAAATTTTTTTAAAAAACTCTTGACCCTCACGGAACGTCATAGTGTACTGTAATCATATCAGGAACAGGAGGCCACAGGATTTATGAGAACAGTAAAGGAATTGTCAGGTATCACAGGTATCAGCGTGCGCACGCTTCACTACTACGATGAAATCGGACTGCTTACGCCCACAGCGAAAAGTGAAGCGGGATACCGGCTTTATGACGATAAGGCCCTGGAGACACTGCAACAGATTTTGTTCTTCCGTGAATTTGACATTTCTCTCAAAGAAATCAAATCCATTATGGACAACCCTGCTCTTGACAAAAATCAGATACTACAAATGCAGCGTGAAATGCTTGTCGCAAAAAAGGCGCGCACTGAGCGTCTGATTGCCAGCATTGACGATATTCTGAGAGGAGAGAATAAAATGGATTTTACAATTTTTAACAAAACAGAGATCTCAGAAATGTTTCAGAACATGTTCGAACACATGCCGGAAAACATGAGACAGATTGCCATAGACGAATTTGGCGGCGTAGAACAGTGGCGGACCCACTATATAGAAACCCTGTCGTCAGAAAAAATGCAGAAAACCTATGCAAAAATCGTCGAGTGGTACGGCGGAAAAGAATCCTATCTCAATGTCATTAAAAAACCGATCGGCAAAGAAGTTGCCGCAAGTTATGACAAAAGGTTGGACGCGGTCCTGCAAAAACTGGCAGACAAGCGCGGCTGCCCCGTTGACGCTTTTGAAGTCAGGGAAATCGTTGCCGAGTATGGCGAAGGAGCTGCAGAATTCTTTGCCGATGCGGTAGAGTCCTTTTATCAAAGATCTGATTCTTAATTTATAACCGTTTCCTCCCCCGTTTCCGTCGTCTCCCGCCGGATTAAAATAGGGGTAAGCACTCTGTGGACCGGTTCCTGCAAAAGAACCGGTCTTCTTTTCTTGCGCTCGTTCATCTGCTCCACAAGCATACTCACGGCTTCAAAAGCCATTTTCTCAATCTGCTGCCCCACCGTGCTGATAGGAATCACCGCTTCCCGGGAAATGGGTGAATCGTCAAATCCGACGATCCGGTAGTCGGCCGGCAGAGAGCCGTATTTACGAATCAGTAAATTCAAAAAGATATTGGCGCGGGTATCACCGGAGACAAAGATTCCCTTTCTCATGCCCGCATACGCGGTATCCAGCTCCTGAACCACTTCGCTTAAGCTTTCCTGCATTTCCTCAAATGTATTTCCCGGCGAAACATAGATCAGCCTATGATTCAGCTTCTTCTCTCCGCAGATATCCAAAAATCCCCGGATACGCCCATATGCGGGCCGCTCCGGCGTCGTGTCCGTAGTGTTGATGTGTATGAGAATGTCGCAGTTATGCCGGGCCAAAAGGCTGGTCGCCTGTACGCCTCCCATATAATTATCCGTATTGACACTGGACACATACCGATCCTCCCGCTCGATCGTCACCACGGGAATCGGCAACTTGGCAAGTTCCGCAGAGGGCAGTGTAAAGCTCATAACAATCAGCCCTTCAATGTTATAGGCAAGCAGCTCCTGAATATACTGCCGCTCTGTTTCCTCCTGCTCATTCCCCACAAAAACAAGAAATTTACAGGTAAAATACCGGACAGTGTCAGCCGCGGCGAGCTGTACAACGACGATCCCGTAACACAGGATGCAAGGTTCTGCGGAACGACAGCCTCCATGTGCGGCGTCGAGAGCGCAGAATCCGCACAGGATAAAGACAAATGGGAGGCCGCCGTCCGTCTGGACGTCATGCTCCATGCCTACATGTTATCCCAATCCGGCATTCCCATGCTTTACAGCGGCGATGAGATCGGACAGCTCAACGACTACTCCTACAAGGAAGACCCCGACAAGGCGGCGGATTCCCGCTATATCCACAGAGGAAAATTCCGTTGGGATCTGGCTGAAAAGAGAACAAACCGAAAGACCCTACAGGGACGCATTTTTACCGCACTGCATCAGCTGGAACAGATCAGAAAGAATCTATAATTTCGCCGATCAGCCAAAAACTATATGGATAGAAGAGGAGGGTTCTTACACGGATCTCCTAACGGGAAAGCCTGTCATCCTCCGGGATCTTACCGTACCGGGACAGGGGTTTTACTGGGTGAAAAAATAACAGCATAACCCTTCAAAACATCCCATACCCGCTCCCATAAAAAAAACCCCCGGCGCTGCATTGCGCAACGTCAGGGGTCCCTGGGGAGGGCAACTTATACTCTGAAAGAATCCACCGTCTGATTTAAAAGCTCACTCAACCGGAATAATTCTTCCATCTGTTTCACAACCGTCTCGGAGTTTTTATTGGAGTCCTTTGCGGATTGATTCATCTTCTGCATCAAATCCGCTATTTCTCCCACAAGCTCCGTGATCGAAGCAATTGACTCGTTAATTTCTGTCATATCCGCATGCATTTCCTGCGATGCGGTTCCCAAATCAGCGGAAATCCGGCTGTAAAACGCAGCGTCCTTTTCATACATCTGCGCAAGCTCTGTCATTCCCTGATAATCTTCCATAACTTTGTCGGACATAAACGAAAGCAGTTTACCGGAGCTTTCAGAAAGGAAAGCCACATTTTCCACCACTCCCTCTGTCACCTGACGGATCTTATCCACAGCCTGTCTCGAATTATCCGCCAATTCTCTGATTTCATCCGCAACAACAGCAAAACCCCTGCCAGCCTCACCGGCTCTGGATGCTTCTATGGACGCATTGAGCGCCAATAAGTTGGTCTGAGAACTGATGGCCAGTATTTCCTCTGTCAAGGCATTGATCTCTCCCACCTTCTGGCTGTCTTCAATCGCCTGTTCCAGATCGGTCTTTGTCTCCTGATACAGTAAAACCGCTTCTTTTGCGGACTGATTTGCCGTTTTGTAATGCTTTCCCGCACGCTCCGTAATGTCGCTTGACTGTCCCGCCGCTTCTCCCGCTTTTCCGGTTACATTTTCGATAGCGGCGCCCAGCTTCTGCCCGTTATTCCTTATGCCTTCCGCAAGTTTTTTCGCATGCACCACCTGCTTCATGACAAAATCAGCGGAATCTGTAATATCGCAAATATCCTTGTTCAATGTTGTCATTGTCGCGGATGTCCCTTCGGCAATGGCGCCTATGTCTTCCGCTTCCTGTTTTGTATTTAAAATAATTTCTCGGATCTGCTGCTTCACTTCCACAGTAGCCTTGCTGATTTGCTCCGTCTCATTTTTATATTCCTTTGGAATAGCAGTCTCCACGACAGCATTTTCAGAAAAATCACCGGAGGCAAACTGTTTCAGCATCTGTACCGGCGCTAACATCCTACCGATCAGTCCTGTCATAAACACCGCCACAAAGGCGATAATGACAAGAGCGGTCACAACCGCTATCACAATCATAGTTCCAAGTGAACCCGTAACATTGGCGGCGGGCACCACAACTCCCAGTTTCCAACCACAGCCCTCTATTTCCGTCAATGCAAAATAGCAGGTACTGCCATCATAGTCCTTCAGTTTCTTAATATTGCGCTCCGAGCCTGTTATCATCTCTTCCAACCCCGGAAGAATATCCGCCGCAAGAACCGTCGTCTCCGCCGTGGGCTCGTACTGCTTGTTTTTATGCGCTACATACTGTCCGATACTGTCGAGAAGGAATCCGTATACCCCTTCCTCATAGTTGATGCTCCCCGTAAGCTCTGTCACGGTTCCCAGCGTTACATCCAAACCGATCACGCCGGCCAGCTCGTCATTTATCAATACCGGCGCGGCAATCGTTGTGCACATCTGCCCTGTCAGTGCGTCACAGTACGGATCGGTCACGATAACCGTACCCGCCTCCGCTGCCTGCTGATACCATCCCCGCTCCACCGGATCATAATCCGCCGGCATCTCAATCTCTCTGTTCGACCAGATAAATCTGCTGTCGCTTGTCCCACAATACAGATTTAGCAGTTCTTCCCTGCCCTGCGCGTGGGTATCCACAACGGACTGGATGAACTCCGTCTCTGTCGTGCCTCCGGCCGCTATGCTCTTCACGGTTCCTTCCGCAAGCACCTTTTCGCTCTCAATCCATGTATTGATTTCTTCGGCATATTTGTCCGCATTCAACTGTAACGCCCGCGTCTGATCCTGAATGGTCTGTCTTCCCGCCACCGTAATAATTCCCGCTGTGGTCAAAAGAATACTCGCCACAACAATACCGATCATGCTGACCGTAAGTCTTCCCTTAATTGTCCTTAACATCGTCCGCACCTCGTTTCATCCGGTTGTTGTACACCGCTGTTTCAGCATAGCAAAAAAATAATTTTTTTGTAACAAAAAGGAACGAATCGCATTTTTGGAGGTATAGATTGCACCTAAAAAAATTTTTAAGCTGGGCAAATAGAAACAGGAAGAACATGTTCACGACTATGCTTCGGTCTGTTTGTGCATATAATTACCTGCATACATCTTCTTATACACCACAGGAGATGTGCCGTATTCCTTCTTGAACGCCCGGTAAAAGGCAGAATAATCCCCGAACCCATAGGAAGAATAAACCTGTGTAATGCTATTGTTGCTAAGCAGGGCATCCCTGCAAAGAGCAAGCCGTTTCTTCGTAATATACTGATGTATGGAAAGTCCGAGGTTCTTTTTGAAGATATGCGCAATATGATATTTACTCACATAAAACACTTCTGCAAGCGCATCCAAAGACAATTCCTCGTCAATATGTTCTTCGATATAGTTCAGCAGCTTTTCATAAAGAGAGCTTTCACTGCTTTTCGTTATGGGAGAATCCCTCTCGTAAATAACCCGGTTTATATGTAATATCAAATCACTGACACACAGAGAAATCTGCGCTTTTTGGCCGAAATGTTCTTCGTGTATCTCCTCAAGCAGCCTTATAATTTTGGTTTGTATCGTATTGAAAGTAATCCGGTCATTGTGGAAAATATTGATATTGTCATTGGCAGCCTTTTGTATGAGATAAATATAGTCCTCAGAAACAGCGCGCAGGCTTTCGCAATATTCGAGGCTAATCCAAAAAACAAATCTGCTGTAACGCACGTTGTGGTCATGAATCACAAGGCGATGCGGAGTTCCTGGCGGAATCAGTAAAATATCCCCAAAAGAAAGGGGATAAATTTCCTGCCGGACCTGTATGCTGACAGCGCCCTCCAGAAAAAAATAAAATTCATAGTAATTATGCGTATGAAAATCTACCTTAGCAGGATTCTTGTCGTTATAAAAGTAGATCTCAAAATCGCGGGAAAGCATATATTGTCTGGGATCAAATGTACTTTGCAGATTTTGTTTCATTGTAAAATTACCTCTACTATTCTCAAAATTAATATAAGAATAGCAAAAGACAACAACTTTTGCAATATAGATCACAATTCAGGCAATGGCGAATCGGGAATGCGGTTTATATAATGAAATCATCGGTGAAAAAACAGGAGGCAGGCGTACCGAAATGGAAATGACATTCAGATGGTATGGAAGTGACTTTGATACGGTTACACTAAAGCAGATCCGGCAAATTCCGGGGGTAACGGGAATTATAACGACGCTGTATGACACGGCACCGGGGGATATCTGGAGCCGCCAGCGGATACGCGCATTGAAAGAAGAGGTGGAAGCCTCAGGACTCCACATCGCGGGAATCGAAAGCGTAAATATCCACGATGCAATTAAAGCCGGAACGCCGGAACGGGACAAATATATTGACGCTTACATAGAGACGCTTGAAAATCTCGGCAAAGAAGATCTTCATCTTGTCTGCTATAATTTCATGCCGGTATTTGACTGGACGAGAACCGAGCTTGCAAGAGTCCGTCCGGACGGCTCTACGGTGCTTGCCTACACGCAGGAAGCAGTGGATGCTCTCAATCCGGATACCATGTTTGCCTCCATATCGGGGGCGGCGAACGGCAGCGTAATGCCGGGCTGGGAACCAGAGCGGATGGCACACATCCGGGAGCTCTTTGATCTGTATAAAGAGATAGACAGTGAAAAATTATTTGAAAATCTGAAATATTTTCTGGAAAAGATCATGCCGGTCTGCGACAGGTATGACATTAACATGGCCATTCATCCGGACGATCCTGCCTGGAGCGTTTTCGGTCTGCCACGAATAATTATCAATCAGGAAAATATCCTGCGAATGATGAAAATGGTTGATAATCCGCATAATGGAGTAACATTCTGCTCCGGCTCCTACGGAACAAACCGCGAAAACAATCTGGTTGAGATGATTCATGCCTTAAAAGGACGGATTCATTTTGCTCATGTACGAAATTTGAAATTTATTACACCCACAAATTTTGAGGAAGCGGCACATTTATCCTCAGACGGCAGCTTTGATATGTATGCGATCATGAAAGCGCTTTATGATACCGGATTTGCAGGCCCGATACGCCCCGACCACGGCCGTATGATATGGGATGAGACAGCCATGCCGGGATACGGCCTATACGACAGGGCGTTAGGCGCCGCTTATTTGAACGGTTTATGGGAAGCGATCAGCAAGGGAGACAGGAAAAGATGTATTTAAGCACTCAGGGAATAACGGGCGCGGAAAACAGGCGCAAATGGTCTCAAAAAGGCTATCGGCTTCCGGAGTACGACCGGGAACGCGTGACAGCGCTGACAAGGGAAAACCCCTTTTGGATTCATTTTGGCGCAGGTAATATTTTTCGTGCGTTTCAAGCAAACACTGTACAAAATTTACTAAACGACGGCGTCCTTGACAGAGGGCTCATCGTCGTCGAGGGATACGACTATGAAATAATAGACAAAATCTACCGCCCCCACGACGACCTGAATATTCTCGCAACGTTAAAGTCGGATGGAAGCATTGAGAAAACAGTCATCGGAAGCATTGTGGAATCCCACATTCTGGATACCGGTAACGAATGCGAATACCGGAGGCTGGTAGAAATTTTCACAAAGGATTCTCTGCAAATGGCCTCCTTTACCATTACAGAAAAAGGTTATCAGATTGCCGACGCAGAGGGGAAACTTTTCCCGCAGGTGGAAAAGGACTTTTTCGCAGGGCCAAAGAAAGCGGCAAGCTATATGGGAAAAGTAACCGCGCTGCTATATCAGCGATATCTACAGGGCAAAAAACCGATTGCTCTGGTAAGCATGGATAACTGTTCTCACAACGGCGATAAATTGTACATGGCAGTAACCGCCTTTGCAGACAGATGGGTCGCTGAAGAACTGGCGGAGACAGGATTCATAGATTACATCCGCGATCGAAAGAAAGTTACTTTTCCGTGGACCATGATCGATAAGATTACCCCCCGGCCCGATGAATCTATAGAAAAAAGATTATCGGAGGACGGGGTTGCAGAGCAAACGCCGATTATAACTTCCGCTAATACCTATATCGCCCCCTTTGTCAATGCGGAAGAGTGCGAGTATCTTGTGATAGAAGACGATTTTCCCAACGGCAGGCCGAATTTGGAAAAAGGCGGCGTTCTGTTTGCGGACCGGGGGACAGTGGATAAGGTTGAAAAAATGAAAGTGTGCACCTGCCTGAATCCGCTTCATACCAGTCTGGCCATTTACGGCTGCCTGCTTGGTTATAACAAAATTTCCGACGAGACAAAGGATGCGGAACTCAGGAAATTAATTGAAATCATCGGATACCGGGAGGGGTTACCGGTTGTAGTGAATCCGGGGATTTTAAACCCAAAGGAGTTTATAGACACCGTGTTAAACGTCAGAATTCCCAACCCGTTTATGCCAGACACGCCTCAGAGAATTGTAACCGATACTTCTCAGAAACTGTCCGTTCGCTTTGGGGAAACCATAAAGGCATATCTGGATTCCGAAGAAAGGAAGGTCTCCGACCTGAGAATGATACCGCTGGTATTCGCCGGATGGCTCCGGTATCTTATGGCCATTGACGACAAGGGCATACCCTTTACGTTAAGCCCCGATCCCATGCTGGAGCTGGTTCTTCCATATGTCAAGAGGATTACCTTCGGGATGGATAAAGAAGTGGACGAAATTCTACAGCCTATTTTGAAAAATGACAGCATTTTTGGTGTAAATCTGTATGAAATCGGTATGGCACAGAGCGTATGCGAATATTTTAAGGAGCTGATCGCCGGAGCGGGCGCGGTTCGCGCAACACTCAGGAAAGAGGTCCATGAATGAGATCTATATCATAACCGAAGTGCTCCCGGAGCAGGACACGTCCTGCGATACGAAAACCTATTGGGGATTTTGACAGACCGGTAAGGGAAGGTTAAAAAATGGGACGTTTAAAATTGCCGAGACTTATAGGTAACGGCATGATATTACAACAGAAAAAGAAAGCACGCATATGGGGAGAGGACGCGCCGGGAAGAACAGTTACGGTATCTTTTCTCGGCAGGGAATACGCGGCAGCAGTTGACGGATCCGGCGTGTGGGAAGTCCGGCTGGACGAGATGAACGCCGGCGGCCCATACCAAATGCTTATCGGAGACAGTGCCGGAGAAGCGCGAAGCATTGAGAATATCGCCATCGGAGACGTCTGGTTTTGTACCGGCCAGTCCAATATGGAACTGCCCATAAACAGGGTAATGGATCATTATCCGGAAGAGATAAATATCTGCGCGAACCCGAATATCCGGACTTTCAAAATCACGGAACGCCGAGAGTTTCACGGGCCGCTTCGGGAGTTAGAAAGCGGCGAATGGACGCCGGTAACGGAAGATACTTTTTCGAATTTCTCCGCCACCGCATACTTTTTTGCAAAGCATATTTATCGTATGACCGGCGTTCCCATAGGCTTGATCAACGCCAGCCTCGGCGGTTCCAGAATTGAATCCTGGATGGGGCGGGATATGTTGGAAGGGTATGACGACTTTTTGGCTGTAGCCGATCGCTATTGTGACGATGATTTTGTGACAAAGAGACTTGCCGAAAACGAACGGCAGGCGGACGAATGGCACCGCCGTCTGGACAGCGCGGATATCGGCGTCAGGGAAAACTGGGCGCAGGGACAAATGGACATCTCCACATGGAAAGAACTCGAAATTCCCTTTTTCTTTCAAGATACGGAACTGAAAAATTTTATCGGAAGCGTCTGGTTCTATAGAGAGTTTACAATCGAAAAACAGATGGCAGGAAAAGAAGCGAAACTGTGGCTTGGCACGATTGTGGATAGCGATACGGTATATATCAACGGCGTTTTGGTAGGCCATACCAATTATCAGTATCCGCCCAGAAAATATATCGTACCGGAGGGCATCCTGCGGGAAGGCAGAAATGTCATTGTCATCCGCGTAAAGAGTGAAATCGGGCAAGGACGGTTTACGGACAATAAGCCGTATCGGCTTTTCTCCAAGGATATGGACATAGATTTAAAAGGCATTTGGCGGTACCATATCGGCGCAGCCTGCGAAATGATAGGCGAAACCGATTTTGTAAGCTGGAAGCCTACCGGATTGTATCATGGGATGACAGCGCCATGCCATAAATATACGATAGCCGGAATCCTCTGGTATCAGGGGGAATCTAACACACATGAGACGGCGGGCCGCTATGGTGATTTGCTCAAAAGGATGATAACCGGATACCGAAAAAAGTGGGAAGATAACCTGCCCTTTCTATATGTACAGCTTCCGAATTTTCAGGTAGAACGATATGACGCCGACCGGGATAAGACGTTTTGCGACTGGCCCCGCGTCAGAGAAGAACAGAGACGAGCCCTTGAGACGCCGGACACGGCAATGGTAACGGCTATTGATCTCGGGGAAGACAATGATCTGCATCCGCTGAATAAGGAAGGCGTTGGATTCCGGCTTGCCATGCAGGCGGCAAAACTACTGTACGGGAAAGATTCAGAATGCGACGGACCGCAGATAGAAACCGTTTCCATAGAAAACGGGAATACCGCGGACGGAGAAACGGTATGGAAAGCAACACTTATCTTTCGCAGTGCCTCCGGCTTGTATGCCGTGCCAAAACAATCGGGGCAGGATCTGAATCCGTTTTTCATCTCCGCAAATATTGCACCGGACGCATTCGAGAAAACGGAGATTATGGATTTTGAGCTGATAGATAAGAAGGGAATTCTTCATAACGCCAAAGCTGAAATTGCGGGAAAAAGCGTATTGTTGACATGTAGGGATCAAATATCAGCAATACGGGAAATCAGATATTGCTACCGAAATACGAATCAGGGTGCTTTACTGTACAACAAAGAAGGTTTTCCCATGACGCCATTTTGGATTGAAGTAACCGGAAACGGCTGATTTATCATAAGAGGAATCGGTATGGATCTTAATAAAAACAAAGTAAAACTTGAAACATATGAAAAACGCGCCCGCAGTCTGGTCGGGCAGATGACCTTGGAGGAAAAAGCGTTTCAGATGGTAAATGGTGCGCCTGCCATAGAAAGGCTGGGCATCAAAGCGTACAACTGGTGGAACGAAGCTCTGCACGGCGTGGCGAGAGCCGGAACGGCAACCGTATTCCCGCAGGCAATTTCCATGGCAGCATCCTTTGATGAAGATTTGCTCGAAGAAGTTGCTGACGCCATTGCCACAGAAGGAAGAGCAAAGTTTAACGCACAACAGAGATATAGTGACTACGACATATATAAGGGACTGACCTTCTGGTCTCCCAACGTCAATATATTCCGAGACCCACGGTGGGGCAGAGGCCATGAAACATTTGGAGAAGATCCCTATCTGACGTCCAGACTTGGGGTTCGCTTCGTAAAGGGGCTACAGGGGCATGATGAAAACTATTTGAAAACCGCAGCGTGTGCGAAACACTTTGCAGTACACAGCGGCCCGGAAGATTTACGCCACGAATTTAACGCTAAGGTAAGCATACAAGATCTGTATGAAACATATCTTCCCGCGTTTAAAGCCTGCGTGCAGGAAGCGGGTGTGGAAGCAGTGATGGGCGCTTATAATCGCACCAACGGGGAGCCCTGCTGCGGAAGTAAAACTCTTTTACAGAATATTCTACGAAAGGAGTGGGGTTTTCAAGGGCATGTGGTCTCCGACTGTTGGGCCATTAAAGATTTTCATGAAGGGCACGGCGTAACATTCGAGGCCGAAGAATCTGTTGCCATGGCCGTGAATAACGGATGCGACTTAAATTGCGGCGATTTGTTTATTTATGTGGCGGATGCGGTAAGAAAAGGCATGATCGCGGAGGAGCGGGTAGATGAAGCGCTGGTGCATCTGTTTATGACGAGAATGAAGCTGGGGATGTTGAACGGGGAGGAAAAGACTCCCTATGACGATATTCCGTATACAGTCGTAGATTCTCGGCAAATGCAGGAGCTCAATCTGAAAACAGCGGAAAAATGTGTGGTGCTGTTAAAAAATGAAGGCGGCCTGCTGCCCTTAGACGAATCCCGCATCGGCACTATCGGCATAATCGGACCGAACGCCAATAACCGAAAAGCGCTTGTGGGCAATTATGAGGGGACGGCCTCCCGCTATTATACGATTGCCGAAGGGATTCAGGAACGCGTGGGAGACAATATCCGGGTGCTGGTGTCCGAAGGCTGCCATTTGTATCGGGATCAAATCAGTGATTTGAGCATCGGCAAAGACAGAGATTCGGAAGTAAAAGCCGTCTGCGAAGCCAGCGATGTGGTTGTTATGTGTCTTGGACTGGATTCCGGCTTGGAAGGAGAAGAAGGCGATCAGGGAAATCAGTATGCAAGCGGCGATAAACCAAATCTACATCTTCCCGGCAAACAGCAGGAAATACTAGAAATCGCATATACAAGCGGCAAACCCATCGTTCTCATTGTCTTATCCGGAAGCGCGCTTGCCATAGATTGGGCAGATGAAAATATTCCTGCCATTATACAGGGATGGTATCCCGGCGCGCAGGGGGGAAGGGCAATTGCCCGAGTATTGTTTGGCGATAAAAATCCAGAGGGAAGGATGCCCGTTACCTTCTATCGGACATCAGAGGAACTGCCGGCGTTTACCGACTACTCCATGAAGGGCAGAACATACCGCTATATGAAAGGGGAAGCACTCTATCCCTTCGGATACGGCCTATCCTATACAGAGTTTACTTACACCAGTGTGCGGACATCTTCCGACATAATACAGACGGAAGGCATTACCGTGCGAGCGGTCATCACAAATATAGGCAGCCGGGATGGTATAGAAACAGTGCAGATTTATATAAAGGCTGATAGGGACAACACACCTAACGCGCAGCTCAAGGGAATCCGCAAGGTGCCGCTGCAAGTCGGTGAAAGCCGTGAGATAGCAGTCAGACTTCCCCTAGACGCTTTTGCATTGTATGACGAGCAAGGCGTGAACCGGATAGAGCAGGGACGATATCGGATATATATCGGAGGAACCCAGCCAGACAGCCGCAGTTGGAAATTGACAGGAAAGAAGCCGGAAGCGCTTACGGTACTGGCAGTAGAATCATATGTTGTTTAAAAGTGAAGGAGACTCAACTTATGGAATTTGAACAGGCATGGCTCAATTATACCAAAAAGGGTTCCTGTGACATGGTAGATCAGCTCACATATATTTGTGTAAAGGCGCAAAACAGTGGGCAGGATGCGCTGCTTAAAAGCAGCGTAGCAGAATTACAGCGTGCCTTTTCCGGATTTTTCGGCAGACAGCTCGCATTATGCCGAAGCTCAGAGGCCGACAAGTGGGATTCGAAAACGGAACATGGCATTTATCTCGCTCTGCTGGAAGGCATGCAGCCGGAATCCTATCATGTGTATGAGGAAAACGGGGAGATTACAATAGAAGCATCCGATTCTAGGGGGATTCTGTACGGCGTATTTGAGTTAATCCGTCAGGTACAGACGGATCGTGCACGTAAAGGCATGAAAATCTTCAAGGCACCGGCAATGCCTCTGCGTATGCTGAACCACTGGGATAATATGGACGGCAGTATTGAACGGGGATACTCCGGGAACTCTTTCTTCTTTCAAAACGACCGGATACTGGTGAACGAAAGGACAGTTACTTATGCGCGGCTTACAGCTAGCGTTGGCATAAATGCCGTTGTCATTAATAACGTAAACGTAAAAGATGCGGCTACATGGTTGATTACAGAACGGTATCTGGATAAAGTCCGGGAACTTTCAGACACATTTGCCGCATATGGCATTAAGCTGTATCTCAGTTTGAACTATGCGGCCCCCATAGAGCTTGGAGAACTTGAAAACGCGGATCCCTTATCAGAAGAGGTTCGCAACTGGTGGAAAAAACGGATGGCGTTGGTATTCGACAAAGTCCCGAATCTTGGAGGCTTTCTGATTAAAGCAGATTCAGAAGGCCGTCCCGGGCCATTTACATACAGCAGAACACATGCAGACGGCGCAAATATGCTGGCAGAAGCAGCGGCGCCATACGGGGGAATCATTATTTGGAGATGCTTCGTATATAACTGTCAGCAGGATTGGCGAGATGAAAAAACAGATCGGGCAAGGTCCGGATACGACAATTTCATTGGGTTGGACGGCAAATTTCTGGATAACGTTATTTTACAAATTAAGAACGGCCCCATGGACTTTCAGGTGAGAGAACCGGTTCATCCCCTCTTCGGAGGATTGACACAAACCAATCAGATGTTGGAAGTGCAGATTGCTCAAGAATATACGGGACAGCAAAGACATTTGTGTTACCTGATTCCGATGTTTCAAGAGATTTTGAAGTTTCGGACTTATGTGCAAGAGACGGATGACCGCGTTGAGGACATTGTGTCGGGAAAAACTTTCGGGCAGCATAACTGCGGTATGGCCGCCGTAGCCAATACAGGAGATGACGCCAACTGGACAGGTCATGATATGGCAGCGGCAAACTGGTACGGTTTCGGCAGAATCGCTTTTGAGCCGGAGCTTTCGGCGGAGGAAATTGCAAAAGAATGGATTCGGCTGACCTACGGAGACGATAAACAAGTGGAAGAGGCACTCCTTTTTCTGCTGATGCATGCATGGGAAGCTTATGAAAAATATACCGCCCCTCTCGGTATCGGCTGGATGGTTAATCCCGCTTACCATTACGGGCCCAGTGTAGATGGTTACGAATACAGCAGATGGGGCACCTATCACCGTGCCGACCATGAGGGCATCGGTGTGGACAGAAGCCATGAGGGAACAGGATATGCATGTCTGTACAGAGAACCGAACGCTTCCATCTATGATGACAAGGAACGATGTCCGGATGCGCTCCTTTTGTTCTTTCACCATATACCATATACTTGGAAGTTGAAATCCGGCAAGACAGTCATTCAACATATTTACGATACGCATTTTGAAGGCGTTGCCATTGTGGACGACATGGTAGATCGGTTTATGAAACTGGAGGGTAAGCTTCCGGAAAAACCCTATTTGCGGATGCTTAAACGCTTCCTGCACCAAAAAGAACACGCAAGAGAGTGGCGCGACCAAATCAATACGTACTTCTACAGAAAATCCGGCATACCGGATGAAAAAGGAAGAAAAATATATGGAGGTGTGAGATGAAAAAAGAGAAGAAAAATACCCCCCCCCCGGTATCTAACAAGCAAAGCTTAGGGGTTTACATGAAGAGATATTGGCAGTTATACGTTCTGCTTGCCCTGCCAATGCTCTATTTGTTGATATTTAAATACATCCCGATGATTTATATCCAGATCGCATTTAAGAAGTACAGTATTGTACAGAGCGTGTGGGAGATGCCGCTTGCAGACAACTACGGGTTTGAGTATTTCATTAAAGCATTTAAGAACAAAGATTTTATCAATGCGCTCCGCAATACGCTGGTACTGAATATATTCGATCTTATTATCGGATTCCCGGCGCCGATTATTTTTGCGCTGATTCTCAATGAACTTGTATTTAAAAAATTTAAGCGGGTAGTGCAGACGATTGCCTACATGCCGCACTTCCTTTCATGGGTAATTATATATGGTCTGGCTTTGCAATTATTTGCGCCGAGTACCGGGTTTGTCAATATGATATTGACAACTCTGGGGTTCGAATCTGTTCCTTTCCTAAACGATCCTTATCACTGGGTGCGGACATACATATCCCTTGGCGTATGGCAGAGCTTTGGCTGGAATTCTATTGTTTATCTGGCCGCTATCGCGGGAATTAATTCAGAATTATATGAAGCTGCCTCGGTTGACGGGGCGGGACGTTTTAAAAAAATGTGGCATATTACACTGCCGGGCATCAAACCCACCATTGTAGTATTGCTTGTCATGAATCTCGGCAACATTTTGGGCAGTGGCTTTGACAGACCCTTCGCGCTGCAAAACAATCTGGTTATGAATGTGTCTGAGGTACTTGCAACATTTATTTATAAAAACGGTATTAAGGGACTGCAATTCTCACTGACAACAGCCGTAGGACTCTTCCAATCAGTAGTATGCGTTATTTTCCTGCTGTTGGCAAACTGGTTGTCCAGAAAACTCGGCGAACGCGGCATCTGGTAAAGAAAGGAGGCAAAAAGAATGGTCAAATCAAAATCTGCAAAAATGGGCGATTGGTGTTTTGTTGTCATCTGCGTTATTGTCAGTCTGATCTGTATTATTCCCATGCTGAATCTGCTGGCCCGTTCGTTAAGTTCCACGGATGCGCTAATCAAGCATGAGGTCTATTTATTGCCAAAGGGACTGAATTTTAAAGCATACGCTACAGTTCTGAGTGATATGAAATATGTCAGATCGTTTTTCTGGACGGTATTCCTGACAATTGTGTGTACCATTGTATCCCTTACGATGACAACACTCTGCGCATATCCGCTTATATTCGAAAATTTAAAAGGCCGCTCTGCTATCAATATCTTTATTACGATTACGATGTTCTTTAATGCGGGAACCATTCCCAATTATCTATTGATGAAGAACTTGAATTTGCTGAGCAATCCGCTTGTACTGATTGTACCAAGCTGTATGAGCGTATACAACATGATTATTATGCGAAGCTTTTTCTATGGGATTCCCGAGAGCCTGCGAGAATCCGCTGAAATTGACGGGGCCAGTTATTTTCGTATTTTAGTCAGTATTTATCTGCCGCTATCTAAACCCGTGTTTGCAACACTTGCCCTGTTCTATGCAGTAGGCCGTTGGAACGGATACTCGGATGCGCTGATGTATATGAACAAAGAGATTTTTTATCCGCTGCAGTTGTTCTTGTACAACATTCTGAACAACATGAACAACGTAGAGGTGACGACACAGGAGGGCTTTTCCACGCCTGGACTTACCGAATCACTGAAGGCAGCGATTGTTATGTTCTCGACCATACCGATCTTGTGCATTTATCCATGGCTGCAAAAATACTTTATTCATGGCGTTACGATGGGAGCAGTCAAAGAATAATCCGGAATAATCGGATTATGAAAGCTTTATAATCCGCTCATTCATATACCATTTATCAAAAGAAAGGGAGGTAAAGAAAGTGAAGAAAAAATTATTATCCGTATTACTGGCTGGCTCTATGGTGTTGTCATTGGCAGCCTGTGGTTCCGGTGATTCCGGTAGCACACCACAGGACTCAACCGCGACACAGCAGACAGATACCACGACAGAGCCTGCACAGAATACAACCGCAGCGGAGGATTCCGCAAGCAATGCAGCAGCAGATCCTACGAACGGAGAGTTAGTGGACGGCAAGTTCGTAGACACAAGAAAGATTACGGTAGAAGTATACGACCGTGGTAACGACGATGGTTCCGATCCAACCAACAACAACTATACGAAATGGATTAAGGAACAGATGCTAGAACGTCACAATGTTGAAGTAGAATTTGTCGCGGTTCCCCGTTGGACTGAAGTTGAGCAGATTAATAACCTTCTGGCAGCAGGCGATGCACCGGATATCTGTCTGACCTATGACTATCCTACTGTACTGACCTACGCAAACATGGGCGGCGTGTTGGATTTAAGCTCTTATGTAGACGATTACAAGTCTCTGCTTCCCAATTTGTGGGATTGGCTCGGTGAGACAAATATTTACTGGGACAAAGATCCTGTAAACGGGACACTTTGGGCCGTGGAAGGCAAGAGAGCCGTGACAAACCGTATCAACACCTTTGTCCGCAAAGACTGGTTAGATAAATTAGGCTTGCAGGAGCCTACCACCCGTCAAGAATTTGAGGATATGATTATCGCATTCAGAGACAATGCGGATACGCTTCTCGGCGCAGATGCCGACAAGATGATCCCTTATTCCGTAAGTTTTGACGTCGGATGGAGGGCAGCGCTTTTGATTGAGTCTTTCATTGATCCGGAGATTTCCGATTACGAATACTATATCAATGGATTTGATGACAGAGCGCTGACACAGAACGGAACCAAAGAGGCGATGCGTCTGCTAAATAAATGGTATAACGAAGACCTACTCTGGGACGATTTCGCTCTGTACGGAAGCGGTGACTCCACAGAGGACGACATGATTAAGGCTGGATATGTGGGCGCATTCATGCACAACTGGGATTATCCCTATAGAGACGGTGAAAACAGCATTCAGACAAACCTTTCAAGAATCGTAGGTCCGGATGCAAAATATGTGGTGGTAGACTGCTTTGAGGATAAGAATGGCGGACATAACAAATTCGTCACAAGTACTGCCGGTGACCGTAAAATTTTCTTCCCCACGACAAACGACGAGCCTCTGGCATCCATGCTGTATCTGGATTTCATAAGCTCCCCTGACGTAATTGAATATCTACAAATTGGTCCGGAAGGCGTAACACATAACAAGCTGGAAGACGGTACGGTAGAAATTATTGCAGCGACCGGCGATGACATCCAGAACTCCGGATTTAACATTGACTACACAATTACCTGTAATGGTTTACATCTGACAGACGAAGACCTTACATTAAGGTCGATGGCTTACTCCTACAGCGGGATTGACCCGGAGCTTGTAAAGACCGCGCACGAGATCTGCAACACGGATATCAGACGCGCGAAGAATGTAAACGTAGGTGCGATTACTTCGGAAGAAGGACAGGGGCCTACACTTTCCAGTAAAAGAGATGTCGTATATGATACCGCACTTTCCGCACCGGTTGATAAATTTGACGAGGTATGGGACGCAGGTATTGCCGACTACTTAAGCTCCGGCGGACAAGCAATTATTGATGAACGTGCCGAGAAATGGAAAGCAACCTTCGGAGATGCCACATCGTTACCGGAATAAAAGAAGTTAAAATGAATAAGAAAATCCGATGTATTCCGCCATAGAATCATCGGATTTTTTTATGAAACCGTATCTCTGCCGGTCCTCTCCTTTTAGTAAAACCGAAGTCTACGACAACTCAGAAGTTATTTACAATAGTAACTGAAATACCGCTCCCGCAATCCCTTATACGCGCCTCTGGGAAGGTAAATTCTTTTCCCGCCTGTCAGACAGACGTCCCTCGCGTTCATACTGTCAACATATTCCAGATTGACAATAAAGGCCGAACCAACCCTCACAAACTCCCCGTAATCCGAAAGGATTGTTCCGAGCTCCGTCATGGTCATACGCTGTAGATACTCCCCGCCTCCCGCAAGATGAATATATTGTATTTTCCCCTGCGCTTCGCAATATACGATATCGTTTACCGCCACCTTCACGAATCTTCCTTCCACTTTGAGTAAAATATATTTTTTCTTCTCTTCCTCTTCACTCTCCAAAAAGGTGTCCAGCACGTCAAACATCTTCTCCTGTGTGACCGGCTTTAAGAGATACTGCGACGCATTCACGTCAAAGGCCTCCAACGCATATTCTCCGGAGGTAGTGAGAAAGACCAATCTGGCTCTGCTTCCCATACTTCGCAGTTTTTTTGCCGCCGCCATTCCCATGGATTCCGATACCCCTCCCGGTCCGGGCATAAAGATATCCATAAAAATCAAATCCGGCGCATAATTTCTGTCCTCCATCCGGTAAAGCAGTTCGTCCGCACTCTCAAAGCACTCAATGATAAAGTCTGTTTGGGGATGTTCTTTCTCATATGCGTTCAATATTTTTTCTGTCTTATTCAATTCCTCTGTCTCGTCGTCGCACAAAGCTGTTAAATATGTCATTTTTCCTCCGCTGTATTCTGTCTGTCTTTTATTTCTGTCGGTTCCATATTCATAATCAACCGAAATATAAACACGCCGTCATCATTTTTAAAATCATATTCCCCGCCATACTTTTTCGCTGTTCTGATGATACTCGAAACCCCCACGCCTCCCGTAAACTCATTGCCGGGCTTTCCGTCCTTTAAGGTCGTTTCCTTTCTACAGCTGTTGCTGCATGAGATAACCAGCTTATTTCTTTGTCTTTTAATCCTCATCCGGATAAACCGCGCCCGTGTGTCCATTTGCTTTTTCATATCCATACAGGCATAAATCGCGTTTTCATAGGCGTTTGCAAGAATCGCTACCAGATCAATCCCCGATATTGGCAGCTCTTTTCCCAGCTCCACGTCAAGCGTAACTTCAATCTGTTCATTCCGCGCCTTTCTGGTATACGCTGACAGAACGTTATTGACCGCCGGATTTGCACATATCGTTTCCGGTACTCCCTGATCGGTCTCCCTGTCATACTCCTTCAGATATTGCAACAATTCATCCGTCTGCCCCCTGCGCACATACTCCGCCATGACTGCGTTATGATGCCTGATATCATGCCGAAGCCGTCTGCCGGATTCCACAGATTCCTCCAAAATCTCTGTCTGCCGCTCCAAAAGCCGGTAGTTCATCTGTATGAGCTGGTTTTCCCTCTCATATTCCTTCTCCTTGCCCACATGCAGATAAAAACGGTAGACAAGAAGCTGCAACGTCCCCGTCAGAATAAAATTCACCAAAATCTGATAGATCCGCTGCCCGGTAACGTCCCTGTTAAGCGAAGGATTCAGGATGAAACCGATGCCGAACAACACACAGACGATCAGAGCGGCAATACTGAACTTATCCGCTTCATTTTCCACATAATCACCAAAACCCTTTATGGATTCCCTGACATATCTGTAAAGCAGAAAAGCGATAAGTAAATTCAGCAAAATACGGAAAATAATATCCGCCCACACATTTCGGTTAAAAAATATGATCGAAATCTCCAGACCGCCAATCACGAAAACCGACATCAGATAAAAAACCAACGCCAGTTTATACATTGTCAGATAAACGGAATCCCTGCTCATCAAAATCGCAAAGACCACAAAGCACATATACATGATAAAAGCCACCATCCGCACGCAGCTCTCCCAATCCGCCACATACCAGATACAGGCAGACACAACCAATATCGTGCAGAAGCATCCATAACTGATCACCGTCTTTTTTCTGTCAAACCGCGACTCGGAAAGAATGGAAAATAACAGGATCGTTCCCGCAAGACTTACCGCAAACCGGATAAACGCTATGTATACGGAGCCTCCTAACATTTTTATTCCTCTTTTCTACTGATTGATCTCATCCAAATTCTCTACTTTAATAACATTATTCTACAATATTTTTTATCATAAAAAAGCGTCAGGAAGCGATTGTTACCTGACGTTTATTTTCACCTCTCTTTTTAAATGGAAAAAGACTATCCGCAGGATAGTTTTATGCTATACTAAATAAAAATCAGAAGTTTTTTATCACGGGATTTGTGCTTACCCGTAAAGCAGCAGGTTGAGAAAAAATGGAGATTCACATGTACAAGATTTTAACAGTGGATGACGATCCGATGATATTAGAAGACAATAAAACATACTTTAGCGCCAAGGGATATGAGGTTGTCTGTGCAGACACCGCACAGGCGGCAGAAAAAATTATATTATCCAACACCCTTGACTGTGTCATTCTGGATGTTGATCTGCCTGATATGAGCGGCTTTACGTTATGTGAAAACATACGCGCAAAGACGGGTCTTCCCATTGTTTTTCTCTCCGGCTATACCGAGGAGGAAAACCGTATCCGGGGATTATCCATCGGCGGAGACGACTATGTCTGCAAACCTTACAGTTTAAAAGAACTGGAGCTTCGGGTACAGGCCCGCATCCGTTCCGGCAGGGCTGCGGAACCTCCCAAAACGCTTACTTACGGTTCGCTTTCCATCTGTCCCGCCTCATGCAGCGTAAGCTTTGAAGCGCGTTCCGTGGATTTTTCTTCTTACGAGTTTGACGTATTATATTTTCTTGCAAAACATCCCGGGGAAATCTATACGCCGGAGCAGATTTATGATTCGGTATGGAAAGCGCCGATTAACAAAGGGCAGAAATCATTACAAGTTATCATGGGACGTATCCGCAAAAAACTCTATGATCTCTGCCCTGACCACGACTATATCCAGACCAAGCGTTACAAGGGTTATCTGTTTGTTCCAGACCGCGAATGAAAACAGAATCCCGCCGTTCCGGCAATGCCTGACAGCAACACGAATCCTGCCGCAATAAGGATACGGACCGTCTCCCCATTCTCTTCGGACATTTCAGAATCACTGCGGTTTAAGTTTGCTTTGTTGAGCGGTTTTGATGCCGCATACAGCGACTGCTCTATTTGAGTCGTCTGTATCACATCGATTGTGTCCTGTGGCTCTGTGTCTGACGCTTGCGCCGTTTCCCTTGCGTCCTGAGACTCTGTGTCTGACGCCTGCGCCGTTTCCTTTGTGTCCTGGGACTCTGTGTCTGACGCCTGCGCTGCTTCCTTTATATTTGAGGGCTCTGCGTTGACTGTCTGCCCTATGTCGACATTCAGGATTTCTGCATTTGCCGCCTCCTCGTTCGCCACGGTTTGATCCTCCTTTTCGGAGCCGTCTTGCAAAGGACTGTCTTCTGCGGAAACCTTTGGTTTGTCATTGTCCGAAGCGGTATTCCGGTTTTCGTCCTGAATTGCCTCCCCATTGACAGAAGAAATCACGTCAACATTCTGTTGAGGAACGTCGGGTGGATTGATAATAGAAGTTCCCCCGCCCCGGCTTCCGCCTATATCATCCACCTGCTCTACGTTATCCGCCGCATAGCAAAGCACATTGGAAAAATACCGGGTGCCGTTATCATTCCACTGCAGACGAATATATATTTTTGAGCTTGCCGCCGCAAAGCATTGTTCCGGTTGGATGGGAATGTCAATGCGAAAACCTGAGTTGGTATTTGTTGCCATCTGTTCTCCTTCATACACAATCCAATTCTCGCCATCGAAGGAATACTCCGCCGCCACGGTAAATGGCAGAGACTCTTCCGGCGCTGTAAAACCGCCCTGAAAGGTATAGCAGTAGCTGCTTACCGATGCGCTCACATTCATAAAGGTCAGCGGATAATCGTTATAAACTACCGTACACCGCACCGGCTCTGTAGACTCTGCCCCTGAAAAGGAACCCTGTACCTCAAAGCGCCGCCTTTCCTCCTGCTGCCTTTCCGTTCCCTCCAGATTCCAGGAGAGCGCCACCGGCTCATTGGAGAATAACTGCCCCTGTTTATTGACTCTGCAATTAATTTGAGTGGGAAGCGCATCATTTACGGTTTGTCCTTTTTCCACAACGGCGCAAAGGCTGTCGTTATAATACATAACAAAGGGCATATGTGCATAATGGGTATCCCCCGAGATAACGCATTCAGAGACTTCCAGTCCGGCGCCCTCCTCCTGCCATAACGCACAGTGATCGCTCTCCACGGAAATCCCATATAGAGAGAGCACCCCTTTTTCCGCCACACAAAAGATGCCCTGCCCGTCAGGCTCTCCCGAAAAAGTAAGCCGGCCATTGCTCAAAAACGCAATTTCCCCAGTCACAGTGATGGTGTATTGACCGGTATCAACGAAGAGATCAGGGCCGCTTACCCCGTTTGGACAAAAGCTGTACGTTCCGTCCAAAACCACATGGTCTGTCAGCCTTACCGTGCCCCCTGTGTTCTTATGCGACTCCAGCCAATTCATTAGGGCCTCTCCTGTGGATACGGTTTCGGATTCCGAACTGACAGAGAACGCCGCGATCAGCTCCGGTTCCGCCCCGGCTGTGAACGCTTCGGCTTCCTCCGGCTCCGGTTCGGCCACAGGCTCTTCGGTTTCCTCCGGCTCCGGTTCGGCTACGGGCTCTTCCGCTTCCTCCGGCTCCGGTTCGGCCACAGGCTCTTCGGTTTCCTCCGGCTCCGGTTCAGCCACAGGCTCTTCGGTTTCCTCCGGCTCCGGTTCAGCTGTAGGCTCTTCGATTTCCTCCGGCTCCGGTTCGACTATGGGCTCTTCGATTTCCTCCGGTTCCACCTCGGCAACCGGCCCCATATTTTGCTCCGCAGCCATTGCAACAATAGAACCAACCCTATAAAATAAAAACACAGCCGCTAAAGTCAGCATGGCTAAATATTTACATTTATTATTCATACTTTTTTTCCTTTGTCATCATTTTGGGAGGGTTATCCGCTATCATGAAACAGACGCTATTTACAAAATTCGCGCTTCACACCATTCTAATCATTACAGGCACTGTCATTGTAAGCCTGCTCGGCTTACTGGCCATTACCTCTTATGATAATAAATATATAACAAAGGCGCCGCTTACACAAGGCGGTCTTTGTACAATTCCAGAAAAAGGCTATTACTCTCTTGTAGACGGCTGGGAACTCTATCCCGATGTTCTGCTTTCCCCTGAGGACTTTTCTTCCGAGAGGCCGCCGTATTACAGCACATGGGCAGGTGAATACCCAAATCTCGCTCTATTTCATGAAGATAAAAATCCTTATGGAATTTCCACATGGCGGTTGCGATTAAAGGGAAATGGTAATGTCCTGCTTTATCTTCAGGAGCCTCTCTGTGCCGCCAAAATTTATGTAGACGGACTTTGTCTGGGCCAAACAGGCAATGTATCTCCTGACAATTATGCGCCTCTGATCAAGGACCGGGCCTATTCCTTTTTTCTTGACGGCGAAGTGGACCTGATTATCCAGACCGCCAATTATTCCCACTGTTATGAAGTGACTTTTGTCAA
>DKUO01000034.1 GCA_002490705.1 Lachnospiraceae bacterium UBA7202
CGCGCCCATGGCGCGCAAACCAAAGACAGAGGAGCGCTATAAGCTCCTCTGATCAATAAAAATTATGCTGTTATATCAAAATCACCCGTATTTATTCAGCCACCTCAAGAAGTTTTTGGGTGACACGATTATTGACATCTAAATAATACTTTAATTCAGCACTGTTTACCTAATCTGATTCATCACCTTACCAATACTGTCATGAAATACAAGATCCGCCCTGCCCTCCATCTTCGTTTTGCCTTTATTGATAATCACAAGATACTTCCCATGATACATATGCGCAAGCTGCGCTGCACTCCCCACCTCCAATGAGGTTCCGCCAATGATTAGGCAATCCGCATACCTAATGAGTGCGATGGCTTCTTCATATGCTCTTTGTGGCAGGAACTCTCCATACAATGTCACATCAGGACGTATCATCTTGCCACACTTCGGGCAGCGCGGTATTTCCTCTGTATCTTCAAAAATATACTCTGTCCCATATTCCGCACGGCAGCTTACACAATAGCAGCGGAGCGCACTTCCATGAATCTCCCACACTTTCTTACTCCCTGCCTTCTGATGCAGTCCATCAATATTCTGAGTGATAATTCCATCCAGCTTTCCCTGCAGCTCCATTTCCGCCAGTTTCTTATGCGCATCATTGGGCTGGAAAGTCCGACAATCCAGATTCTTTCGGAAATAAGAAAAAAATATCTCTGGCTTCTTATTCAGACAATCATAGCTGAGCAGATACTCCGGTTTATACGTACGAAATTTACGGTCCTGCTTATTATATAACCCGTCCTTACTCCGAAAATCTGGTATCCCGCTCTCTGTGGAGACGCCTGCTCCGCCAAGAAAAACGATATGCTTCGATTCTTCTATAATTTCATTCAACACATCTATTTTCTGCTCACCATTCAGCGAACGAAAGAATTTCTCCTTTTCCTTCAAAGATAAAAACTCTGGTAACATCATACTTTCTGCAAATACCTTTTCCGGCTCTCCCTTGCCCTTGCTATGATAGCTTTATTTTTTTCTATACTTTTTTCCAATTCTTTTTCATCAACCTTATAATTTGGATCAGGAAGAAAAATTTCCAAAGGTTTAAAATCATATTCTACATCATTCAAAACATAACTTTCCTCTCATCTTAAATGGTGAACCGCTACAGATATAAAATCATGCAGATTAATACTGAATGTCCAAACCTACATGAGTCATTACTATATTGCAAACGGTTTCGCTTAATCTGATTTTATTTTCAAGCATTATATCTATACATTCTTTGACTTTTTCTGCCTGAATCAAACCTTTATCATATGCCAACATCAGAATACCCGCTGTCCCGATATGTCTTACATTAAGTCGTTTGGCCACCCTTCTTCCCTTCTGTTCATCCATCAATAAAAGATCTGCCTTTTGTTCGTCATACATAATAAGTGCTGCGCTTTCTCCTTCGTCTAACCCGGTAACCGCACGGAGAACGCTCACCGATTTTATATTTTCTACTTCAGCAGCCAGAAGGAAATCTGTGCTTTTAATAATCTCTGCCTCATTTACATACACTGGATTTTCTGTAAGTTCTCTATAAACAGCCTGCGGCATTAAAACCTTATTATATAATTTTTGTAATAATTCTAATTGCCCTGCTTTAAGTAGCGATACAATCGGGGTTGTATCCGAAATCACAATCATTTCATCACTTCCTTCAGATATCTGACCGTTTCAAGTTCCTCCTCTATTTCATCTTCTGACATCTCAATATATGACAACCCCATTTTTCCATATAAAGTAATCAAATCCATTTTGAAGATCCCAAGAATCTCAGCCGCTCTCCCATGTGAAATTGTTCCCTGTTGTATATAAGGATATAATATCATAGCATTTATTTTAAGCTGTTCATCTTTGTTTGATGGCATTGCAAACTCTATCATTTCATCAGGTATTTCTATGCTTACTACTGCCATTGCTTTTCCTCCTTAAATTTTATACAAGCTACTTTAAATATCTCTTATATTTATTTTATATTATTATATACCCCAAAAGTCATTTCCTCAATCTCTTCTATACACGAATTCTGTTCACCATTATGTGTGTTCCATACAGTCCATTTCAGTATTAAGAACCCGCGTCTTATTGTGGGCGGTCACCAATGTCGGTTTGTTTCTATTTTCGTTCCTTTAACGCCATTCTCACTACCCGTGTTCTGTTATACCTCTGCATAATGACAAACACAGAATCAAACAGGGCGCCGCAGACTGACGTTATGAGAAATACAGGAAACGCCCCAAACCATCTGGCCGCAATAAGCGGCAAAAAACTAAGCGCCATATTCGTTTCATGCACCAGCTCAGCCTGACACATCGCCTGCGCAATCTCATGCCATGTATGTTTTTTGATGGAAAAGTTTTCCGGATTATAGGCAGGCAGTTTATTCTTCCATTTTTTTACTTTCAAAAACTGATATAACCTGTTTTCCCACGAATATATTTGAAACCACCTTTTTGTATAGTCAGCTCGGTTTTTCATGATCATATTGTAAAGCCATCCAACCAGTAATCTCATGCCCAAATGATAGAATATTGTCGCAAATGTAATAGCTAATGTTAAGTATATATCTCTGTCAAAGTAACAACACAATATACCTGCTATTACCGTTACCACAAAAGAAAAAACCGTTATCCGTCTCATCCCTGTTTTTGCCATACCGCACCCCCGCAAGTCTCTTATCCGCACGCATTTCTCTACCGCTTGATTTTACCAGAACATTGCCTATTATCATTTTACCATAGAAGCGCGCCTGTCTCCACGAAAGTTTGCCGCCGTAAAGAGCCTGTGATATAATCAAAAAAGTTTCTATTTTGAATCTGGAAAAAAGGAAAAAAATAATGACGGAAAAGACATATGCCACGCCTTGCGGAGCCATTCATTACTGGATCAACGAAAGGAAAAGAAACGATCAACCGACCCTGATTTTTCTGCCCGGCTTGACTGCGGATCACAGATTGTTTGACAAACAGATCGCTTATTTTGAAAACACGTATCAGACATTTGTCTGGGACGCTCCCGGACATGCCTCGTCATGGCCCTTTTCCTTTACCTTCAGTTTATTGGACAAGGCAAGGTGGCTGGATGAGATTTTGAAAGCCGAAGAGATCGAAAAGCCGGTTATCGTCGGTCAGTCCATGGGCGGCTATGTGGGACAAGCCTATGCGGAATTATTCCCAGACAGGTTAAAGGGCTTTATCTCCATAGATTCCGCACCTCTGCAAAGATGTTATGTGACAGGTATTGAACTCTGGCTTTTGAAAAGAATGGAACCCGTCTACCGCCATTATCCTTGGAAATCTCTTACAAAAGCAGGATGCAACGGCGTTGCCACATCCGAGTATGGCAGACAGTTAATGCGAAATATGATTTCCGTATACGAAGGCGATCAAAAACGTTATGCTCAAATAGCCGGTCATGGATTCAAAATACTGGCGGAGGCAATGGAAGCAGACCTGCCCTATAAACTACCCTGTCCGGCATTGCTCATCTGCGGGGAAAAAGATCATGCCGGCTCCTGCATCCGGTACACAAAAGCCTGGCACAAAAAGACGGGGATACCTGTTGCGTGGATCAAAGACGCCGGTCATAATTCCAACACAGACAAACCGAATGAAGTAAATCAACTCATCGAAAATTTTCTTAAGGCATTAACTAACCTGCCTCCTAATAGGTAACAACCCTCCTACCGAAAACTGTTTTCTACAACGCCCGGAAGGAGGGTATAAATGGAACAGCCGATTTTCTGTTCAAACAGTTCTTTAATCTCTAAAATCTTTTTCCATCTGTCTATGGTCGCCGGGTGAACGCCGTACCGTATCGTCACATCTACAAATCTCTTCTCCAAAAGGCAGAAACCCGTAGGCAGAGCCAGCGAGTCGCATAACTGCACCAACCGGTCATAATCATCATAGACCGCATTTGCGACAAACTCTTTCATAAACAGATAATCCTCTTTACTGACATCGAATTTCCCAATGGAGGTGTCAATATCCTGTATCATGAACGCGTGGGAAATACAGATCTGCGCCGCCTTTTCCCATCCGCGTTCCATACAATAGCGATAGCCGTCTATCAGATGCCGTTCTGAACAGACTCCGGCATAGCGCCCAATATCGTGTAGCAGCCCGAAAAGATAAGCCTGCTCTGCGGATAGGTTTTTACAACGCGATGCTATATTTTTGCAGGCTTCAGCTACATATCGGGAATGGTCTGTCCACGCCCCCGGATTGGATTGTGAGGCTTCTTTTAACGCCTGCTCTGCGGTTTCTCTGTTTAACTCCATGTTAGCTCCTTCAAAGGGTGGTTAAAAAAGCGCTGACTACATAGGCTTCAAATTTTTATTAAGCCTGTCCACCATCCACGCAATTCTCTTTTCCCGTCCTGCATCTGTTTTGGCGTCAAAATATGCCCGTGTATAGGTTTTCTTAACCGATAAAGGCATCGCCTGAAAATTTGTGCCGGCGGGCTCGTATCCTTCCAGCAATGCAGACACGCAGGCGATTTGTTCCTCCGTAATCTCAGCGGGTTTTGGCGCATCCCATTGACCGTTTCTTTTGGCTTCCTCTATTTTCTTTCTGCCAAAATCAGTCATAATCCCCTGCTCTTCCAGTTTTTTGACCAATTTCTTATTTTTCTCCGACCACTTGCTCTTCTCCCGGCGCATGGAAAAATATTTCCTATAAGTTTGATCGTCGATGCTCTGCATCTGTCCGTCAATCCATCCGAAGCAGAGCGCCTCTTCCAACGCTTCCTCCGCTTTTATCGTTTTCGGTCCGCCAGTTTTTCCAAACAAAAGCCAAACGCCCTCCTCTGACTGGCAATGAGAGCAAAGCCATTCCCTGAATTCTTCTCTGTTCAAAAATTCCAGGACAGATACTTCTGCTTTTCTCTTCATGACGTTCTCCCCCCCCCCCTATCTCCAAAAACTAATTGCCCGCCTTAAAACACATGTGATACAATCACCCTATATAACGGCAACATGAAAACCGGCCCTACAGACCCCTATTGTGGAGGTATACCAAATGATTCTATCTGACAAAACAATCCAGTCTTTACTGCAAAATGGCACTTTATCCATATCGCCGCTTGAAGACGATCAGATTCAGCCTGCCAGTGTCGATATCCGGCTCGGTAACACATTCAGCATTGTGGAAGATTCTTCCACAGGTATCCTTACCTTTACCAATAAAATCGCTTACAAAGAAATGCAGGCGGAAACTTATCTTCTTTTACCGAGTCAGTTTGTTCTGGCAACTACAAAAGAATACATCAGCCTGCCCGACGACCTGACGGCTTTTGTGGAAGGCCGCAGTTCCCTCGGCCGCATGGGACTATTTATCCAAAATGCAGGCTGGGTCGATCCCGGTTTCTCGGGCGAAATTACACTGGAATTGTTTAACGCAAACCGCTGTGCCATCGAATTACAAGCGGGCCGCAGAATCGGACAGTTGGTATTTGCCCGAATGGATCAGGCCGCATTACATCCGTACCGCGGCAAATATCAGGGACAGCGGGGCGCTACCGGTTCTAAAGTGTACCTGGACGAGTAATGCGGTGATCGGTTCGGCCCTCATTCATCATCCCAAAAATATCTTAACTAATTATAACTATAGCATACCGCTCCCTGTTCTTACAATATTTTCGAAGATAGAGCAAATCCCCAACACGGTTTTCAAACACCGCGCAGCGCCCCGAACAATCCCTTTTTCTCATAGGGCTCCCGGCTCACGCTTATCACATCATAGCCTGCCTTTGCTATCACCTTCCGAAGCTCCGGTTCCGGGATCTCCCGCTCTGTCAGAATGACGGTTTCTTTCTTCGTGTGCGAGCTGGTCACTTTCTTTACCGGAAAGGCGTTCCGTACCGCGTCATTGATATGCGTTTCGCACATCCCGCACGCCATCCCGTCAATATTTACTGTTATTTTAATCATAAGCTGTTCCTCCTTTTTGGGTTAATGCTTGCGCCCCCTTCCTTAAAGTGTTAGGATGAACTTACGGACAATTTCCGTTCCGGAAAGGAGTGCAGTTACATCATGAGCTATATCCAGCATAAAGCCGAGGAATCCCTTGAAGATTACCTTGAAACAATATTAATCCTGAGCAAACGCCTTTCTGTGGTACGTTCCATTGATGTGGCAACCGAACTGAATTTTTCAAAACCCAGCGTCAGCGTGGCCATGAAAAACCTCAGAAACCGTGAATATATCACCGTTTCAGAGGACGGCTATCTCCTGTTGACAGACGAAGGTAAAAAAATCGCGGAAAGCGTCTATGAACGCCACACCCTGTTGACGGATTGGCTGGTTCACCTCGGCGTTGACCCCCAGATTGCGGCAAACGACGCCTGCAAGATGGAACATGACATCACTCCGGAAAGCTATGAGGCAATGAAAAAATGTATCCTATCCGTTTTAGGACGTGACTAAAAACATACAGGCAATGGCAGCCAGAAAGAACCGGGCTGCCTTTTTTTCATCTTACATCTGCACATCGCTTTCGCGAATGTTATTTCGCCGTTTTCAATTTCATGTTTGTAGTCAGCTTCGTCGCTTCTTTATACGGTCTGAACAGCATATAGATCATAACGCTGAGAACGACAATGGCCGCAAGCAGGCCAACGGGATGTAAGTTCCCCGTACATGCGGAACCGATCTGATATACGCACAGCGCCACCGCATAGGCAAGCCCGCACTGGTAGCCGATCGCGAACCACGTCCATTTCGCGTTGTTCATCTCCCGCTTGATCGCGCCGATGGCCGCAAAGCAGGGCGCGCATAAGAGGTTGAACACAAGGAAGGAATATCCCGCTACCTGAGTAAAGTTTGCACCGATCTCCGCCCATCCGCCGGGATAGAGGATTCCCATTGTACCCACGATGTTTTCCTTTGCCACAAGCCCGGTAATGGAGGCCACCGCCGCCTGCCAGTTTCCCCAGCCAAGCGGTATGAAAATCCATGCAATCGCGCCGCCGATGGCCGCAAGCAGAGACTGATCCATCTCCTCCTCTGCAAGCATCCGGAATCCATCGGAAGTAAAGCCAAAGTAAGTCGTAAACCAGATCACAATCGTGGAGAGCAGGATAATCGTGCCCGCCTTCTTGATAAAGGACCATCCGCGTTCCCACATGGAGCGCAGTACATTTCCCACGGTAGGTAAGTGGTAGGCCGGAAGCTCCATAACGAAAGGCGCCGGGTCGCCGGAGAACATCTTTGTCTTCTTTAACATAATGCCGGAAAGAATGATCGCCGCCATACCCACAAAGTATGCGCTTGTCGCCACCCATGCGGAGCCGCCGAAGATCGCGCCGGCAACCATGGCGATAAAAGGCACCTTCGCGCCGCAGGGAATAAAGGTTGTGGTCATGATCGTCATGCGGCGGTCGCGCTCATTCTCAATCGTCCTTGACGCCATGATGCCCGGAATGCCGCAGCCGGTGCCGATGAGCATCGGGATGAAGGACTTGCCGGACAAACCGAATTTTCGGAAGACCCTATCCAGCACGAAAGCGATACGCGCCATATAGCCGCACGCCTCAAGGAAGGCAAGGAGCAGGAACAGGACGAGCATCTGCGGCACAAAGCCAAGTACAGCGCCCACGCCGGCCACGATACCATCGTTGATAAGTCCTGCAAGCCAGTCTGCCGCTCCCGCAGCCTCCAGACCGCTCCCTACAATTGCCGGGATGCCTGGCACCCATACCCCGTAGGCTGCCGGATTAGGCTCATCGCCGTACTGCTCCATCACCGCAGCCGCATCCTCGTAGTCTGTAAGGGACGCCGTCTCCACCGTTACCTCTAACGTCTCATCGTCCGTCACTTCATAGGGGAAGTCACCTGTGGGAGCCGTGCCGTTTTCTTCCACATAGGCGTCATAGCCATCCACAACCAGCGCCGCATCGCCATACTCCCCAGCCGCCTCTTCATAGTCCCCCGAGCCGATGCCAAACAGGTGGAAACCGTCGCCAAACAGCCCGTCGTTCGCCCAGTCCGTGGCGGCAGCGCCTACCGTCACCATGGAGATATAGTAGACAAGGAACATGACTGCCGCAAAGATCGGAAGCCCTAAGAAGCGGTTTGTGACAATCCTGTCGATCTTATCAGAATTTGTCATCTTTCCCGCAGATTTTTTCTTTAAGCACCCTTTGATGATACTGCCGATATAGAGATACCGCTCGTTGGTGATGATGGATTCCGCATCGTCGTCCATCTCCTCCTCGGCCGCCTTGATATCCGTCTCAATATGAGCGCGGACGGACTCTCCCAGATTCAGCTGCTCTAAAACCTTGTCGTCCCGTTCAAACAGCTTGATCGCGTAGAAGCGCTGCTGTTCCTCCGGCAGCCCGTGTACTGCCGCCTCCTCGATATGGGCAAGGGCGTGTTCCACTGTGCCCGAGAAGGTGTGCATGGGCACGGTCTTTCCGTTTTTCGCCGCGTCGACCGCCGCCTCCGCGGCCTCCATGATGCCGTTTCCTTTCAGGGCGGAAATCTCCACCACCTTGCAGCCTAACGCCCTCGAAAGCTCAGCTGTTTCGATCTTGTCGCCGTTTTTCTCCACCACATCCATCATGTTGATGGCGGCAACAACCGGAATGCCGAGCTCGGTGAGCTGGGTTGTCAGGTACAGGTTTCTCTCCAGGTTCGTGCCGTCGATGATGTTCAGGATCGCATCGGGGCGCTCGCTGATCAGATAATTTCTTGCCACCACTTCCTCCAGTGTGTAAGGGGAAAGGGAATAGATACCGGGAAGGTCGGTAACGGTTACGCCGTCATGCTTTTTCAGCTTTCCTTCCTTTTTTTCTACCGTGACGCCCGGCCAGTTCCCGACAAACTGATTGGAACCCGTCAGGGCGTTGAACAGCGTTGTCTTTCCGCAGTTCGGGTTACCCGCAAGGGCAATTCTCATACTCATCCTTTTTCTCTCCTTCTCTTATTAGTTATTCCTAACTATCAATCTGAAAATATAGGGGATAAACCCCCACGACTATACATTCACCTTTGAAGAATGCCTGTTTTTGGCATTCTTCGGTGTGAGACTTAGAGTTTCTCCGCGAAACAGCCTTTGCTGTGAGCGGTTAGAAACTCTTCTCACACGTCGACTTCGATCATTTCCGCATCCGCCTTTCTGATGGAAAGCTCATAACCGCGGACGGTCACCTCAATCGGATCTCCCAGGGGCGCCACCTTGCGGATCCGCACATCCACGCCCTTTGTCAGTCCCATGTCCATGATCCTCCGTTTGACCGCTCCCTCACCGTGGAGCTTCACCACCCGGACGGTATCGCCGACTTTTGATTCTTTCAATGTTCTCATCTCTTCTTTCCTCCTCGTTCCATCCTATTTTTGCTCACACCATAATTTTCTGTGCCATCTCTTTGCTGACTGCAATGCGGGAATCCTTCACGTTCACGATGACATTGCCCCCGATGGCGCTGACAATCGTAACCGCCCCTCCCACAACAAAACCGAGGTTTTCCAGATGAGCCTTGACTTCCTGCTTTCCCCCGATTTTCCTGATAATGTTTTCCTCTCCTACTTCTGCCAGTGTCAGCGGCATCTTGCGTCCCTCCATTCCGAAACGTTTTCCACTTTCTTTGGAATATGTATTAGCTTTCACTAACCGCATGCGCTAAATATAAGTTAGCATTCGCTAACCATATATTATATTACACAGTTGGGTAATCTTTGTCAACACTATTTTTATTGCCTTTTTATTCTTTTTACTGTACCATGATCTCAACAGCCCGCGTCTGTCCATTGAAAAACGGCAGTGCGCAAATCCAAATGACAGGAGGGAGACGGCCATGCTTCCCATTTTATCTTTCAAAAAACCAAAAAAGAACAGCGAACTGCCCCTTTCCTTTAATGCCAAAACACAAAAACCCGTTCTCAGATGCAGTATCTGCACAGGAGAACAGGTCGCCGGTTTTAAAAATTTGAATACAGGAAAATTTGAGGAGGTCATGCTCATCAAAAACGAGAAGGACCTGACCGAATTTATGAGCCGGTACGGCATCAGCGAAATCAGCAAGGAATATTGAAAAAAATCCCTCTGTCATTATTCCAGCTTCTTCTTATCCGCCACGCTGATCTCCTGTCCCAGCTGCACTTCAATCACCTGTAAAGCCGTATCTGCAATGATGGTGTGGGGGGTTCCGGCCTTCATGGTAATCACATCCCCGGCTGTCACTTTCCGCTCTACGCCGTCAATGATCGTGCGCCCCTCTCCCTCAATGATATTCCAGATCTCATCGCGTCTCTCATGACTGTGATAATTCATCTTATGCCCTGCGTTCAGAGTAACCTTGATGGTCATGCTGCCCTCTTCAATATCAATGACGCGAAAGTTTCCCCATGATTTTTCCGCAAACATAATCTGCTGGTCAATCGCATCCACAAAGGGTTTAATATAGCTGGACTGTGTTTTATCGGAGACAAGAATCCCCTCAGGGCTGGCCGCTACCACCATATCCTTCAGTCCCATACACAGCACGGGCACATCCAGTTCATTCACCACATGCACATTATCGCATTTTTCATTGAGAATTGCCTTTCCGATACTGGGGCTTTCCATCGCTTCCGTCAGGGTATTCCAAGTACCCATATCCTTCCACATACCGCCAAACCGCATCACCTCAATGCAGGACTCATGTTCCACCACCGCATAATCAAAACTGATTTTCTGAAGGGTATCATATTTACGATAAAGATCCTGATAATCCTGAAAGGCAATTAGTTCATGCGCTCGATCAAGCACATATCCGAGACGAAAAGCAAATACACCGCCGTTCCAAAGCGCTCCCTGTCCGATATATTCCTTTGCCGTTTCCTCATCCGGCTTTTCCTTAAACCTTGACACCCGGCTGATTTCCGTTTTGCTCTCCGGAATAATATAACCATATTTCGCACTGGGATAAGTAGGTTCAATCCCCATAAGCACCAAATTGGCTTCGCTGTCCGCCGCCCGTCTGCCAAGGTCCCTAAGCGCCTCGAAATAATCCTGCTCCACGTAAGGGTCAACCGGACAGACCACAACGGACTCAGATTCGGAAACGCCCTTCACATCATGAAGATAGGCAGCCGCCAGAGCAATGGCCGGAAAGGTATCCCTCCTGCATGGTTCGACACTGATCCCCACATCCGCTCCCAACTGATTGTGAATCGCCGACACCTGCGATTTTGAGGTGGCAATGGTGATATTTGCCGCTTCATCTACGGAACGAATCTGCCGATAAACCCGCTGTACCATAGACTCATAATCACCCGCACCGATCTTAAATATCTTAATAAACTGTTTAGACCGCGTATCATTGGAGAGGGGCCACAGGCGCTTGCCGGAACCACCGGATAAAAGGACAATATTCATAGAAACCTCCCGTTTACATCTGCCTCTTTCCTATCTCTGGATCTTCTTAATCTCCTCCACCGCTTTCTCAAGCTGATTATCCTCGCCATCTTCATAGTATGCATCGCCATCGAATTCGCAAACCACATCCGGCTCGATGCCGACGCCATGGATATTATTCCCCTTTGGCGTATAATACGAGCTTATGGTCAATTTCAGGGCCGTACCATCGGTCAGGGGCAGGACACGCTGCACAATCCCCTTGCCAAAAGTGGTCGTTCCTACCAGAACGCCCTTTTTATAATCCTTAATGGCGCCCGCAAGAATCTCCGATGCACTGGCCGAATTGCCATTGACCAAAACTACCAGCGGAAGTTCCAATTCCCGCTTACCGTCGCAAGTGTACTCGTCACGCTGTCCATACTTATCTTCCGTATAGACAATCAGACCTTTGGGCAGAATTTCCCGTGCGATGTCCACAACCACGCTTAAGCTGCCGCCGGGATTGCCGCGCAAATCGAGAATAAGCCCTTTGGCGCCGGAACCCTTTATCACAGCCAAAGCTTCGGTAAACTGATCCGTTGTCACCTCGTCAAACTCTGTAATCTGGATATAACCAATGTCATCCTCAAGCATTTCATAATTCACTGTCGGCGACTCGATCTTTCTACGCTCCACGTCCACTTCAACATAATCGCTCTCACCTTCTCTGTATATGGTAAGATGAACCGTCGTTCCCTCCTCACCTTTCACCATCGACACAATCTCGGAAAGCTCCATTCCCATGGTAGATACCCCATCCACCATATAGAGCAAGTCATCGGCCCGAAGTCCAGCCTCCTGTGCAGGGGTGTTTTCTATAACACCCGATATTTTCCCGAGCCCGGTATCGGGATCGATCATCAGGTACGCGCCGATACCATAATAAACTCCCTCCGTCTCCTGCATGAGGTCGTTCCACTCTTCCTCTGTATAGTAAACAGAATAAGGATCACCAAGAGAATTTACCATTCCCGCATACATGCCCTCTGTCATGGCATCTACATCAATATCCGCATCCTGATAATAATACTCTTCAATCACATCTTCAATCGCGGCAAGTTTTTCCTCGGTATCTTCGCTCACAACGCTGTCAGCCTTTATATTTTTGCTGTCCACCGTCTTATAAATCTTAGTAAATGCAGCGACACATCCGACAAGCAAAGCAGTCGCGGCGATCCCTACAAACAGCCCCAGAACAAAATTGCCGCCTCCTTTATTACCTCCCGTTCCGTTGCCGGGCATCGGCAGAGGCTGCTGTCCATTATTATAATTCCCCTGATATCCGCTGCCATATGCACCATTGTAAGGATTCGGGCGGCGGTTGTCATTCTGGTAACCGTAATCATTGTAATAACGATTGTTGTTGTCATCAAAGTTCAAAATGGGTCATCTCCTCTTACACTTAATTTAGGTAGTTCCACGGGCTCACGTAATTTCCGTTCAGGCGTACACTGAAATGCAGATGCGGACCGGTGGAGCGCCCTGTTGAGCCCACAGCCGCAATGTTCTGCCCTTTGTATACACTCTGTCCCTTGGACACATAGAGCGCCGAGCAGTGCATGTATATCGTATACAGTCCGCTTCCGTGGTCAATCATGATATAGTTGCCCATGCTGCCGCTGTAATCCGCAGCCACCACATCGCCGTCATACGCCGCCAATATCGGCGTACCCGTAGAAGCTGCCAAGTCAATCCCGTTGTGAAACTTCTCCACGCCGAGAATGGGATGCATACGGTTGCCGTACTCGTCCGAAATACGTTTATATCCCGGACAGGGCCATGTAAACATGCCGCCGTTATAAATTCTGGCGCGCGCGTTCTCCGCTTCCAGTCTTGCCCGTTCCTCCGCCACCGCCTTCTCCAACGCGGCAATCTCTGCATTCTCCTGGGCTATCATTTCCTCGTATTCTTTGATAGCGGCCTCTTTATTGGCAATATCTCCGCTGACAGAAACAATCTGCGCTTCTTTCTCATCGATCAGGCTGTTGACGCTGGCTTCCTCCTGCTTAACTGCCTCTTTTGCCTCATCCAGAACCTGTTTTTCCGCTTCCAGTTCCTCTTTACAGAGCTCCACATACTTTCTGGTCTCCACATACTCATCCAGCTTCTCCCGGTCATACCGGGAAAGAGCTTCAATATAATCGGCACGGTTCACAATTCCTGAAATGCTGTCTGCGCCAAAAAGAGTCTCCATATAAAAGGAGTCGCTGCGCTCATACATAAACTGAATGCGCTTCTTCATGGCGGCATACTGCTCCTCCTGCTGTGCGACAGCCGCCTCAAGCTCCTGCGTCGTCTCCTCAATCTCTTGCTCTTTTTCGGTAATCATTGTATTATATTGCTCAATCTTCTTCTGTATGTCTGCCAGCTGCCCGTCCAGCTGCTGCACAAAAGTCGTCAGGTCATTTTTCGACTGCTCCAGCTCCTTTTTCAGCTTCTCCACATCAGTCAGATTGCTTTTCAGTCCGGAAACCTGCTCTTTGGCTTTCTCAATTTCCCGCTCTTTCTCCTTGATACTCTCGCTGGTCACCGCCTGCGCCGGAATGTCCGGGGCGGCACAGGAAATCACAAATACAAGGCATAAGAACAAAATTGTGATTCTTTTTAATTTGTTATGCACATCTGTTCTCAAGTTTAACCCTCTAACTATAATCAAACTCGCACCCCGCGCTCTGGCGGCCGCTAGACTCTCAGGTGTCTTCTCACGGTAACGATACTGCCCAGAAAACCAATGCCCACGCCAAGACCCAGCGAAACAGGCACCAACACATTAAATACCTCCTCTACCGCCACAAAACTGAGAAGCGAGGAGAGCTGGGGAAACCGGTCCGTTACATACGTCAAAACGACATTATAGATCGCATAGATGAAACCAAGGGGCAAGGCCGCGCCGATCAAACCGATCATAATGCCCTCCACCACAAAAGGAGACCGGACGAAAAAGTCCGTTGCTCCGATATATTTCATGATATTAATCTCCTCCTTGCGGACAGAGATGCCGATCGCTACGGTATTGCTGATCAGGAAAATAGACACCGCCAGCAGAATCGCAATAATACCCACCGAGACATAGGCAATCAAGGCATTGACTCCCGTCAGAGTCGTCGCCACCAGCTCCGAACGGTTCACCATACGCACACCGTCTATAGATTCCAGATAAGTCACCAGCGCCGACTGCATGGATACATCGTTCAGATATACCTGATAGTTGGCGGAATTTTCCAGCGGATTCTCGGTAAAACCGTCTCCGTACTCTCCCAGATATTCGTCGCGGAAGCCCTCCCACGCCTCCTCTGCGGAGATAAAGTCCATTTTTGCCACTTCGGGACGTTTTGCAATCATATCGCCGATCTGCTGAATCCGAATATCCTCAATTCCCTCGTCAAAGAATACCCATACGGAAACACCCTCCTCTGCATTCTTCACGATATGCTGAAAGTTCGCCACAATCGCATAAAAAATACCGAAAAGGAACAGACAGGCCGCAATGGTCGCGATGGAGGCCAGCGAAAAAAGCTTATTGCGGAAAATATTGCGAAAGCCCTGCTTAAGCGTATAAAAAAAAGTATTAATCCTCATCGATGTACCCTCCCTTTTCCTCGTCGCTGATAATGACGCCGCGGCGCAGGGTTACCACGCGTTTCTGCATCGCATTCACAATTTCACGGTTGTGGGTAACAACGATAACAGTCGTTCCGTTTTCATTGATCTGTTCCAACAGTTTCATGATTTCCCATGAATTTTTCGGGTCCAGATTACCCGTAGGCTCGTCCGCCAAAAGAATGGTCGGCTGGTTCACCAGCGCGCGCGCAAGCGCCACTCTCTGCTGTTCACCGCCGGAGAGCTGTCTGGGTTTCGCCTTATACTTACCTGCAAGTCCCACAATGGCTAAGATACTCGGAACGTTTTTCTTAATCTCCTTATTCGATTTCTGGATAATACGCTGGGCAAAAGCCACATTTTCGTAGACGTTTCTGTCTTTCAAAAGCCGGAAGTCCTGGAACACAATCCCTAAATTTCTTCTGAACTTGGGAATCTTCCTGTGCTTAATCTTAGACAGATCATATCCCATCACGCTGATATAGCCGCTGCTGACAGTGAGCTCTCTCAAAAGAAGCTTGATCAGGGTAGACTTACCCGAACCGCTGTCGCCCACAATAAAGACAAACTCGCCTCTGCTGATATGCAGATTCACATCTTTCAGGGCCGGTGCGCCAGTGGAATAAGCCTTGCTTACATTTGTCAGGGTGATAATCTCATTTGCCACTACAGGGCCTTTTTTCTTTTTCTTTGCTGCCACGTTTTTCTCTCCTACCGTTTCCTCTTTTGCCGCTTTCTAAAATTCAAAAGATTCCATATATTTCATGTACTTCACAACCATAAGCGCAATCTTAAATGTAATCGCATCCTCAAACACTCTCAAATCAAGCCCCGTGCTCTTCTGGAGCTTATCGAGACGATACACCAGCGTATTCCTGTGAATGAACAGCTGTCTTGAAGTTTCCGACACATTTAAGGAATTTTCAAAGAATTTGTTGATCGTTACCAGCGTCTCCTCATCGAACTCATCGGGACTCTTGCCGTCAAAAATTTCCTTGATGAACATCTTGCACAGGGGAATCGGAAGCTGATAAATCAGACGGCCAATCCCCAGCTCACTGTAGGCGATCACATCGCGCTCACTAAAGAAAATCTTCCCCACATCCAAGGCCATTTTGGCCTCCTTGTAAGAACTACTCACACCCTTAATCTCGCTTACCACAGTACCATAGGCAATGCGGATATTCTTGAAGCTTTCCTTCCGCAGATAGACCGCCACTGCCGCCGCCGTCTTTTCAATCTCCCGGGGGCTGTCGTCCTCAGACAAATCCTTCACCACGATCACGTTATTTTCATCCACCGCCGTGATAAAGTCCTTATTATTTACACCGAAATAAGCACGCACGCTCTCCAGGGCATTACAGTCCTTGACGTTATCTGTCTCTATGATGAGCGCCACGCGCCTGACGTCCGTCTGAATATGTAACTTTTTCGCCCGGCTGTATATGTCCACCAGCAGCAGGTTATCCAAAAGCAGATTCTTGATAAAATTATCTTTATCAAACCGCTCTTTGTAAGCGACAAGCAGATTCTGGATCTGGAAGGCTACCATCTTACCAACCATATAGACATCCTCGCCCACACCGCCGGCCACCAGAATATATTCCAGCTGCTGCTCGTCAAAAATTTTAAAATACTGATATCCCTGAATCTCCTGTGAATCCGCCGGAGACTCGGCAAACTCTGCCGCCGCCCGGCTGCACCGCTCCATCTCGTCCGTCGTCATAGCCGCCGCTTTCCCATCTACGTCCATGACGCACAGCTCTACTCTCGCGATCGCTTTCAACCCCTCAATCGTGTTTTGTAAAATTTGATTTGAAATCATTCCCCTACCCCTCTTAATGTTTCGTAATAATTCACTATACCCTTCAACCCCTTTTTCTCTGAAAAACCAAAATCTAGCTACTATTTTAATCTATATCTACAAAAAAATCTACCTGTAATCGTGAATTATTTGTGTATTTTTTAAGATTTTTGGCAATCTGTGGGAAATTATGGAATTAGACATTTTGTACAAGCACCGTAAGCGCGATCCTTTGTGGCATGAAAATCCACACCCGATTCTTGTTAAAATTGTATATTGTTGCCATCATTCTGTTATGGTACACTGAGACTATAGGAAACGGCATTAAAAATGTCGTTAACTATGGAATCCATGGACAATGCAGCAAAGGAGTGTGATTACAATGGATATTGCAGGATTATCTATGGCTATGTCCTCTGCAAAGGTAAATGACTCCTACGGTGTGGCGATGCTTGCCAAGACCTTGGATCAAGCGGAAACCACCGGAAGTCAGGTTGTCGGCATGATGGACGCTGCGGCTATGGAACTATCTGTCAATCCTCACATCGGGGCGAACTTTGACATGACGGTTTAACGCGCAAGGGGCTGTGAAATAAGTCCCTAAAAAGAACGGGTTACCGGATCAGCAACAGTTGAAACGGTAATCCGTTTTTTTACCCCTTCGGCATTCTCTAAATTTGTGTGTATCTCTCCTTCCCCAAAACGCCGTTACCAAAAAAAGAATTCCAGACTCATATATCCGAGACAAAGCACAATGGCCACAATCAGGGGAACGCTCAAAAGGTAATACGGCTCCTGCCCATTCTGCATCCCGGGTGCATCCTGTCTCTTCTGTCTGAAAAACAGGGCCGAAAAAGGCTGCTGTCTCCCCTCATTCTTCGCAATCCAGACAACAATACAGCCTGCAATCGGCGTTGTGACGGCAGCGATTATGAGATAAAAAGCAAGCGCCGCCAGCAGCTGCTGTGTTGTCAGTTCCGCCGCCACGGCAGTCTGCTCGTAAATGCTATCCGTTAATCGGTCCGATACATACATCAGTACAACCTCTACGGAGTTAAAAAACATATGGCAGAAAACGGAAGCCCACAGACTGCCCGCAGCCTCTACCAATAACGCCAGGAAAATTCCCATGGCAAAGGCATAGATCATCTGGTTGAAATTCATATGCATCAGCCCAAAAAGCAACGCAGACAGCAAAATTTCCGAAATCCCGCTGCGCAGATTGTTTCCGTAACATCCGCTGCTTTGATCCCACTCATTTTTTCGGTAACTTCTGTATATCACACCCCGAAAAACAAATTCCTCACAAAAAGGACCGACGATTCCAACCATAAGCAGCATAGCCGGGAAGGATGTGTCCACAATATTTCCCCGCAGGGATTCCATGACATTATCCGCAAAGAGCATGGACAGGGCATTGAGCACAGCCACTAACGGCATAATCAAAAACGTGCTCAGAGCAATCATAAGAAACGTGGAAATCTTAACCTTGTGGAAAGCCGCCGCTTCAAACGTACCTAAAGCACCCGGTTTTGCAGCCTCTACGCCCTGCTGCCCTGCCGGCTGTCTCTGCCGGTTCTTTCGCGCAAAAGCAAACAAAAACAGCGCAGTGGGTATCATCAAAATTCCTTCGCTCAACAGGAAATTAGTAACCATGTCGATGGAAATCCGGCTTCCTCCAAACCGTAAAAACAGCACCACCCCGATATGCACCAGTATAATCGTCAAAAAAAGCCAGTTTGCCCTCTTAGTTGTCATTCCGTCTTATCGCTTTCTCCGTTATGGTAATTTTTCCTGCTTTCAGCAGATTACCAACCGCTCTCTTAAACTCGTTCTTACTCATCTGCATTTCTCTGCGGATCACCTCAGGAGACGCCTTATCGTTGAAGGGGAGAGCCCCGTCAAAGCTGTCAATCACCTGCAACACTTTCTCCGCATCCGCCGCCATCTGCAAATACGCTTTTTCCCGTATGCTCAGGTCTAATTTCCCATCCTCTTTTACCGCCGTGACACGGGCGTTCACCGTATCGCCCACCCGGATCGTTCCATAGAGTTCGCGTTTCGGAATCAGCCCCGAATACTGATCATCCACCGCCACAAAAGCGCCGAAATTCTCACTGATCTCATAGACCGTTCCGCTCACCCGGTCATCCTTTTTGTAACTGCTGTTATTTTTTAAGTAGGGATATACATTCATGGTGGCGCAGAGTCTGTTTGACTTATCAATATAGAGGGCCGCAAGACATTCCTCCCCGGCTGATACCCTTCTGGTCTGCTCTTTGAATGGCAAAAGCAGGTCCTTCTCCAGGCCCCAATCCAAAAACGCCCCGATCTTTCCCACCTGCGCCACCCGGAGCCGCGCCACCCCGTGAAGGGTAATCTTGGGCCTGTTCGTAGTGGCAATCAGTCTGTCCTTCGAATCACGGTATACAAAGACCTCGATCTCATCGCCGCACGCCGCTCCCCCGGGTACCTGTTTACCGGGCAGAAGCACCCGCTCTTCCTGATTCTCCCCATCGTATAAGTAGACTCCGAATTCCACTTTCTTTGCAATCTGCAATACTTGTATTTCACCTAATTGAATCATAATGCTGCCTTTCCCTGTCCTGTTGTAAACTCCACAATACTGTAGGGCGTCCCGTCTTCCTGATTCAGGGAGACCGTGTAGCAGTTTCCCTCCTCCCCTACAGCCACCACCGGGTATATTTCATCGCCAAGCAGCGCCTGGCTTTTATATTCTACGCGCAGCTGCCGGATGATAAAGTCTCCTGGAATACAATCCATAGCCATACGCACATACTGCCCGTTATTGACATGATGATTCGTATCCAGATGATGCGGTTTTACCGTAAAGGATTCCAGCGCCTTTCCGTCCGCGGGCACTGCAATTTTTCTCGGCGCGTAATTCATCGGATATTTTTCTTCAATCACATACCCTTCCAGCATCTTTTCACTGGGTTTTGCGGGCCGCATCGTCTCCTTGTCCAAAAGCGTCCAAATGGAATTCGCATAGGCAAGCACCTCTCCCGCCTGCGTTTTCATCAGGAAATTACGGCATCCGATAAATCCCCGGAACTCATAAGGCGCCGTGCCGATCACGATGCGCTCGTTCAGCCTCGGATATCTCTCAATGCATATCTGCCAGGCATTCAAAAGCCACACCTGTCCCAGCTCCTTCAAATAGTCCATGCCCAGTCCGATATCCTCCGAGTGAAAAGTAGAACAATCCTGAAAATAATCCAGAAGAGACTGTAGGCTCATACAGCCGTCCTCGCCCACCTCACTATACCGCACTCTGCCGTCAAATGTGTACATGTTCAATGCTCCTTCCGAGAATCCCCTTCATCTGCGCAATGGCAATTCCGTAATTGGTAACCGGCACGCCCTGACTCTTGGCAAAACGCATACGCCGCAAAACTTCCCTCTCATTCAGCATACACCCGCCGCAGTGAATCACCAGTGCATACGGCGTAAGATCATCCGGAAACCCTGTGCCGGAAGAAGTCTCTATCACAAGTTCCTTTCCCGTGTACTTTTTCAGAAAGCGGGGAATCTTCACCGTACCGATATCGTCGCATTGTCTGTGATGCGTACACCCTTCGGCAATCAACACGCGGTCCCCGTCTTTTAAGCTGTCGATGGCCTTCACACCCTCCACCGCAATTTCCAAAAAGCCTTTGTAGCGGGCCATCAAAATAGAAAACGAGGTTAGGGGAATATCCGCCGGCACAATGGCCGCAACCTCTTCAAACGCCTGACTGTCCGTAATGACAAAGGCCGGTTTCTCCCTGAGCTTTGCAAGTGTCTGCGAAAGCTCACTCTCCCGCGTCACCAGCACAATCGCTCCCGCTTCCAACAGGTCCCTTATGGTCTGCTGTTGGGGAAGAATCAGCCGTCCTTTGGGTGCCGCCGAATCAATAGGCACGACCAGCACCACAGTGTCCAAGGGCTTGATCAGATCGGCGGCCAGATGCCGCTCCTCTTTGTCGGGCCGCATGGCGGCAAGCTTTTCCTTCAACTCCCGGACGCCCTCTCCCGTTTTGGCGCTCAAATATATAGCGTCCGTTATTTTATCTTTATCCTGTACTTCTTCGGCCCTATGCAAATCCGCGTTATCGGACTTGTTAAACACAACGAGAAAGGGAACTTCCCGTTCCTTAAAAAGTGCAAGCAGTTCCTCGTCACAGGCGCATACCCCCGTGGAAGCGTCCGCCACCAAAACCGCTATATCCGTCTTTTCCAGTACCTGACGGGTCTTTTTCACCCGCTGCTGCCCAAGGGCTCCCTCATCATCAAAGCCGGGCGTATCAATCAGCATGACCGGCCCCAAAGGAAGAAGCTCCATGGCCTTATATACCGGATCCGTGGTTGTCCCCTCTGTCTCCGAAACCACCGCCAGCTCCTGTCCCGTCACCGCATTTAAGAGACTGGACTTTCCCGCATTGCGTCTGCCGAAAAAACCGATATGTATTCTCTCCCCCGAAGGGGTGTCGTTCATCCCCATATATACTTACGCTGTCCTTTCTTCAAAACCGAAAATCCCGGATGCCTTCCTCAATCTTTTTCAGGTGATCCTTCGCGATCTCCCTTACCTGATCCTTCGGAATATTAGCAAGCTCCGCCTGAATCAAGGCTTCTCCGATGGCCTTTGTCTCCTCGGAAGCATAGTCCATCAGAAATTCCTTTAGCGTCATCAATGCATTGGGATGACAGCAGTTCTGAATCTGCCCTGTCTTACACAGGCTCATGAAACGGTCTCCCGTCCTGCCCTCACGATAGCACGCCGTACAGAAGGAGGGAATATATCCCATCTCCATCAGCCAGCGGATCACCTCATCCAGCGAACGCTGATCCGATACGTCAAACTGCTCCGTATCGGTGGGCCGCTCCTCCTCGGTATAACCGCCCACGGAGGTTCTGGATGCGCCGGAGATCTGCGATACACCCAAACGAATCACCTTCTCCCGCACCGCCTGACTCTCCCTTGTGGAAATGATCATTCCCGTATAAGGGACGGCGATACGGATCAACGCGCATATCTTTGCAAAGGTTTCATCATCTATTCCGTTGTCAAAAGCCGAAGGGTCGATATCGTCGGCATGTTTAATCCGCGGTACGCTGATCGTATGAGGCCCTACCCCGTGCACAGCCTCCAGATGCTCCGCGTGCATGAGAAGTCCCGCAAACTCATACTTATATAATTCCAGCCCGAAGAGCACGCCAAGTCCCACATCGTCAATACCGCCCTCCATCGCGCGGTCCATCGCCTCGGTATGATAATTGTAATCATGCTTGGGGCCTGTTGGATGAAGTTCCAAATAGCTCTCCTTGTGGTACGTCTCCTGAAACAAAATATAAGTGCCGATTCCCGCCTCTTTCAACATGCGGTATTCCTCCACCGTCGTCGCCGCAATATTCACGTTGACACGCCGGATGGCTCCGTTTTTATGATTGATGGAATAGATGGTTTTTATGCACTCCAAAATATACTCGATGGGATTATTGACGGGGTCTTCTCCCGCCTCGATTGCCAGACGCTTGTGCCCCATATCCTGTAGTGCGATTACTTCCTGTTTCACCTCTTCCTGCGTCAGCTTCTTTCTGGGAATCTTTTTATTTTTCATGTGATAGGGACAGTATACGCAGCCGTTTACACAGTAGTTCGACAGATACAGCGGCGCAAAAATCACAATTCTGTTGCCATAATAAGCCAGCTTGATTTCCTCCGCCAGCGCATAAATTTTTTCTAAGATCTCCTTGTCCTCACAGGCCAGAAGCACAGACGCCTCCCTGTGGGAAAGTCCCGCGCATACCGTAGAATTTCCTTCCTTTTTCGGCCGCGCCTTTTCCAGTATCTCATTGATCAGCGCAAGATTGTCTTTGTTTTTTTGTGCGTACTCGAGCGTTTCCAGAATTTCCTCGTGATTGATAAAATCATCCGCACACATAGATTTCGGATCGTACATTGTCTTCGTTCCTCCTTACTCCTGTTATGAAGTGACTTTT
>DKUO01000018.1:0-68012 GCA_002490705.1 Lachnospiraceae bacterium UBA7202
CGACGTTGTGCCGCTTCCGCTTCCCGTCCCCGTGCTGCCACTTGACGTTGTGCCACTTCCGTTTCCTGTTCCCGTGCTGCCGCCCGTTCCTGTGCTGTCGCTCGATGTTGTGCCGCTTCCGCTTCCTGTTCCCGTGCTGCCGCCCGTTCCTGTGCTGTCGCTCGATGTTGTGCCGCTTCCGCTTCCTGTGTTACCGCCCGTTCCTGTGCCGCTTCCGTTTCCTGTGTTACCGCCCGTTCCTGTGCCGCTTCCGCTTCCCGTATTGCCGCCTGTTCCTGTGCCGCTTCCACTTCCCGTTCCTGTGCTGCTTCCGCTTCCTGTATTGCCGCCCGTTCCTGTGCCGCCGGGCGTATCATCCCCGTCGTCTGATCCTGACGACTCACCGACTACCTGTACGATAAACGGAATGTGATCCACCGCATGATAATTATTCTCATCCGGATTATAGGACACATAATAGGTATACTCTCCCGGTTCCTGCAATACTATTTCCGTATCGCTCTCCCATACAAACGCTTTCGGAAGAGCAATCTCCCCCAAGGTTGTGCCTGCAAAAACTCTCGGTTCCTCCGGCATCACGCAAATCGGAATTCCCTTATTTACCCGAAAACTGATATTTCTGGTGACGGTATTGTATTTTACCGTATCGGCCGGCGTGTATAACGCTTCATAAGAATGGGTGCCCGCTTCTATTTTTGTATCTCCTTTTACCCATGTCCATCCATCCGGCAGGGATACATCTGACAATTGCAGCCCCTCCCGATAGGTACAGGGTGACAGAGTCGGCGTCGATACATTGGGCTGTGCTTTCACCACGGTTACCGTACAAACTGCCGATCCTGCTCCGCTTCTGGTACAGCTGATCACTGCGCTGCCCGGCGATACCGCCGTGACCTTTCCCGCACTGTCCACGGTTGCAACAGAAGGATCGTCACTGCTGAAAGTCATATTGCTGATATAATCTACCTTTGAGCCGTTTACACAAGGCGTCAACGTAACCGTTTTACCGACCTCCAGGCTGCTTACCGTTGTCTTATCAAAGGTAAGCACATCTGTCGTATTCGGTTTCGTGCATGGCGACGCCGGCATATTGCGATATACCGGAATTTTAAATACAAAGCTGTTTTCCAAAGCGCCCGCATTGTTGTACGCTTTCCGAATATTAGATGCTTCGGAGTTAGGTGCCTGAATATTCTGCATATACTGGTGGGTAAAATTGGCGTGATATCCGCCTGAAACATTAAACTTCTCTAAATAAAGTGTATCCTGCCCTTTCAGAATATAGTTTGCACCTATCACACGTGCGCCGCCGTTCAGCGACTTATACCGGGTGTTCCACCCCTGTTCTTTCGCTTTTTTCAGACCGCTTTGAATGACCAACGCATCCGTCTTTCCGGAAGCGCCCACATTGAAATAATTATAATATCCCTCATACCCCGGATAACTGCCTGATATCAAGGCGGATGTGCCTTTCGTTCCCTGCTCCTGCAACACTCTGCTGGCAAGATGGAAAGGACTTACTCCCGTCGATTGTCCGATGGCGTTAAACGCCTGCGCGTAAGTCCTGCTATCCCCCGGAATACCGGAAGACATAAAGGAATTTTTCAGGATCTCCTGTACCGCCTCCGCCGTGTGGTAGGAAGCGTTATAAGTCAGCTGTTCAAACTGGAAAACAGCCGGGTCTGTCAAGAAGTTTCTCGGATCCATGTAATATTTGAGGATACCCTCTGACGCATAGCTCCATCCCTGTCCATATATGCCGTTCTGCCAGGAACCGGAACTGGTTGACGGAATCAGGCTCTTATCTCCCATCTCTCTGGATATGGCAGTATTCCAGTCAATCCCTGTGTCCATCCTGACAAAAACCCAATTCGGATGCTGGGCTTTCAATGTATACAAAGCATTCTGATAAGAAGCGGGAAACTGCTCCACATCCGGATAACTGGCCGCCGCTCTCCTTGCCCTCATCATTCTGGGCGCCGGAGGAAGCTCAATATACTCTTCCGCCCACTGCATAAAAGCTTCATCGGAGGCCGCCAGATATCCCCTCTCTATGTAACCGGTATACTCTTTTCCATTCTGATAAAATAAAACCTGATACCAGACATTGCCGGATGTATCCAGTTCTGCATCCGTTATCTGCACAGACTGTCCGCTGACTACGGTATGAACCGTATCGGCATCTGCCGAGGGTTCGCTCTTCACCTCATATTCATCGCACAGATACACCAGTGCAAGAATGCTTTTATTCCCTATAATTTCCTTGAGGGCGTTCTTCGCCTTTTCCAGCTCGGGGATCATCCCCTTTTCCACGGGTACTTCTACCGTGACCGTCGGAATTTCTATCTCATCCTCGACAGAATCTGCGATCAAATACAGCGTTTCATCCCATTTCGGATAGAAGGTATAGCGCTCCGATTTCGTCCCCTCGAAATCCTCTTCGCTCTCCCACGTTACCGCCAACTCGGAAGATTCCTCTTCTCCCTCCATCCACACCACAAGCGTTTCCGGGAATAAATCTGCCAATTCTTCCAGACTCGGTTTCTCCACACAGGATAAAAGCGCATCTTCCTCCGCAAGAGGTTCAAATGCTGTAATGTATGTAATCGGCTCTTTGCCTTCCAGACCATCGCCCGATATGCTCTCGTTTTCATCGGTATCCTCTTGTACCGTGCCCTCCTCCGGCATATTTTCCTCCGCCGCGATCGCCGCGCAGGGAGGCAGCAGCCCGATAACCGCCGCCATGGCAAAGGCAAAGTATCTGATATGATATAAGGACCGTCCCGTTTTTCTCATAAGTATCTATATCCTTTCGCTTTCGCAAATGTCCGCATTATGTTAACATAATAAATGTACCATCAAATAGTACATTATGTCAACTTCATCATACCAAAATATGCCTATATATTCTTTTTTTTATTTTTATTTGGGAATGAAATCAGAGGCGATCCGCTCAATGACCGAAATATCCTCCTCCAAGTCCTCGGCAATCTCCGAACACGTTTTACCCTTAGACAGTTTCTTTGTTACCAGTTCCTGAAGCTTTTCTTCACGTCCTTCCGCACGCCCTTCCTTTAAACCGTCCTCCCTGCCTTCCCTATAGGTATTTTTCAAATGCTTCTTTTCGTCATATTCTGTTATAAGCATATCCAGTACCTCCGCTTTCTCTCTGATCAGGATATCTCTCAGGATTCCCCTCTCGATACAGGCATCCATGGCAGTCTCTACTGCCTCCCTCCTGTCCATACCGCTTTTTATGTTTTCCTCAATTTCCGCTGAAAACTCGGAATACTCCCACAAGCGGCGACACTTTTCCATCAGCGCCCTATTATGCCCGCGGTTAATGTTCAGCACTTCACAGGTACATTCCAGACAACCGCTTCCCCTTCCTGTGGGAAAGGCATCAGACAGATAGAGCATCAGACTATCGCCGTCCATGCCTCGTCCATTATAAAAAATTATATACACCGGCGTAGGAACTTCAATCAACTTCCTGCCGTAAAAATCGTCTCCGCGGGCGCTTAACAGCCCCTCAAACTGCCTTGCGAAATAAAACAGTCCCCTAAGCGGCATGTTTGGATTCCAGCTGCTCTGATGTTCATAGAGGTTGAGGCTGCTGAAAGAGCCTTTTCCACCATGCACCGTGTCTGAACCATTTCTTTTTGTTCCGTTTTACCATACATTTTCCTCCATTATACAGTTTTTGCGGATTGAATACAAGAGGAACACCGAAAGTACCACGCAAAACCAAATCCTGATTATTCAACCCAGTCACATAAAAATAAGGAATTGTTTCCGTTGAACCCGGAAAGAACCTTAAGACAGAAATGCCTCAAAAGAGAACATTTCCAAAACAGATAGAACTGCTAGTCCTGATTATAGAATATCCCGGCAATAATAGCAAGCCGCTTTTTCAATCAATTTATATTTTTCTCCGCTCCAGCCATACACTCCCGGCCGCAACAGCGAATAATACCACACAGCCCGCAGGCGTAAAGAGGACCTTCTGTATCCCCTGTAGATGCGCTGTCGTATAGACCGACAGATTTGCCACCGCATGAAAGAGAAAAGGCGTAAAAAATTTCCCGCTCCGCTCGTACATGTAGGCAATCAGAATTCCCATAACCGTCCCGTAGACGCCCTGTACCAGATTTCCGTGAAAAATGCCGAAAAAAATCCCCGACGCCACAATTCCCACAAACGGCCCGAAATTCCGGCGCATGCGGTTATAAATGACACCACGGAAAAGTATCTCCTCCGCCAACGGGGAAACCAGCCCATAGAGCAACAGCCCGATGCCGAAGACTACCCCATACTGATGATCCGCCACCCGCTGATAGGTCTGTGAGCTTTCCACAAAACCGGTCAGGGTGAGAAAGGCGTTGAGCCCCAGAGAAACACTGAAAGCAAGAATGACCGTTATGGTCAACTCCATCACCCTTCCCCCTCCAAAAGCCGCTACGGCCCTCTCTATGTTCTCTTCTGCCCGCATCAGCAGCTCCTTTTTCAGTATCGGAATCAGAGCCAAAGAGCCAGCCGCTGAACTCAACCCACCGACTGCGCCTGTAACTGTCGCGGCCTGTGCCGTCATAAACTGCCCGTATGCCCCGCCGATCCCATTCACCGCGGCCTGATACAGGAAAGCCAGAATCAGATAGACCGCATTGTAAACCAGATAATATAATAAGAAAGGAAACAATATTTCCCACGCCTTTTGAAAAGAAAAACTTTTTTCTTTCATTACGCCTCCCTCATTTATCCCAGTGCTTTTGCAAGTTCCTCCACTGTCTCCACAATTACGTCAGCTCCCGCCGCAGACAATTCCCCCGGCGCAGCATACCCGTAAGCGACACCAACGGAGGCAATGCGATACGCTTTTGCGCTTTCTATGTCAAACCGCCGATCTCCTACCATAGCTATCATATCATATCCTAACGTATCGAAGCGTTCCCCGTCCTTCTCTTCCGATACTGTCCCATTTCCGGTACGCCTTCCATCCATAATCCCCCGAAACAATTCTTTCGGCAGAAGACACCGCAGGGCTTCCTCCACAACTTCCTCTTTTCTCATGCGTGTGCCATCCATTCCGCTCCCTACTATCACATCAAAATAGGAGCGAAGCCCAAAATGCTCCAAAATCTGCTCCACAAACTCCTGTGGTTTGCTCGAAGCCACCGCCAGTTTCTTCCCCGCATCCTTTAAATTTGACAGAAGTTTTTCCATTCCCGGATAAACCACGTTCTCATGCCATCCAACCGCCCTGAAACGTTCCCTGTAGTATTCCGTCGCCTGCCATCCCTGTTTCTCACTAAACCCGTAAAATTCATGAAAGCTATCCAAAAGCGGCGGGCCGATAAAAGGCGTAAGCTTATCAGCGTCCGGCTCCTCAATTCCCATTTTATGTAAGGCATACTGCACACATCCCGTAATACCCTGCTTTGGGTCCGTCAGCGTACCGTCCAGATCAAACAAAAGATATTTGTACATTCTCTTCTCTCCTTTTATCGGTCATCTTCTTGACATTTCTCCCGCATCATCCTATAGTAATAAAAGCGGATTCATCCGCCGCGGCAAAAAGCCGCATAACTGAATAACTTGCTAGGGGAGCTTTTGCTGAGATTGAGCCCGCGTACCAATCAGACCGGGACTCTAACCCTCATTACCTGATGCGGCTAATACCGTCGTAGGGAAGCGCTGGTAACGAAAACCTGTCACGAAATTTGTGTGGCACATGCTGTTACCGTTCCCCTCCTTGCTATTCGAAAGACAAAGGAGGATTTTTTTATGTTCTACAATGTTGTTATCGACGACTGGGGCGGAACCACCTATGTCCCTACCACTCTGGGCAATGTGCTGTTGGTTATTATCATAGCCGCATTGCTGATCGGCGCGATTCTCTTCGCGAAACACTACGCTGCAAAACAGAACACGGAAGCCGGCAGTACCGCCGGAAAGAGCGGAAAACTGACCGTGAAGCAGCTTGCCTTCTGCGCCATGTCGCTTGCGCTCGGCACCCTTCTCTCGGAAATCAAAATCATCGACTTTCCCTGGGGCGGCTCCGCAACGCTGCTGTCCATGCTCGTGATCTGTCTTCCGGGCTATTTGTTCGGACTGGGGGCGGGCCTTATGACCGGCGTCGCCTACGGCGTCTTACAGATTTTGATTGACCCTTATATTCTTTTCCCTCTGCAGCTTGTAGTGGACTATCTTCTGGCCTTCGGTGCGCTGGGGCTTTCGGGATTGTTCGCCAACTCGAAAAACGGCCTGCTCAAAGGCTACCTTGTGGGGATTCTCGGCCGCTATGTATTCGTGGTGCTCTCCGGCTGGATCTTCTTTGCCGAATATGCATGGGAAGGCTGGGCGCCGCTGCCTTACTCTTTGGTTTATAACGGCATTTATATCTTTGCAGAGGCGGCAATTACCTTCCTGCTTCTTGCCATACCCGCCGTGCGGAAAGGCATCGGCACTGTCAAGAAAATGGCCCTGTCCTGACCGGACCTTTCCCGAAAATCTGTTGATAGCCATAAGTGAGATGCGCCTTTCTGTGAGCGCATTTCGTATTGCGGCAGGAATCACACTGATTGCAGTATGACTCCTGCCGTTTCTCCGTTAAATCCGTATAAAAAGCCACCGTTTTTTTGGGGGTAAGCATATAGGCCCGGTTGTAAGAAACCTCCTGCGGCTCTAAGATGGCAAACAGCCTTTCCATTTCCTCGATGGGAGAACTGCTCCCCAGAAAATCAAACCGGCCAAGCCACAGGCCGTAACGGTCGTGTATCCGCTCCGCGCTCTGTTCATAAGCATTTCCCAAAAGCTCCATGGCGATACACTCAACCATATAGCTTTCACCCAGCTGCCCCTCCTGCGTATAGGCGTCCTGCAGCTCGTCCACGCCCGCTCCAAGCGTCACTAAAACCGCCAGCCTGCGCTGGTCCCCGGAATCAAGCGGCCCATAGTAGAGAGCCGGGGCCGCCACAGAGAGCAGTCGCTCCGTGAGTGCGCGTATCTGCCCCTCATTCCCCTTCTCAAAATGATACCGGGACAGAATCTGCGCATAGGCGTCCTCCGCTATATAAGGTTCCAGTTTTTCACGCATACCTTCCTCCCGATCAGGCGGTCCGAAATCTCTTTTCCTGTCCGCCGCGCTGTCTTTCATAGAAAAAAGCCCCACCTGAATTGATCTCTTCCAGATGGGGACCCTTATCTTCCCTATTCTTAACCGCCAAAAGCATCCGCTTCCCAGAGCAGATTGCGTTACGCTGTCATAAACATTTCATAGGCGTTGATCGCCTGCTGCATACGGAAATTACTGATATCGCTTCCCGCACTGCCGTTCCCCACGTTTGCGTCCGCTGCCTGTACATTTTCCGCAGCCTCCGTCTCCTTGCTCTGTGCAGGTTGATCCGCAGCTGTCCGCTCAAACTTCACCGCCGCATCCTGTGTCTGCTGCGCAGCCTGCGTCCCGTCTGTCTCTTCCTGCGCATCGTTCCTCATCACTCTGGCCGCATTGCTTCTGCCTCGCTGCATCTGCATTTCAAGCATTCCTCTAAAATCCAGTGTCTGGCCGGGTCTCAGCGGATTTTCATTCTCCGCCTGCGTAAGACCACTGTAATCGGTCTTTTTATCCAGCACATCATCCGAGATTTTGGACAGCCTGTTCATGCTGGCAGGGCTGATTGCATTCACATTGTACACATACGGTTGAAAACTGATTGCTCCGATTGTCATACCTGATTCCTCCTTTTTTTATCATAAAACTTCTTTCAAAAATATACAAGTAAATTTTTCACGATTCAGAGCCTGTCACCGCTCCGCTTTGATTTCCACCTCTACCGCTTCCATCTCCTGCCGCAGTATCTTTGCATTCTTATAGATTCTGGAAACAATCCAGATATTGGAAATCCCGTCATAAATCAGGAAAAAACCGATCAGCATGACCACTGTGTCTATCGCTGTAAACGGCCTACAGATCAACAGCACGCCAAATCCCACCGTGAGAACGCCCAAGATACAGGCCACCCACCACTTCGTATACTTGTCCCGCCACAATTCCATCGCCTGCTTTATGTTCTGCAAGCCGTGGATGACAATCACAATTCCCACAATAATCGGAATAATTGCCAGCACCTTGTCCGGTTTCACGCTAATCCACACGCCGACCACTGCCAGGACGATCCCGAAAATCAAATTGATCTGGGAATACATACTGCCGTCCCTGACCGCGAAGTAATCAATCATCCGCGTGACGCCGGTTACAATCAGCACTACGCCCACGGCTGTGCAGACGATCCGTATAGACAGGCCCGGCCAAAATACAAGAACCAGGCCGAGAACCACACACAAAATCGAAGAAATCACGACATTTGTCTTCACCCTTTTTAATAATTGTTCCATCCTTACCGCTTCTCCCTTCTTTTTCTGACAAGGCACAACAGCTTGTAAATGACAAACCCCAAAGACGCGCCAAGGCAGTTCAGGAGAATATCATCCACATCAAAAGCCCCGAACGCGCTGAACAGCTGGAATATTTCAATCCCCAGCACAAAAACAAACACATTTAGGAACATCACAAAAAAACGTTCTCCGTCTCTGCCCACCATGGGAAAAAGAAACCCAAAGGGGACAAAAACCAGTACATTGCCCGCCAGATTTTCCACACTATTGAGTTTATATGCATAATCTATATACATCTTTATTGTTTTAAAGGGCATGAAATTTGCCGTGCCGAGTCCCTGCCATACAACGCCTCTCTGCCAGCTGGCAGCCAGCGCGAGCATATCCTGATAGGGATATTTAAAAATAATGACCTTTATGACAATCAAAATGTAGATAGCAAAAAAGAGTTTAATCCACTTTCTTTTTTGCACAGACGTATTCCCCGCTGTCTTTCAGGATTTTGAATTTTTCTTGTCAATAATTTTTTTGATGATACGCGGCTCCTCGATTTTAAGCTGGGAAGCCTCATGAAGCTGCTCCTCTGCCGCTCTTCCCTCTTCTGTCTCCTGTTTATATATATCCTTTGCCTCTCTCTCGTATTCCTCCGCCACTGCCATATCTTCGGGGCGTATTTTACGAAAATGGTTAAATCCCGCCACCAGAATGCGCAGACTCTGCCTGGTGGTGTCAAAGGCTCCCTCCTCGTAGAGATTGACTACAATAATGCCGATGGGAACCGCCAGAATCATACCCAGCACACCCGCCACACGGTAACCGATGTAGAGCAAAAACAACGTCGGTATCGCGTCCATCCCGATGGAGTCTCCCACAATCTTCGGCTGAATTACCTGCCGCACCAGCTGCGCGATCAGCCAGATCGCCAAAAGTCCGAACATCATCCTGTAGTTATTCGATAACAATTCTATCAGCGCCCAGGGAATCATAACCGTTCCCGTGCCAAATACCGGAAGGAAATCCAAAATCGCAATGCCGAACGCCACCAGAAAAGCATAGTCTACTCCCAGAATCATCAGGCCGATCACCAAAAGAATATACACCCAGCACTCAATCTTAAACTGTGCCCGGAAATAACCGCCCACCGCATTGCGGAAGCTTCGGCGGATCAAATTAAAATGATAACGCACGGAAGCCGGCAGATACTTTTCAGCCACGGCGGACATATACCCCTTATCCGCCACAAAAAAGTACGCCGAGAGCAGGCACATCACTACCCCTAAAAAAATATCCGGTATCTGCTTTGCCACATTTCCCACCGCCTCGAAGGAGGGCAGCTCGATCCTGCTCATAACGCCGTCCGCATAGTTTCCGAGTTCCACAAGGATATCGTCGATTGTGGCCTGCGTATCCGCCGGCATCCGGTTATACACCCCCTGTAGGTTTGCACCCACTTTATTAAGCTCCGCCAAAATGGAATTCCAGATATTGGGCAGCTCATTGACGAAATTTACACCCTCTTTGATCAGCTTGGCGCCGAGCAGATACACCAGAAGTACCACCACCGCCAGCACAGCCACAATCACCACCGCCGTCATGGCTTTGCGTTTCACTTTGAGTTTCTCCTCAAAAAAATGCACCACCGGAGACGCAATCAGCGCAATCAGCCATCCCAAAATAAACGGCATAAAAAACCAGATACATTTGGGAAGAAGGAAAATACATAAAAGCACAACCGCCAGCGCGGTAAACAGATTCAGTATCACTTTTAAATATATCTTGATTGACTTCCTCATATACACTTCCTCCGGGAAATTCTATTTCTGTCTGCATGCTCAGACCGTATCCTGCAACATGGAATCTAACAAATCATATATCTCTTCTCTTCCCTGTTTGTTGAGCGAAGAATAAGGTATGACAACCGTGTCATCCACAACGTCAAGCGTGTCACAAATCAATTTCGTCTGTTTTGCCACCTGACTGCGCTTGATTTTATCCAGTTTCGTGGCTATGATGATGGGCTGATACCCCCTGTCCAAAATCCAATCGTACATAATCCTGTCATTCTCCGAGGGCGCATGCCTGATATCCACAAGCAGAAAAACCGCCCGGATTTTCTTTGACTGGTGCAGATAATCCTCAATCATCTTACCCCACTGCGCCTTGATCTTCTCATTGGCGGTGGCGTATCCATAACCGGGCAGATCTACAAAATACATTTCATCGTTGATATTGTAATAATTGATTGTCTGCGTCTTTCCGGGCGAGGAGCTGGTGCGGGCCAGCGCCTTGCGGTTCATCAGCCCGTTGATCAACGATGACTTCCCCACGTTGCTCTTTCCCGCAAACGCAAACTCCGGCAGCTTGTTTTCAGGCAGCTTGCTGGTAATCCCACAGACGGTTTCCAGATTTACGTTTTTTATGACCATTCTCTATCTCTCCTTTAAGACAGCAGCGCATGTTCTGCCACTTCCTCCATAGTCTCCACAAAGAGAATCTCCAGCCCTTCTTTGATCTCCTCCGGGATTTCCTCGACATCCTTCTCGTTCTCCCTGGGAACTAAGACTGTCTTCACCTCCGCCATCTTTGCCGCCAATATCTTTTCCTTCAATCCGCCGATGGGAAGCACCCTGCCCCTCAAAGTGACTTCTCCGGTCATCGCCAGATCAGCCCGCACCGGCGTCTGTGTCACAGCTGAGAGCAGGGCCGTAGCCATGGTAACGCCTGCGGAAGGGCCGTCCTTAGGCACCGCTCCCTCCGGGATATGGATATGGAAATCCTTCTTCTTATAGAAATTCTCCGCTATCTTATATTTTCCGCTGACAGAGCGCACATAGCTGAGCGCCGTCCGGGCGGATTCTTTCATGACGTCTCCCATTTGACCGGTTAAGTCAATCTTTCCTTCTCCCGGCATCATATTGACCTCAATCTCAAGGGTATCTCCGCCCACACTGGTCCAAGCCAGCCCTCTGACAATACCCACTGCCGGCTTTTCATTGATCTTCTCCTGCCGGTATTTGGGCTTGCCCAGATAGTGTTCCAGCTTTTCGGGCGTTACCTCAACGTTCTCGCTCCGTTTTTCTTTCCTGCGGGCGAGAATCTCTCTGGCCTCCTTCCGGCAGACCGCACCGATCTGACGTTCCAGTCCTCTGACCCCCGCCTCTCTGGTATAGAAACGAATGATATCCTGAATCGCCTCATCGCTGAAGGTAAGCTCCCCCGGCCTGATCCCGTTTTTTCTAAATTCTTTTTCCACCAGATGTTCCTTCGCGATATGGAACTTCTCATTGGCGGTATAGCTGTTCACCTCTATGATTTCCATACGGTCGAGAAGGGGCCGGGGAATCCCGTCGCGGCTGTTTGCCGTAGCGATAAAAAGCACCTCCGACAGATCAATCGGAATCTCCACATAATGGTCCCGAAACGCATAATTCTGTTCTCCGTCAAGCACTTCCAAAAGGGCGGATGAAGGGTCTCCCTTATAATCGCTGCCAAGCTTGTCAATTTCATCCAAGAGCATCAGCGGATTCTTCACCCCCGCCTGCTTCAGGGCAGCCACCACCCGTCCCGGCATAGCGCCTACATAGGTCTTGCGGTGGCCTCTGATCTCCGCCTCATCCCGCACGCCTCCAAGACAGATTCTCACATATTGCTTTTTGACAGCCTCCGCCACACTCTTTGCCACGGAGGTTTTTCCCGTACCGGGCGGTCCCACCAGACAGATGATCTGGCTTCCGGCCTTGCCCGTCAGCATGCGCACCGCCAAAAACTCCAGCACGCGTTCCTTGACTTTTTCCAGACCGTAATGCTGTTCGTTGAGTATTTTTTCCGCCCCGGCAAGGTCTTTGCTGTCCTTGGACGCCTTATCCCACGGAAGTTCCAGCAGCGTCTCGATGTAGGCCCGTTCTACGGCGCTCTCGGAACTGCTGCCGATCACATTCTTATAACGGGTGATCTCCTTGCGTATCTTTTCCTTCACCGCCGGCTTCGCTTTCAGCTTCTCCACTTCCGCCAAGAACTGCTCCACATCCGAGTCGGTGTTGTTCTCTCCCAGCTCTTCTTTAATATATTGCATCTGCTCCCGCAGAATATAATCCCGTTGGTTCTTGTCAATCCGGCCTCTGATATCTCTGGCAAGATTGTTTTTAATGCGGATCACTTCCACCTCTTTGGTGAGAATCCCCGTCAGAACCGTAAAACGCTCCCGTACCGATATGGCGCCCAGAATCTGCTGCTTGTCAGCTACCGAAAGAGGCATATTGATGGCGATGCTGTCAAGAAGCTTCCCCAGCTCCATTCCCTCCTCCATCTGATCCTGCACCGCCTTACCCACCTTGGGATAGCAGGCGCCATAGGCTTCCACCGCTTCTTTGACCGTTCTGGTCATTGCCTCCGCCGACGCTTCGTCAATGTCCTCCTTGTCATCCTTTTCATAGGACACCTGTGTCATTATTCCGTTGTCCGACTGGGTAAACTCCTGAATCCGCGCTCTTGCAATGCCTTCCACCAGCACGCGAAGGGTGCGTTCGGGGAGCTTGCTTACCTGTCTGATCAGCACAACCGTCCCCACGTCGTAAACATCATCCCTGCCGGGATTATCCTGATTGATATCTTTCTGGGTCACCACCAGCAATAACTGTTCCCCCAGCATTGCCTGCTCCACGGACGAGACGGACACATCTCTGCTCAAATCAAAATGAATCACCATACCCGGCAGAATCGTAAGTCCTCTGAGCGTCACTGTGGGAAGCAGCCTGTTCCCATTCTCCATAAAATCATCCCTTTTTCGGTAGTATCAGAAACGCCGCCATAAATTCTGGCGACGCTCATCTGTTTTCATTTAGCTTGTAATAATCTGTCGCGGTATCTCAAGAGAGGTTTCTCCTCGCCATCCACCGCCTTCTTTGTGAGAATGCACTCTGCAATGCTGTCGTCCGAAGGGATCTCATACATCACATCCATCATCACTTTCTCTACAATAGAGCGAAGTCCCCTCGCTCCCGTCTTCCTCTCATGCGCCAGCTTCGCGATCTCCTCCACCGCATCATCTTCCACGGAGAGCTTCACTTCATCAAAGGCAAACAGCTTCTTATACTGCTTGATCAGCGCATTCTTCGGCTCTTTCAAAATACGGACTAACGCTTCCTTATCCAGTCCGTCCAAAGCCACCGTCACAGGCACCCGGCCGATAAACTCCGGGATCAGTCCGAATTTCATCAGATCCTGCGGCGTCACTTCCTTTAGAATCGCCCCGATCTCCTTGCCGCTCTTCTCCGCCACCTCCGCGTTGAAGCCGATAGAGTGGCGGTCCAGCCGCTCCTCCACGATCTTATCCAGTCCGTCAAAAGCGCCCCCACAGATAAAAAGGATATTTGACGTATCAATCTGTAAAAGTTCCTGATGGGGGTGCTTTCTGCCTCCCTGCGGCGGCACGCTTGCCACCGTTCCCTCGATGATCTTAAGAAGCGCCTGCTGAACGCCCTCTCCCGATACATCTCTGGTAATGGAAACGTTTTCCCCCTTCTTTGTAATCTTGTCGATCTCGTCAATGTAAATGATGCCGTACTGCGCCCGCTCGATATCATAATCCGCCGCCTGAATCAGCTTGAGGAGAATGTTTTCCACATCTTCACCCACATAGCCGGCCTCCGTCAGGGTAGTGGCATCCGCGATTGCAAAAGGTACATTGATGATCTTTGCCAGCGTCTGCGCCAGATAGGTTTTACCGGAACCGGTGGGGCCGATCATGATGATATTGCTCTTTTGCAGCTCTACCTCATCCTCATCCTTGGGCGCCGTCACTCTCTTGTAGTGATTGTAGACAGAGACAGCCATCACTTTTTTGGCTTCCTCCTGCCCGATCACATACTCGTCAAGGAAATTCTTGATCTCCACCGGCTTTAAGAGGTTGATCTCCAGCTCTTCCGTCTCCGGGTCGTCCTCATACTCTTCCTCTATAATATCCGCGCAGATGTCCACACACTCGTCGCAGATATAGACGCCGCCGGGTCCAGCAATCATCTTCTTAACCTGATCCTGCGTCTTATTGCAAAAAGAACATCTCACTTTTTCCTCAGAAATCTTTCCTGCCATCTTAATCCTCATTTCAAAGCATTCAAAATCAAATTCTCGCGTTAGCCTTCCGTGCTGGCATGACTGGTGATAATGCGGTCAATCAGCCCATACTTAAGCGCTTCCTCCGCACTCTTCCAGTTGTCTCTCTCTGTATCCGCCATGATCACTTCAAAATCCTGCCCCGTGTTCTGCGCCATGATTCTGGCCATCTTCTCCTTAGTTGCAAGGATATGTTTCGCCGTGATCTCAATCTCGGTGGCCTGTCCCTGGGCGCCGCCCGCCGGCTGGTGAATCATGATCTCCGCGTTCGGCAGTGCCATCCTCTTGCCCTTCGTGCCGCCGGCAAGGAGAAATGCTCCCATACTGGCCGCCATGCCGATGCATACGGTAGACACATCGCATTTGATAAACTGCATCGTATCGTAAATCGCCATACCGGCAGTGATTACGCCGCCGGGGCTGTTGATGTAAAGACTGATATCCTTCTCCGGGTCCTCCGACTCCAAAAAGAGGAGCTCCGCCACAATCACGCTGGCGCTTGCATCGTTTACTTCCTCTCCCAGAAAAATGATTCTCTCTTTTAACAGTCTGGAATAAATGTCGTAGGAACGTTCCCCCTTGGATGTCTGTTCAATGACATAAGGTATTAAAGCCATAGGTTACACCTCCATCAAATGTAATTGCCTTACTTCTTCGCTTTGCTCTCTTTCGCATTCTCCGCAACGAACTGGGCCGCCTTTCTGACCGCCAGATCCTGCATAATGCTCTTCTTGTCCCGCTCCCTCATAAGTTCCTTTACTTTGTCCACCTCCATCTGGTAAACATCAGCCATGGTCTTCAACTCTTCCTCATAGTCTTCCTCGGTCGCTTCCAGATTCTCCGCTTTGGCTACCGCCTCCAACACAAGTCTGGAACGAACGCGCTCCTCGGCCTGCGGCTTCACCTGCTCCACCATCTGCTGATAGTTCGTCCCGGTAAGCTGTAAATACTGCTCCATGGAAATGCCCTGCATGGTAATGCGCTGTGCGAACTCATCCACCATCTGCTTCTGCTGGGTCTCAAGCATCGCTTCGGGGATCTCCATCTCGGAATCCTCCACTGCCGCCTTCACCGCCGCATCTTCTCTTTCCCGCTTCGCATCCTTTGCCTTCTGCTCTTCCAGATTTTTCCTCACATCCTCACGATACTCGGCAAGGGTGTCAAACTCGGACACATCGCTTGCAAATTCATCATTTAATTCGGGAAGTTCCTTCTTTCGGATTTCCTTCACCGTGCACTTAAAGACTGCCTCTTTTCCCTGTAAGTGCTCCGCCTGATAGTCCTCCGGGAAGGTAACCTTTACCTCTGTCTCCTCACCGATCTTCGCACCCACAAGCTGTTCCTCAAAACCCGGAATAAAGGCGCCAGAACCGATGGTCAGGGGATAGTTTTCCCCCTTTCCGCCCTCGAATGCCTCGCCGTCCACAAAGCCTTCAAAATCCAGCGTCGTCATATCGCCGTCCTCCACCGGACGATCATCCACCGTGATGTTTCTTGCGTTATTCTCGCGCTCTCTCTCGATCTGCGCATCCACTTCCTCTTCGGTCACTTCCGTTTCGATCTTATCAATCTTCACACCCTTATACTTGCCCAGCTTCACTTCCGGCTTGAGCGCCACGGTAGCTGTAAAGATAAAAGGTTTGCCGGTTTCAATCTGGGTCACCTCAATCTTAGGAGAGGAGACGATCTCCTCCTCGCACTCGTCAAGCGCTTTATCATAGGCATCGGGAATCATAATGTTTGCCGCTTCCTCGAAAAACACCTCTTTGCCGTACATCCTCTCTACCATCTGGCGGGGCACCTTGCCCTTACGAAAACCCGGTATGCTGATTTTGCTCTTCTGCTTCTGATACGCCTTCTCAATGGCCTTCTCAAACTCCTCAACGCTGGTCTCAATCGTCAGCTTTGCCATATTCTTCTCTAATTTTTCCACCTGTAAACTCATGCTATGGGTTCCTCCTTCAATTCCTCTGTCAGCTATCTTTCTATCATAAAACTCTCGTAAAGTTCTAGCTACAGTCACCAAAACATTATATCACAGGGATTTTGAAAATACTAGATGTAAAATGCGAAAACACCCCGCCTGTGTAATCACAAGCGAGGTGTCCTCGTTCTTCTGTCTGTTACTTCATCTGCTCTTCCTGCTTCTTGATCATTCTACGAACCATCTCACCGCCGATAGAACCTGCCTCCTTGGAAGTCAGGTCGCCGTTGTAACCCTCTTTCAGGTTCACACCCAGCTCAGACGCAACCTCAGTTTTGAAACGATCCATAGCGGCCTTAGCCTCAGGAACTTCTACTCTATTGGTCTTGTTGCTTGCCATTTCTTTTCACCTCCGAAATACTTTGAATCTTTTGATTCTTTATCTATATTTGAGACAAGCGCATTCTCCGTGCGCTTGTCCTTTCGGCTTTCGCTGTTTGGATGCACACTTCGTTTGCCGCTTATCTTGATGTTAGTATGTTCGGATAAAAAGAATTTATAATGGAAACTTTTTACAGATAAATGATCTTTTTGCCCATCGCCTGCGCCGCCTCTTTCCCCTGCAGCTTCTCAAGGATGGCCAGCCCGAAGGGAATCGCCGCGCCCATGCCGCGCCCTGTGATGATATTGCCGTCAGTGACCGCGGGTTCCCGCTTCACATCCGCACCCTCTAAGTGGCTTTCAAAATCGGGGAAGGAGCACGCCTTCTTTCCTTTTAAATGTCCGCGGTGTCCCAAAATGGACGGCGCCGCGCAAACAGCCGCCACAGTTTTCCCCGTCTTCACGAAAGCGTCCACCTGCGCCATCAGCGTTTCGCATGCCTCCAAGTTTTTCGTGCCCGGCATACCGCCCGGAAGGACAATCACATCCACCTCATCAAAATTCATTTCCGAAAGCGTCTTGTCCATCTTCACTTCCACACCGTGGGAGCTGGTGACGCACCGTTCATCCGTGACGGACACCATAGTGATATCTTCCCCCGCACGCCGCAGGATATCCACCACGGTCAGCGCCTCAATCTCCTCATAGCCCGTTGCAAAAAAAATTGCTGTTTTACTCATGTTTCCCTCCATTCCGAAGCCTATGCTCCTTATGCTTTTATTTGAATAAATCCCTTATGGAATTAACCAGCCCGATCCGTTCCCCCGCCCCGCCGCATCAGTGCCAAACCCGTCACATCCGCCAGTGCCCAGCCGATGGGAATCGCCCACCAGATACCGAGAACACCTATCTTCGGAACCGCCGCCAGAAGATAGGCCAGCGCAACTCTCGTCCCCAGAGAAATCACCGTCAGCACAAGGGAAACGCCCGGTCTGTTAACACCGCGAAAATATCCGTAAAGCAGAAACAATATACCGATGCCGATATAGAAGGCGCCCTCGATCCGCAGGTACTGCATACCGATCTCTATGATCTCCGTTTCCCCTGCCTCCACAAAGACAAGCATCAAAAACCTGGCAAACGCAAACACCAAAATCGAGACCGCTCCGCAGAAGGCAGCGGAAACCGTCATAGCATTCCCCGTTCCCTGCTTTACCCGCTCTGTCTTTCCTGCACCGTAATTTTGGGAAACAAAAATCGAGTAGGCATTGCCGAACTCCTGCGCCGGCATGTAAGCGAAGGTGTCGATCTTCACTGTGGCCGCAAAAGCCGCCATCACCGCAGGCCCAAAGCTGTTGACGAGGCTTTGCACCATCAAAATGCCGAAGTTCATCACCGACTGCTGTACCCCGGTCATCAGGGAATAACCGCAAATTTCTCCAACCGGCTTCTCCTCCCGCAAAAAGCGGCGCAGGGAAAAGCGATAGTACGGCTCCTTTCTCCACAGATAAATGCCAAGTCCAAGACCTGACACCGCCTGCGCAATCACTGTCGCCTCCGCCGCGCCGGAAAGCCCGCGCCCCAGACTGCACACAAAAAATAGATCCAGCGCTATATTGAGCGCTGAAGCCCCTCCTAAAAAATACAGCGGCGCCACGGAATTTCCCAGCGCGCGCAATAGGAAAGCAAAATAATTATATAGGAAGATAAAGAAAATCCCCCAAAAGACAACCGCCAGATAGTCCCTTGTCATTTCATAAAGCTCTGTGGGCGTGCGCAACAGTCTGAGAATCGGGTCCATCAGTCCTTGCGAGAACGCCGTAAGCGCCACTGCCAGCACGCCAATCATCACAAAAGCCGTCTGTGCGCAGACCCGCACCTTTTCTCTGTCCCTCTTCCCCATATAATAGGAAAAAACCGCACCGCTTCCCATGCACAGGCCAATTAACAACGAATTTAAAAATGTCATCAATGCGTAGGAAGAGCCGACCGCCGCCAGTGCATCCGCGCCCACAAATTTTCCCACCACCCAGGTATCCGCTATATTGTAGCACTGCTGTAACAGATTTCCCAAAATCATGGGTGCAGCAAACGTGAGCAGTGATTTTGTCACATTTCCCTCTGTCAGATCATGGTTTATCATATATATTTCCCGTTTTCTGGTTTCCTTAGCCTATCATTTCCTGTCGGAATTCTTTGGTCGCAGGGTGCTGCTCCTGCCACAATTATAGCATAATCGCAGATACCGTTACTCAAAACTATCCTTCAACCAAATCCCGCCTGCTCAAATTGGAATTATGATAAGCCGGGTCGTTCGTCACATCCTGACTAAACCAGTCAAGCATCTGAAACGCCCTTGCCATTTCCTCATCAGAGAACTCCACCTCCGCGATAACTAACGGCGCGAAGGGCGGTTCAAAAATATCCAATTCCACTTGCAGACTGATCTGGTCAATATTTTTTTGTACGGATGACAGATATGTCATGTCAAACATCGGATTCAAAATCGGTATCACATAGCGTTTTTTTGAAATCACGTTTCCGTCCGCCTTTTCCCGCAGATGATAATAAGACTTCTCATTTAAGGGAAGATTGTACTCCTCTCTGGCCATCAGTCCCTTTCCCTTGTAGGTCAGATAGTAGGAATCGTCCTCCCTGCGGATTCTGACAACCGGGTCAGTATTCAAATACGCCTGCTCAATGACATGGCAGGGGTAAGATTCCAGATCATCCGGCAGTTTTTTTACGGTAAATTTCCGCTCAATTTCCATGGATTTGTCTCCTTGCTAATTCTTTCTTTGTCGTCTGCATCGTCTTCTGTCAGATCTTGCCCATCCTGTTTCTATACGCTCATCTCATACCGGTACTCAAAACTATCCTCCGACGCCGCCCGGTTCCTTCGTCCGCCGTACTCACCGGTTCTGGTCATGCCAAGCTTTTCCATGACCCTATAGGATGCTGCGTTTTCCGTATCGCAGAGGGCAATAAAATGGGTCGTCCCCATATGCTCCGTAAAATAAGCAACAAGAGCTTTCGCCGCCTCATATGCAAACCCGTTTCTCCAATATTTTTTATTCACGATCCAGCCAAGTTCTCCGACTCCATTTTCAAAATATATTCCGACTGCACCGATGTGTTCGTCCTGATAAAGCATAGCAAATTCAAAATATTCCGGGTTCTCTTTTGCCCACTCGGCCTCTACGTCTGCCAGAAATTTTATGGTTTCCTCCACATCCTCATTGGGCAGGCGGCACATATATTTCGTATTTTCATAGTCCATAGCGTAGGCATTCACCGTTTCCAGATATCGGCTTCCAAGAGGCTTTAAGCACAACCTTTCTGTAGAAATTACAATATCCTTCATAGGGTCCTCCTCTATCATGTCCGAATTTCCGCCGTTAACAGCATTGTAATTATAGCATAAAATACAGGGAAACCGACAGAATTTTCTGCCGGTTCCCCTGCATTCTTTTACAGTTTTTACAATATCTCCATCTGCGGCGGATCTCCCGGCGTGTAGAAGAAATCGTCTAACAGCTTTTTACATTTGGGACAATAGACTTCATATTTGGCGTCGCCCAGGGGACGTTCCGGGATATGGCTGACCTGTATCCTTGTCCCGCAATCGCAGGTATAATTGCGTGTTACGTATCTACCTCTAAAACCATCCATTTTGTTTTTTCTCCTTTTCCGTTAATGTTTTATATTTCAAACATGTGGGCAGCTGCGCTTCCTGTTTGACGAAACCAGTGTAACACAGCACGTCGGAAAATTTTTAGAAACAAATTGGAAAAAAATCGGAAACTAAAAAAGGCCGTGCTCTCAGCACGGCCCTGTCGACTCCCCCACCACAAGTTCCGCAGGGAAAATGATCTGCTGATGTTCCTTTCGTTCCCCGATCACATCCAAAAGCAGCCGTATGGTCTTCTTTGCAATCTCCTCCACCGGCTGCTTGATCGTCGTCAGTCTCGGATTATAATACTCTCCCATCTCGATCCCATCATATCCGGCCACCGAGATATCCTCGGGAATCCTCTTCCCCGCCTCATGCACCGCCCGGCAGGCGCCGATAGCCAAAGAATCGGACACCGCATAAATGGCGGTCACTTCCTGCCCGGATTCCAACAGCTTTTTCGCTGTCAAATAACCGTTCTCCATGGAATAATGGTCAATGTCCTCCTGCACATAACAGATCAGTTCCTCCGGCACCGTAAATCCCTGCTCCGCAAAAGCCCGTCTGAATCCTTCCGTGCGCAGGCGGCCGATGGGAAGATCTGACCGCTCCGTAATCAGAGCGATCCGCCTGTGCCCCAGTTTCAACAGGTATTCCGTCATTTTCTTACTCTCCAGCCTGTCGTCCACCGCAATATTGGAAAACTCCACTCTGTTTATCTGATCCGGTACATTCACGCCGATGGTACTGAAAATAAAGGGCACTTTCAATTTTCTGATCTTTTCCTCGGAATGTTCAAACCTGCCGCCCAAAAAAACAATCCCGCGAAGCCGCTTCTCCTTTTCCAGCTCCAAAGCCACATCGATTTCATCCTCCTGCGCCTCCACATGCCGAAGCACCAGTGCATACCTGTTTCGCTGTGTCTCCTCCTCAATAATCTGAATCATGCTGCTGAAAAAAGGATTCGTAATTCCCTTCACAAGAACTGCAATACATTTCGCGTCCGTTCTCTTTAAATTTCTCGCGCTGTTATTTGGAATAAAACCCGTCTCCTCAATCACATCCAAAATCATTTTTTTGGTTTCCGGGTTGATATCCGGATGATTATTGATGGCTCTGGAAACCGTACTGACTCCCACACCGCACTGTTTTGCTATGTCCTTGATCGTAATCTCCGCCATCAGTAACCCCCACTATCCTCTGCCAGCCCGCCCATAAAGCTTTGTCATCTCTAAAATCCGTTCCGCCAGCTCTTCCGTAAACTGTCCCGGCAGCATCCGCCATTTCCAGTTCGTACCCAGCGTAGACGGCATATTGGTTCTGGCCTCTGTTCCGAGTCCCAGATAATCCTGCATCGGGATCACACAGGTATCGGACACGCTGGCCATGGCCGCCCGGATAAACTCCCACTGAACGTCCTTGTTCGTCTTTATGTTCAAATACTTCTTTGCAAAAGCCTTATCCTTGCGGTTCAGCTTCTCATACCAGCCAAGGGTGGTATCGTTGTCATGAGTGCCCGTATAGACAATACTGTTTGCAATATAGTTATGAGGCAGATAGTCACTTTCCTCTCTGGAATCAAAAGCAAACTGCAAAATCTTCATGCCGGGATATCCTGTCTTCTTCACCAAGTTAATGACTGATTTGGTCAAAAATCCGAGATCTTCCGCAATCACGGCCTTTTTCCCCAATGTGGCCTTCATGGTCTTAAAGATATCGTAACCCGGTCCCTTCTCCCAATGCCCAAACTCCGCGGTCTCGTCGCCGAAGGGAATGGAATAATACTCGTCAAATCCTCTGAAATGGTCGATCCGCACCACGTCATAGAGTTTATAACAGTAGCCGATCCGCTTCATCCACCAAGCATAGTCCGTCTTTTTGTGATAATCCCAGCGGTACAGCGGATTTCCCCAAAGCTGTCCCGTCGCCGAAAACGCATCGGGCGGACAACCCGCCACCGCCGTAGGCGTCAGCGTTTTATCCAGCTGGAAAAGCTCCGGGCTCGCCCATGTATCTGAACTGTCGAATGCCACATAGATGGGAATATCCCCGATAATCTCAATTTTCTTTTTATTGGCATAGGCTTTCAGCGCAAACCACTGCTTTGCAAAAAGATACTGCTGGAATTGATAAAACTCCACTTCCTCCGCATATTTTTCGGCATATTTTTTCATCGCCGCCTCTTTGCGAAGCTTGATATCCTCATCCCACTCAGCCCAGCTCTTGCCGCCGAAAGCATTTTTCACCGCCATGTAAAGGGCGTAATCTTTAAGCCAGTAGGCATTCTCTTTCACAAAACTCTGATACGCCGCATCCTTCTCAATATGGCTGTTTTTAAAAGCTTTCTTTAATGCTTTAAATCGGGACAAATAGATTTTCTCATAGTCGACGTAACCGTCGTCATCACCGAAATCATATCCTTCGCAGTCCGCTTTCGTCAAAAGCCCTTCCTCGATCAGCGCCTCCAAATCGATATAGTATGGGTTTCCTGCGAAAGTAGAAAAAGACTGATAAGGGGAATCGCCATAGCCCGTAGGACCAAGCGGAAGTATCTGCCAGTAAGACTGTCCCGCCTTTTCCAACAGATCAATAAAGCTATATGCCTCCTTAGAAAAAGCGCCAATCCCATACTTTGACGGAATGGCGGAAACAGGCAGTAAAACGCCGCTCTTTCTCATAACGTCACAAATCCTTTCCTGTCCATCGACCCGCTCTGTCTCGGAAATCGATTTCTATACGAATTTTACTCCTTTTTGTCGAAAATAGCAAGGGCGATCAGGGGTAAAAACCCCTGATCGGTAGAAATCGGGATTAACCTTTTACTGCACCCGCTGCCACACCTTTGATGATATACTTCTGGCAGGACAGATAGAAAATGATAACCGGAATAATACTCATCAGGATCAGCGCCATCGCCGCGCCCAGATCCACCGTACCGTAGCTACCTTTCAGGTACTGGATGTGAATGGGAATCGTGCGGTACTTATTGATATCAAGAACCAATACCGGCAGCAGATAGTCGTTCCAAACCCACATGATCTCCAGAATACCCACGGAAATCATGGTCGGCTTTAACATCGGCACAACCACCTGGAAGAAGATTCTCACCGGTCCGCAGCCGTCGATGGACGCCGCCTCTTCCACTTCCAGCGGAATCGCCTTCACAAATCCGACAAACATGAAGATCGCAAGTCCTGCGCCAAATCCCAGATAGACGATCGGGATCGTCCATGGCGTATTCAGATGCAGCTTATCCGCCGTTTTGGACAGCGGGAACATTACCATCTGGAACGGCACCACCATGGAAAACACGCACAGGAAGTAAACTGCCTTACAGAAAAGGGAATCCACTCTCGCGATGTACCACGCCGCCATGGAGGTACACAGCAGAATTAAAAACGTGGAAAGCAAGGTAATCATAACACTGTACAGCACGCTGTTTGCAAAAGGATAGTTACCGAAGGTCATACCCTTTACAAAATTGCTGAATCCGGCGCTCATTTCCCCGGTGGGAAGTGCAAAGGTATCAGTTTTTACATAAGTATTCTGTTTAAATGAGTTCATTACCACTGCCAATACCGGAAGTACATATACAATGCTGACCAAAGCCAATATCACGGAAAGAATCGTTTTTGTCTTCTTACTACTCATTACTGCTGCACCTCCCTCTTACGCGTATAGCTCAACTGAAGCAATCCAAGTCCCGCTACCAGAATAAAGAAAACAACTGCCTTTGCCTGCGCCACACCCTGCGAAGTCGTATTGGAACTGTAGAAGGTATTGTAAATATTCAGCGCCAGCATTTCTGTCGTCTTGATGGTGGTCCCGCCCGGCTGGATGATAAACGGCTGTCCGCCGGTCAGCGCCAGGTTCTGGTCAAACAGCTTGAAGCCGTTTGTCAGGGAAAGGAACATACAAATTGTAAAGGAACTCATTACGTTAGGAATCGTTACTCTGAACAGTGTCTGCATGGAAGTCGCGCCGTCGATGCGGGCTGCCTCCAGAATATCTCCGGGCACATTCTGCAGCCCTGCCACATAGATGATCATCATATAACCAATCTGCTGCCAACACATCAGAATGATCAATCCCCAGAAGCCGTATTTGCTCTCCAACAAAATGGATGTCTGATAGCGGCCGAGAATACCGTCGAAGATCATTGACCAAATATAACCAAGTACGATACCGCCGATCAGGTTCGGCATAAAGAATACGGTACGGTACAGGTTGCTGCCCTTAATCCCCAAAGTCAAAATATAGGCCACAATAAACGCCAGTACATTGATAATGACTAAGGATACGATAGCAAACATTGCCGTATACCAGAACGCATGGCGGAAAGAAGCATCCTGAAAGGTCTTCACATAGTTGTCAAAACCGATGAATTTCGCGTCGGAAATCAAACGGAATTGGCACATGGACAGCCAGATACCCTGGATGAAAGGCCAGATAAATCCAATGAAAAATGCGATAAGTACAGGACCCATAAAGAGAACTCCCCAGCGTCTTGTGGCCTTTTGAAGGGAATTCGTGGCGGTTTTTTTCTTGCTTTTCATAGTGTCACCCCCTGATTTTTTGCTAACTCGTGCGATCTCATTTGAAAAGGCGGGACGGATAAAGCATCCGCCCCGCCGCCTGATTAATACATCATTCTTTTTTTGATTCTATTGGCTTGTTATTTCTGTTTAGTTGTTCACTGCGTTGTATTCGTTTGCCCAGCCGTCTACAAATGCGGAGCGTACGATCTCCCAGTTCGCATCGGACTGATCTGCGTTGTACTGGTTCAGTGCGCTTACCAGAGTAGCACGATAGGAATCTACGTTAGGCTGGAAGTTGGTTGCCCAGTTCATGACATAGCATCCGTCAGCCGTGTACTTGTCAGCTGCTGCCAGGAATCCGTTGGTGGACTCTGCCGCAGACTTGTAAGGCATAACGCCGAAGGTATCCACTAACTTACGGGAAGCGTCAGGATCGGTTACACACCAAACCATAAAGTCCATGGTTGCCTGCTGATCCTCTGCGGAAGCCTTGCTGTTGATTGCCCAGCAGTTCTCTGTACCGCAGTTAAGGCCTGCCTTCTCTTCGCCTGCAACACCGCAGTAGTAAGGAATCATGGTCGCGTTCGGCACATCGCCCTTCACTGCCTCGTACTCCCAAGAACCGTTTACAAAGAATGCCGCCTGGCCTGTCTTGAACTCGTTCTCCGCATCATGTCCGCCGGTAGCCAGTTCCTTAGGATCTGTCAGGCTGTTGTTGATGCAAAGGTCATACAGGTTTTTGAAGTTATCCATATACTTGCCGGTAATAGTAGGCGGGCACTCTGTCCAAGGAGTTCCCTCCTGCTCGTAATAGTACTCCAGATTCGCCATATGGCCCGTGAATCTCCAGGAAGAAGAACCATCCATATCGGAGGAGGAGAAAGCGTCAAACCCAAGCTCGCCTGCACGGGAATGGATATCCTCCGCTACTGCCTTCAAACCGTCAAAATTCTTGATCTCATCCATGGTGTGGCCTGCTTTTTCAATCAGGTCAGGGTTTACGATGATACCGTAGCACTCGTAGCAGTAACCGATGGAAACTAACTTGCCGGTCTCATCATAAAGGTTATAAGCGTCTGTATTCAGCTCATTGGCAATCGCTGTGTCTGTCAGATCCAGCGCGTAATCTTTCCAGTCCTTTACGCCGGCCTGATTACCGATGATGAACAGTGTCGGAGGTGCGGACTTATCCATCTCGGATAACAGCGTCTGAGAATAGGTTCCGGAAGCTACGGTAACTACCTTCACTTCCACGCCGGTCTTTGCCGTATAGTCCTTTGCAATTCCCTGTAATACCTCGTCGGACTCGGGCTTGAAATTCAACCAGTAAACCGAACCGCCGCCTGCCGCAGGAGCTGCTGCCTCACCGGCATCTGCACTGTTGTCTGCCGCAGGAGCCTCTGTTGCAGGAGCCTCTGTTGCGGAATCATCCGCTGCGGGCGTCTGTGCCGCGCCGCCGTTGTCAGAACCGCCGCAGCCTGCCAACATGGTAGTAATCATTGCTGCGCAAAGCATGGTGCTCACGATTTTCTTTTTCATTGTCTTTCCTCTCCCTTTCGATGTAAGAATAAAGTTGATTGTTTTGGAAACGATATCGGTAACGGTTTCGGTATCGTTGTCGGTAACGTTTCCGATTGCTTAGGTAAAGTATATAACCTTACCGCATTTTTTGCAATAGCTATTTTCATTTATAAATCATTTTTGCCATTTTAGATAGAAATTATGCAGACCGTTTATGCATTTTTCACAACTTTCTCATTGTTCTCCTGCAAAAACGAAAGAAATTCCGCCTCGGGAAGCGGTTTGGAAAAATAGTAGCCCTGAATATAGTCAATATCCAGCTCCTCCATGGCCAGATACTGGTCTTTCGTCTCAATTCCCTCCGACACAATCTTGAGCTTCATGCCGTGGATCATCTGCATTGCGGCATTCATGACATACTTGGCCTTCTCGTCCCGGAAAAATGCCTGACTCATTTCCCTGTCAAACTTTACGATATTGACAGGCATATCCACAATATAATTCAGGTTGGACTGGCCGGTGCCGAAGTCGTCCAGCGAAAAATACACGCCGTACTCCATCAGCCTGCTCATGTTTTCAAGAAGCGTCTTCTTCGCCGCCATGGACGCAGACTCTGTAATCTCCAGATTGATATACCGGGGATTGATCTGGTATTTTTCCATAATCCCGATATAATCCTCTGCCAGTCCGGCATAGCTGCACTGGATCACCGAAAGGTTCACTTCTATGTAATGCAGTCCGTACTGCTCCAGACTCTCTCTCGTAAAGAAACGGCATACCTTGTCAAACACAATCTCGCCAAGCGGCAGAATCTTACCGTTTGCCTCCGCCACGGAGATAAAGGACCCCGGCGGCACCAGATTCCCGTCACGGTCACGCATGCGGACAAGAGCCTCCGCACTCACAAATCTCTTTTCTTTTGTGGAGTAGATGGGCTGATAGAACACCTCGATCCGATCCTCTTTCATGGCCTCCTCCAGCATCTGCTCCATCCTCTTTTCCTGACGCATCTGTTCCACGAAAGCGCTGTCCACCTGCTTAAAATTTGACGCACTGTGATCCTTGCTCTTCCACCTTGCATACTGCATCAGATGAATCATTTCCTGATAATCGTTTACCAACGTCGTGTCCGCCAGATAGGTGAACTCCACCTGGGCCATACCGCCCAGCTCCCTTCTGCCGTACTCCATATAGCTTTTAAGCTTCTCCACGTTGTTCTCGGCGTGTTCGGGATCCTCAAAAATCAGCCAGGCCTCGTCGTCTGCCATTTTGAACACCTTCGTTCCATCAAATTTCGGCATTCTTTTGGCAAAGGCAACCATCACTGCCTGCTCCCTGGCTCCCTCGTCAGCCTGACTGACGCCCAGATTCCACCACACCGACATCACCGCAAAATTCTTTTCCCCGTTATAGAGCTTCTGCGCATAGAGCAGCAGCGCGTCCTGGTTGTAAAGCCCCGTAATCCGGTCCGTCAGATACTCCGGATTCTCCAGCCGGAAGAAAATGACCAATACGCCCAACGCGCCCGCATATCCCACCAGCAAAAGCTCGTTGTTCAAAAACTGTGTCAGCGCCGCCACCGTCCACATCGCCATCCAGAACAAAATCACCTGGCTTCTTCTGGGATTTCCCTGTTTCCGCTTTCGAATCGTAAAAATGACGTTGGAGACCAAAAAGCTGCACGCAAAGACGTAGGTGGAAAGCACAGACGGTCCCGCCGTATACACCACTCTGCCCATCTTATAAATGCCGATCGGCAGACAGCCGATTACGATACTCTCCACCAGAAAAGCGCTGCATGCAATCACCGTGACATACAGGAACCTTTTCTGTCCCCCATACACATCCGCACACTCGTACAGGAAGCCCAGCAGGGTCACCATCACAATGGACATCAGATACAATTTGCAGATACAAAGCACAAGCATCCTGTGGTCCGACAGCAATCTGACAATCGCCCAGACGGAAAGCATGTCAAGGAACACACAGAGAAGCATTCCCGCCATCAACACCTGAAAAGCAATCTGCGTGCCCAGACGGAGGGATTCATATCTTCTGTAAAATAGGAACATAATAACAAGTAGAATAATGCCGCATATCTGCGCCTGTACATTCATTTCCCACGCCTCCCTTTCCCTTACTGTTGTGTCTTTGTATCATATCCGTATCTATTTTATCGTCCGATCATCCGCCGCCCTTTACAAAAAAGGGATCATTTCCTTCACGGAGGAAAAAATCAGATGGGGGCTGACCTCAGAGCGCTCTGTCTCCTCCATCGTCGCCTCGCCGCTCAAGACCAGCACGCTCTTTAATCCGTGATTCCTGCCCGCCGCGATATCCGTATAGAGACGGTCCCCCACCATGGCAATCTGTCCTCTTTCTGCATTGACTCTTGTAGTCAAATATTCTATGATATCCTCATTCGGCTTTCCGATCACCCTGTCAGGGTAACGAAAGGCCGAAGCATGAATAAACGCATGAATCGCACCGGCATCCGGGATAAACCCGTCTTCCGTAGGGCAGTTATAATCCGGATGGGTGGCCAGATAGGGCAGTCCCGCTCTCACAAAATTGCAGACCCTGCACATTTTCTGATAGTTAAGGGAAGTGTCAAAGGCTGTCACCACCACCTCCGGCTCGTCCTCCTCCAACCGGATTCCCGCCTGCAAAAATTCCTCCCGGAGCAGTTCATTTCCCAAAAGAAACACTTTTTTTCCCGGAAACTTTCTTTGCAGATACCAGATCGCAGCCTGTCCGGAGGTGACGATTTTTTCCTCATTCACCACAAGCCCCATCCGCGCCAGCTTCTCAACATAAACCGCCGCATTTTTGGAAGAATTATTGGTCACAAAAACATAGCTTCGCCCGGATGCCTCTATGCGCTCCAAAAACTCTCTGGCCCCGTCGATCCACCGCTCTCCCAGATAAATGGTGCCATCCATGTCCAGCGCAAAGCATTTCACCTGTGCCAGCAGGTTTTCTCTGTCCTCATTGATACCGGGAAGCTGTTTTTGCATGTCTGTCTCCTTCTCATTGCTGATATGTAGATTATAGCAAACTCTATCGGATGCCGCCACATAAAAGTAACATTATGTCGTATTTTTCTCACTTTCTGCCATTTCCAATTCCCTGCTCTTCCTGTAGCCGTCCTCTATGATCTTTTCCACAGCCTGTAAAAAGATATCTCTTGCCTGATCTTCGCTCTCCGCCTTCTCCGCACTGTATTTCTGCGCCCGGCACTCATACATCGCCACCTCACTCTTCATGCTCTCCGCCAGATTTCTGTAATTATCCTTTTTCTCAGAAAATTTAAAGTGTGCGATCACTCCGGCTATGACCGTGGCAATCAGGGTAATCACCGGAACCGCCAGATCCAGGGACGGATACTGCTCCTCATAAAAGCTGGCCGCTGCCGCGGCAAACGTGGCGAAAGCAGGCATGATAATGCTGGCCGTGCCTAAAACAGCATCCCGCCTTCTATACTTATTGGCTTTTGTGATATAGAACCGCAGGCTTGTCTCCACACGCTTTTTTAAGATCTCATCCGTGAGCCCGTCCACCAAAAACTTGTACTGGGCAAACTCTGTCTTTTTCCCAAACATACCTTTTCTCCTTTTAGTTTCCCATATTTTTCAGAATCCTGCATATCTTACCGCCGTAGTCCTCCCCGGCAGCCCAGCCCTTTCCCTGCGGATTCTCCCTGATCCCAAGCCATTCCACATAGGGCGCGCAGCCTCTCTCCACATAGCCGTATCTGGGATCGATGCAGCCGTTCATAAGAGGCTCCTTGCTTGCGTAGGCTTTCAAATGCTGAATATGTGCGCGCACGCCGTCCCGCATGGTTTTAAATGTGCAGCCCTTTGCGCCGTTTGCAGTGACGCCCAGACCGCAGAAGTTATTCTGGTCTATTGTCACGGCGGACCCCGTAAAGGTCAGATTTCCCGTCTCCAGCATGGCCTGCGCCGCCGCTACGTCTCCCCGCACCCCTTCATAGATGCCTTCCTCTATGTATAACTGTGCGAGCTCTTTTGCCCGCTCAGCGGCGTCGGGATTTTTTCTGGCCGCATATGCCGCTATCTTCTCAGCGCTCACTCTCGGCCGCCCCATAATCAACGTCATATAACCATCGTTGCTCTCCGGTTCATATACCGGCGCCGGCTGCGGTTCCTTCTCCCGCATGCTGCCAAAAAATTCGCCAAGGAACTTGCCGATGGCGGACAGCGCCTTTATAAGGAAATCAAACCAGTCAACATCTTTTTCAGGCTGTGCCATGTTCAACGCTTCCTTAAATTCCTCCCAGGTATGCCTCGTTGTGTTATGGACATAGGGCGCCGGACACACCTTTCCTGTCACATCGAAATGCCGCAGCACATTTTCCTCCGGAACATGGTATGTTTCCATCAGATATCTGGTCAGCTCCTCAGCCGCCTCCACGGTAGCGTCCTCAAAATACCAGTCCTTGTCGGCTGCCGAGAGACTGGCTGTGCTCTCCTTGCGGGTACACAGCTCAATGCCTATGCTGTTGGCATTTCGGCATTCCGGATGCTTATAAGACTTTGCCCCACAGTGCCAGGCAATGTTTGCATCTTCCACGCTCTGCCAGATTTCTCCCTCGTATCCCACAAAATAATGGGCTGACGCTTTTCTGTCACCGCCTGCAAAAAAACGGCAGTTTTCCTCCGCTGTCCCCAGGCTTCCCGTATAGTGAATCACAATATACCGAATGCGCGAGACATCCGCCTTCTTAAAATTATACTGGCTTATCATTTTCTTAATTTCTCTCATCATTTCCTCCATTTCTTTGCTGTTTTAACAGCCGCATAAGAAGGGAGACGGCAAGCCGCCTCCTCCTCTATACCTCCGGGTCTCCGAAAAATTGGTTCATCTCTCTCAGATACGGCATCCAATACAGCCCCTCAAATGCCTGTAAGCAGGATTCATAGATATCGTTGTTCCACTCTGAAAGAGGCAGTGTAACCCTGGCCTGATACTGGAAGAGATAGGCCGTGAAGGCCAGTCCCTTAATCATCATCAGCCCGCCGTCCGAAGCCATATACATCTCCCAAAAATCATAGGAGAGTCCGGGATTTCCCAATATCTGCGGATCATCGTTGGCAATCACGCAGGGAATGCCCATCTTCATCAACATCAGTGCATAGTGATTCCTGATATCCGGGAAATACCGCAGCATCTGGTTGCTGATCGGACAAACCTCAAGCACCGGCCCCTCCATCATGCTGCCCGCCGACGCGAACTGATACCCCAGCATCGCCCCCGGGTACTCTAACATCTGAAAACCGTGCCCCATCCTGTATCTGGACGCAATCTTAGCATCCACAATATTCTCCTGCTCCATCCACAGACTCTCTCCGGCATGCAGCAGCAGTTCGATCAGCCTGATCCGGGGCGTTTTATCCGCCTGCTCTTTATACTGTGCTTTCAGAGAGGCAAATTCTGTCTTGTTTGCTTTCTCCTTGTACCCCTCGAATGCCTCTCCGTAAAAAATATCTTTATAATACGTATAGCTTGCTTTTCCGCGGTCCTCCTCGCTGACAAAATCGAAGCCTTTGATCAGTTCCTGATAAGGCCCCAGTTTCCAGTAAATGGCCGTATCCATCTTCTTCATCAACTTCTCCTTGTCCTTCTCGACGTCCGCATCCAAGTCTCTTCTCGCGCACAGGATCACACCCAATTCCATACTTTTACTGGGCAGTTTCCAGCCATGCTTTGCCGTCTCTTTCTGATACGCATCGACAGCCGCATCCTTTGCCGCCATCAGCACATCCAAAAATTCCGGGCTCTGGTCCAATATGACGTCATGCTGTACCCAGTCTTCGTGAGCCGTGAAGTTCTGGAAACCGCACCGCAGTTCCACATAGTCGATCCTGTCCCTCATACACTCTATGAAAAATCTGCGATGATATTCATAGTAGAAATTCCTGTTTTCAAACAGATCGGAGGTCCGCATGAAAATCAGGTTAAAGGCATCCCAGATATAGGGCACCTGATCTGTGTGCGCGCCCACCGTCAGCCACTCCTTTAACCGTCTCTCTGCGCCGACATATTCCAGAAAAACCGCTAATGCCATCTTCGTTCCTGCCGGGTCAGCCGGCGGCTGGTAATCCATTTTCCCTGCGGACTTTCCTTCCGTCTCAATAAAAATCGCCGGATCAGACCACTCCTTCAACAATGCTATCAGCTCCTCAACGGACAGGGCCGCCGCGCTGTGGACATGCAGAAGGCCGCCTTTGGGAAGTCTGAGGAAGGCCTCCATCAACGTGTCATACACCGGATCCTTTTGCGGCCCACTCTCCATTCTCTCCTTATAATCCGCAAACGGCACACTGGTAGGATAGGGGATAATACTCCTTTCATAGGAAGCCCGATAGAGATCCTTCATATATTTCAGATGCCCTTCCAACTGACTTTCCAGTTGTCCTTCCACACCGGTTTTTTCTGTCAGCCCGCGCCACTTCTTGTAAAACCACCTGCTCTTATCCTGCACGAGCATCAGATTGTTTTGCCGTACCGCGCTGTCCATCCCCTGATCGACATAATCATCATTCAGTAATATCATAATTCACCTCATTTCTCGTCTTGTTTGACTGTGAAAGAAAGGACCGGCAGTCCAATCGGCTTGCCGGTCCGTATCCTTTGGACAATATGCGTCCGTCAGTCAGTTGCTTCCCATGTATTGCTTGCAGTAAGCCTGATGGATCTCTCATACTGGTTGACCGGGAACTTAATCTCATATCTCTGCGTCATGCGGTTAAGATCGATCACCTCGCCCTCCTCAAAATCGCCGAAAGCGATCCAGTACTTGGGATGCAGCCCGAAGGTGTACTGAAGGTTGGGGTCTGCTGATCTCGCAAACACAGGATTGCCGGACATACCGATACCGATAGACGCCTTGCCTGCCGGAATGGAACCGTCACACCGGATGCCAAGCTTGCCCTGCGTCGTCTTATGATCGGATTCTACGAAGTGATATGCGCCGTCTTCCCGTTTGAAAGCGATAGAATTCTGCGTCACATCAGAAGGATCGGCTTTTCTGACCTCTGATGCGTGGAATACCACGCCGGGATCAAGGGCCCCCTCTTCGCACCACGCGAAGCTGTAATCAATCGTCCAGCCGAACGTCAGCTTGGTGCCCGGATGAGCGGTTTTGCTGAACCATACCAGAGAACGGATATCCTCATCCTGATCCTCATAGGTCTGATAGATACAGAAATCTCCACAAGATGTTCCCTGATGGTCTACGTTAAGTACATAAGGTGTTGCCATAATTCATTTCCTCCGTTTTTCTTTTTTTATTTTTTCAAACATGTGAGCAGCTGCACTTCCTGTCTGATGGAGCCAGTCTAGCACAGCCTGTCGGAAAGTTTCCGTAAACAAATCGGAAAGTTATCGGAATCCTTTCAGTTTTCTGTTATAGTAGAGGATTTTATCCCGCTTTCCCTGTTTTTCATAATATGCCAGCAGTCTCCCCAGCACCTCGTAATATGCCATGTCATAGGAAGCCTCATAATCCTCCACCCACTCATAACTGTTTTCAAACAAAAGCGGAGCCGTATAAAGCTGTTCCGCCCGTTCCCAGTCCTCCACAGCCCTGCTGTCTAGGCACACAAGAAACTCCTGCAAATCCAGCTCTATCAGCTCCGTATCCAGATAAATCTCCTCACGGTATATGGCAAGCGGCAGCTGAACTCCCTCCGCTTTCTGCCATTGATTGACAAAGGCGCATACCTTATACAGGCTGTCCCTCGCCTTTCCGCGCTCCGCTTCCGCCCACATAAGCTCCTCCAGCATTCTCTTCTTCACCGCCCTTTTCCCATTGCAGCACAAATAGGAAAGCATTTCCTCCGCCTTGCGGTTCCTCATCGGACAGTAACGCCCTTCCTGATAAACGCTGAATTTTCCGAAGCACTCTATCCGTGTGCTGATTTTTTTTATGACCTGGCCTGCCGCCTGTCAAAGCCATTGGTGCGAGCAGAATACCGGTCTGTGTCAGACTGCACTTCAAAATATCCTGCTCTCTGATGCCAAAAGCCGCCATCGCCTTGGAAGGGAGGTACACCATCCCCTCCTTTTTCACTTGTACTTCCATAAAATTCCCCCTTTACGTGTTTCCCACCGATGCGTTGTATCGGATTTTGCGAGCAGGAAATCCGTTCACCGCATCTGAATGGTTTACATAAATTATACTACATATGTAAACCAATGTAAAGAAAAGGATTTTGTGATATACTGGATACAGAATGAACAGGCATTACGAAGAAAGTGAGGAAACATGCCCATGAAAGAACAGCTCTACACCATCCCCCTAAACGACGCCATAAACGCGCAGGACGAATGCCCCTTCTGTTTTATCGAGCGGAATGTGGAACAGGATCTCCTTGATTTTGTGCTGGGTTCCGGTTCCTCCTATATGGAGAGCGATATCAGAGAGCAGACAGACAAAGCCGGATTTTGCAGAAGGCATTTCAAGAAAATGTTTGACTATGGCAATACGTTGGGTAACGCATGGATTTTAAAGACCCACTACCAGAAGATGAACCGGGAATTGCAGGAACAGATCAAGGCTTTTAAACCCGGAAAAACCTCCTTAAAGGACAAGTTTAAAAAACAGACCGAGCGCACGAACCCCATCGGCGTCTGGATTGCCGAGAAAGAGACGTCCTGCTATATCTGCAAACGCTATGCCGACACTTACGAGCGCTACCTCGACACCTTTTTTGTCATGTACAAAAAGGACCCGGAATTTCGCCGGAAAATAGCGGATAGCAAAGGCTTCTGCCTCCCCCACTTCGGGGATCTGTGTGAGGCCGCGGACAGCCGCTTAAACGAGAAAGAAAAAGCTGATTTTTACGATACGATATTCCCTTTGATGGAACAGAACATGGCGCGTCTGTCCGAGGATGTATCATGGCTTGTGGAAAAATTTGACTACCGCAACAAGGATGCCGACTGGAAAAATTCCAGAGACGCTATTCAACGCGGTATGCAAAAATTAAAGGGCGGTTATCCTGCCGATCCGCCCTATCAGATGAACAAATAAAAAATGAGGCGACTCCTGTGAGCCGCCTTTCCTATTTGCCTAGATCGCATCCATTGATCCGTCGTTGTCGTTGTCATCATCGAAAAACTCTTCCACCTTCTTCACGCTCCCGACAACCTTATCCGTGGCCTCGGCTTTCGCCGCCTGAATGCCTTCCTTGAAGTCTTCTTTCAGTTCTTCCTTTGCGCTGTTCTCCGTCTTATTCAGATCCAAATCTACATAGTTGCGGTCCGTGTCGGCCTCGTCCAGATCATCGTCGAAGTTATCAAAATCATCGTCGTCATCGAAATCGTCGTCCATCAGCGCATCCCTGCCCTTCAGGTAGTAATACACCCCTCCTGCTACGGCGCTAAGAGCCGCTGTCACCATCAATAATCTTCCGAATTTTTTCGCCATCAGTGTTCTCCTTTCACCGTATCAGTTCCTATCAATATTATATTAATACTATTTTGCGAAAATGAAAAGAGAATATGTATAAAAAAAGAAAAAAATTTGCTAAACTTTTCCATTTAAACCACTACATCTTGTATCCCAAAATTTTCTCTAAACTAGTTTTACGCAGAACGTTGAATACCGTTTTGGGTTGTGTTATAGTAAGAGTCGACCAAAAAGGTCAATTATTGTAGAATTGAGGAAGACATGAACGAAAAATTTTTTGATTTGAAAAAAGAAAAACAGGACCGCATGATCAACGCCGCTTTAAAAATATTCTCCATAGGCGGCTATAAGCATGCCAGTACGGATGATATTGTAAGTGAGGCCGGCATCAGCAAGGGACTCTTATTCCATTATTTCGGGAGCAAACTCGGCCTTTACAGCTTCCTCTATGATTACAGCGTACGTTTTATGAAACTGGAGATCACCGGCGGCGTCTCCTCCACGGAGCAGGATTACTTTGAGATCCGCAGAGCGATGGAGTATGCCAAAATGCAGGTGCTCAAGAATTATCCCTATATGCAGCAGTTTTTGGACCGCTGCCGTTTTGAGGATGTGAGTGAGGCGCTTATGGCCATCGAGCGCCAGAAGAACGTGCTGACCGATATTCAGGCTGTTCTCAAGAACCAGAGCAACCGTTCCCTGTTCAAGGATGGGGTCGATTATGAAAAGCTGGATCAGATGCTCACCTACACCGTAGACGGCCTGATGGACGCCCGCTTTCAGGACGCCTCCTTCCAGCCGGAGCTCCTCTACAATGAGACCTGCGCTTATTTTGATATGATGAAAAAGCTCACCTACCGCTAGGAGCGGTTCTGCCCCTGATAAAAGCCAAAAAGTCCGGTTTCAAAGCCAGACTTTTTTTAATGCGGAAATTCCCTCTCCGATCTCTTCCGTCGTCAAACCGCCGTATCCCAGAATCATGGTTGCCGGCCCTTTCACCTGCTCTTCCTCCATACGAAAGGCCCCCATCCCGTAAACCTTCACATCCTCGCCGGCCGCCGCCTGTTCCAGAGCCTCTTCGCTCCTGCCTCTCTTATCCTTAAGCAGAACATGCAGCCCCGCATTTTCCCCGCTCACGGTAAAGTCCTTTTCAAAGTCTCTTAATCTCCCGAGCAGAAAATCCCGTTTTGTGCGGTACCGTTTACGCATCTTGTTCAGATAGCGTTCAAAATACCCATCGCTTATAAACTCATTTAAAATCGTCTGGTCAATTCTGGAAACCGTGGAGGAAAAGAAGCCGCACTCCCTGCGGTATCTCTCCAAAAGCGGGTAGGGAAGCACCATATAGCTGACCCGGATCGCCGGCGCAATGGCCTTGGAAAACGTGCCGATGTAAATCACACGGCCCAGCCTGTCGGACGCCTGTAGGGAGGGCAGCGGTTTCCCTTTGTAGCGGAATTCGCTGTCATAATCGTCCTCGATCAGATAGCGTTCTTCCTCTCTGCCCGCCCAGCGCAGAAGCTCCATCCGTCTTCCGATGGGCATGGAAATCCCTGTCGGGTACTGTCTGGACGGCATCACGTAGGCCAGCTTTGCGCCGCTCTCCTCCAGCTTGTCGACACGCATCCCCCTGTCGTCCATAGGAATGAGCGATATCGGATAGGCGAAGGAGCGGAATATCTGATAGGCCCTGATATACGTCGGATTTTCCATCGCCACATGAATGTGGCGGCCCAGTATCTTTTCCAATAAAAGAAGCAGGAAATCATTTCCTGCCCCGACTATGACCTGCTCCGGGTCGCAGTTTACCCCCCGCGATCCGTGCAGATACCGGCAGATCGTCCTGCGAAGCTCTATATCTCCCTGGGGTTCTCCCAGCGCAAACATATGGCTTCTGGCGTCTACCATAATATTTTTTGTAATCTTTTTCCATGTGGCATAGGGAAACTGGCTCATATCAATCGCCGTCGGAGAAAAGTCATAACGCCATTCCGGCTTCTTCTCTCTCGGCAACAGCTCCGCTTCCACCGGCTGATCCGTCATACCGGTATTATAGAGTTCTCTCACATCGCCGACAAAATATCCGCTTTTGGGCTTCGCAACAAGATACCCTTCGGCAACCAGCTGCCCGTAGGCCATATCCACCGTCGTTCTGGAAATCTGAAGATCGTCCGAGAGAAATCTGGCGGAAGGAAGCCTTTCCCCCTGCAAAAGATTCCCTTTCCTGATTTCTTCCCGAATATACTCATAGATCTGTTCGTATAAGGTTTTCCCACTCTTTGATTCCAGTTCAATGTGAATCGGCAACTCTCTCATCTGTTTCCCGTCCGCCGCTATTTTCTAGCCGTAGCATTCTTTTCCTTGATCTTCTTCATGATCATTTCTTTCACATCTCTGGCCTTATCCTTCATACGCGGATTCGCTGTCTTAGAAGCAATCAATCCTGAAATCAGGCGGCTCGCCACATCGTACTGCTCAAAGCGCATCGCCGTCACGGCAATCAGGAAATCCACCGTAGGCTCATCCATGCCGCACATGGGAAAACTCTCCGTCTGTCTTGCCGCCAGAAAGCCGTCCAATGCATTTTTGAGGAACTCGTCCTCCTCCTCCTGACACTGTTTCTTTTTCTCCTCGTAGCCTTCCTCCGCAGGATCCAGATGTTCCGCCTGCCCTCTCAGAAGCCATGCTGTTTTCAGACAAATATACGCTTTCTCACTGTTCTTTGTCTGTTTCACAATCGCGTTGGCAAGCGCCATCTTATAGCGCTCCAGCGCCTCCTCGTAAGTATAAGTCTCCGCCGTCTCCTTCTGCGGTTTGAAATTAGCCGAAATCGCCTTCTGGATATTCTTCGCCTGCGGAGAAGTCAGATACTTAAAGAATCTGCTGAGCGCCGCGTAACCGCAGGACGGGCACATGATCACATCATACTTTAAGAGATCAATCTGCTCGTACTTCGGCCGAAGATCCAGATCGCTTCCCGCCAGCTTCGCCTTACCGATCTTAACGGTTCTCGCCTTAAACTCCCTGTCACAAAGAGGACAGGTAAAAGACTTGTCAAAAAGGAAATCCTGCTCCTGCACAGTATGCGCAGCAGCCTGCGCCCCTTCCTCGCCTTCCTCTTCTTTCTTAGGCTTCTCATAGAGATCCATACTTTCTAAATTACTCAGTCCAAACTGCTCTAACCCCGACAACAGTCCTGCCATTTTTTTACCTCCCCGCCTTTTATTTGCGATTCTTATATTTTACCTCAATTCTCCTTTTTCGGCAATACATAGGAGCTCTTAAGCGACACAATTCTGTTAAATACAAGATTTCCGGGCTTGGAATCCTTGCAGTCTACACAGAAAAATCCCTGCCGCACAAACTGAAAGCTCTCATATGCCTTGGCATCCTTCACCGACGGCTCAATCCGGCACTCCTTCAAAACAGTCAGCGAATTGGGATTCAGGTTCAGGCTTCCGTCCTCATTGTAGACGCCCTTCTCCTCATCAATGATATTCTCGTACAACCTGACCTCCGCCTTCACCGACTCCGCCGCGGATACCCAGTGGATCGTGCCCTTCACCTTGCGGCCGTCCGGGCTGTTGCCGCCCTTGGAAGCCGGATCGTAGGTGCAGTGCACCACCGTCACATTTCCGGCGTCGTCCTTCTCGAAGCTTACGCATTTCACGAAGTACGCTCCCATGAGGCGGACCTCATTTCCGGGAAACAGCCTGAAATATTTCTTCGGCGGTTCCTCCATGAAATCCTCCCTCTCAATATAGAGTTCTCTGCTAAAAGGCACTTCCCGCGAACCGAGGGACTCGTTCTCCGGATTATTGACCACGGGCAGCCACTCTGTCTCCCCTTCCGGATAATTGTCTATCACTAGTTTGACCGGATCGGTCACCGCCATAATCCGGGGCCGTTTCATTTTCAGGTCTTCCCGGATACAGTATTCCAACATGGAATACTCCGCAGAAGAGTTCGCCTTGGAGACGCCGCACAGCTCCACAAAAAGCCGTATCGACTCCGGCGTAAAGCCCCGTCTTCTGAGTGCCGCGATGGAAACCAGTCTGGGATCATCCCAGCCGTCCACAATCCCGTCCTCCACCAGCTTCTTAATATATCGTTTCCCCGTCACCACATTGGTCAGGTACATCTTCGCAAACTCGATCTGCTTGGGCGGATGGGGGTATTCTAACTCCGTCACCACCCAGTTATAAAGGGGCCTGTGATCCTCGAACTCCAAGGTACAGATGGAATGGGTAATCCCCTCGATGGCATCCTCTATGGGATGCGCGTAATCATACATCGGATAGATGCACCACTTGTCTCCCGTATTCTGGTGGGACAGGTGGGCCACACGATAGAGAATCGGGTCCCGCATATTGATGTTCGGAGAAGACATATCAATCTTTGCCCGCAGCGTTTTCTCCCCGTCCGCGTATTTTCCCTCTCTCATCTCCTCAAACAGCCGCAGGTTTTCCTCCACACTGCGGTCCCTGTTTGGATCGTCTTTTCCCGGCTCTGTCAGCGTTCCGCGGTATTCCCGCATCTCATCCGCCGTCAGATCCGACACATAGGCTTTCCCCTTCTTAATCAGTTTGAGAGCGCCCTCATACATCTGATCAAAATAATCGGAAGCAAAAAACAGGCGTTCCTCATAATCCGCTCCCAGCCACTGCACATCAGCTTTGATGGATTCTACAAACTCACTCTTCTCCTTGGTGGGATTCGTGTCGTCAAAACGCATATTAAACTTGCCGCCGTATTCGGATGCCAGTCCGTAATTTAACAGTATGCTCTTGGCATGTCCGATGTGCAGATAGCCGTTAGGCTCAGGCGGGAATCGGGTGTGCACCGTATCATAGACACCCTCTGCCAGATCCTTATCTATGATCTGCTCGATAAAATTTTTCGATTCTTTCGATTCCACATCCGTTCCTCCTCTATCCGAAGCATCACAATCTTTTTATCCCAAAAGGGCAAAATCCCACACTGTGGAATCTTGCCCTATCCCTAAATCTGTGTTCAATCGCGTGTTCTGTATTTCATTTCGTCCCTGCAATGACCAGTCAGGTCAGTCTTCCTCGTCATCCACCGCCGCAGCTATCCCGGAAACCACCGATGAAACCACCGCGATCACCACCGGAATGATCACCACCACCAAAAAACCACCCAATAACAAAACGCCCATAATCGAATTCCTCCTTGCAAACTGCTTTGTCAGCGGTACAAACCTACCTATATATTATACACATTTTGTAAAAAACTGCAATACCCGGTGCGGAATCCCGAAGCAATTCCGTCGTTTGCCGCTTAATATTGATCATCCCGAAGGCAATAGGGCCAGCGTTCCCCATAATTCCAATAGCTGCTGTGCTGCAGCACCTTCTCCGCCATATCTACCGTCTCCTCCATGGAATATAAGGGGGAGGTATAGATCGTATCCCCGTTGTGCAGATACAATGTGTTCGCCCCGGCGTCATAGGCCAGATAACCGTGGATTCTTGCGTATTTGCTGTACCACTGCCCTCTCCGGTTTTGCAGTTTTATCTGGTAAGCATCATTGTCCCCGCATAAAAAGTAAAAATCCGCTCCCGCTGCCGGCTCATACCGGTTCATTTTGCCGGGAAACCCCATATACTTACCCAGAGAACCGCAGAAATACTCCAACATAGTTTCGTCCCAATCCACAAAGAAAATACGCACGGTTCCGTCCCGATAGACCAGATAGAGCTCATCATCCTCCGCACTGAAAAACATAGTTTCCAGATATTCCACGTCCACATCATAGGGCGGTATCGTCATATAGACGTCTTCCTCTCCCATCTGATAGAAAAGCAGGCTGTCCGTCTCCGTGGAAGCCACCGCATAGAAGGGCCGTCCGTTACACACAGCCGTCAGTCCGTCCGCAAGCGCCTCCTCATAGAGCCGTTTCCCGTCCGCAAGCCGGTAGCCGTACAGTGTATGATGGCCTTTCATCAAAAGCACCCCGTTTTCCCGGTCTATGCCCAGATAGTCCAGGCCCCCGTTCTCATAGGTTACAGTCCGACAGACGGTTCCGTCCGCCGGGTCTATGATATGGTACGCATCGTCGGTCACGACCAGAAGCAGCTCTGTCCCGTCCCCATCAAAGTCGTCAAAAAGCATTGTCTCTAAGAAGGCGGCATCCTCATAGGTCCAGATCCGCCCTTTCTCTGTGGTATCGAACATTTCCACACAGGTAAAAAATTCATCGTCAAGCCTTGCCGCCGCCAGAAGCTTTCCGTCCCCGCTAAGCTGTGCCCGGCTGTAAATATCCTCCCCCTCGTGGAATACCTCCATCCCCTGGCCGAGCGCCCTCTGATACACCGTGATGCGGTTGCTGTTGTAGGGCAGCGTCACACAGTAGCCGTCCCCCATGGCAAATTCCATCACATTGGAGGAAGTACAGTCGGAAAAGGTTACGCCGCTCATGGCTTCCCTGTATTCCGTGTCCAGATAATACCACGTCCCGTCCCTTGTAAACGCCATAAAATCATCCGTATCCGTATAGGAGCCGGTCTGAACAATCTCCGACCCGAAGGAAAAGGTATCGAGCAGCGTCCCGTCCCTTCTGTCTAACAGCAGGGCGTCGCCGTATTTCTGACACAAAAGATAGCTGCTTCCCTCCTTATGTGCAAAACACACATCATAGAGCCAGCCGCCAGACAGGTCATAGCGCCAAAGCTCATTTTGACCAGACAAGTCAAACGTCTGAAGCCTGCCAGACATGCCGGCTGTGGCTGCCGCGGAATCTGTTTCCTCCGTATGGTTGCTGGTCACATAGAGCAGATTGGCGCCGTGCTGATAGCTGCCCTCCTCCAGACACAGACTTCCGATATACTCATAATCAATCGGATACAGGGAAACCTCCGGCGCCTCTTTTGCGTCAGCAGAATAGGAAAGCACCGCGATCCGCTTTTCTCCGCTTTTCGACCTCAGTTCCAGCGCGATCAACATTCTGCCGTCCTTCGTAACGGTCTGTTCGGCCTCAAAACCGGTCTGCGCATACAGCCCTTCCTCCAGCTGCTCCCACTGTAGTCTGTCCGCCGCTTTCCCGTCTGCACCCACCAGATAACAGCTTTCCTCCTCCACCACCAGAAAGGCTTCTTTCTCCGGTACGGGAACCACGCCCTCATAGCTGGCACAGGGGTATGTTGTGATCTCATCCGTTTCGAGATCCCGCACACACAGCTCCTCTCCCTGCTCGCCTTCCGTCTCCCTCGGGTACAGGATCTTATCCTCCGTCAAAAACCCCGCCTGACACTCCCAGGACAGATTCACTCTCTCCCGCCAAAAAGTTTCCTCATAATGCTCCTGCAAACTCTTCCAGACAGTCAGTTTGCCGGAATCCGCCACCGCCATCACTCTGCCGCTGTATTTTCAGAGCCGCAGCGGCGCTGACCACTCCAATCAACAGACACAGCACACTCGCCGACACGGATGTCAAAATCACCCTCCGCATCCTCTGCTCCCGGTGCCTCTGCTTTAAATCGTCATAATTACAGTCGAACATGGGCGCCGCCAGACGGAGCAGTTCGCTCTTGATTTTCCTGCGCATTTCCCTGCGGGTACGCCCACGCACATCCGCTGCCAACGGCTCCACGGGAATCTTATGATAAACGACACTGCCGTCAGGTCTATGTTCTTCCTCCTCCCGATAAAGAAGCTCCTCCGGAAACGAAGTCTCCGGTTCTCCCTCCGCCAAAACCGCCAGCACATGTTCCCTGTCATGCATTTGGATAAAAGTCTCTATCTCTTTGCGGCACCAAATTGACTCATTCAGTCTGGGCGAACAGATCACAATCAGATACTCCGAATGTTCCAGCGCCTCCGTGATCGGATCGGCAAGATTGCTCACAAGGGGCAGTTCCTCCCTGTCACGAAATACTCTGTGAATCCGGGTCTTAATCTGTCCACCGCCGCTCTCTTCCCCTTTTTGCCGCACCACGCTGCGGGGCAGCTTAAAGCTCTCCAGACATCTGTGCAATGTCTGTGCCACAAAACTGTCCGGCTGGGTATGCCGATAGCTGATAAAGGCATCATACTGCCATTTTTCTTCCGTCGTGATATTCTTTCTCTTTTTCACACTACCTGCCTTTCTTTTCCTCATAGGTCTTAAAGAAAATATCCCGCTCTACCACATAGATATCATGGGTATCGTCATATCGCACCGCAAGATAGTCTCCCGGTCTGCCCAGCATATACTTCTCCTCGTCCCATGTAGTAAATACTTTGACCCTTTCAATCAATTCTTTCGCGTAGATCCGTGACCCGCCGTCAGCAATACAAACCTTTGCATAGTCACTCAGTTTCCTGACCTCTCCCGTGGAACGGTCATGGATCGTCGGTTCATACAAAAGGCCGCTCTGTCCGTGTTCCACACATTCCCGATAAGGTCTCTGTGTCGCCTCATAGGTTCTGGCAAAGCGTTCCCGGCGGTTTGGATATACCTCCCCCTTGATGCCGATCATAATAATCAGATCCTCCTCCACCGCCATATCCAAGTCCCCCTCCAGTGTCCGGACCGTGATCGGTGTGCCAAGCGGCAGCACATCCTTCGCCTCCACATAGCCGAGCGGAATCGGCTTTTTCACAAAAAGCTGCATATCCGTAAGATCAATCTCATATTTTTTCGCATAAATCACCTGACAGTGATCGAAGTAATCATTGAGCCGTTCACTGAAAAAAGCCTCCGAGTGCAGCGTCGGATAAGCCTCCTCATAGAGGGTCATATTGATAAAGCCGCCAGCCTTCTCCAGATGCCCACCGCCGGAGCCTACGCCCTCCGCCAGAAAAGCCGCCAGCTCATTGGCCTGTACCTCTTTCACGCAGCTGCGGACAGAAAACTTATAGCCGTCCTTTGTCTCGTTAAAGACCACACAGCAATAGACTTCCGCCACCTGAATCAGAAAATCGCTGATCAATCCCAAAATATTCGGGTCGCAGGGATTTGACTTGATAATCGCATAGTTGTAGTCGTTATTATAGATATGCCGGATCATAGCTACCCCTGCCACTTCCATTTCCTGTAGCGAGAGATTGGAATTGCGGAACAGGGTAATCAGCGTCTTGTCAACCGGAACTGCTTCCCGCATATCCATATCAAGCGGATTAAAGATCTCCGAGAATTGATTCGTGTCCGTAAACAAGCCATAATACAGCGCCGTGCCCAGCTTTACGTCCCTGATCTCATAACCGGCCCGGCAAAGCATCTGCCACACCAGCGTGGAACAGCTTCCCACATGGGGATTGATCTCGCTCAGCTGCGCCTGCCTTGTCTCGATCTGGTGATGGTCGATCACCGCCACGTGCTCTGCGGGCAGTTTTGTCACATTGCCTGCGCCGTACTGACAGTCCACCGTAATCAAAAGGCCCGGCAGCTTTCCGCCCGGCTGCGCCTGCACATACGCCGCCACATCCTCTATATAGGTGATGGGAATGTTAAGATGCTCCAACATCAATAACAGATTGGTTTTCTGTATCTTGTTCCTGCCGCCGTAAATCAGTTTGGCCTGCCTGCCCATAGATTCAAAATAGCGGCAGAGCCCAAACCCCGCCGCAATGGCATCCGCATCAGGATTGTCATGACACTGCACCATGATCGGATCATATTCTACCAGTTCTTCCAGCCTCATCTTATCCTTTTCTCCTCCGTACTAATTTCGGTCAGGCTCTCCCGCGTTCATATCCGTATACATATCCAAAAGCCCAACCGTCTCCGAGGCCGGCCTCCCGTACATATTACAGCACTCGTGGGACACGTTCTTGGGCTCCGCGCTCTCCTCGTCAAAGTTGACGCTCATGCGGTACACCCCCTGTTTGGTTTCCCCGTCCAGATGCCGCATGATCTCCTCGATCATTTTCCCATCATTTTCGTTCATGTTAATCCTCCATGTCAGAGCAGTTTACTGCGACGACACGCGATGCCTACCAAAACAATCCTTCCAACAGATAATCATACTCATCGAGCACATCGCCCATCCATGTGTACCAATCGTCCTCCGACAAGGCAAAGAATGCCGTCTTCGGCTTCACATTCTGCTTTACCCGCCGCGAAAGAGGCTCCACTCCCACTTCTCCCCGGATCAGAAGAAGCTCCTCATCGTCCACCAAAAGCTGCACTTCGTCAAGCTCCAGATCGAAGCTTTCCCCTTTTTGTATATGGGACAAGCCTCCCTCCGCCGTCAGGTCAAGCACGCCAAAGGGCGTCTTGCAGGAGATATCCGTTTCAAAACTGTCCTTTCTCCCGTCGCATAAAAGATCCATGTCCAGTCCCAGATTCTGCTTATCCCCTTCCACTGTGAGGCTGTATCTGATATTTGACTCCATCCGGTATTCATCCGATACCAGACTCTGCACCACCTGCCAGGTACATTCTTCCTCTACCTCTTCTTCCTCCTGCACCGCCTCTATTCTTCCCTGCATCTTGTCAATGCTGCGCTCTTCGCCCAGAAAATAGATATCCCCCGATAATTCCAGATCACCCTGCCAGAGTGATAATGGCTCCTCAATGCGGATGCTCTCAATCCGGTTCTCCCTGTTGATTTCAAACAGAAAGCTGATATCCTCGTTGGCAATGATGTCAAAAGAACTCAAAAGCCCCATGGCCTGCTCCCTGCCTGTCACGCTGTAATCCACATAGTCGTACAATACCTGCCTGACCAGTTCATTGAAGTAAAGCGGCTCAAAGCTGACCCGGTAGAGATCCGTCCCCGCCTTCTCTATGCTCATATGACGCCTGCACTCCTCGATTTCGGAAGCGTATCTCTCCAAAAAAGCGCTGACAACCCCCTCCTCATCGGCAAAAATCCACTGGTCGTTAAACAGGTCAATCGAGTAGTCAAGCTTTTGTTCCCGATCTACAAGCAACCCGTTTTCTTCTACCTCTCCAAACATTTCTCCCCAAAAGGAATCATTGTACTGGCTCAACACATTCTCATTTTCAATGTACATATCATCCAAAAGCAGTTCAGGAAGGGAAAAACAGAAATTCTCATCATCCCCATAGAGTTCCACATGCCCGAACTCATAGTTCATCATGCTTAAGGTCGTGGAGGAGGCCATTTCCTTTCTCTCCATATCCTTATCGCATTCCGTGTCCACGCCAAGGGTGATCTCACCCAGATAATAATCGCCGGTTTCCACGGTAACGTTCAATTTGGAATCGGCGGAGTATCCCTCTTTCGCCATCATCTGCCTGACCGCCCCTATGCCTGCTTTCTCCGTAAGCGGATTCTTCATTTCCTCTGCCTCGCGTGCCAGATTGAGAAGCCCTCTCTGCACTCTGTAGGCAGGGGAATAAATATGGCGAAGCCACCCTCCCAAAATCACTGCCAAAACTGCCGCGCACACGCACAGGACAATGATTATCGTTTTCTTTTTATTATCCTTCGGCGGCAGATAAAGCTGCGCCGGCGGGCCAAGCGTCTTTTTAACCGGCATTGGCGGCTGCATTCCAAAATTATCCATGTTCTATCCCCTCTTGATCTCCTGATCCTGTCCCACGATCTTACTTTTCACTCTTCTTCCATACTACCATATTCCCACCGAAAACAAAATAGAAAAGAATGCGCCATAACATAAAAGCCCGGAAACGTCTGTTTTCACAGACGCTTCCGGGCATATGAAATCTTGATCAGTTTGCCTTCGCCGCCGCGATCTCCGCCTTCAAAGCCTCCGTCAGCTTGGGAACGATCTTATTCAGGTCGCCCACTACGCCGTAGTCAGCCACATCGAAGATCGGTGCATCCGCATCCTTGTTGATCGCAATGATGATGTCGGACTCCTCCATACCTGCCACGTGCTGGATTGCACCGGAGATACCGATTGCAAAATACACGTTCGGGCGAACGGTCTTACCGGTCTGTCCCACCTGCAGATCCTTCGGCTTCCAGCCGGAATCCACAACTGCACGGGAACAGCTCACAGTACCGCCGAGCACCTCTGCCAGATCCTCGAGGATCTTGAAGTTCTCCGGGCTTCCAACGCCACGGCCGCCGGATACCAGAATCTTTGCATCCATGATATCTACGGTGTTGGACACTGCCTTGACAATATCCAGAATCTCCACGTATTTATTGTCGGGAGTAAAGCCGGGATTGAACTCCTCCACGTTTGCCTTCGCGCCCTTGATAGGAGATATCTTTTGCATAACGCCCGCGCGAACCGTCGCCATCTGAGGACGATTGTAAGGACATGCGATGGTAGCGATGGTATTGCCGCCGAATGCCGGACGGGTCATCAACAGCTGATTGTGAAGCTGCTCCTGACCGGGTGTCGGCTGAAGCGGGAAATCACCGATCTCAAGAACGGTACAGTCCGCCGTCAGGCCGGTTGCCACTCTCGCGGAAACTCTGGGGCCCAGATCTCTTCCGATGGCGGTAGCGCCCACCAGCATGATCTCGGGTTTGTACTTATTGATCACGGACGCCAGCGCATGTGCGTAAGGCTCCGTTCTGTAATCCTTCAATTCGGGATCGTCCACCACGATCACCTTGTCCGCACCGTACTCGGCGAGCTGGTCAGCCAGTCCTTTGATGCCCGATCCGATCAGTACCGCGGTTACCTCTGTGTTTAAATCCTTTGCCAAGTCTTTCGCCTTGCCGAGCAGCTCAAATGCGATACTGCTGACCTCATTATCCACCTGCTGCGCAAAGACATATACACCCTTGTATTCTTCTAAATTCATTTTATACCTCTTTCTGCGCACTCGTTTTACGCGTATTCTTTGTTAGATGACGTGTTTAACCTTCAACTTGTCAACGATGTAGCTTACGGACTCGTCGGGATCAAGGGAAACCTTCTCGCCGGCGCCCTTTCTCACCTTGTCGGAAGCCTTCGCAATCTTGGTCGGTGAACCTTTTAACCCTAAGTTTGCATCGTCAACATCTTTCAGATCCGCCCTGCCCCAAACGGTAATCTCCTGCTTGTACGCATCGAAAATACCACCGGGAGTCATATAACGAGGCTCATTCAACTCGGAAAGAGCGGTGATCAGGCAAGGCATCTTAGCCTTAACTACGTGATATCTGTCCTCATACTGACGCTCAACGATTACGCTGTCGCCCTCGATCTTGATATCCTGTGCGTAAGAGATCACCGGAATATTCAGATGCTCGGAAATCTGCGGGCCGACCTGAGCGGTATCGCCGTCGATCGCCTGACGGCCTGTGATAATCAAATCATAATCCAAATTTCTGATCGCGCCTGCAAGCGTGGTGGAAGTTGCCCAGGTATCAGCACCGCCGAGAACTCTGTCGGTCACCAGGACGCCCTTATCCGCACCCATAGCCATTGCCTCACGAAGAACCTCCTCCGCTTTGGGAAGTCCCATCGTCACTACCGTTACCTCTGCACCATACTGATCTTTCAATCTAAGTGCTGCTTCCAGACCTGCTTTATCATCCGGGTTCATGATTGTGAGCATAGCGCCTCTGTCAAGAGTTCCGTCCGGATTAAACTTAACGCCGCCTGCGGTATCAGGAACCTGTTTCACACAAACCACAATTTTCATTGTATTTTTCTCCTTCTAAAATTTTTTATTATACCGTCCTACTTGAGCAGTGCTCCGGAGATTACCATTCTCTGCACTTCGCTTGTGCCCTCGTAAATCTCCGTGATCTTAGCGTCACGCATCATACGCTCTACGTCGTACTCTCTGATATAACCGTAACCGCCGTGCAGCTGAACTGCCTTTGTGGTCACTTCCATCGCTACCTCTGCGGCATACAGCTTCGCCTTAGCGGCTTCCACGGAATATACCTTCTGTGTCGCTTTCGCCATAGCAGCCTTGTATACGAGAAGCTGTGCAGCTTCCACCTTGGTAGCCATGTCTGCAAGCTGGAACTGGGTGTTCTGAAACGCGCCGATGGCTCTGCCGAACTGCTTTCTCTCTTTTACGTAAGCAATGGTGTTCTCCAAAGCGCCCTCCGCAAGACCAAGAGCCTGAGAGGCGATACCGATACGGCCGCCGTCCAGTGTATGCATTGCGATATTGAAGCCCTTGCCCTGCTGGCCCAGCATATTGTCCTTCGGGATACGGCAGTCCGTGAAGATCAGCTCATATGTGGATGAACCGCGGATACCCATCTTCTTCTCCTTCGTACCGAAGGTAAAGCCGGGTGTGCCTTTCTCCACGATAAATGCGGAGATCTCTTTCTGCATACGGCCGCGCTTCTCAACCGTACCTGTGATTGCGAAAATGACATATACGTCAGCTTCCTTACCGTTGGTAATGAAGCACTTGGAACCGTTTAATACCCACTCGTCGCCGTCAAGCACAGCCTTGGTCTGCTGGCCCTGTGCGTCCGTGCCGGCGCCGGGCTCTGTCAGGCCGAATGCGCCCAGTTTCTCACCCTTTGCAAGGGGAACCAGATATTTCTGCTTCTGCTCTTCCGTACCGTAGGTCATGATCGGATCGCAGCACAGGGAAGTATGCGCAGATACGATAACGCCTGTCGTGCCGCACACCTTGGAGAGCTCCTCCACACACATCGCATATGTAAGAGGATCACAGCCCTGTCCGCCGTACTCCTTGGGAACGGGAATACCGAGGAAGCCTAACTTCGCCATCTTCTCGACAGTCGCTCTCGGGAAAACCTCTGTCTCGTCCACTTCCTGAGCGAGAGGTTTTACTTCTTTTTCAGCGAACTCTTTGAACAGAGATCTCGCCATTTCATGTTCTTTGCTTAAAGTAAAATCCATGATCTTTTATTCCTCCATGTTTTATTTTTTTTACTTAGAATAGTCGAAAAATCCCACGCCGGTCTTTCTGCCGAGCTTCTTCTCATCAACCATCTTCTTAAGGAGAGGCTGGGGCGCATACTTCTCATCCTTGGTCTCATTGTAGAGCACTTCCATGATGGCAAGACAGATATCCAGGCCGATCAGGTCGCCAAGATGAAGCGGCCCCATGGGATGGGATGCACCGAGCTGCATAGCCACGTCGATATCCTCTGCGGAAGCGGTGCCTGCATCCAGAACGCCGATTGCCTCATTGATCATCGGGATCAGAATTCTGTTTACCACGAAGCCGGGAGCTTCCTTTACCTGTACGGGAGTCTTTCCGATCTCCTCCGCAATCTTTGTGATCTTATCTACCATATCCTGAGGGGTATTCTCACCTCTGATCACCTCAACCAGCTTCATTCTGTCAGCCGGATTGAAGAAGTGCATACCGATCATCGGTCTGTCAAGGCCCTCGCCGATCTTGGTGATGGAAAGGGAAGACGTATTGGACGCGAACATGCAGTCCTTCTTCACAATGCCCATCAGCTCTTTGAAGATCGCCTGCTTGATCTCCATTTTCTCCAGAGCAACCTCCACGATCAGGTCGCAGTCTGTACAGATATTATTAAGGCCTGTCGTAATCTTGCCCATAACCTCGTCGGCCTTTGCCTGCGTAATCTTCTCCTTGCCCACAAGGAAATTCATATTTTTCTGGATCTTCGCCTTACCGCCTTCAGCGTACTCCTCCTTGATATCGCAGAGGCAAACCTCGTAGCCGTCTGTCATAGCAAATGCCTGTGCAATACCGGAACCCATGGTTCCCGCGCCGATAATACCTACTTTCATTGTAAGTCCTCCTTTATAATTTAAATTTTATTTACGCGTTTTTAAACGGCTCCTTCACCTTCTCCTTGTTCTTGTCAAGGAAGAATGCCATGCCGTACTTCTGATCCTCTGTCTCAAAGCAGTCGCCGAAAAGCTTCTCCTCGATCACGATAGCCTCGTCCATGCCAACCTCTAAGCCGTCATTGATCGCCTTCTTGCAGTTGCGGACAGCGATAGGCGCGTTCTTCGCGATACCGGAAGCCATCTTCTCCGCCGCAGCCATCAGCTCCGCCTGCGGATATACCGCATTTACCAGACCGATGCGAAGAGCCTCATCAGCCTTAATATTTCTTGCTGTATAGATCATCTGCTTCGCCATGCCGGGGCCGACGATTCTTGCCAGTCTCTGCGTGCCGCCGAAACCGGGGGTAATGCCAAGACCCACTTCGGGCTGTCCGAACACCGCATTCTCAGAACAGATTCTGATATCGCAGCTCATGGAAATCTCACAGCCGCCGCCAAGCGCAAAGCCGTTCACCGCCGCAATCACGGGAATCGGGAAGGTCTCTAACTTGCGGAACACATCGTTGCCCTTCTTGCCGAAGGCCTCGCCCTCCGCCTTGGTCAGCGTGCTCATTTCACCGATATCCGCGCCCGCCACGAAGGACTTTTCGCCCGCACCGGTCAGGATCAGGCATCTGATCTCCTTTAAATCCACCGCGTCAAGAGTTGCATTCAGCTCATCCAATACCGTGGAATTCAGCGCGTTTAAAGCCTTCTCCCGGTTGATGGTGATAATGCCGATCTGCCCTTTTGCTTCATATAACACAAATTCCATTGTACTCTCCTCCTACATTTCTACGATAGTTGCGCATCCCATACCGCCGCCGATACACAGCGTAGCAAGACCCTTATGCGCGCCTTTCGCCTGCATCTCGTGGAGCAGCGTTACCAGAATACGCGCGCCGGAAGCGCCTACCGGATGGCCCAGTGCGATTGCGCCGCCGTTGGGGTTGAGCTGTCTGTCTACGTCAATGCCAAGCTCCTTGCCCACTGCAACGGACTGTGCTGCAAACGCCTCGTTTGCCTCGATAATATCGAAGTCCTCAATCTTGTAGCCGGCCTTCGCCATAACCTTCTTGGTCGCGGGAACAGGACCGATACCCATGACCTCGGGTCTGCAGCCTGCCAGCGCGCCCGCCACGAAAGTTGCCATAGGCTTCACGCCCAGCTCCACCGCCTTCTCCTCGCTCATCACAACGATTGCCGCCGCACCGTCGTTGATACCGGATGCGTTGCCTGCGGTTACGAAGCCGTTAGGATTGATGGGACGAAGTTTCTGTAAGCCCTCAATGGTCGAACCGTGTCTGGGACCCTCGTCCACCTTGAACTCAACCATTTCCTTTTTCTTCTTCACCATAACGGGAACGATCTCTTTGTCAAATGCGCCGTTGTTCTGAGCTGCCTCAGCCTTCTGCTGGCTCTTCAATGCGAACTGATCCAGCTCCTCACGGGTAAGCTCCCACTCCTTGCAGATGTTATCCGCAGTCGTAATCATATGATAATCATTGAACGCATCCCAGAGCGCATCCTTAATCATGGTATCAACCAGCGTGCCGTTGTTCATTCTGTAACCGTAACGGCCCTGCATCACCGCGTAAGGAGCCATGGACATATTCTCCATACCGCCTGCCACTACGATATCCGCGTCGCCTGCCTGAATCATCTGCGCCGCCATGTTCACGCAGTTAAGGCCGGAACCGCAGACCACGTTAATCGTAACTGCCGGAACCGCATTGGGAATGCCTGCCTTGATGGAGGACTGGCGAGCCACGTTCTGACCCTGTCCTGCCTGAATTACACAACCCATATACACCTGATCAACCTTATCCGGCGCTACGCCCGCTCTGTTCAGCGCCTCCTTGATAACGATTGCTCCCAGCTCCGCCGCCGGTGTGGTGCTCAAGCCCCCGCCCATTGTACCGATTGCTGTACGGCAGGCACCTGCCAAAACAACTTTTTTTGCCATTTTCTTCTCCTCCATATTTGTGATTTTTTTATTAAGAAGCCCCGTATTCAAGGCTTTTTCACGATTGTTATTTTTTTGTCATTGTCCGTCGTTTCTATTGTATCATAGAGAATTTATTTTTGCAATCATAAGCTCTTTTTCGGAAGACATCCTCCTGCAAATATGCTATCCTTAATTATATTCGGAGGAAACCAGAATGAATACCACGATGAAAAAGAGATGCCTGCAGGCCGCGCTCCTGCTCTTTCTTCTGACCGGCGCCGCCTACAGTCCCAAATATACACCGAAGCAGGAATCTCCCTGTCCGGAGGAAACCGCAAAAACAGCCCCGGCTGTCCCGGAAGAACTGGCTCCGGAAACGGACGCAGAGCCGGAGAATAAACCGGAAGCAGAAACGCCTACAGAGCCTGAGACTGCGCCGGAAACGCTGCCTGCAAGAAACGGCTGGGCTAACTGCCACGACAGCCGGATTACCTACGAAGACGGCTGCTATTACTATGCCAGTCAGGCGGACCATTATTATCTGTACCGGGCCGACGAGGACGGCGGCAATCCCCAGTGTCTGGCAAAGGCTCACGCCGACAATATCTGCGTGCAGGACGATACCGTTTACTTTGTCAACCAGAGCGACGGATATGGCGTTTACCGCGTTCGGACAGACGGCACCGGAATGGAAAAGCTGTGTCAAAAGGGATATCATTTACAGGCCGGCGGCGAGTATCTCTTTTTTCAGGACGCCTATGATCCGGCTTACGATCCCCTCGGGCTGGTAACGGCTGCGGAAAGCGCCGAGCTGTCTGAAGACGATACCCGTTTTTTATACCGCATGAAAAAAGACGGCTCGGAAAGGGAACTGCTTGTCCCAAACCTTTGGGATTACCAGCTGGAAAACGGCTGCCTTTACTACAGCATATCGACAGATCAGGGCCAGGTCATATACCGAACGGATTTTGCCGCGCAGAATCAGGAGGAGCTGTGCCATCTTGCCGCATCAGAAAACATAGTTGTCTGCGGGGAGGAAATTTACGGTATCGACAAATCTTATGAAAACAAAAAAAGCCTCCGGCTCTATTCTTTGCAAAACGGGAGTCAGCAATCCTTCGGCCTTCCGTCATATGATGACGCCTGCCTTTTTCACGGATATTTCTATGGTCTTTGCGAACCGCAAACGGAAGAGGGGCAGGAACGGACGCTGACCATTTACCGGATTGACCTGAACACGAGAAAGCGGGAAACCCTCTACCAAAATACTTTTCGATGCGAGGGTGATCATCATACCGTCAGCGAACCTGTATCCGATCTGTACGCCACCGAAAAGGGTGTCTTTTTCCGCCAGTTTGTCTCGGGACAGGAGGGCTGTCAGTGGTTTCTTCTGTCAGAGGACGGAAGCGCACATGCCTGGGAGGACAGGGACGCCATGCCCACTACGCTGCCCGCCCGTTCTATAGACTCCGGCGAAATGCTCAGCGTCAATTCCGTATTAAGAAGCACGCCGGGATACGAAACCTATCTCGCAGAGGACCTGACCTATGAGGAATCCTACCATGTGGACTTTGAAGACTCCGAGTTAAACCAAACCCGCTCATGGGATATTCCTTTCACCGTCAGCCTGCCGCAGTTTAACAGTAAAATTGCCGGTTACAGGCAGATCAACGCCTATTTTCAGAACGCCTATCAGGAGGCGCTACAGGACAAGGACGCCTATTTTAAAGAAATCCGGGAAATCATGGAGGAGAACCCGTCATGCACCAGTATGTGGTATCAAACCACACGCTACCACTATATCTATATCGGGGAGCGGTACATTACCGTGGATCAACACTGGGACGGCTACTATGGCGGCGCGCACGTCGGGTACACGGAATGTCCGGTCACTTTCGACCGCGAAACAGGCGAGACCGTTTCCCTGGAAGCCCTCCTTGATATGCCGTTACAGGAAGCCGTGGCGGCGCTGACCGCCTCCGTCTATAAATATAAGGAATGTATCGGAGACGGCTATAATAGTTTTTTTCTACAGCGCTACGATCCGTTGACGGAGGAATATAATCCGGAAAAATTTTACCTCTTTCCCGACGGCGTCGGTATCTACTACGAAAAATACGCCATAGACTGCGGCGCGGCGGGTGATCAGCTGTTTGTGGTGCCCTACGAGGAGTTCCCCGGCGTCTTTTAGTTTTTCTGCTTTCGGTACGCTTCCGCCGCCGGGTCTTCCATGGGCACAACCCGCCTCCACTCCTTGCTGTCTCCCACTTTTTCTACCTCACAGCGGTTGCGGTAGAGGAACTTTGTAAGCTCATAGCAGTCCACCCAGATCTCGTTGTTCCCCTCCTTCTGGGACTCGTCAAAGATCAGCTGTAAACCCCAGTGCAGATGCACGGTCTTGATGTTGTTCACATTCTCCTTCGTGCTGTAGCCCGTATGCCCCATATAGCCGATCACATCCCCGGCGGTCACCACGCTGCCCTCCTTAAGTCCCTCCGCGTAAGGATAATTCTGGCGAAGATGGGCATAGTAGTAATACCGTTTGCCGTCAAAACTGCGGATCCCGATACGCCATCCCCCGTACTGGTTCCAACCGAGGGCTTCCACATAGCCGGACTCCACAGCGATCACGGGCGTGCCGATCTGGCCCATCATGTCATGCCCCAGATGGGGTCTTGCATAGCCGTAACTGCGGGAAGACCCGAAATCGTCATAATGGCTGTAGTCAAACCCCTTCGCAATGGGCGAGAATGCTTTTAACCCGTAGACCCGCTTACCGTCCAGCGTAAATTCTCCCACCATACCGCCAAACACCGCCGTGTACGCCTCCAGATAATAGTCATAATACTCCATATCCTTCGTCAGCTTCTCCATGGTGGTCTCGCCGTCCCTTAATTTTTCCGCCGTCTCGCCGATCCTTTTCACACTGTTTTTGTCAAACTTACCGCCGGTTTTCGCACCCTCGTAAGCAAGAAGCTCTATCCAGTTGATATGTACTTCGTCCTTATAAGTCTCCACATCCAAATCGTAGGCCGCCGCCATGGCTTCGCAGGTCACATGCAGCTCCACCCACTTAATAAAATTGCCGTCGGCGGTCACCTCGATGGCCTGCCTGTCCTTAGCGTTCCATGCTCTGCCGCTCCCCTGCCATGCCGAATCCTGCCATCTGCCAAGCAGCTCTCCTACAATATACACACAGAGGAAGGCAAACAGAAAAACCAGCCCGATTCTCCTGATTGTTTTTCCCTTTGCGCGCTCTCTGTTTTGTCCCCCGCTCTTTCCCATATTCCGCACCCCATGCCATCCGTCTTCCGCTTTACCGTAAATATATGTGTGCCAAAATCCGGGTATGTCATCGGACAAAATATCAGATTGTCTCGCCGCGCATATCTTGTTATGATAAGAACAGACCGGAATATTCATGAGAGGAGTTCTTTATGAGAGAAAACATCCGCAAAAAACTGGAAGGCCGGGAAATGTTCGCATTCAGCATCGCCACGGTTCTGCTCCTGCTTGCGGCGTCCCTGCTTCTTGCCACGCCGGGGGAGCTTGCACAGGGTATGGTGACCATCGTACTCACCAGAGACGCGCTTGTCACGGACTATTTCAAGCTGGCCGGTTTCGGCGCCGCCTTTCTCAACGCAGGGCTTGTGATGGGACTTGCCATTCTTCTGATCCACCGTCAAAAAATCCCCTTTACGGGGCTCACCATGGCGGTGCTTTTTATCAATGCCGGCTTTGCCCTCTTCGGGAAAAATCCGGTCAATGTCCTGCCCATGCTGCTTGGCACATGGCTTTATGCAAAATTCCACCATGCGGGCATGAACCGCTATATCTATACGGCGCTCTTCGGCTCCTGTCTGGCGCCGATGGTGACTGAGCTTGTATACCTGCTGCCTTTCTCCTTTGGCGTCAATCTGGGAATTGCCGTGCTCGTGGGCATCTTTTCCGGTTTTATACTGCCTCCCCTCTCTGTACATACCGCCTCCATGCACATGGGCTACAACCTCTTTAACATGGGATTTGCCGGAGGACTGTTTGCCTTCGTCATGATGTGCGTTCTGCAATCCTTCAGTCTGGAAAGCAACAGCGTATTTATCTGGAGCTACGGCCGCCCTCTCTGGCTGCTCACCGGCCTGTACCTGTATTTTGCAGCCGCCCTGCTTTTCGGCTTGTTTTTAGACAAAAAAAGCCTGCGATCCCTTCTTTCCCTGATGCGGCATCCCGGCCGCGCGGTCACGGACTTTGTGCTGATGAGCGGTGTGCCGGCCACATTGGTCAACATGGGGATCATCGGTCTGCTGTGCACCACCTATATTCTTTTGGTCGGCGGCGATTTATCCGGCCCCGTAGTCGGTGCAATTCTCACCGCCTTCGGATTCGCCGCCTTCGGCGTCCACGCGCGCAATTACCTGCCGGTGCTGCTCGGCGTCTTTCTCTCCACCTTTATCAATCACCTACAGCCCACCACGCCGGGTATCCAGATGGGCGCCGTATCTGCCGTAGGTCTGGCTCCCGTCGCCGGACAGTTCGGCCCTTTTGCCGGCATCCTTGCGGGTATGCTGCACGCGGCGGTGGTGGTGTGCACATCCTCCCTCTACGGCGGATTAAATCTGTACAACAACGGCTTCTCCACCGGTCTTGTTGCCATCGTGCTAGTACCGGCTCTGGAGAGCTTCATCAAGGGCTTTCGGACAAAAAATCGAGCAGGCTCGATGAAATGACAGCGCGGCTTCCGCGCAGAAATGAGGATACTATGACACATGAAGAAAAAAAGACCGCCAAAATCGTAGAGGAATTGACCATGTTCTTCTTCGCGCTGGAGGCAACCTATATCGAAACCCGAATCGAGCGGGAAGAAAACAAGACCATCATCAAAGTGGAGGCGGACTTCAGTCCGGCTTATGCCGAAAGGCTCTCCAACCTGGATCAGTATCTGAACGGCAAAAAGAATGACGGTATGGGCGATATCTACTGGGAGCTGGCGGGCAGCGGCGATCCCGGCGAGACCAGCCAGCTTTTGTTAATCGGCATGATGATAGACCACGCCGATATCAGCATAAAAGAAAACAGGGTGAACCTCACCCTGTTTCGAACCTGTTAAATTTCAGTCTTTTGACCGGTACACAAACTCCCGCTGGATGGCAAAGCTGATGAAGAACAGCAGAATGTCCACCGGCATCTTAACCACAACCTCCGTGCCGCCGATCAGGCCATACAGCAGGTTTACAAGAAACGCGCTGCATGCCATCTGGCACACTGCCAGTAAGCTGTACTTGCCGATGGCAGCCGCCACGCCGGCTTTGCTCTTAAACACCACCCGGTAATTGATCATAAAATTATATACGGCGGAAACCACTCTTGCGCCCACTGTGGCCGCCACGATGTAGGGAATCCCCATCAGGCTTTCCGCCGTCTGCCGGAACATTGCACAGAACATCTGGAAGAGCAGCAGATCCAGCACACTGGAAGAAAGCGAGGAGAACAGGAACTTTCCGAACACCAGATAGATGCGCAGGGAATCCCTGACAGGATTAAAATGGCTCGTCCTGTTTTCTTCGATATAGACCGTTTCCACCGGCACTTCCATGATCGGAATATGCAGGTCCTTCGTCTCAATCAGCATATTGGTCTCGTACTCAAAACGCTCTCCCCTAACCTGCATCAGCTTCTCCATAAAAAAAGCGGGAATGGCACGCAGCCCGGTCTGTGTGTCGGAGACGGAAAGTCCCAGCAGATACCGAAATACCTGTCTGGTGCACTTATTGCCGAAGCTGGACCGGCCCGGCACCCCCGGCCCGTCAAAATCCCTGCATCCGAGGATCAGGCTCTTTGGATGTTCCCAGAGTGCCTCCATACACGCCATGACGTCCTTCGGCGTATGCTGGCCGTCAGAATCCGCCGTCACGCAGCCCGGCGCTTCGCCAAATTCCCGCAGGCAGTAATTGAACGCCGTCTTGAGAGCCCTGCCCTTTCCCAGATTCACCGCATGGTACAGCACCGTGCAGTTTTCCATCGCGGCTGCCCGCTCAAAAAAGGATGCGTACGCCTCCCCGCTGCCGTCGTCCACCACGACCACATGACAGATTCCCGCTGTCTGTAAAGCACACAGCAGGGTTATTAACTTTTCGTCCGGCTCATAGGAAGGTATGATCACCGGTATTTCCAAATAGGATGACATGAACTGTCTTTTCTCCTGTTGTTTTTATTGTGACATTCTTGTCAGTTTTATCGTTTCCCCATCGTCCGCAATGCGGTACAACACACCGCAGGAAAAAGCCTCTCCCTGCGTCACCGCGTCGAAAACCGCATTCTCGTCCGCATCCGTATCTGCCACATACAGGTAAGAGGCATGACTGCCCTTGATTTGCCCGATCACCCAGTCCGCAGGCGCCTCGTCCAGATCAATCTCCTTGTGCACAACCGATACGGGAGCCGCCAGATAGCTGGTATAAATATTGTGAAATTCCGGCGTATCCGCTCCCCGGAAATAATACACCCGCGCCCGTTTATCGGGCCGCAGAACCTGTATCGCATCGAGAAATGCCTCCGCCTCCCCATCCACATATCCTTCGCGGTCAAGCCTCTGTTCCTCCAAGTCGTCCCGGTATCCGGCAAGTCCATCATATCCAACCTGATAGTTGGCTGTCAATGCCACAAAAAGGATAAAGCAAACCGGCACGCCGTACCGGCGGATCAGAGCGGGGAATTTTTCTTTGTCAAACAACCGCTCCCCGTTGTTCATCCAAACCTGCGCCAAAAACAATAATGTTCCGATGGTAAAAGGCGCCCCATAACGTTCTATGGATAAAATCATGCCCGCGGTATCTAAATATTGTGTTTCCCCGGCAAAGATCGTAATATGCGCCAGAAAAATAATCCCGTAAAAAAGCGCCCCGCTGACCGTGCAGAATCCGAGAATCAATTTTCCCATCTTCGCAGACAACAGCTTCATCTTCCAAAAAAGCAGGGAAATCAGACAGATACACAGATAACATCCGATGGGCGTCAAATCCAGAAAAAAGCTTTTGGTCCTGTGCAGGGGCGACCCGAAAAACGCCCGCAGAAACGCCGCCGCATACTCGCCCATATAACCCGACAGGCCGTATTCATCGGTGACCACGTATTTTACCGCCGTTGTCGTGGAATTGGCCACCCGCCTCATGAGCAGACAAAACAGCATCCAGGAGCCTCCCGTGACCGCCGGCAGCGCCGCAATCACAAGGAGTCTGCGAAGCCATGTCCATTTCCCGCCGTCTCCGTTTCCTTTCCGGCCTTCCCCGCTTCGCTGATACAGCAGAAAGAAAATCAGCCCGAACAGCGCCCACACAAACCCGATCGACTTCACCAGCACGAGCACGCTCAGATAAAGTCCCAGCCTCCCGTAATAAAAGACCTCCGACTCCACCTCCCGGTCCGTCACCGCATAGAGAAAACCACCGTAAATACACGCCATGGTCAGATCCGCGCAGAAACCGTAATATCCGAAATACTCTCCCACGCTCGGAAAAAACCACAGAGCCGCCGCCATAAGGGCCATGAAGAAAACATTCTTCCCCTTCCACTTCTTCAAAAGCGGAAACAGAAAGGCCAGATTCATCGTGTAGTAGCCGGCAAAAGCCAATCCCTCCCGAAATTCCGTCGGATTCAGGTGCAAAAACCACCATTTCATCATCTGCGATCCCGGCGGATAATCGCCGAACGCAGGGGCCACATTCCCGTATCTGCCCGCAAACCCACCCGAATGATACAGGGCCCGCGCATCCACCGCCCAAAAATTAAAGTCATCCCACCAGGTCACCATCTTTGTAAAGGTGCAGACTGCCACTGCCGCAAGGAGGACCGCCCCGATAACAAATGACGGTCGTGTCATATTATAACAGCATACGCGGATAACGTTTTTCCGCTCCTCCTTCTTCCTGCTTACAAGCCAGACAGCCGACAAAAGGAGCACCAGAACCGCTATCCCGTCAATCCACGCAAGACGACGAAAAAACGCCAGCACATACAGCACCAGCGTTAGTCCGCAGACAAACACAGGCAAGGCTTCCACCAGACTAACCCGGAACCGCCATGCCAAAAACAAGATACAAATAAGAACCGCCAAAATGTGCACCAAAGCCATCAACTGCACTATACCTCCGGCTCAATCAGCCCGTAGGTATTTCCCTTTCTCTTGTAAACCACATTGACCTGATCTGTCTCCGCATTACAGAATACAAAGAAACTATGCCCCAAAAGCTCCATCTGCACACAGGCGTCCTCAGGATACATCGGCTTAATATCAAACTTCTTCGTGCGGATGATCTGCACTTCCTCATCATCCATGTAATCCTTCTCGATAAACTCCTGCCGGAAGACGCCCGCTCCCTGCTTCTTGTCCACCAGCTTATTCTTATACTTCTTAAGCTGTCTCTCGATAATCTCCTCCACCAGGTCAATGGATACATACATATCGCTGCTGACCTGCTCAGAACGAATGATATTGCCTTTCACAGGGATCGTAACCTCAATCTTCTGCCGGTCTTTCTCTACGCTGAGCGTAACATGTACTTCCGTATCTTCGGTAAAAAACTTCTCTAATTTACCGATTTTATCCTCCACTGCTGCCCGTAATCCGGGTGTTACCTCGATATTTTTTCCAACAATGTTAAACTTCATCTCAATCATCCCTTTCCTGTTCGGATTTCTTGAGTTCAGTATACCATATCTTGTACTCTTATTGCAACAACTTGCTTATATTTAGGGGAAATGTACCGCAGGACGCAGGCGAAAAAAGACGGCCTTTTCAGGCCGTCTCCCGCTTTTAAAGAATTCTTCTGATGGAAAGGATGGAACGATAATTTGCATTGGATACGATAATGCCTGTTCTGGAAGTCGACGCATGCACGATCTGTCCGTTGCCTGCATAGATACCCACATGTCCCGAATAGCAGATGATATCGCCGGGCTGTGCATTCTCCAGACCGTTTACCGATGCGCCCACGCTTCTGTCCGCCGCCGAAGAATGAGGCAGACTCACGCCGAAGTTCTTGTATACGCTCATGACGAAACCGGAGCAGTCCGCACCATTGGTCAGGCTGGTGCCGCCATAGACGTAGGGATTCCCCACAAACTGTTTCGCAAACTGTACCACATCGGCGCCCGTGCTTCCTGTCGGGTTCGCGTAGGTCTTGCCGCCGTCTTCACCCTTCTTGCCGGAAGCGGCATTTTCCTCCGTCTTCTTCTTCGCAGCGGCCTTCGCTGCCTTTCTGGCCTCCTCTTCCTTCGCGAGTCTTGCCTTCTCCTCCGCGATGGATTCCGCCTTCACAAACTCTGTGGAAAGGGTAACGTAATCGGTCGATACATAGCCGTCACCTTCCTCAATATTGACTTTCACCCAGCCGTCCAGCTCTTCCGTGACAATCAGTTCATCCTCAATCGGCACAAGGCCCAAAACCGTCTCCTCCAGACCGGGCTTCTCGCGCACCTTGAGCGTCGTGGTCGTCACGGTCGCGATACGGGTTCCCACTTCTTTCGCATAATCCACGGCGTCGTCTCCGGTCACACAGAACTCACCTTTGACGTAGCCTTCCACGGAGCCGGAGCTGATTTTATACCAGCCGTCCTCCTCCTCGATAAAACTGCCGACGGACTTATTATAAAGTTTACCGACAATCTCACCTTCCTCGCTGGGAATATCACGCACATTGACGTAATCATTCACCTTCGCGATCACCAGATTCTTAAAGCTCTCCTCTTCCTCGGACAAGCCGCCGACCATCGCTTTCAAATCTTTGGTGTAGCCCTCGCTGACCACCACCGTGTCTATAATCTTTTTCTCTGTAGACTTCTTGCTGATTCCATCGGATGTACTGGCGATATCGGAGAACACACCTACCTGTGCGCTTCCAACGCTGATGCCTCCCACCTCGGAAGTATCCTCTTCCTGCTCTGCCTCTGTCATTTCGGAATCGTCTTCCTTTGCAGACTCTTCCTTTTCCTCCTCTTTCTTAGAAGCTTCCCTCTCGGCCTCTGCCGCATCCGCTTCCTCTTTTACGGAAGACAGGGACGTGGACTTCTCTTCCTCCTGAAGGAAAAACTCTATACCAGCCGAAGGCAGAACGCTTGCCACGTTTCCCGTAGCCTCCGCCTCGATACCCGTACCGGTAAATCCTATGACTGCCGCCAGTGCACATGCTGTTAATTTAAGACTGTTTTTCTTCATAAAAAACACCTCATTTGTTACAGAATTGTTACATCTGGCTATAATATATCATTGGCTATACGTTTTGTCAACCACAGCATCTACTATAAAAAGGCATGTCCATACCCAAGTTATTGTGTTTTTTCCACAAAAATATGCATTTCTCAACATCTGGTTCAAAAAAGTTATGTCAAATCTTACCATTTTCCCCCAAAAATAGTTTGTAACATTTTCGTAATCATTCTATTGCAAAAGATAGATATTTTTCTGCGGACGCCACCGCGCAGGCGCCGTCGGACACCGCCGTCACAATCTGGCGAAGCGTCTTCGTACGGATATCCCCCGCCGCAAAGATGCCCGGAATATTCGTGGCGCAGTCCTCACCCGCAATGAGATATCCGCTCTCGTCACAGGCAACGGTCTGACGGTACGCTTCCGTGTTCGGCTTCATCCCCACCGCGATAAATACCCCCTCCACCGCAAGCTCCCGCTCGCTGTTCTCCCTGATCTGGCGAACCGTGATGCTCTCCACCAGATCGGAACCATTGATCTTTTGTAAGGTACTATTCCAGACCACTTCCACATTCTCACAGGAAAACAGTTTGTTCTGCAGGCTCTTCGCCGCCCGCAGGCTGTCCCGTCTGTGAATCAGGTAGACTTTCCTGCACAGCGCGGCGAGATAGACGGCGTCCTCCACCGCAACATCGCCGCCGCCGATCACAGCCACATCCCGTTTTCTGAAAAAGGCGCCGTCACAGGTGGCACAGTAGGATACGCCCTGCCCCCGAAAGCTGTCTTCCCCCGGCACGCCCAGCTTCGCATGCTGCGCGCCCCCGGCAAGGATCAGCGCCCGCGCCTCGTATTTGGTGCCGTCTGCCGTCTCCACAACCTTTTCGCCGTCCCCGTCCTGAATCGAGACCACCTTTCCGCTCCGAAAAACCACCCCCAGCGCATCCGCATGCTGACGGAATTTCTGTCCCAGCTCAAAGCCGCCTATTCCCGGCAGTCCCAGATAATTGTCCACCTCGGAGGTATCAATCACCTGTCCCCCTCCCATGGGAGTCTGTTCTATTACGATAAGATCAAGGCCCGCGCGTATACCGTAAACCGCAGCCGACAAACCAGCGGGCCCCGCCCCGATAATAATAAGATCATACATATCTTTTCTTCCCCTTTCCTGTCTCCTTGACTTATCCGTAAACTCTATCATATAGTTATTATGATAGGTAATGCAACTTATTCATCAGAAGGGACAACCAATCATGCAGCAGACAACCACACCGAAAATTGCACTCGTCACCGGCGCTTCCCGCGGGATCGGCCGCGCCATCGCAGAGGCTCTCGCCGCGGAGGGATACCGCCTTTACCTCACCTGTAAGAGCTCAGGAGAAGACCTGACACAGTTGTCACATCAGCTGTCAGAAACTTACCACATCGAAAGTACGCCTATTGCAGCGGATATGGGCGACGCGCAGGCGGTAGAACGCCTTTTCTCCCAAATCAACGACTTGACTTTATTAGTCAACAACGCAGGTGTCTCCCACATCGGCCTTCTGCACCAAATGTCCCTGCCGGAATGGCAAAACCTGATGAACGTAAATTTAAACGCGCTGTTCTACACCTGCCGTCTGGCGATCCCCATGATGCTGAAACGTCATGCGGGAAAAATCATCAATATCTCCTCTGTCTGGGGGAATGTTGGCGCATCCATGGAAGTGGCATACGCCGCTTCTAAAGGCGGCGTAAACGCGTTTACAAAAGCACTGGCGAAGGAGCTCGCCCCCAGCGGCATTCAGGTCAACGCCATCGCCTGCGGCGTCATTGACACCGACATGAACCGCTGCTTTTCTCCGGAAGAGCTGGAAGCCCTTCGCAGCGAAATACCTTCTGACCGTATTGGTCAACCGGAAGAGGTTGCAGAACTTGTACTCTCGCTCCTGCACGCTCCCGCCTATCTGACCGGGCAGATCATCACTCTGGACGGAGGCTGGACGTGAGCTTCCTAATCTGAGAAAACCAGCTGCCCACCAGCACCACATCCGCGCCGATCCATGCGGCAATCTCCGCAAAAAAGATTCCGACCTCTCCTAACAGCATGGGCAGAAAGATCACCGACAGGGTACGCATCAAAAATTCCGCCACCCCGGACAGCATAGGCAGCACCGTGTTCCCCATCCCCTGAAGCGAGGACCGGGTCACATGCAGGACATAGAGAATCGGCAGGCAGACGCTCATGACCGCCAGATAAAAATAGGCAATCCGCATGGTCTGCTCCACCACCTCCGGCGTACCGGAAATAAAAAGTCCCAGAAGCAATTTCCCGAAGACAAGCATACACACCGCAATCACGGCGGAGGTAATCATGGCAATGCCCATTGCCGCACGCATACCGCTTTTCACCCGGTCAAGCCTGCCCGCGCCCAGATTCTGGCCCACATAGGTCACCATGGCATAGCCGTAGGACGTGCCTGCAATCTCCAACAGGCCATAGAGTTTGTTCGTGGCAGTAAAGCCGGCGATAAAGATAACGCCGTAGCCGTTCACCACAAACTGTACAATCATGCCGCCGATGGCAATAATGCCGTTTTGAAAAGCCATGGGCAGTCCCAACATAAACAGCCTTGCGGAAAGCTCTCTTTCCAGTCGAAAATCTGGCCGCGCAAGTTTTAAAAAGGTGATCCTTTTAATATGGAAGAAACAGAACACGCTTGACACCGCCTGCGCAATCAAGGTGGCCGCCGCCGCGCCCGCAATTCCCCATCCAAAGCCCAAAACGAAGAGATAATCCAGCACGATATTGGTCAGGGAAGCCACAATCATGGCATTGAGCGGCGTTCTGCTGTCCCCCAGAGAGCGCAGGATGCACGCCAGAAGATTATAAAGCATCACAATCGGCACGCCCGCAAACATAATCCGCAGATACAAAAGCGAATACCCAAGTATCTCCTGCGGCGTCTGCAACAACAGCAGGACGGGCCTTGCAAACAACTGCCCCGCCGCCACCAGAAAAACTGCGGAAAGCATGGACAGCACCGCCGCACTGCCCACGCTCTTTTTCAATTCTTCCATCCTCTCCGCGCCAAACTCCTGCGCCATTCTTATACCGAATCCCTGCGTCAATCCCTGAATCACGCCGAGCATGAGCCAGTTGAGCCAGTCGGACGCCCCCACTGCCGCGAGCGCGTTCACCCCGAGATATTTTCCCACTACCATGGTATCCACCACGGTATATAACTGCTGAAAAACATTTCCCGCCACCAGAGAAAGCGAAAAGACCAAAATCAGCTTTGCCGGCTTTCCCGTGGTCATATTTTTTACATGTGCCGCCATCGTCAGATAAACCTCTTAAATCCTTTTCCCATAATTTCACTGCTCTTCATCGCCATAAGAAATGCCCCGGAATCCACTTCCTGAATATACCGTTCCAAAAGTACAGCCTGCTTCGGCCCAACCACCGTAAGAATCACCGACCTGTCCTTGTGGGTGTATGCGCCCTCCGCCTTGTAAAACGTGGCGCTGCGATGCAGTTCCTTCATAATATAATCGCAGATCGGCTCCGGCTTGCTGCATATAATTGTCAGATACTTGTTCATCTTCATGCGCTCGATTGCCTTGTCAATCAAAAGCGTTTTCGCCATCAGGCCGAAAACGGAAAACAGGCCTGTCCTGATATCAAAGATAAAGCAGGCCGACACCACAATGAGCGCATCCACCGCCATGAGCGCCACCGAAATGTCCATCGTAGAATGCTTTTTCAAAATCATCGCAACAATATCCGTCCCGCCGCTGCAGGTGTCCTCATAAAACAGCAGTGCCGAAGCAATAGCCGGCAAGGCAATGGCATACAAAAGCTCCAGCATCGTCTCATTCGTCAGCGGTGCACTCATCGGAAACAACACCTCCATCAGGTTCAACAACAAAGAGGAGACGATTGTCACATATGCCGTCTTAACGCCAAAATCCTTTCCCAGAAACAGAAAGCCGATCACTAAAAGAAACGTATTAAAAAACAGGTTAATCTGGGAAGCCGAAAACGGTACAAACGGCGTGATCACCACCGCAAGACCCGATATTCCCCCAAAGGAAAAGTTGTTCGGAAATTTAAAGATATAAATTCCGATATCCATCAAAATCACCGCAAAGGTGATAATTGCATACTCCCTGATCAGCCTTCCGTATTTTCCCATCTGTTTTCCTTCCCCCTGATACCAAGAAGCCGGAATGACACCGTCATTCCGACTTCTTGTTATAAATAATGGAAGCAATGGGGCTCGAA
>DKUO01000018.1:68325-85025 GCA_002490705.1 Lachnospiraceae bacterium UBA7202
CTCTCCCAACTGAGCTATATCCCCTTGAGAAAAATTATACCATGGGACAAATAAAAATCAAGAAAAATTTCGTTGGATATTTGCATGCCTGTCCTGTATGATAGAAACAGGAGGTGGCAAATGGAAAACGAAATCATACTTCACGTCTCAAAGGCAAAAACGGGAAACGACTGCTTCCCGAGCGTCACGCAGGCCCTGCAAAGCCTTCCGCAAGATGGAAGCAAGCCTGCAACCATTGCGATTGATCCGGGAATTTATCATGAAAAAATCACGGTGAACCGCCCCTTCGTCACGTTGGCGGGATGCGGCGCGCAGGCGTCGGACACCGTTCTTACCTATGACGATTACGCCAACCGGATCATGGAGGACGGCAGTAAAATGGGAACCTTCCGCTCCTACTCCCTCCTTGTGGACGCTCCCGATGTCACCCTGCGCAACCTGACGGTGGAAAATGCCTCCGGCGATTCCCCCACCCACGGGCAGGCCATCGCGCTCTACGCGGACGGTGACCGGCTGACCGTGGACTCCTGCCGCATTCTCGGCCATCAGGATACCCTTTTCACCGGCCCGCTTCCGGAAAAGGAAATGGTAAAAGGCGGCTTTATCGGCCCCAAGGAATTCTCTCCCCGCCTGAAAACCAGGCAATATTATAAAAACTGCTATCTCTGCGGCGATGTGGATTTCATCTTCGGCGGCGCCGCCGTCTGGTTTGAATCCTGCACCATAGAGTCCCTGCGCCGGGACGGGGAGCATCCTGTACAGGGTTATGTCACAGCCGCCTCCACTCCCAAAGATCAGGATTACGGCTATGTCTTTTTTCAGTGCCGCCTGATTTCAAAAGACTGCCCACCGGCCTCCGTCTATCTGGGCAGACCCTGGCGGGACTATGCCAAAACCGTCTTGATCGACTGTGCCATCGGGCCTCACATCCACCCGGCGCTGTTCCATGACTGGAATAAGGAAGCCGCCCGAAAGACTGTCTTTTACGGTATCTATGCCGGAGAGGAAAAGGAAGCCTTTCCCGAACGCGCCGATTTTGTACAGCTTTTGACAAAAGAACAGGCCAGCGCTTTTTCTCTCGAAAAAACACTGGCCAAAGCAGGCGGCTGACCTACTCCGCCGCCTGCAGCCGCCGCATCTCGGTGTAGGCGAGCAGGAACGGGCCCACGCCCTTGGCGTCGTCCTGTACCACCGGCTCTGACAGATAATACTCATAGGTTCCGGACCTCCTCTGCTTGCCGCCGAGTCCGGCCACAAGACAGATACCGCCAAGATGCAGCTGTCCCGTCTCATCCTCCGACAGATACCTGTCACAAATCCCCTGAAACGCCTTCTGCCCGTAAGCCCGGTATTTCTCCGGCAAAAATCCCAGACGGACGCCCTTTAACAGCGCATAAGCCATAATGGCGCTTCCGCTCGTCTCCAGATAATTTCCGTCCATGCCGCCCACATTGACCACCTGATACCACATACCGTCTTCATTCTGATAGCGCAGCATCGCGTCCGCCAGCTCCACAAAAACCTGCTTCATGTTTTCATAGGGCGCCCCGTAGGAGGCATCCGCCTTATCCAGCGTGTCTAACAGCGCCATGGAGTACCATCCGATTGCCCGCAGCCAGAAATTACGGCTTAAGCCCGTCACCTTATCACACCAGAACATTTCCCTTGAGGAATCGTAGGCATGATAGTACAGGCCGGTTTTTTCGTCCCGCATATGCTCTGCCACCTGCTCAAACTGGTTAAAAATATCGTCATAATTCTTTTTGTCGTGGAAACGGGTCTCGTACTCCATGTAGAAAGGCTGACACATATACAGCCCGTCCAGCCACACCTGATTCGGATAAATATTCTTATGCCAGAAGTTTCCCTCCCTCGTTCTCGGCATCTGCTCGATCTGGCTGTACACCAGATCGATGGCCTTCCGGTATTTTTCCTTCCCGGTCAGGTCATACAGCTCAAACAAGGTTTTGCCCGCATTGATATTGTCAATGTTTAACTCCTGCACATCGTAGCCGTCAATCGTTCCGTCCTCCCGCACCTTGCAGTCGATAAACCCGTCCGCAAACCGGAAATACTTTTCATCCCCCGTGATGGCATACATTTCCAGAACCGCCTTGATCATGCACCCGTCAATATAGTTCCATGTGGATTTGAGGCCCTGCCTGATTTTCTCAATATTCCAAATCGGGCGCTCCGGCGTGCTCTCCTTAAGCAGCCAGTCAATATACGTTTCAATCTTATCCCTCTCTCTACTCATTTTTCTCTCCTTTCCAAACCCCGCCGGGTTATGTGCGAATCCTCTTCTTTTTCCAATAGCCTGTTCTGTACAAAAGATAAAGCAGGACAGCGGACAGTCCGTTGCTGATCACCACAGAATACCATACGCTCCTGACCTCCATAGAAAGCCACGTCTCGCAGATATAAAGGGAGGCAAAACGGAATATCCACAGTCTGGCAGCGTCAACAATCATGGTTACCTCCGTATGCCCGCTTCCCTGAAACAGCCCCATACTGGAATTATACACGCCGTTTGCAAAACACCAGAACGCCATAATGCTCAAGAAATCCGCCGCCATGCCCACCACCTGCGGGTCAGACGAAAAAATACGGACAATCGCGGTGGAAATGACAGGTCTTGACAGAATCATTCCGCCGACGAACAAGAAAACAACGCTGATCCGCATGGAAATCTGATACCCCTTCTGCGCCCTGTCATGCTGCCTTGCCCCTACATTCTGCCCTACGATGGTCGCAACCGCCGAACCGATGCCGTTGGAGGGCAGGGTAATCAGGCCGTTAATTTTGTTCCCGATTCCGTAGGCCGCCATCGCCTGTGTGCCGTACTTTAACACATTCCTTGTCATAAGCAGGAAACCGAACTGCATGGTACTGCCGCCGATGGCTGTCGGCAGACCCACCGTCACAATATTGATCAGCTTTTCTTTCTCAAATTTCAGCCTGCGCAGATCCAGATAAACATCCTTCTCCCTGTTCTGCAAAAGCACAAAGGCAATCCCTGCGGGAACCGCCTTCGCTCCCACCGTGGCAAGCGCCGCCCCCGCCACGCCCATGCCGAACACAAACATGAGCAGCGGGTCCAAAACCATATTGATCAGGATGCCGAACAGATTTAAGAGCATCGGCCGGAAGGTGTCGCCCTGCGCCTGATTGACCGCCGTATAAATATTGACCGTGTACAGAAAGGGCATATCCAAAATCACCGTCTGCAAATAGATTTTGCCATAGCGCCAAGTTTCCCCCTCCGCGCCCAGCCATGTCACAATGGAAGGCGCGGCCGCCGCGCAAATCATGACGCAGACAACGGAAAACATCATCGCGCAGGCAAAGATCTGGTTTGCCATGCTTCTGGCGTCCTCATCCTTTTTCGCGCCCAGATACTGGGCGATCAAAACGGAACCTGCCACCGTCAGGCCGGAGCCGAAATTGATCACGATACTCTGCATGGGGCTGACCAGATTAATGGCCGCCAGCTCCTCCGTCCCCAGCTTTCCCAGCCAGTAGGTGTCCGTCAGGTTATACATCGTCTGCAAAAAGCTGTTAATGACCACCGGAATGGCGAGCATCAGAATCGCCTGCACCAGATTGCCCTTTAACAATAACTCCCGGTTGGAACGTGTTGTTGATTTATCCGTATATTTCTTGAGCGCCTCTAAAAACATCTGTCTCTATCTCTCCTGATAGCGGAAATCTGTAAACTCGATATACAGCGGTTTTTCCCCTGCATATCCGTACATGCCCACCATTGCTCCGGTAAACCGCTTCCCCATGGAAATTCCCTCATCGCATAAATAATACACATCCGAAAGTTCCTCCGCCGTTTTCACGTTCTCTCCCGCCGCCGCATAGTAAAAACGCCTTTCCAGATACGCCGTATCCACTCCCAGCATGAGACGTTTCCCCACCGGAGCAGGAAGCTTCTCTATCCTATGGTCAATATCTTCTTTTCCAATATGCTCCCTGACCCGCAGAAAGTAAGTCTCCTGCTCTCTCGAGAGGAAGAAGCACACCCATGTATTTTCATCATAGTAACAGGTGATGCCCGCCTCCTGTCCCTCGGCCAGTGCAGGTATTACAAATTCCGCCTCCGCCCGGAAGCAGAAGGCGCTCTGGCGTCTTAACAGAATGTTCTTTGCCTGTATGGTCGAAAGCGGATACGCGCTTGCCTTTAAAATCAGATTCCCGTCCCGGAAGCGGATCCCGTCCCTCTCCGGCGGTCTGGGCGTCATGAAATCCTTCGGCAGCCCATTCTGAAAAACTTTAGCCCCGTCAGGCACGGAAGCCATCCCGGATTCTGCCGCTGCCGGTATCTGAATCGGAGGCGCCTGCAGGACGCTCGGCCCTTTCAGGTTATTGACGATGGGCCAGCCGTCCGGCGTCCATGTGATCGGATCAAGGGCGGTTTCCCTGCCTAAGATACTGTAACCCCCGCCGATTCTTCTGCCGCACAGATACACCATGTACCATTTCCCGTCCGGCGTACACACAGGCTTTCCGTGTCCGCATCGCTGTATTCTGGCCTTTTCATCCGTCTGCCGCATGATCGGGTTATACGGACAGGGCTCATAATTTCCCATAAGCGTCCTGCTTCTTGCCACCGTAATCCGGTGCCCCGGCCCTGTACCGCCCTCAGCCAGAAACAGATAATAATAGCCATCCTTTTTCAGAAGATGGGGTCCCTCCGGGGCTCTCTTCTGGCTGCCATAGTATAGAAGGGAAGCTTCCGATCTCTTCCTTTTGCAGTCGCTGCTCAGTTCAAAGATCCTTGCGCCTCTGTTTAACAGCATATAGTGCCTGCCATCCTCATGAAAAATAGAAGGGTCGATCCCATCCTCATCAATCACCGAAGGTTCGCTGTAGGGCCCCTCCGGTTTGTTCGAGGAAACCACAATCTGCCTCCGGTAAACCGTTCCCGTATCATTCAAACGATAGGTCGCCGTGATATAGAACATCCCGTCATCATAGGAAATGTCCGGTGCCCAATACCCTCTGCCGCCCTCCAGCCCATCTAAGTGCGCCCACGCGGGATTCGTGACCGCATGTCCGATGATCTCCCAATGAATCAGGTCTTTCGAGTGGGAAACCGGAATGCACGGGAAAAAGACAAAGGAGGAATTTACCATATAATAATCCTCCCCCACCCTGACTACGGACGGGTCTGGGAACATCCCCGTGCGGATCGGATTGTGATACATCTTCTCGTAGGGCGTTCCCACCTGTTTTTCATAGTAGGACAGCAGCTCCCTGTGCCCGTTTTCCCATGCGATCTGATAAGGCGTCACCAGATTCCTGTCGCCGGCAGTGATATCCATTCCCACCCGTTCCACCAGATAGCGGTTGAGCGCGACGTCGCCCGTCCCTGCCGCATAGTGGAGAATATTCCGGTTTTCCTCATCCACCGTATTCATGCTTGCCCGGGAATACTCCACAATATACTTGACAATCGGGAAACCGCCTGCCTGCGCCGCGTACAGGCACAGAGGAATGTGATCCCCTGTTTTCTCATCAATGCAGGAAGGATTCTCTGTCAAAATTTTGATAACCTGCTCCAAATCCTGCGCTTCTATGGCCTGCTCTAAATTCATATAGACTACCTCTCCGAAAGTCTCCCATTAGAGGAGACATGAATATATTCGAAATCCGCATATCCGCCATTTTGGGGTCTGCCCGTATTTCCCTTACCGGTTCCGTCAGCGCAAAGATTGGCAAAAAGTCCTATTTTAGCGCCGACCCATGTGTGATCTGAAGGCATAAAGTCCGTTGGCACATTTTCCTCCAACTCTCCCCCTATGGTATAGAACAGTTGAAACAGCGGCCCATGACCGCTTTCCTGCATGGCAAGAGTAAGATTCACTTTCTCGACATCCCCCGAAAGCGTTCGTACGACAACGGTCTTTTCTTCCATGCCATCCTCCCCGTCATAGGACTGCGCATATACCAACGTTTTCTTTCCGTCAATGATTCTCACTGCCAGATAGGCATAGTGGCCGCCCATCATTACCATGCCGGCCTGCCCGTCTTCCTCCATGCCGTCTATGTGCATACAGGCCGTGGCCTTAAAATAGGGACAAACCAGCTTCTGCGTCAGAACATTGGCGCATTCCCACAGAATCGGTTTCGCCTTTCCCGACGGATTCAGCGCATACAGCCGCAGAAAACCGCTTCTCTGTGTAAGGGAATAGAAAGACTCCTTCGGATTGCCCAGCCACTGCCACATCAGATTCAGGGCGGGCGACGCAAAATCATCCGAGGCTTCCAGCGCCGCAGGGGCCTCGCTTACTCCCGTATTCGGTTTCTTGTGTATCAGGCAGGGCTCCCCACAGCCATCCGCCGCATTCACGCCGATCACCGGCCAGTCGTTTTTCCAGACAACCGGCTGCATATGTACAATTCGTCCGTATAAGCCTCTGTCCTGAAAATGAAGAAACCACTCTTCGCCGGTTGCCGTATCCGTAAGGCCCCCCTGATGCGGTCCGTTAATTACCGTGTTTCCCTGTTTCATGACAATTTTTTCTTCATAGGGCCCATAGATGTTTTTCGAGCGCAGCGCTGTCTGCCACCCCGTTTTCACACCTCCTGCCGGAGCCAGGATATAATAGTACCCATTTCTCTTATATACCTTAGGCCCTTCTATCGTCGGCTGTGTCTCCACGCCGTTATACAGGAAATGATCTTCCCCTATGGCCCTTCTCCCATCGGGTGACATCGGGAAAATCCCGAGATAACTCTTAAACCCAATCCGGCTTTTGGCATAGCCGTGTATGACATACGCCTTGCCGTCGTCGTCCCAGAAAGGGCAGGAGTCAATCAGTCCCTTCCCTTCCAGTACCATCACCGGCTCATCCCACTTTCCCAGAGGGTCTTCTGTGCTCACCATAAAAATGCCCTCGTCCGGCATTCCGTAATAGATAAAAAACCGTCCGTCATGATACCGGATCGCCGGCGCCCACACACCCTTCGCGTGCTGCGGCATATCATATTTTTCATCCGGGATCCGGTCAAGCGCATAGTTTGCCAGCTTCCAGTTCACCAGATCCTTCGAGATCAAAATCGGAAGCCCCGGCACATAATTAAAGCTTGAGGCCGTCATATACCAGGTGTCGCCCACTCTGATCACATCCGGGTCGGAATAATCCGCAAACAAAATCGGATTTTGATAGGTTCCGTCCCCCAAATCAGCTTTCCACAAATATTCCTTCTCCATATCTTCCTCTCCACATGCACAAAATGGCTCAGTACAAAACACCGAGCCATCCCTATGATACTTATATTTCATCCAACAGCAAATCCTTGTAGATTCCGCCCAGCGCCTTTAAGCCTCTGGCAATACAGCCCCCGTACACCACGGCGCCCGCATATTTCAGGTGTGTATTGTCGGTGGACAGCCCATCCGGGAAATGCGGATACTTCCCTGCCGGAACGTGCATATACCATTCCTTTGTGGCCTCCTCCCCGACTCTGACCATCTCCTCGCGGCTCATGGTATACAGATCAATCAGCGGAACGTTCAAATTCGCAGCCGTCCGCTTCATGGCCGTCACATAATCCCCGTGATTTCCCGGCCCCAGCGTCTTTTCATCCACAAAGCATCTTCGCTCCACCGGTGTGATCAGCACCGGGTATGCCTTCTTGTTTCTGGCCACATTCACGAATTTTTCCAGATTTATCATATAATCGGAAAACGGCTCCGTATATCTGGCCGGATTCTCCTTTTTTTCATCATTGTGCGCAAACTGGATAAAGAGGAAATCCCCCTCCGTTATCCTGTCATAGATGACGGCGAGTCTGGATTCATCAATGAAATCCCTCGTACTTCTGCCGTTCTTTGCGTGGTTTTCAATCTTTACCTCCGGCTTCAGAAACAGATGTAACACCTGCCCGATCCCCGTCTGCGGATAGGTTGTAATATCGTTATACTGTACGGTGGAATCTCCCGCCCAAAATATCGTTGCCATACTGCCTCCCGAATATCCGCCTTGCGGCGTCTGTATTCTGAAACAGGGGAAACCAAAGTTTCCCCCATTCCGTTATCATTCACTGACTTATGTTTTTCAAGCAATCCTTACTCTTTTACCGCTCCCACATTGACACCCTGTACAAAATAGTCCTGACAGATCGGATACAGGATCATGAAAGGAATGATTGCTACGATGATCGCCGCATTCTGAATGGTATTGGTGGACAAAGAACCGTCATCCGTCGGAAGGTCATTATCCATAACCATTGCGCGCAGCTTCATCTGGAAGTTAAAGAGTTTATTGTCGGTAATATAAATCTTAAAGTTGGTGTAGTCGTTCCAATAAGTAACCGCAAACATCAGGCCGATCGCCGCAAGCGCCGCTTTTGACAGGGGCAGCACGATCTTTACGAAGATTCCCATGGGTGTGCACCCATCCAGCTTTGCGGACTCAAACAGCGAGGCGGGTATTCCCTCAAAGAAGTTCCGCATCAGCACCAGATTATATACGTTGATGCCAAGCGGCAGGATAACCGACCACAGCGTATTGGTCAGATGCAGGTTCATCATCACGACGTAAGTAGGAATCATACCGCCGCTGAACAGCATCGTAAACAACAGCACCCAGGAAAGCAGATTGCGTCCGGGCATATCCCACTGAATCAACACATACGCTCCCAGCGTAGACAAAACCAGTCCCACGATGGTGCCCGCGCCCGTCACAAGCAACGAGATCAAAAACGGCCTGTACAGATCCGCACGGGAGAGAATCATTTTATAAGCGCCTAATGTAGGCTTAGCCGGCCATAATCTCATACCGTATCCGGCAGCCGCATCCAGCGAGTCCACCAGCACCTTCCATATCGGAATCAGAATAATGATGGATATGAGAATGAATACGATCGTATTGACAACAGCAAAGAGCGTTATCTTTCTCTTCGGCTTTTTATATACCGCCTTGTTTGTTGTAGCTTCCATCGTTTTCCCTCCTTTACACGATTCCGCGTCCGCGGACTTTCTTGCTGGCCTTATTGCAGAGCAGGACAAGTATGCAGCCGACTACGGAACGGAACAGACCTACCGCCGTCGTATAGCCGTAGTTGGCGGCGCCTCCGCTGAAGGACTGTCTGTATATGTATGTCTGCAATACATCCGACTTGTCATATACGGACGGATTGTACATAACGAATACAGACTCGAACAGATTCATAACCTTAGCCAGATTCAGGATAAATACGGTGATAATCGTGTTGGCAAGCGCCGGCATGGTGATGTAGCGCATTCTGGCAAAACGGTTCGCTCCGTCAATCTGTGCCGCTTCATACAAATCGGGGCTGATACCGGACAGCGTAGCTAAGAACAGGATCGTTCCCCAACCGGTATCCTTCCAGATATTTACCAGATAGTATACGCCTCTCCATGTGGATTCCGAAGTCAGGAATTCGATCGGCTGGTCGATCAGGCCGATGTTCATCAGCAGCTGGTTGAACATACCGGAATCGGACGCTGACAGCATCATCTTGAAGATGGAAGCAACTACCACCCACGACATAAAGTGGGGCAGGTAAATAATCGTCTGAACGGACTTTTTAAAGTAAATGTTGAACATTTCATTCAACAATATGGAAATAACCACAGCCATAAAGGTGTTCAAAAACAGCTTTATGATGGACAGCACCAGCGTATTGCTGAATGCCGTAAGGAAATGCTTGCTGGACAGCTTGGACAGAGACGACAGTCCGAACATATCCACAAAGTGCTTGATGCCGACATAAGTAGGTTCCTGCCCGGAGATAAAATCCGTAAACGCATAGCGCAGGCCAACCATCGGCAGATAGTTAAAGATCACAACAAAGATCAGCACCGGCAGGAACATAATATAGAACCCTCTGTAGATATAGATTCTCTGCCAAACTGTCTTATTGCCTGTGTACTGGTAATCAAGTTCTCCGTTCTTGCGTTTGCGCTCGGCGGCGTTCTTATTGACATCCATAAAGCTTCCCGCCACACCCACAATGGTGCCGAGTATCACAAGCGCGCCTGCAAGACCGTTCTGCATCCCCGGCGCTCCATGGCGGCTGCAGATATTATTATAGACAATCGCATACACTACTGCGGCAAGCACCGTCGTAGCGATGGAAATTTTTTCGTACTTTATTGCGCATAAAATAACAGATGCTGTCAGCAACGCGATAAACAGATACCACAATGCCGGCTGTTCATAGTTCATAAATCCGTAAGCAGGATTAAATTTCTTGGAAGCATCCGAATTCTGTATTGCCGGAAAAAACCCACCCACAAAAGAAATTACTGCACCGGCAATCGCAATGGGATATAAATTTTTATGAGGCTTTACCACGGCTCTGCCACATTCCGGGCAGCGGGTTGCCTTTTTAGGAATTTCAGCATTACAAGTTTTACATACCATAAGCGTACCCTTCTCTCTAAGAAATAAAATGGTTGCCGCAGCCGGATGGTTTTGAGATTTTCTCTGTGCCATCCGGCCGCCAGCAATCATTTATTTAGCTGTCGCCAAATATCATTTACTGATTGAAAGACTCCAGAATAGCCGCTACGATATCGCCGCACTCTGCATTGTACTGATCAATCGCCTCCTGGCCTGTCATTTCGCCCTTCGCTACGGCTGCGATCAGCTTATCCTTCTCATCCCACAGATCAGAGCTGTAAGACTGATATACCTCGGAAGAGTTGATCTTCGGAGCCGGTGAGGAATTCTCATCGAACAGCTTGAAGGACTCGTCAATTACGGGATCAGCAGCTGTGTAAGGATCCTTATCAGCAAAAGCGCCGATCTTTAAGTTTGCCTCGAAAAGGTTCTTGGTTGTCAGGCTTTCTTTCTCACTTCCTTTGGTAGCCTCTGTCGGCAGACCGGTAATGGTAGCGCCGTCCTCGTTCCACTCGTAGTGAACGCCCTCAACGCCGTACTGCCATAACATCTGTACGTCCCCCCCCGTCCAGAATCTTGTCAACGAAATATGTGAACACGCCTTCCGGATTCTCACAGGAGCTTGTGATACAGATCATCGGAGAAAGTCTCTCCATATAAGTGCCAACCTCTTTGATCGGCTTCATCGCCCAAGCAGTTGCATATGCGTCCGCATCCGGGTAGATTTCTCCGGTATAGTTGGAAGCCAGCTTTGTCTTAATGGTGTAAGCCCATGTACCTGCCCAGTAGTTGAAGACGCTGGTGCCGTTCTCCAGATAGAACTTATCACGCACGTTAGCTGTGGAAGGATTCTCGAAGATCGTGCTGTCGATCACGCCGTTCTCATATCCCCATGCCAGTCTGTCAAGAGCCTCAACCATTGCCGGCTCTGTGAAACCGTCAACCCACTCTCCGGATGCATTCTGATAGAACTCAGGATATGCGCCCTGATAGAACTCAGGCAGATAGTTAACATAGGGAGCCTCATGGTTCACAAGACCGGGAGCTAAGAGCGGAGCTACGCCCGTAGCGTCCTTCATATCCAACAGGAACTGCTGGAATCCTGCCCAGTCGGTAGGCAGTGTATCCTCTGTGTAACCAGCCTTCTCAGCCGCCACAGCCTTTACATAAGTAACAGTACCGTTACCACGAGCCGGATACATACCGTAGATCCCTTCCTGTCCGTCAGGACCGGCAGTCTTCCACTGGTCGATAATGGTAGGCGCTATATCGGTCAGTCTTCCGGAATTTGCCGTCTCGGAATTGTTCCATGCGTCGGTCATATTCCATAAGCTGCCCTGTGCAGCGTAGGAAGCGTAATAGTTGGAAGGCAGAATAATCACATCCGCCAGTGTGCTCTCGTCGGTGAATGCGATACCCACCTGCTCTGCATAAGTAGAGTGATCAGGACGGATCCATTCCACATGAAGGCCAAGAGCCTCGTCCAGAGCCTTATAAAAGTCCTCTGCATAGTTATCGCCCTCTTTGAAAATGGTACCATCCCACATAACTTTGATGGTCTCGGGCTTTGTAACCTCTGCGGGCGTTTCCGTGGCAGCCTCTTCGGCAGCCGCAGGCTCTTCTGTCGCAGCGGTATCAGCAGCAGGCGCTTCCGCCTCCGTATTCGCATCAGCAGCAGGCGCCGCATTTTCTGCACCGTTTCCTTCAGGATTGCCACACGCTGTAAGGGAGACAACCATGGATGCAGCCATAAGTAAAGATACAACCTTCTTCTTCATAAATAACCTCCTTATAATGATGTTTTTTCTTTTGATGTAATCGCTTACATCTTATTACCAATTATAGACTCCCCACCATCTCCTGTCAAGGCATTTTTCATCGAAAAATAGCGTAAAAAATAAGCCGATATTTCTCTGTTTATGCTATACTGATGAATAGAAGAATTCAAACAGGAAAGGCGGTCGTTTCATGCTTACATTTGAGAGAACATCCCCGGAAAAAGCCGGTATTCCCACCGACAGCATTCTGCGTTTCACTAAACGGCTTACAGAAAGGCAGATTCCCATGCATAGTCTCCTCCTCGCAAGGCAGGATAAACTGTGCTTTGAGGGCTATTACGCCCCCTGTAGGGCGGATACGCTGCACCGCATGTTTTCCGTCAGTAAGAGCTTCACTGCCGTGGCGGTTTTCTTTCTCGCCGCTGAGAAACAGCTTTCCTTAGACGATCCTATCGTCACCTATTTCCCAGAAAAGCTCCCGGAAAAGGTACATCCCTGGATCTCCTCCATGACCATCCGGGACATGCTGATGATGCGCTCCTGCCACGCCGCCACCACCTACAAACTGGATATGGCGTCCGACTGGGTTGAAAGCTATTTCATAACGCCTCCCACCCATCCTGCCGGTACGATCTTTCATTATGATACTTCCGCACCCCACACGCTCTGCGCGCTGGTGGAGAAGCTGACCGGCATGGATATGCTCGACTACCTGAAAGAAAAGCTCTCCCCTCTCGGTCTCTCGGAGCGCTCCTACATGCTGAAAGACCCTTTCGGCGTCTCCATGGGCGGCACCGGGCTTGTGGCCCTTCCCATGGATCTTTTAAAATTCGGCTTTTTTCTGCTGCGCCGCGGAAATATCGGCGGAAAGCAGCTCCTTCCGGCTTCCTTTCTGGATATGGCTGTCTCCGATCTGAGCGCGACCTGTGTGACCGCCCCCATCCCCGGCGAAGCGCAGGGCTATGGGATGCAGTTTTGGCGCGGCCAGAAAAACAACTATCTGTGTTACGGGATGGGCGGCCAGTTTATCATTGTTTTTCCGGAGTATGACCTTATCTGTGTCACCACCGCCGATACCCAGTCCGTGGCAGGCGGCAATCAGCAGATTTACGACGCGCTCTACGAAGAAATCCTGCCCTGCATCCAGGACGCCCCTCTGCCGGAAACACCGGAAACCAAACAGCTTCTTTCCCAGACGCTTTCCTCTCTTCGTCTGGACGCCCTGCCGGACGCCGGACTGCCTGCAAACGCCCGTGAAACTGCGTGCATGGTAAACGGACAAACTTTCTATGTGCAGACAACACCCTCCGAGTTTGAAAGCTTTTCCCTGCAATTTGACCTGGAGGAAAACGCCTCCGGCTCACCCGCCGGAGGCAGTCTGTCGTTTGTCTGCAAACACCAGCCCTGCCGCATTGACTTCGGCGTCGGAGAAGTCCGCACCGGGTCTTTTCCCCTCTATCAGTTAAACTATGCCGCCAGCGGCGCATGGCTTTCGGACGGCACCTTCTCTGTCAAGGCACACATTATCGACGCCTATGTGGGCTGTGTGCAGTTTCAGCTTGCCTTCCGCGAAGACAGCCTGACCGTCTTCATGCGCAAGAAGGAGGAGAGTCTCTTTGGGGAATTTGAGGGCCACATGTACTGTACCTGCGACAGGCCCTAGGCGCATCTACCGCCTACCCGATCCGGCAGTCGTCCCAGAGTCCCTGAATGTATGCGCGGGCAGCTTCCGCATTGCCCGGATTTGTATTTTCCAGAGTTACATGAATATAGGGTTTTTCCCGCTTCACAAAACGAATGATGTCGCCGTAATCCATCTCCCCCGTGCCAGCCGCCACGGAAACCAGCTTCCCGTCCTCCACCACAAAATCCTTGATATGCACCACCGCGATATCGTCTCCGAGGATTGTAAGCGCTTCCCTGATAATATTCTCCCGATCCTGATAGTTGCTGATATCTAACAGATTGACCGGATCAAAGATGATTTGCAGGTTCGGGGACGCGATTGCATCCAGCACCCGTCTCGCCCGTTCGGGATTCCACACGATATGCTTAAACACCGGCTCTATCGCAAAAATAACGCCCATCTTCTCCGCATATGCCACCACCGGGCGAAGATTGTTGATGAAAATCTGTAGTGCCTCCTCCGAGTGGTTTCTCTCTTCATATTGATAGGCTTCGTTCACGGCTCCGGTCTCCGTGCCGACCACCCCCGCTCCCAGAAGCGAGGCAAACCGGATATGCGCCAGATAACGCGCCTGATTCTTTCGCAGGCTCTCCTCGTTCGGATTGGCCAGATTCAGATAACAGCCCAGCACGGCGATATCGATCTTCGACGCGGCAAACAGATTTTTCAGATAACAGGCAAAGCCCGGCGTCAGCGCACTGTCTGACACAGAATACTCGGAAATCACCTTGGAAAGCGCCAGGTGGCCGCAGCGAAATCCCTGTTTCTGCGCAATCTGAAGGCGCTTCTCCAAAGGCGCCTTTTCTATGTCATGTAAACGTATTCCCAACTGCATTCCACTACCTCCCTTTTGCAATCTCAAATCTGCGCGGAGAATGCCGCATTTCAGGCATTCTCCCGCGTGAGACTTAGTACTTCTTGGCGTCCCGTCCTATGTCGGGACGTCTTTAGAAGTACTTCTCACGCTGTTCACCCGGTCTACGTCCAGCAGCGTCACCGGCTCTCCCTCTGCGCCCTCTATGACCACATTTTCCAGCACCAGCGTCTCCACATTTTTCACATACAGTCCGCGTTTCGTACAGGCTTCCACGCCCTCCGACATAATCGGCACATCCGTCTTCGTCTCCTTCGCAAAGGAGATAAAGCAGTTCCGCATCTCCATCCGCTCGATCTTTTTCTCTGGAAGCCCTTCAAAATAGGCCGCGGCGACATGGCAGTTGACCGCATGAATATTTTCAAACACAAAATGCTTCATCTGCGGCGTTCTCTCGTCCACCGGGTAGGTCTCTCTCGACTGCACATACTCTGTCCGTCCATCCGGGTCGCAGAAATAGAACGCGTTCGCCGTAAACGGCGTCATCACCTGATCCATCTCGATATCCCGGAACGTGATGCCGTCCAGGACGGAATCTTTTCCCCGGCCCCGCCTTGTCTTGATCCGCAGGCCCCTGTCCGTGTGGGAAAAGCGGCATTTTTCCACCACCATACCTCGAACGCCCGCACCGATCTCGCTCCCCACCGTAACCGCGCCGTGACCGTTTTCCATCAGGCAGTGGCTGATATGCACGTCCTCGGAGGGCGTTTTGTATTTTTTCCCCATATAAATTTTCCCAGATTTCACCGCAATGCAGTCGTCTCCCAGAGAGAAATGAACCCCCGCGATCTCCACGCCCCGGCAGGATTCCGGGTCGATGCCGTCGGTGTTTGGCGACTGCTTGGGATTGCGTATCTCGAGACCCGCAAAGACCAGATCGTTGCTGAAAAACGGATGAACCACCCACGCCGGGCTGTCATGGAACGTCAGCCCCTGTACCTGTACCTTCTCACAGTGATTCAGGAACAGCATCCTCGGCCGGTATGCCCCCACCATCACCTTGGGATTGTTCCACCAGTTTTCTTTGGAAGCGCAGCCGTTGACCGCACCCTCTCCGTACAGCTTCACATCGGTTACCCGGATGCCGCACAGAATACCCGCGAACATAGGTAACGGCTCTCCCTCCCAAGTGCCCAGATGGTACTCCTCCTTCCCGTCGGTGCTTGTAAGCGCCCCCGGGAATCTGGCGAACCGGTTTCTGTCCGTCTCGGCAAGGAGCTCTGCTCCCTTTGCGATTTCCAGACGAATCCCGCTCTTCAAAAAAATACTGGTGATCCGGTAGCTGCCCGCCGGCACAAGCACCCGGCCCATAGGCGGACACGCCATCACCGCCGCCTGAATAAAGCCCGTATCATCCGATACGCCGTCCCCGGCTGCACCCAGATCCTTTACATTGATGGTGACGGACTCCTCCTCCGTCCGAAAGGAAAGCTGCCCCACAGCCTCTCCCTTCCCGTTTTTCGCAACGAGCGTGTACGCCGTATCCGGCTCCAGATCATACAGGCTTGTAACCACCGTACCGGTTTCCCTCTGTTCCTTGTCGTTTAAAAACAGCCGGTATGGTTCTCTGGTCTCATAGGTTCCCCCGTCATGAAGCGCCACCGTCACGCTGCGCGCCGTTCTCATAATCAATCGAATCTCCATGCTCTACCCCTCTTCCTATATGCGAAAGGCGGCGGCAAACCCTGCCGCCGCCTCCGTCACTTCCCGACCAACTCTTAACCCGGCTGTTTTCCGATATAAGCCAGAATACCGCCGTCCACATAGAGAATGTGTCCGTTTACCGCATCGGAAGCATCGGAAGCCAGGAACACTGCGGGACCGGCCAGCTCTTCCGCTTTCAGCCATCTGTTTGCGGGAGTCTTCGCACAAATGAACTGATCGAAGGGATGCCTGCTGCCGTCCGGCTGAATCTCACGAAGAGGTGCCGTCTGAGGTGTCTCAATATAGCCGGGTCCGATGCCGTTGCACTGAATGTT
>DKUO01000018.1:85099-85265 GCA_002490705.1 Lachnospiraceae bacterium UBA7202
AGCCAGAATACCGCCGTCCACATATACAACGTGTCCATTGACAAAGTTCGATGCGTCAGATGCAAGGAAGACCGCCGTTCCCTGTAAATCCTCTGCCTCTCCCCATCTTGCCGCAGGGGTCTTGGCAATAATAAACTGATCAAAAGGATGTCTGGAACCATCCGGC
>DKUO01000008.1 GCA_002490705.1 Lachnospiraceae bacterium UBA7202
AATATAATTTGATGATATCCTCTTTTTCATCCAATTTCTCTTATATTTTGTCGAATATATACCCTCACCATGTTAAATTTTGTTATTTTTTGTTGTAAATCATCCGCATTTCAACTATAATTTTAGTAAACACAGTTTAAGGGGAGACTGAAATGGACGATATACTATCTGTTCTGCTAATCGAAGATGATTATGAGGCATGTTATGAACTCCAAAATTGCTTTGAAAACACTGAAAATATAGATTTGATCGGCATAACCAACAATGCCCGCAAAGCATTGGAAATGGTACAGACATTTCTTCCCAATATCATTTTACTGGATCTTGAGCTTCACGCAGGCGGAGGCAACGGTTTACTCTTTTTGCAGGATCTCCGCAAGCTCAGCCTTCCTGTTATTCCATACATTTTAATCACAACAAATAATGTAAGTCAGATTACCCTTGACTCAGCACGTCAGCTCGGCGCTGATTTTATCCTCACAAAATACGAAGAAGGCTATTCTGCGCAATATGTAGCGGAATTTGTACAGCTTATGAAACCCGCCATTTTATCACACAACTCCGTTACTAATAAAACCAATTCGAAAACGCCTCCGGCAATTACAGCACAAAATCTCACACAAAGAATCCAACGTGAACTTAATCTCGTAGGCATCAGCCCAAAAGCAATTGGATTTCAATATCTGATAGATGCAATTAAATTAACAGCAGAAAAACCAGAAGCAAACTTATCACACACACTTGCCACAAAATTCGGAAAAAGCAGCGCAAGTATTGAACGGGCCATGCAAAATGCTATCAACCGGGCGTGGCAGACAAGCAGTCCTGATGATCTGTTAAAATATTATACCGCAAGAGTACGTTCTGACCGCGGCGTCCCTACCATGATGGAATTTATCTATTATTATGCAACAAAGCTTGGTACATAATAAAAACGCCATGTACAATGTACATGGCGCTGATATTATCTTGCGATAACATCGTACAGCTTAAAAACATACCATTCTAACATATTCGTATCCTCCTTTTTTTCAGGAGTATACGTCGGGAAATATCCCAATTCGATTATATTCTGTAGTTTATATTTATTACTATTTGTTGGTCACAACGGAGAAAGAAATGGATACATTCATCAAGTATATTTTTATTTACCAATACTGTATTTACACGTTTTTTCATCTCATCAAGCAGAAATACCTATATCAATCACGCAGAATTTTCCTTTTCCTGCTTACCATCTGTCTGAGTTCTCTTACCTATTTATTAAAAAAATGCATACCTATCATCTCGGATACTATTCCTATTACCTTACTGTGGATTGTTCTGTCTCTGCTGACCTCTTCTCCTAAAATCTCCTACATAGCAACCGTCCTTTCATTTGGAATCAGCTATGGTATTTTTGCTGTTTCATGCAGTCTCGTATTACTTCTTTTAATGCCTCTATATTATCAGTCCGAGCATTTCCCCTATATTTTCTTCATGCTTGCCGTTGGTATACTGGGAAGCCTCCTAATAACACGATTATTAAAAATAAGACGGTTTCATAACGGCATGACTTTTCTTTATTCCGTCCGATTCACCAATTCGGGAATGTTCGTCTGTCTCTTTTGTATGTTGATTTTGTCCTATATGCATTCAAACAATACGCCTTCATTCAAACTAGCCGCAATCTTGCCCCTTCTGTTGGGCGTCTCTATTGTCATTCTTATCTGTTGGTGGCAGGCGCAATTGACCAAATCCTATCGGCACAAACTACAGACCTTAGAGCTAGAATCTCTACGCAGCGAATTACGGGAAAAAATCTTGTTGTTAGACAAGCTGCAAAAAGAAAACACAGAACTGAGCAGACTCATACACAAAGATAACAAACTAATCCCCGCAATGGAAAATGCAGTTTACGAATATCTTCGTTCAGATTTTCCCGATAGAGCAGACGCTCTGTCACAGGGAGATTTGTTAATAAAAGAACTACAAAATTTATCACAAAACCGTCATGATACTCTGTCCGCCTTTACGTCTTCAGGGGCACAAAATTTCTCTACAGGCATAGTATCTCTTGACGCGCTTCTCAATTATATGAATAAAAGGACAGCCTCTTTAAACGGAAATTTCACCACTCATATATTTCAACCCGCGCTTTCACAGCTTTTGGACATAATATCCACTGATGATTTAGTCCATTTACTCGCCGATCTCATAGAAAATGCGATTATTTCCATTTCCGACTGTTCCTCACGCGATGTCAAGCTACAAATATATCAACATAGCAATCATCCTTATATCGAATTGTCTGATACAGGAATTCCATTCGAAATATCTACCCTTATGAATCTCGGAATCAAGGCATCTACAACACACGCAGATACCGGCGGCACCGGTACCGGATTAATGGATATTTGGGAAATAAAAAATAAATACAGGGCTTCACTGCACGTCATCGAATATGAGACCGTCTCTCCCTTCCAGAAGAATGTATCCATTTTGTTTGACCGCAAAAATCAATATCTGATTTATACGTGGAGACATGAGCAAATAATATCCAATATTCAGCGAATAGATGTGCATGTATTAGAAAATAATCATACTTCACATCTTATATAGATTATTCTATTACCACACCTTCCACGGCGCCTGTCCGCTCTCCCACAGCTCCTCCAGATAGGCCCTGTCGTGCACCGTGTCCATGGGCGACCAAAACCCCGGATGCCTGTACGCCGCCATCTGCCGGTCCGCCGCCAGCCGCTCGAAAGGCGTCCGCTCCAACATCTCGGAGCCGTCACCCAGATAGTCAAACACCTCTCTGTTTAACACCATAAAGCCTGTATTCACCCATGACTGGTCTCTGCGCGCTTTCTCCGCAAAACTTTCAATCGTGCCGTCCTCGTCTATTTTTATGGCCCCGAACCGCCCCGCCGGCTGCGTGGTCGTAATCGTGGCGATCTTCCCATGCTGCTTATGAAATGCAAGCAACGCCGGAATGTCCACATCCGCCACTCCGTCGCCGTAAGTCAGCATAAAAGTCTCATCTTCGCCAATATAATCCCTGATTCTCAGGATCCTTCCGGCAGTCAGCGTCTCCAAACCGGTATTCGCCAATGTGATCCGCCACGGTTCCGCCGTCGAGCGGTGGTATTCTCCGTGTCTGTCCTGTAGGTGAAAGGTCGTGTCTGTCTGATACATATAGTAATGGACAAAATACTCCTTAATCATTTGCCCTTTATACCCACAGCATATGATAAAATCATGATAATCATATGCGGAATAAATCTTCATAATATGCCATAAAATCGGCTTATCCCCGATTTCAATCATGGGCTTTGGCTTCCATACGGACTCTTCGCTGATCCGGCTGCCCTTTCCCCCTGCCAAAATAACAACCTTCATTTTTTCACTTCATCCTTTCGGCGTTTCCATTTTATCTGTTATGATTGCTATTTCGTCCAAGGCGCGATACCCGCATTCCATAAGTTTTCCATATTCACCATATCCCGGTAAGTCTCCACCGGCGTCCAGAATCCGTTATGCTTAAAGGTAATCAATTCTCCCTTTTCCGAAAGATGATCCGTCAAAATATCTTCCAGATTATAATTTCCCTGTAAAATATCAAACACCTTCCGGTTTAAAACATACAATCCGGCATTTGCCCAAGCCTCATTTGTCGCCGCATTCGGCTGTATTTTCTGGATCTTTCCATCTGCGTCGATATCCAGCGCCTCGCTTCGTCCGGTAGGCCTTGCAACCGCCACTGTCGCAATCTTTCCATGCTTCTCGTGGTCAGCTGTCATTTTTTCTACATCAACATCCAGCAGGCAATCTCCGTGGGTGACAATGAACGTATCTCCATCAATATATTCCTGTATGTGGGCCACGCGCTGTCCGGTTGCCGAATAAAGACCAGTATCTACCACCGTAACTCTCCAGTCTTCCGTACGGTTCTTGTGGATTTCAATTTTGTTTGTCTGCAAATCGACCGTGATATCCGACTGATAAATATAGTAATCCATGAAATATTCCTTAATCATATTTACCTTATATCCGCCGCAGATAATAAAATCCGTCAGTCCATAGGCGGAAAAACTCTTCATAATGTGCCACAAAAGCGGCTTGCCGCCGATTTCCACCATCGGTTTGGGTATGCCTTCCTGCTCATTGCTGATGGTGCTTCTCTGTCCGCCTGCTAAGATCACTACCTTCATATGAAAATACTCCTTGTCATACTACTCCGCTATTGTCAGCTTGTTCCTCTGGTACTCTTCCCGCGGAAGAAACGGGTACATATCGTCGATTTCCGGAGAAACAATCGTTCCGTCCGGCAGTTTCCTGGAGGATAGCTTCGGTTCAAAATTCTGTTCCGGGTCAAGAACCACCTCGCACAAAACCGGTCCGTCCGTCTCCAATACCTTCCGTACCTTTGCCGGAATATCCGCCGCCACATCAATCTTCCAATAAGGAATATCATAGGCATACGCTATTTTTTCCATACTCGGAAAGCTGAGACCGTTTCCGTCGCAGACGCCCACAAGCGGTGGTTCAAACAGATTTGTCTGCGTCTGTCTGATGGAATGGTAGCCATTGTTATTCAGAATGAAAATTTTGATATTCAGTTTATTATAACACACTGTCTGTAGTTCCTGTATATTCATCTGAAAGCTGCCGTCACCATCCAGACAAATCACCCGCTTCCCTTTTTCCGCGACGGCACAGCCCACCGCCGCCGGAAACCCGTAGCCCATGGCAGCGCAGCCGGAATTGGTAAACAGCCGCTGTCCGCGTTTGATCTGCATTGCCTGAAATGTGATAACACACGCGCTTCCGTTTCCGCAAATTACCCGCTCTCCCTCAGACAAAGCCTTTGAAAATTCATGAATAAAGACATACGGATTCACCGGCGATTCTTTTTGATAGTAAGAGGGCAACACCGCCGGATAGTTCGCGTGGATATCCCTACACCACTGTAGCCACTCCCCATGATTTCCTGCTGCCAGGGACTGCCCGGCCAAGTCTCTAAGCACATCCGTCACATCCGCATGCACCTTCATATCAACGTCAACCGTCGGCTTATGCAGTTCTGCTTCGTCTATGTCCACAACGATCTTATATGCATTTTTCGCAAATTCTTTATAATTATAACTAATCTGCCGAATATTCATCCGGCATCCCAAAACCAACAGCACATCGCTGTTCTGTACAATGAAATTGCCGCCTCTCGTGCCTACGCTGCCCGGTCTGCCGCAATAGAGCGGGTGCTCGTCCCACAAAAGGTCGTGGGCATTCCACGCTGTCACAACCGGAATCTGCAATACCTCGATCGCTTTCAAAAATTCCTCGTAGGCTCCCGACAGGCGCACGCCCGTACCCGCCAGAATGACAGGCCGCTTTGCTGCCCTGAGTTTTTCCAAAATCTGTCCCGTAAGGTTTGTATCGTAAACAGGATTTTCAAATACAGTCAGATTCTCCCGGCCGCTCATACTATCTACGGTTTCCTGTTCCGGCTCAAAGCCGCTCAATTCCTGTTCCTCCACCTCCTGCGCCTGCACGTCCAGCGGAATATCCAGCCAGACCGGTCCTTTTCTGCCGTGATTGCAAAGATACCACGCCTTTTCCAGATGATATCGGATTTCCTTTGCATCGGTGACCATGTGCGCATACTTGGTCATACCCCGGACGCAGTCCGTAATCTGAAACTCCTGATCTCCCAACTGTCTGAGCGGCACCGGCGTTGCCCATGTGGTGGTCTCTCTCTTTACCTGCCCGGATACCACAAACATGGGAATGGAATCCTGCCATCCACCCAAAACACCTGTAATTGCATTCGTACCTCCGGGCCCGGAAGTCACACAGACCGCCGCTACTTTTCCCGTCAGCCGGGCGTACCCTTCCGCCGCCATCGCGCAGGCCTGCTCGTGGTGATTATAAGTACAATGCAAAACCCCATGATGCCCAAACGCGTCATTTAAATGCATGGCGCCGCCTCCGGTAACCGTAAATACATCCGTCACCCCGCGATCCGCCAAAAACTGCGCTATATATTGCGCCACCTTCATTCGCATATACGTTCCCCCGCTTTTCTCTTCTCTTTCTGTTTCAAGCATCCTAACAATATAATGTATCCGTGATATATTCTATTTCAAACCCAAGCGTCCCCAGCCTTTCGATGCTATCCCTGACGTCCTGATTGATCTCGGCCGCCTTTTCCCGGCTGAAAGAATGATCCATGTTCGGATTGATATAATTCGGCGCATCCGCCTTCACATAACCATCGAATCCGGCAAGCGCAACCCTGCGCACACCGGCTTCGCGCAATAGCCGAAACAACATAATCATCGGATTATCCACAATCATCGCCTGCTCATCCAGCAGCGAATTATAATTAAACACATAATCAAAGGCTCCCGACGCCTTGGTCACATTGGAAGTAGCCAAAGTCAAAAAGCTCCCCGCACTCTGACAGAGTTTCGTGGATAAAGTGACATAGCGCTTGGCATTGCTGATGAAAACAGCGTCAATGGGAAGCACCTGCGGGATAAAGTTAATTGAAATCCTGATCGGACTGTCTGCCCTTCTCTCCTCCAGATATGCTTCAATCCTATCCCTCTGTTCCACCACATGTTTACCCGGCCCAAGCATCAATATTTCCCTGCCCTGCAGCCATTCCCGCAAATGTGCCCTGTCCGTCGTATCGTCGCATTCCCGCTTCTGATACTCCACATAAAGGTGCTCCACATACGCCTGATCGTAAGAAAGCCGCTTGGAATGCTCCAGCTTATCCAGAATTTCATTGATTGACTTAACCGATAATTTTTTCTTATCCATCAGATATGTGACATAATTAGGATGACAGTCCTTTGACGCTGACAGGAAAAATTTAAACGAATATCCCCATGGAATTTTTTTATATAACTCGAGAATGGTAACGTCGATCGCCTCCGAAAGCTGGCTACAGTGATACTTTTTCCCGAGATTGTCATTCATATAGGTGGCAAGCAGTTCAAGCGGCGCATTGCCGGCGCTTTTCCCCATGCCATACAGTGTGCCGTCTATCACAATTTCCCTTTTGAGTGCCGGAATTTCCATGATCTCAATGCAGTTTGCATAGGCAAGCTGAAAATTATTATGGGAATGGTATCCCAGCCCGATTGCCGGCTTCATATGTTCATTGGCAAACTCAAAATAGTGCATCAATTGATTCTTGTGAAGGAGACCGTAAGTATCCACCAACGAAAAAGCATACGGCTCCAAATCGTTCACAAGGCCGATCAGTTCCATCAGCTCATCATCATCATAGCTCGTAATAGAAACCGCCTGTGCAAACACCTTATAACCCAGTTCCTTGATCTGTCTGCAAAAGGCGATGGCATTCTCTTTTTTGTCCTTTTTAAAGATGACGCGGATGCCGTCCATAAAGCTATCCTGCGCCGGAATCATCCTCTCGATGCTGCATGTGCCATAATCAATCATCCCCACAATCATGGAACGGCCTTTATCCAGCCCGGCATATGTCAGGTTGACCGTCTGCGCATCCGGAAAGATGGTGCGATTCACATCATATTTTCTGGATTCGTTCAGGAAACCAATCTCTATAATATCTACCCCGGCGCTCACCAGCCGTTCAAAAATATTCACAATATTATCATGTCCAAATTCCCAGTCATTCAAGTACCCGCCATCACGCAAAGTACAGTCCAGTAAATTTATGCCCGGCATATGATAACTCCCATCTTCTCCCGATAATAAGGTATCGTCCTCCTGATTCCTTCCTCAAATCCAATCTCCGGAATATACCCTGTATCCTTTGTCAGATCATAGATACTCACACAGGAACTAAAAGCCTTTTTTGAAAGGGAAGGCACTTCGCCGATTCCAAGCGGCAATGCGGGGTCAATGATATCCCTAATCGTTTCAATATAATTTTTCAGAGGCTTAAAAATTCCACTTCCAATTGCATAGTTCTTTTCGGTTATTCCTTTTTCACCAATGTAGCGCAACGCCCTTGCGACCTCCGCCACATAGAGAAAATCCCACATCTGCATCAGATCCCCATAACATGGCTTCTCCTTACGCAAAAGGCTGACAATCGTGTAGGTGATAATGTTACTGTCCCGTCTTCCCTCCCCGAAGGTACTGGGCAAAACCGCCCATATAAACGGAATTTTCAGCATCCTGGCCCTTGTCTCCAGCATATAGTGAGTGGCAGTCTTTGCCGCCCCGTACATGTCGTTCGGAGTCTGGCGGGCATTGACGTCCATGATGCTCTCGCACATCGAATATTCCGCTACCGTTCCCGTAGCAATAAACTTTCCGACGTTCAAACGTCCCGCAAGTTCCAACATCTTCACCGAAAATCCAATATTGTTCAATTGAATCTCACAGTCATTCTTTTCTTCCGCAGACACGCCGCCCCATGCAAGATGATAAAAAACATCTATATTCCCTTGCTCTTCCACCGCCAGACGCTCATATTCCTCAGAATCATATAAAATATATTTGACTCTGCTCCCGTTTAGCGATTCTTCTTTCACGGAATGTTTCCTGGCCAATACAATTACTTCAATCCCCTGCTTTGTCAGCTCTGCTGTCAGCCATTTTCCTACAAACCCTGTCCCGCCTGTCACAATTACCTTATTCATGCTTTTCCGTCTCTCTCTTTAAATTGATCCGCTCTTCCTCCACCACAATCGGATGATTCATCGTTCGCACATTGATATTCAAAATATATTCTCCCAAAAATCCAAGAAAAAACAGCTGAACCGCACCAATGAAAAATATGCCCACAATAATTGCCGCGGTTCCCGCATTAAAATACTCCCAATCGCAGAGTTTCAAAATAAACGTAATTAAGGCGACGATCATACAAACCGCCCCCAGTCCCATACCGAGAAACGCCGCCATCCTCATAACAATCTTGGATGAGGATGTGATGCCAAGCATCGCCACGTCATAATATTTCATAAAGGAAAATGTACTTTTACCCGCTTTTCTCAGCTCCTGTGTATATTCCACCTCTGCATGCCGGTAACCAATTTCCGAGACAATCCCCCTTAAATAGGGCATCGGATCATGCAATTTTTTCAACTGCTCGATAAATAGTGCATCATATAAACCAAACCCGTCATACTGGCTGATATGTTCCGTCTCCGATATTTTTTTTAAAATCCCATAATAGATCCCGCGGATCAGATACATCAGCTTATTTTCCCTGCTCTTTGACTTGATACCGAGCACAATTTTATAACCTTCCTCCCATTTGGAAACCATCTCAGGAATAACCTCCGGCGGATCCTGCATATCCGCGAACATCAAAACAGCACAATCCCCCTCCGCCTGTGACAGTCCATAAAAACAGGACTTAGAAAACCCAAAGTTCGTCGCATTAAAGATCGCCTGCACGCGCTCATCTTTCGCCGCAAGTTCACGAATCAACATCCTTGTCCCATCTTGCGAATCATTGTCAATGAATAAAATCTGCATGCCGTAGCCCACAAGAGAAGTCTCAAACACCGACAAAACGCGGTCATAAATTGCCTGAATATTGCCTTCCTCGTTATATGTGGGTACAACAACCGTAATGGTTTTCATCATTTTTCTGTCCCCTGCTCCCGAAATACTCAATTGTGCCTAAATCTCTTCTTTCAAATATAACAAATTATCATCAGCGTGTAAACTCTGGCTTACTTTTTCTACTTCTCAAAACTGCGCATATGGTATATCCTACAACATAACATTTGAGCACTATTTGCGCTCAACCAAAGGGTGCCCCATACAAATACAATTGCCGCCAGTATCATATTACCTGCCGACATTTTATTCAACTTACGGTTCAACCGGCTCCATCAATGGACCCATCAACAGTTTGGGAAAATACAAAATATACACCAGATAATCCAGCAAATCCCTTTTATCTAATTCTCCCCGATATACAGTCACCAAATGCGCAATCTGCATACGCATAGAAACTCAAACTGCCAATAGCCAATATCAACTTTCCTGCCATAAAATGAAGCTTATTGCAGATAAATATATTGTTCTCAGAAGCGAGAAAAAAGAAATACAAATATATCAGAATTTAAAAGCATGTATACTCTCCTTATTCTTTTCATTCATTAAAACGTTTGCCTTTTCTCGCCAAGTAATCGTTTAAAAATTAGCATTTCTAGGAAAACCGCGCATGGGATTTGACATACTGCAATTCTCTGCAATGCCGCCGTTATATATCCCGAAAGATTTTTACATTGACATTAAACCTATTTCCGAAGACATACCTCGCAGTCACTGTCATACTTTTTGTCCTCACCTTGTTCCTCTTCATCCTCATCTGCAAAGCTCTGTGACAAACTCATTTTTCTGATATTGTCAATCCATTCATAAATAATTGTCCTGCTGTATTTTGGATTACCGTCATCATCTCTCATCTTTTCAAGCGCTAACGCCAAATAAGCATACTCATTTTCTATGTAAGTAGCAAATACCCCCTGATCGTCTGTATTAATTGATACCTGTATTTGTGCTGCCTCAGAAAGTTGCTGATGATCCGTAACAAGACCATTATTATACCAATTTTGGATCGGATGCTTATCATAGCGCTTAAAAGTTCCTATCAGTGCATTGGAAGAAGGATTCGTCTCTATTCCAATTCCCTTTTGCGCAATGACCCACTGTAGCTTTTGCTGCACCTTTTTAACTGCATTTATAATTGACAAATTTACTTTAATTTCCGCACATTTATTGCCCTCTCGTTTCACCCGCGGATTATAGTGATAAATATGGTATAAATAAGCGGCCTCCGGATTATATCGAATTCGATAATTTTCCGGGAACTGTTTATTGATGCCGTACTCATCCCACTCTGTCATTCTACTAGCCTCTAGTACACCGAATAATAATTAA
>DKUO01000011.1 GCA_002490705.1 Lachnospiraceae bacterium UBA7202
AGTTCCTTGTAAACTGACCTAACCGGAGATACAAACATTTATGCAAGCTGGGTGAACACAACGGAGTCATTGCGGATCACAGCCACGGCCACAGAGGGAGGAACCATTTCACCGAAAGGCGAGGTTATTGTCAGGAAGGGTGGGGAGCGGACTTTTACTATCACACCTGATGAAGGAAACAAGATCAAAGCGGTTACGGTGGATGATGAGGATGTGACCGCAGAACTGAAAGACACTCTGACGAGGGCACAGGCGGGAGCCAGATATTACACGTTTACAAATATTGTACAAAACCACACCATCCACGCGGAGTTTGAGAAAGACGGAAATGGCGGCGGGGATAACCCCGATCCGAATCCAAATCCAAAACCCGATCCGGACGGGGAAAGCGGCGGTTTTGGTGGTGGTGAGCCAAAAGATCATTCCAGTTCTGATGTACAAAATAATGCAGGAACGGAACAGGTGATAATGGTGTCAGAAACTTCCTCTCCGCAGGCGGAGAACAGCGCTCCGATTACTTCGGGCGCGAAGCAGTCTCCAAGCGCACAGGCCGCAAATGGCAAAGAACCCAAGACCGGCGACGCTTCTTATCTGGAGGTTTATGCCACGTTAGCCATGATTGCGGGATTGACCTATCTGCTTCTCTATGTGATGGAGGAGAGCCGCGGCATGAGCGAGCGGGAGAAGGAAGCGTTCGTGGCGGCCTTTATCCGGTGGGGAAAGAAAGGCGGCGCATTCAGGAAGTGCTGTGCGATGGCGGCGATCTTTTGTCTGTTAGCTTATTATCATATCATTGGGAAAAACGTAGGAGAAAATGCGCTCAGGGAGAAACATCTGGGGCAGGCTTTTTGATGGAAGGAGTACGACTACTCGACCGATATTTTACAAAAATATGGAAATTGTGCATATTCTGATTGACTTTTTAGCAGAAATAGCATACTCTGATAATAGAAGGAGACTTCTTGAGAAGCAGACTCATAAAAATGCTTTCGCCGTTGAAATGCAAGCCGTGGTGGAAGGCGGTGAACATGGAGGCTCACAAAGGTGGCAACTTACCATAATCCATCTAGCGTAAGCGAAAGAAAGTTGTTAAGTAGAGGATAAAGCCTTGCAAGTAGTTATGCAAGGCTTTATTTTATGCGTGATAGGATAAAGGGTATGGATAAGATACAGGAAGCTGCTGTTCATTTTTTGAACATGGTTAATACAACTTCATATGTATTTCATTTGGCAAATAGAAATGTACGGGTGGTTTCGTTGAATTTTATGGCGAAAGATTTTCATCATATGGCGGGATTTCAATATCTTACAGACATTAATATTCCAAGAGATAAAAAGAAGACTATATCATGGATATTGAAAGAGGATAATCCAATTACAGATGAATATTTAGCACAAAGCAAATTTTATCAGGGAAAACCTAATGATGAAAAAGATGTAGAAAATAGGATAGCGAAGCTTCAATTTCTTGAACAGTATTTAGATGAAAACAATATCATCCGTATATATTCCCCGAAGGATGGTCCACAAAATAATTCGCTGATCGAATGTGATTATATAATTGAAAGTCAGCTGCCAGATTCTCTTATTACAGTATACATATTCTTAAGGTATCGTGATGGGATAGGCTCTCCATGTGCAATCATTTCCTTTGTAGTAAAGAAAAATGTAACATATGGCGGCGATCTTCTGCCTGTTAGCGTATTATCACACCATCGGGAAGCGTGCGGGAGAAAATGCGCTTCGCGAGAAGTATTTGGTGCCCATTCCAGATTGACTTTCCCCTCCGCATACTGTATCATAAGTACTATAGTATTACATTTAGAAAAGGAGGGGTAGGGAAATGGAATTACAAGTATTAAAAGACGAAGAAAAACGAATGAATTTCATCTTTTTTGTCTTTCTTGTGGCAATTCCGATTGTAGCCTTCCTCTACGTGTTGCTTTTTAACGGGGGAGGGTTAAGAGACAGCGTGGCGGCGCTTATATCGCTGGGCGGTCTCGGAACGAGGTTGTTTGAAAAGAGTTTGGGCGCAAAGGCGAAATACCTGTATGTGTCATGGCTCCCACTGATTGGCACAGTGGTTTTGGTGGCGGGAACGCCCGGCGTTTTCGGCGCCATGGCAGAGGCATATTTCCTCGTGCTGTTTCTCTCTGTCGCCTACTATGATCTGTCAGTGGTCAAGGTATGTGCGGCGGTGACGGTGGCAGCAAATGCGGTTGCGCTGCTTCTGTTCAGGGACGCGTATCTGTGCATGTATACGCCGGCCATATGGGTGTTTATCCTTATGGTGTATACCTTGGCAGTGGCGGTATCGATCTTTATCGTGATGAGATCGAGATCCCTTTTTGCGACGGTGGAGCAGAAAGAAGGAGAAGTGGAAAAGCTTTTAAATGACGTCCGGGGCGCGTTTGACGGCCTACAGGAATCTTCTCAGGCGATTTACGATTCCTTACATAATTTTGAAGAGAGCTCTTCGGAGATCGCGGCGTCCACGGAAGAGATTTCTGCCAGTGTGGAACAGCAGATCGAGCAGGTGGAGGGAAGCATTCAGATCTTTAACGATTTGGACGGAAAGATCGGAGATTCTGAGGCAAGAGTGATGCAGACGGTCGAGAATGTAAAGGTTTTGGAGGAGAAGAACAACGAGGGCATCGCGTCCATCGGTGAGCTTTCAAAAAAATTCAGTGAAAATATTGAGGCTACGAGAATTGCATCAGAGGGTATGGCTGCGCTTGCACAGAAATCCAGCTCCATCGGAGAGATTGTAGACAGCATCAATCAGATTGCAAAACAGACGAATCTCTTAGCGTTGAATGCGGCTATCGAGGCGGCCAGGGCAGGAGAAGCAGGCAAGGGCTTCGCAGTGGTGGCGGATGAGATCAACGCGCTGTCCGGTGAGTCTGCTACGGCGACGCAGAAAATAGATGCGATTTTGAAAGATATCATTGCAACCATCGGCGACACCAATAAGGTGATTGAGCGAAATACTGTGATTGTGAATGAGTCGAATAGCAAGCTGGATGATACCGTGAAAATTTTTGATACAATCTTAAAGTCTTCCGAGCAGGTGATAGCCGAGACGGACAGCCTGAAAAACGGACTTGTCGGCATCGTGGAGAGCAAGGAGCGGCTACAGGCGGCTATGCAGCAGGTAGAGACAGTATCCAAGGTGTCTGAGCAGGGTGCAACGGAGATCAGTGCATCCACAGAGGAGCAGGTGACCGGCGTGGAGACGATCCTTACGTCCATGGGCAAGGTGCAGGCAGGGATCGACCGGCTGGCTGAGGTCCTGAATCAGGCTTAAGAACCAATTTCATTAAATAAAATCGGGTGTCCCGCTGTCAGGCGGGGCACTTTCACGTTTTCGGGAAATTGACAAACTTTGTAGGAAAGCGACGAGGTTATTATGAGTGCAAAAAAAACGGTTATGGGTCTGTTAGCCCACGTGGATGCGGGAAAAACGACATTAGCAGAGCAGATGCTCTATATGGCGGGGGAAATCAGAACTTTGGGCCGTGTGGATCACAGAGATACTTTTCTGGATACGGACAGTATGGAGCGGGAGCGGGGAATCACCATCTTTTCCAAGCAGGCGCATTTTTCGTGGCAGGAGACAGATGTGACGCTGTTAGATACACCGGGACATGTGGATTTTTCTGCGGAAATGGAGAGAACGCTGCAGGTTCTTGACTGCGTTGTTCTAATCATAAACGGTGCGGACGGTGTGCAGAGCCATACGCTGACGCTTTGGCGGCTGTTAGAGCGATATCGGGTGCCTGTCTTTCTGTTTTTTAATAAGATGGATCAGCAGGGAACGGATGCGGAAAAGCTGCTGTCCGGTGTGAAGAGGGAGCTGGATGGCCGGTGTGTGTCATTTTCACGGAAAGGAGAGGAAAAAGCATTTTTTGAGGATGTGGCGGTATGTGACGAGGGACTGTTAGAGAAGTATCTGACTTGGGAAGAGAGGCACGGTCAGCGGGGAAAGACGCCCGCATTAGAAAGGAGTCTCTCAGAAGACATGCCGTTTACGCAGGAGGAGATCACGGCCCTTGTGAAGGAGCGCCGGCTTTTTCCGTGTTTTTTCGGGTCGGCGCTAAAGGGGGAGGGCGTAAAGGAGCTGCTTGACGCCATTTCCGCTTATGCTCCCGAGCCGGAGTATGGGGAAGCCTTTGGCGCAAGGGTCTTTAAGATTACAAGGGATGCGCAGGGAAACCGGCTGACCCATGTTAAGGTGACGGGTGGGAGCCTTAAGGTAAAGCAGACCATTGCGGTGGGCGGCGGAGCGGACAGGGCGAATGGCGCAGAAAAACTGAAAGCTGACTGCGAGGAAAAGATTGACCAGATTCGTCAATATTCCGGGGAGAAGTACGAGGTTTTACAGGAAGTCGAAGCCGGAAGCGTCTGCACGCTTCTGGGGCCGGAACACACATTTTGCGGTCAGGGGATCGGCGCGGAGAAGGAGGGGACGCTGCCGCTTTTGGAGGCAATCATGACTTATCGGGTCAATCTCCCTGATGGCTGTGATAAGCATGATATGTATAGAAAGTTATGTAAACTTGAAGAGGAGGAGCCGCAGCTGCACATTGTCAGGCAGGAGCAGAGCGGGGAAATTCATGTCCGGCTGATGGGAGAGGTACAGATCGAGATCATAAGAAATCTGATCCTAGAGCGGTTCGGCGTGGAGGTGGATTTTGACGAGGGAAGCATTCTCTACAAGGAAACCATAGCGGATACCGTGGAGGGTGTGGGGCATTTTGAGCCGCTCAGACATTATGCGGAGGTGCATTTGATTTTGGAACCGGGCGAGCGGGGCAGCGGTCTTGTCTTTCGCAGCTCCTGTAGCGAGGACAAGTTGGACCGGAACTGGCAGCGGCTGATATTGACCCATTTGGAGGAGAAAACCCATTTGGGCGTACTCACGGGATCGCCGGTTACGGATTTACAGGTCACGCTGGCGGCGGGCAGGGCCCACGTAAAACATACGGAGGGCGGCGATTTCAGACAGGCCACTTACCGAGCGTTCAGACAGGGACTTTGCCGGGCTAAGAGCGTGCTGCTTGAGCCGGTCTATGCGTTCCGCATGGAGGTGCCGACTGCCTTTGTGGGACGAGCCATGACGGATTTGCAGGCCATGTCGGGGCGGTTTGAGGGGCCGGAAACCGTGGACGGGTATGCGGTCTTGACCGGGACGGTTCCGGTCTCCGAATTTGGGGGCTATCAGACAAAATTGTTGTCATATTCCGGTGGCCGGGGAAGGCTGTTTACGGAATTGAAAGGGTATGAACCCTGTCACAATGCGGAGGAAGTGATCAGCCGGATCGGTTATGAGGCGGAGCGGGATACGGAAAATCCCTGCGGATCGGTGTTCTGTGCCCATGGCGCCGGTTTTGTGGTGGAGTGGAACCAAGTGGAAGAGTATATGCATTTGGAGGCCGTCTTGAAGAACAGCGTTGACGTGGAGGATTTTGACGAGAGATACGCGAGAAGTTCTTCCACGGGAGAATCTTCGATTGACTTTATAAGTCAAGATGAGATCGAGGAGATATTCAGCCGAACCTTCGGATCGAAGGAGCGAAAAAAGCAGGGCTGGGCCAGAACGGTCCGCAGGGAGGAGAAGCCCGCCGTCGAGGTGGAATATCGCGGAGAGCGCGCAAAGAAGGAAGAGTATCTTCTGGTGGACGGTTACAATATTATCTTTGCGTGGCAGGAGTTAAGCGAGTTGGCGAAGCTGGATCTGAATGCCGCCCGTGTCAGGCTGATGGATATCCTATGTAATTATCAGGCCTACCGGAAAATGCATTTGATTTTGGTCTTTGACGCCTACCGGGTGAAAGGGAATCCGGGCAGCGTGGAGCAGTATCACAATATTGATGTGGTTTATACCAAGGAGGCCGAGACGGCGGATCAATATATCGAGAAGGTGACCCGTGAGATGAGCCGGAAAAAGGATCTGGTGCGGGTGGCTACCTCAGACGGCCTGGAACAGATCATTATAATGGGAGCGGGTGCGATCCGTGTTTCTGCTGCGGAGCTGTATGCGGAGATAAGGATGGCTGAGGAGGAAATGCGGGAGAACTTCGATATATCGGTTGATTAGTGGTCAAAGGAAATGGAATAAAAAAGTGTATGTGTGTTTGATGAAATTGTCAAAAAAAGTGCAATTTTCTAAAAAGTAATTATCAAAAAAGATGCAGACAGGATTGACGGGACACGGAAACGGTTACTATAATAAAAAGAAAACGATTGGCAGGTGAAAGCTGTGCTGAAAAGAAAAATATATGATGCGCTTTTGGAGTGGAAAAGCAAGAAAGACAGGGAATGTCTTCTGGTGCAGGGCGCCAGACAGATCGGCAAAACGTTTATCATTGAAGAGTTTGGGAAAAAGAATTATGCCAATTATGTCTATCTGAATTTTTATCAAAATCCCGGATATAAGGAGATTTTTGAAGGCTCTCTGGAAGCGGCGGAAATTTATAAGAAGATTTCGATTTATGTCAAAAATGTCCGGTTTGCGGAGCATGACACCCTGCTTTTTTTTGATGAAATACAGGAGTGTCCCAATGCAAGGACAGCGCTTAAGTTCTTGGCAATGGATAATCGGTATGATGTGATTGCCTCCGGTTCTCTTCTGGGACTTCATTACAGGGAAATGACTTCTGTGCCCGTTGGCTATGAAAGGACGATGGAGATGTTTTCCCTTGATTTTGAGGAATTTCTCTGGGCGGTCGGGAGAACGCCGGATGCCATTGAGGCCTTGAAGGGTTTCTTCGACAGGAAAGAAAAGGTTGACGCTGGCATTCACGAGCAGTTCATGGCGGCATTGCGCGAATATCTGGTTGTGGGTGGTATGCCGGAGGCGGTGAATACCTTGCTTAAAACCAATAATTACCAAGAGGTCTATGCGACACAAAAGAAAATTATGGAAAGTTACCGGGAGGACATTAAACATTACGCTTCCACGACAGCCAGACAGAAAATCAGCGATTGTTATCTGTCCATTCCGAGGCAGCTTGCCAAGGAGTATACAAAATTTCAGTACAAGGTTGTAAGCCGTGAGGGGAATGCCCGCAGATATGAGAATAGTTTAAACTGGCTGGTCGACGCAGGTATGATTAAGTTATGTGTAAATGTATCCACACCGCAATTTCCTCTTGTGGCATATGAAAAGCCGGACCAGTTTAAAGCCTATGTGACGGATATCGGTCTGCTGACTTCTCTCTACGGATATGAGACACAGACTGCGCTGCTCAAGGATACGCTGACGGGCCCGGCAAAGGGCGGCATTTATGAAAATCTTGTATTTGATATGCTGGTAAAGAGAGGGGCTGCTCTGAATTATTATAAAAATGATAAAAACACACAGGAAATAGAATTCCTTTTTGCACAGGACGGAGCGGTCATTCCGGTGGAAGTGAAGTCGAAAAGGGGAGCAACCGTTTCACTGAATAATTTTATAGCAGAATATAAGCCGCCTTATGCTTATAAATTAGTTGCAGGGAATATAGGGGTAAGCGGGACAAAAATCACCCTGCCTCTTTATATGGCTATCTTTATTTAAGATTTTTATAAGAAATCCCACGAGATTTTTATAAGGACTTCACAGTATGATGAGGTCAGGCTTAAGGAGGAGGGAAATTTTCGGATGAACGAAAGTGTGCTGGTGGTGGACGATGACAGGGAGATTGTGCGGGCGATTGCGCTTCTTTTGGAAAAGGAGGGCTATCGGACGTTTAAGGCATACGACGGCATGGAGGCGCTGCAGGTTCTGGCTGAGCAGGAGGTACAGCTGATTATTATGGATGTGATGATGCCGAAGTTAGACGGCCTCTCCGCCATGATGAAGATCAGGGAACGGAAGAATCTGCCGATCATCGTACTGAGCGCGAAGACGGAGGACACGGACAAGATTCTGGGACTCTCCATGGGAGCGGACGACTATGTGGCGAAGCCTTTCAATCCGCAGGAGCTGGCGGCCCGGGTGAAAAGCCAGCTTCGCAGATATACGTGTCTTGGCGGTATCCACGCACAAAATGAGGAAGAGGAGATCGTAAACGGCAGACTCTGCTACCGCATCAAGGAGCGCACGCTCTACGTGGACGGGGAGCCAGTCAGGCTGACCGCCACGGAGACGAAAATCATGGAGCTTCTTATGAAGAACAGGGGCCGGATTTTCCCGGCCGAGGAGATTTATGAGCGGGTCTGGGAGGAGCCTTCCTTTTCACCGGAAAATACGGTGATGGTGCACATTCGTCACATTCGCGAGAAAATTGAACTCAATCCGAAAGAGCCGGAATATATAAAGGTGGTGTGGGGCATTGGATACAAAATGGAAAAAAGGGAAAGTAATATTTAGTTTTTTGGCATTTGTCATTGGATTGACCATACTGGTTATTAATTTAGTACCCGCTGTGAGCATGGCTGCGGCCTTTGGAATGGATATTTTTCATAGTGGGACGCCGGATTATCAGGAGAGCGAGGAATTTCGGTATCTGATCAGCGAGAAGCTGTCCGATCTGCTGGGGGTAGCCACGGGCGGACAGGCATATTCGCCATATCAGAATGAGGACGCAGGCGGGACGGCATATTCGGGATCTCTGAATCAGCCGACGACGGTGGCGCAGGAAGATGCTGTCGTGGAGGAGTCCGCGGATTACGAAAATGCGGCTTTTGAGGATTTTATGAATAACCTGGAAGGCCCGGAGGCATTTGGCGGCAACTGGGACGACTATCAGGCATATCTGGAAGAACAGCAGATGCACTATGACGAGATGATAGCGGAATACGGAATCGGCAGCGCCTATGACGACGGGTATTACTACGGCTACAATGACTACTACTATGGTTACGGCTACGGGGACGAGGAGAGCAGGGACGCTTACATGGCGGATATGGCGAAAAACAAAAACCTCCGCTATGCCGTAGTCTGTCAGAACAAGCTGCTCTACTCGAATATCGAGGGCTTTGAGGAAAAAGCGGGGGAGGAATGGAAGGGCGAGGATTTCTCTCAGGCGCTTGACGGGACGGCGTATAATTTTACCCTCTGGTATAATCGGGAAAACGATGGCAAGGTGCAGATCGTAAAGGATGGCCATGAGGAGAATGTGTACGGCGACGGCGTCTACCGTGAGGAAAGCCGGTGGCGGGTGCCCGGCTACGCGAACTTTACAATCGGGGAATCAACCAAGGATACGGTGATCTTTCTGGCGGCGGCCAAGTATCCGCAGCTTTATCTGGTGAGGGAAGACGGAAGCAGCAGTACCATGCAGTATGGCGGCAGGCTCTGCCAGATGAGGCAGAATACGCTGAATCTTTACAGCGCTGCGGAGAGAATTGCAATTTTTATGTCAACCGCTTTGCTTCTTTTGGTGATTGCTTTTTTGATGCGAAAGAGCAGACAGCAGGTGACAGCGCGGATTGCAGAGTTTCTGGGAAAAATCTGTCTGGAAGGGAAGCTTTTTGTGCTGCTTGTCATGCTGGTTCTCCTTACAGGAATGAGCGCCGGGGCGATGGGGCAGCTTGTCTGGTGGCTCAGAAACGGATTATCCTGGTATAGCTGGAACGGCGACTACCTCTATGAGATCGCAAAGCTGACAAGGACAGGGGGATATCTGGCGCTTTGGTTTTGGCTTTTCTATCTGGTGGTTCTCGATTTTCGCGGAAACCGGCACAGGCAGAAGAAACCGCTTTTTGATCTGTTAAAAGTGAAAGATTTTAAATATCCGATCCAGAAAAGGCTGGTGCGGAGACAACGGATCACGTTGATTGCACAGATCATTCTCCTGACGCTGTTTGCGGTGGCGATCTGTCTGCTGTGGCTGTTTACGGAGGAGTACATGAATTATCTCACAGGCGGCTACAGTTACAGCTACACCTATGATTTCTATGAAGAGATGGCGGAGGATCTGGGCTATCCTCTTGCGCTGGCGGGAGGCCATATGGTCTGGATCCTGATGCCCTGCGTGATCTTCGCCGCCCTGTCTGGCTTTACAATGATGACGTTTTTGGGTTTAAAGAAGAATCGCCGGCTGGCAGTGGATATCGGCGCACTCACCGATCAGATTCTGGCGGTGCGGGAGGGTAACATGACCGAGAGACTGCAGTTATCCGAGGATACGGATCTACAGGAAGCGGCGGATAACCTGAATGAGATTCAAAAGGGGATGGAGACGGCTCTGGCGGAGCGTGTGAAGAGCGAGCGCATGAAGGTGGATCTGGTGACCAACGTGTCCCACGATATCAAGACGCCGCTTACCTCGATTATCAGTTATGTGGAGCTTTTGCGGCAGGAGGAGGAACTGCCTCAGTATGTGAAGGAATATATTCAGATATTAGGGGAAAAGTCAGAGCGGCTGCGGGGTATCGTGCAGGATGTGTTTGAGGTGAGCAAGGCGACCTCCGGGCAGCTCCCGATCAATATGGAGACGCTGGATATGGGGAAACTCCTTCGGCAGACTTTGGCGGATATGGACGGACAGATTGCGGAGAGTACGCTTATCATGAAAGATTCTGTTCCGCAGGAGCCGGTTCTGGTGCAGGCGGATGGACAGCGGCTCTACCGGGTGTTCCAGAATTTACTGCAGAACGCTCTGCGCTATTCGCTGCCGGGTTCCCGGATCTATTTGACGCTTGTAGACGAGGCGGGAGAGGCTGTGGTTCGGATCAAGAATACTTCCAGTGTGGAGCTTTCCGGGGACAAGGATTTCACGGAGCGGTTTGTGCGGGGAGACGAGAGCCGCACGGACGGCGGAAGCGGGCTGGGACTGTCCATAGCGAAAAGTTTTACGGAGGCCTGCGGCGGCAGATTCTCGGTGGAGACGGACGCCGATCTGTTCACGGTGACGGTGCGGTTTGACAGAGGCGGAAAGCCGGTGACGGAGGTGCCCTTTGAAATGAGACAGCCTCGTTACAACGCGGAGACTGGGGCGGCTATGGATGAAGCGAGAGCCATTATGAAAGGGCAGATCAAGGCAAAACATTACTCCGACGCACACACTCTTTTTGAGGAACTGGATGCGGAACAGAAACATGATTGAGTTTCTAAGTGTGTGGGAAGAATTTCACAATATTGATTTTAACCGTGTGCAATTCGAGGCCTTAAAAGCGCGGTAAGTTTAAATAATTTGCCGCAAATAGGAAGCGAATCATCATAGGAAAAACAGGAGCCGCTAGGACTCCTGTTTTTCTCTCCTTACAAACATCAATCCGAAGGTGCCGATACCGCAGTTACTGGAAACGGTGGCGGAAGCCTTCTGTAAAATCACCTTGTCAAAGTGAATATATTTTTCTACAATTTCTACAATTTCGTCGATCTGCTTCACACTGCATCCCGCGTAGGTGACGAAGAGGATGCGGTTGTCGATCTGGCTGCTGTGTTTAAACAGCTTCCTGATGTACTGACGCACAACCCGATGCATGTTGCCGGATTCGATCCGCCACAGTTTCAGCCGGTTTTTGGACATGGACAGGACCGGATGGAGATTTAACAGGGTGCAGAGCTTGTGGACGCCGCCGCTCACCTTGCCGTTGCGGTAGAGCGTGGTGGTGCTTGGCACAAGGAAATTGGAGAAGACGCGCTCCCGGTATTCCTCCAGCGCCAGACAAATCTCTTCCACACTTTTGCCCTCCTCCGCCAGCATGGCGGCGTAGAGAACCATAAGGCCGTGGCCGCTGCTGATATGGGTGGAGTCCACGACAGTGACGTTGTCAAAGGTTTTTGCGGCCTGTGTTGCGTTGGGATAGGCGCCGCTCAAATCTATGGTGGCGGTGATGTGAATGACATGCTCCGCTTCCGCAAGGGTCTCCGCAAAGAAATATTCATATTCGGAAGGCGCCGCCGTGGAGGAATGGGAGTGGCTGCCCTCTGTCTGGAGGTAGGCGAGCAGGCTGTCGGAAGAAATCTCAAAGAGATCGCAAAAGCGTCCCTCATTGGTATGAACGTAGCAGTACATCAGGCGGATGCGGTACCGTTCCAGAAGGTCAGCCGGAAGGTCGCAGATACAGTCCGCCGTGATGGCAATTTTCCGTTTGCGAAGACTGGAAATCTGGTTGATGTTTTCCATATCCTCTGCGTCCGATTCCTCCGGCTGGGCCATATACTCAATCAGGTCAGCAGGCAGGTATTTTAAAAGTCCTGCCTCTAAGAGGGGGGCGCTGATGGGTTTTGCCAGATAACCGTCGAAGCCCATATTCTGGTAGACCTGCTCCGCGTCTGACATCACGTTGGCGGTCAGGGCGATCACAGGGGTTTTCTGGCAGAAGCCCTTTGTCTGGCTGCGGACGGCGCGCAGGGTAGCGGCCCCGTCCATATCCGGCATCATATGATCCATCAGAATCACATGGTAGGCGGTCTGGGCAGTCTTTTTTAAGGCTTCCTTTCCGCTCTCTGCCGTATCTACCTTTACCTTTGTATCCCGCAGGAGCTTTACTGCAACCATCAGGTTCATGGAGTTGTCGTCCACCACCAGAATGCGGGCGTCGGGAGCAATAAAACTCTGCTGATAGTGGGCCCGGTGGTTTAACTGCTTTTGGGCGGCAAAATTGATCACGCCGATGGGGTGCACGTTGATAATGCGCTGCTGTAGTTCTATCGTAAAGACGGAACCCTTGTGATAGACGCTGTCCACGGTGATTTTTCCACCCATCATTTCTATGAGCTGTTTGGAAATGGTAAGACCAAGGCCGGTTCCCTCGATATTTCGGTTATCCGATTCGTCTACCCGCTTGAAGGAGCGGAAGAGATCGTCCAGACTTTCTTTGCGGATGCCCATGCCGGTGTCTTCCACACAGATGCGCAGAAGGATCTGGTCCGCAGAGATGCGTTCGCCCTTGGCGCTTAAGGTGACAGAGCCGGATTCTGTATATTTGACTGCATTGGTCAACATATTGGTGACCACCTGCTTGATCCGCACCTCGTCGCCGTAGAGCATGGAAGGGATTTCCGGGTCGATATCCACTTTAAACTCCAGATTTTTCTGGTGCGCCCGAATCCAGATCAGATTGACCAGATCGCTGAACATGGAGCTGATCTCATATTGAGTCGGCACGATATCCATTTTTCCGGACTCCAGTTTGGAGAGGTCGAGGATGTCGTTGATGGTGGTGAGCAGCATTTTGCTGGCATTTTGGATGTTGATAGCGTTCTCCGCAATCTCATCGGAGATATCCTCCCGAAGAATCATTTCGTTTAAGCCGATGATGGTGTTGATGGGCGTGCGGATCTCGTGGCTCATATTGGCGAAGAAGGTGTCTTTGGAGCGGGCAATCTGCTCCACCTCTTTTCGCTGCTGTTCGGCGATCTGTTTTTCCTGTTCATAGGTTTTGGCTTGCAACTTTAAGAGGATGCCGATAAAAGCGCTCACACACAGCAGCGCCACAAAGGAGTCTGAAAATGTATAGAAGCGTGTGGAAGCCGGTATCAGATCCGGTCGGTAGTAGGCAAACAGGTAAGCGCTCAAAAAGGAGAGGAGGGAGAGGGTGATAGCGATCACAAAAGAACGCCCCTCAAATAAGAGAAAAATATAAACCAGCCCCAGCACAAACCACACCGGCATGCCGCTCTGGGTGCCGCCGCTTGTGATAAATAGCAGGGGGAAGAAAACCACGTTTGTGCCGATGGCGAGGAGCCAGGAAGCTTTTTTGCTGTTATGCTGTTTGAGCGTGATTCGGATGGAAAGGCCGGAAATCACGCCTATGGGAATCAATGCATATAAAACCCTGGAATCGGCGCCGAGAAAAACAAGAGCAATGCCGATCACAGAGCAGGCAAAGACCAGAAGCATGATTAAGCGGTTGATTCTTTCCTTAAAATCCAGCTGTCCGGAAAATATGGTCTGAAAAAAGTGTTGTATATTTTTGCGCATCGGTTATTTACCCATCCTTTCCAGAACTTCGGAGGCGCCGAGAAAATCGAAGTCTGAGGTCAGCTTGCGTATCTCATCGGCCATTTGTTTGAGAGAAACGTCGTTATGACGGAAGGTGGACAGACGGTTCAAAAGTTCGTCCAGTCCATCACTTTCAAAGGAAGACAGCTTTTCGCCAATCTGTGCAAGCAATGCCTGAAGGGAATTTTCATCCGTGGCGGTGAAAGCTGCCGGACGCTCTTCCGACGAGGAGGAGGCCGGTGCATCCTGTGTTTCGCCTGCAAAACCGGGCCCCTTTTCGTCAGGATAGACAAAGACGTTGCCGTCAAGCGCCGAAAGAAGCCGGTCGTGATTTTCCATCATGGCTTCATGGTGCTCATGAAGGAAATCAATCCGGTTTTCCTTGCCGGCCATTTCCAGTTCTCTCGCCATTTCCGAGAGCTCGCCGGCGCCGATGCCCTTGGCGTTTCCTTTCAGGGCGTGGACACAGATCACATAGTTTTTCCAATCCTGTTCCTCATAGTAGTGCTCCAGATTTTTCCTGCGGTTTTTCCCTTCCGCGTGAAAAATGGCAATGATTTCCCGGAAGCCTTCCTCATCCCCGCAGTAGGCGAGGGCCTGTTCCAAGTCGACGCCGGCTCTGGTCAGACGCAGACGGGCTCTGTCCGTCTCGCTGCGTGTGGGAACCGCGGCTGTGGAATCGTGTGCGGGCGAGGACTGCGGGGAAGCTGTCTGCGCCGCGTTTCCCTGTGTGCCCATACCGTTTTTCGCAGATTCGCTTTCGGGTAGCTTTCCAGCGGCAGTTTCCTCTTCTTCTACGGGAATCTGCATCTGGGCAGGGATATAGCGCCTGAGAATTCGTTCCAGTACGCTCAGTTCAATGGGTTTGGCGATAAAGTCATTGAAACCCTCGGACATAAACATTTCCCTTGCGCCGCCGATGGCGTTGGCCGTAAAGGCGATCACGGGAAGGGACTGGTAGTACAGCCCCGGTTTCTGCCGGATCTTGTGCAGGGTTTCCACGCCGTCCATGTCCGGCATCATGTGATCCAAAAAGACACAGTCAAATTCCGGCGCATTCAACTTTTCCAAAGCCTCCGGACCGCTGCTTGCCATGGTTACCTTGAGGCGGTAGGGCAGAAGCAGTCTGGCCATAACCTTTAAGTTCATGGCATTGTCGTCCACCACCAGCACACTTGCCTGCGGGGCAACAAATTTGTTATGTAAACTTGCCTGACGTTCCTCGCTGTTCAGTATTTTCTGTCCATTGAAGACGGCGGCGATGGATAAAACGGTGAAGGGCTTGTAGATGCGGAGCATATTGCCCTGCACCAGCATTTCCTGATCATAATCTAGCAAAAGTACAACCGTCTGTTCTTTGGAAAGATGGTCGAAGAAGCTGCGGTCCTCGGTGTATTCCTCCCAGCCTATGAAGATGTGGGTGTAGGATTCGCGCTCCATGCGCCGTTTCAGTTCGGGAAGATTCCGGCAGACGCGGAAGGGGAAGCCGAACTGGCTGACAATGTGCTGTATACAGCTTTCATACCCCTCGCGCACCACAGTATAGTCGTACTTGTCGAGATTGATATAGCAGGCGGCGAAGAGTTGGTTTTTGTCTTTGATGGAAACAATGGGGGTCTCGTCCAGAACCTTTTGGGGGATCGTAAAGCGGAATTCACTGCCGGTGCCGGGAGTGCTTTCCACTGTCATAAAACCGCCCATGCTGCGGACCAGAGCCTGCGTGATGGCAAGGCCGAGCCCCACGCCTCCCTCCTCTCTGTTTCTCTTGGAGTTCACCTGACTGAAGCTGGTAAAAATTTTTTCCATGTCGGCGCGCTCGATGCCAATGCCGGAATCCCTGACGCTGACCTGTAAGTTGATACCGTACTCCTCCCGGCGGCCCTGGATCTGCAAAATGACGCCGCCTTCCTTGGTGAATTTGATGGCGTTGCCGAGCAGATTCATGACGATGCGCCGGAATTTCTGCTCGTCTCCCAGAAGATTGCTGGGCAGATTGGCGTCGCAGTCCACAATCAGTTCCAGATGCCTGCCGTTGTCCATGGTCAGCGCCATATTGATGATATCGGTGATGGTGGAGGTGATGTTGTAGCTTTCCTCCGCTAACTCCATCCGTCCTGTCTCCAGTTCCGAGAAGTCCAGAATATTGCTGACTGTGGAGAGAAGATTCCTGCCTGCGGTCTGGATATCCACCACATCACGGCGCACATCTATGGGCAGATCCTCTTGCAAAATGGCCTCGCTCATACCGCACACCGCGTTGATGGGGGTGCGGATCTCGTGGGAGACATTCACTAAAAAATCATCCTTGCTGCGCTCTGCAATTTCCAGTTCCCGGATGTTGTCCACCAAGAGATTGTTTGCCTCCTGCCGGTTCTTCTGTATGATTAAAATGACGCAGGAAACTGTGTAGAGGGAGACAAACTGGACGCCGATCCGCAGAGCGCTCTGAGGGTCGGCAACGGTGACTGTTTTTATAATAAAGCCGTGATATAAAAAGAGAAAAATCGGAATGATAAATCCCGGATAGAGGAGTTGCCTGATGTTGAATATGCTTAACAGCACAATGACTCCGGCCAGGGTGACAAGCAGGGAAGAAAAGCTCCCGGTAAACAGGGCGTAGAGAATAAATTCCGTCCAGCACATGATGCTGATGAAGGACGCCCGTTTGGGGTGATCCCAGTATTCCCGCGCATGGATAAACCAGCCCAGAAGGGGCGGCAGAAAAATGATTTCCAGAATAAAAATATTCCAGCCGGAGAGCAGCCCTGCGAGAAAGGCGGCGGCCGTATAGAAGCTCAGGATCGCCAGCACAATACGTTCCTGCTTTTTTTGCGTTTGTTCGGTTCTTAACTGTGTATTATCCAAGGAAGTCACCCTTTCTTATTTTTCTAACATTTCTTTCAGCCGCGGCAGCATATCCACAAATACGTCGATGATCACCGGGTCAAACTGTGTGCCGCGTCCCTCCGACATGATCTGCATGATCCGCTCGATGGGGCGGATGGGCGGCTTGTAGCAGCGCTCCTCGTAAAGGGCGTCAAATACATCCGCCACGGCCATGATCCGCGCGGAGAGAGGAATGTTGTTCTCGGTGAGCCCGGCGGGGTAGCCCGTACCGTCCCAGCGCTCATGGTGATACAGGGCAATGTCTTCCACCAGCCGCACATAGTGCTCATCCTCGATGTCACCGATAATGGTCTGTATGATTTTCCGGCTGTGGGTGGTATGCAGCTTCATGGTCTCAAATTCTTCCGGCGTAAGCTTCCCCGGTTTTTGCAGGATTGCGTCGGGAATCTTGATCTTTCCCACATCGTGGAGGGGAGCCGCCTTACAGAGATCTTCGATATAGGATGGGGTCAGTTCATCCGTAAAATACCCGCGGGACAACAGCTCGCCCGCGATCATGCCCACGTAAGTCTGCGTGTTCTTTACATGTTTTCCGGTACTGCCGTCCCGGCTCTCGATCAGGTTGGCCATACCGATGATGACAGAGTCCTGAATGCGGCCAAGACGCAGAGCGTCCTCCGTGATTTTCTGCGCCTGATTGTTTACCATTTCCTCCAGATGATGCCGGTACTGGTCAAGCTCGATGGTTTTGCTCACGCGGCTTAACAGAATATCGGGCACAAAGGGTTTGACCACGAAGTCCATGGCGCCCAGCTGGAAGCATTTGATTTCCGTCTCTGCCAGATTGTCTGCCGTCAGGAAAATGACGGGAATCAATTCGGTTTGTATGTTAGAGCGGATTTTTTCCATCACTTCAAATCCGTTCATTTCCGGCATATTGATGTCCAAAAGAATCAGGTCGGGATGATGGGTTTCCAGATAGGTTAAGGCTGCCGTGCCGCTGTTGCAGGCAGCTATGCGATATTGCGGTCCGAGAATGCGCTGGGCAAGCGACAGATTGGTCTTGTCGTCGTCCACCACCAGAATGACATTTTTCACGGGAATGGTCCTCTTTTCCTACTTTAGTTTTGTATGGATTTTATTTGTATTTTATTGTAAAACAATATCGGAATAAAATCAAGAAAGGCCAAAGCGGAAGGGGAAGATATTGACAGGATGAAGAGTTTGCGCAAATATCGTTCAATGTGTTATATTTATTATAGATACGGCAAAGATAAATAGTTTCCATAATTTTATATTATGTAAACTATAAGTAGAAAAAAGCGGATTAGGTACGAAAATGCAGGATGAGAAGATAACGGAAGAAAAAACGCTGCAGCAAAAACCGGGACAGCAGGACGATATCCCGAAAAAGCTTTGGGCGGTATATGAGGAAGCTTTTTTTGCATTTCAGCCGGAGGAAAACCGCCGGTTTACCAGAAGTACGGAAAAGCAGTTGGCACAGCTGGAACGGCGGATCGCCCGCAAGAAAAAGCAGGAGAACCATCAGGTGCTGGCGGACATGAAGGAATTACATAAAAAAGTGGCGCAGATCGGTTACACGGTGATTCTTAAGGATACCAAGTGGATGAAAAGATACCGCTATGTGGTGCGCCGCCTCGCCAGACTGGATATCAGCTTCTTAAAGAGGATGGCGAATACGGCGGTGCCCGAGGATATCGCCGGAATGGAGAAGACCGCCGCGCTTCTTCGCATCAAGTCGCTTTACGAAATTTATAAAGATGATTATATGCAGTATTTGGTGGGACAGCGGATCGAGGAGCTGATGGAGGCGGAGCCGGAGAAGCAATACCCGGAGGCCAGAGGAATGAAGCGGCATTTTATCCTCCACGTGGGCCCCACCAACAGCGGCAAGACCTATGAGGCATTGCAGCGGTTAAAGCAGGCCTATCACGGCATCTATCTTGGCCCGCTGCGTCTTTTGGCGCTGGAGGTTTACGACCGTATGATGGCGGCAGGCATTCCATGCGATATGGTCACCGGGGAGGAGACCATCCGCACGCCGGGGAGCTTCGTGCAGGCCTCCACGGTGGAAATCATGGATATCAGGGAGTCTTATGACATTGCCGTGATCGACGAGGCGCAGATGATGGCGGACGAGAATCGTGGGAGTTTCTGGACCAGAGCCATTCTGGGTATCCGGGCGCAGGAGGTTCACGTGTGCTGTTCCGGCACGGCGGAGCAGATTTTGATTAAGATGCTGGAACGCTGTGGGGACGAATACGAAATTGTCCGCCATGAGCGGAATACGAAGCTTGTGTTTATCCCGGAGCGCTATGACATGTCCACGGATGTGGAACAGGGGGATGCGCTGATTGCCTTTTCCAAGAAAAATGTGCTCGCCATCGCGGCGGCGCTTGAAGGCCGCGGTATAAGGGCCAGTGTGATTTACGGCAATCTTCCGCCCCAGACCAGACAGGAGCAGGTGCGCTTGTTTACGGAAGGGGTAAGCAAGGTGGTGGTGGCGACGGACGCCATCGGCATGGGTATTAATCTGCCGATCCGCAGAGTTGTTTTCATGAACACGACGAAGTTTGACGGTGTGGGAAAGAGAAGGCTTCTGGCGGAGGAGATCAGGCAGATTGCGGGCCGGGCGGGAAGGTATGGTTTTTACGATACCGGCTATGTACAGTCTGCGATGGATATGGAGTATGTGGGAAAGAAACTGGCGGAGCCCTTTTATCCGATCAGGAGGGCGAGGGTCGGCTTCCCTGAAATTTTACTTGACATTGACATAGAGCTGGATCAGATCATAGAGGCGTGGGAAAAGACGGGAAACCCGCCGATGTACGATAAGATTTCCATGAAGGAGAGTGTGGACAAATACCGGTATCTGCGGGACTATCGAAGGAAAATTTCCTATATGGAAGATCGCAAGCTTCTGCTTACCCTGATTACCTGTCCCTTTGATGTGAAGGACAGGGAGGTGCTTAGATTGTGGCTGCATTACTGTGAGAAGCCGGAAAAACAGCAGAATTGTCCTATGCTTCCAAGGGATTTTTCCCTGGAGGGGCTGGAGTCCTATTACAAGCAGCTGGATCTTTACACACAGTTTTCCGCCAGAATGGATTGGGTGATCGACAAGGACGAGGTGGCGGCCAACAGGGAGTGGGCCCAGCATGAGATCGGGGAGCTTTTGAAGGACGATAAGGGGCAGTTTGAAAGAAAGTGCCGTATCTGCGGAAGACCTCTCGCATGGAATGCCGCGTATCCGGTCTGTGACCGCTGTTATCGGAAGATGGGAAAGGAATAGCGATGATCTGTACCTATTATGCGGATATCCGTTGCTTGGAGCGGGAGGCTCTGTTTCAGGAAAAGGTAAAGCAGCTCTCCCCCTACAGGCAGCAAAAAATTGCCATTTTGAGACATGAGAAAGATAAAAACAGAAGCCTTGGGGCGGGACTTCTTCTGGATCACGGCCTTGCCGTCTACGGCCTGCAGGAAAGAAGCGTAGAGTATGAGATCGGAGAGTGGGGAAAGCCCACTCTGAAATACCATCCGGAGATCTGCTTTTCCCTATCCCATTCCGGGGATTATGCCATCTGTACCATCGGGGACAGGCCGGTGGGAAATGATATTGAGTGTATCAAAGAAGGAAGGCTCAAGGTGGCGGACCGCTTTTTTGCGAAGGAAGAGCTTGACTGGCTTTACGAGGTCGGAACGCAGGATGAGAGAACGAAACGGATGTATCGGCTCTGGACTATGAAAGAGAGCTTTTTGAAGGTGATCGGAAGGGGAATGTCCCTGTCCTTAAAGGATTTCGTGATTCATATGGATGAGGAGTCGGGGCGGGCAAGGGTGAAACATTCCTTTGACGCAAAATACTATTATATGAGGGAATACCGGGAGATTGAAGGCTACTGTACGGCGGTCTGCGCGCAGGAGAGCGGGGACATGGCATACAGTATGATTCCAGTCGTACTGTACTGAAAGAGGGAATGGCGCATGCGGAGGAAAAAGAGAATACGGGCTGTGGCGGTATGTCTTGCCGCGCTTTTTGCGGTGTATACCGTGTTTGTCTATTTCCTGGTGAGCGCCTGTCTGGTGCCCTCCTTCATGGACCGGTTAAACGCCTTCGAGGATATTACGAGAAAGTGTTACAGCGAGCAGGTGCAGACGGAGGAACTGAAGGAGAACAGAAGCAAACTTCTTTTGGAGACGCAGGAGTGGCTGGAGACGGTCGGACGAAAGAAAGTACAGGTAGAGACGCAGGACGGCTACCTTCTGGTGGCGGAGGAGTTTCGGGCCGGAGAAGGAGAAAAATGGGCGCTTTTGCTGCACGGTTATACCGGCTGGAAGGAAGAAATGTACCAGTTCGCCTACTGGTATTACAGCCAGGGCTATTCCGTGCTTGTGCCTGATCTGCGCTGTCAGGGAGAGAGCGAAGGGGATTTCATCGGCATGGGCTGGACGGACCACTATGACTGCGAACTCTGGATTGCGCACATTCTGGAGCAGGCGCCGGAGGCGGAAATTGTGCTTCACGGGCAGTCCATGGGAGCGGCGACGGCCCTCATTATGGCCGGTTCGCCGGAGGTATCCGAACACATTGCGGCGGTGGTTTCTGACAGCGCGTACACGGAAGCCTATGAAATGTTTGGCGACAAGATAACCGAGTGGTTTCATCTGCCTGCCGCGCCCTTTGTGGATTCTGCCTGCCTGATGCTCAGGCTCCGGGGCGGTTACAATCTGCGGGACGCCTCACCTCTTCGGGCCGTGGCGGGGAGCCGTGTTCCCACATTGTTTATTCACGGGAATGAGGACCGGATGATTGATGTCGGCATGTCTTATGAGCTGTATGAGGCGGCGTCCTGTGAAAAGGAGCTTTTTATCGTGGAAGGGGCGGGGCACGCCCAGGCGCAGGACAAGGACCCGGAGGCGTATTACGGGAGGATCGGCGCATTTTTGGATCGTTATCTGAAGGGATAGAAAGGTGGTTTTTATGGGTTTAAGAGCTGGAAAAATTCGGAAGGAAGTCGGGAAGGCGGCCGCCGTAACGCTTGCGGCAGTGCTGCTGTTTTTGTTTTTTGCCGGAACAGGAGAGGCGGATACAGTCTACGGGGCCGGGAAGCGGACGGTTCGGGTGAGCTTTTTTCCCATGGGCGGATATCATGAGACGCTGGAGGACGGAAGCGTTTCCGGCATGGACGTGGAGTATTTGACGAATCTGTGTGATTATGTAAACTGGACTGTGGAGTATGTGCCCTGTGAAAGCTGGGACGAGGCCTTACATATGTTGGCTGATCGGGAAGTGGATCTGGTAGGATCCGCCCAATATTCCAAGGAGCGGGCGCAAGATTATCGTTACGCCGATCTGGCAAGCGGCTATACCTTCGGTGCGATTGCGGTGCAGGGGGACAGCCCCTTTGCCTATGAAGATTTTGAGGCCATGCGGGATATTACCTATGGCGTTGTCGGCACCTATGTGAGAAAGCAGGAGTTTTTTGAGTATCTGGAGGGGCACGGAGTCAAAAGCCCCAAGGTGCGCGAGTACGAAAACACGGCGGATTTGCAGGAGGCGCTTGCCACAGGCGAAATCGACGCGCTGGTGCATTCCCTCACGGAGATCAAGGAGGGACAGCGGGTGATTGGCCGTTTTGCGCCGATGCCTTTCTATTACATAACCTATCCCGGCAATGAGGAGCTTTTGCGGGAGTTAAATCAGGGGATTGCGGATTTGAAGATGAACCGCCCGGAGCTGGAAAACGAGCTGATGGTGAAATATTATGACAGCCGTCTGGATCATACGATTCTGCTCACCAGTGAGGAGAAGGATTACATTGAAAGGACAAAGACGCTGAAGGTGGGGTGTCTGGACGGTTATTATCCTTTTTCCTATATAGATGAGGAGGGAGAATACAGAGGACTTGTGCCGCAGATGCTGGAAGAAGTTTCCGTGAGTACAGGTTTTACTTTTGAATATCTTCAGGTGAAGGATTTGGAAGAGGCCAAACAGGATCTTGCGCTCGGCAGCATAGATATCATAGGATATTGCGGAGAGAGCGTGGGGAATATCAGGCAGCTGGGCGGCGCTTTGACGAAGATTTATGCAAAAGTGCCCCATGTGGTGGTGATGAAACGGGGCAGCAGGACGGAGGAACTGACCACGCTGGCAGTGGCGGGCGACAGTTTCTATGAGGAGGGCGGCATTCCTTATGCAGAGGGAGCGGAGCTTCTTATTTTAAAGGATCAGAGCGAATGTCTGGAGGCGGTGCGTTCGGGTAGAGCTTCGGCTGCGCTCTGTGACGGCTATATGGCCGAATATCTGATGGGTTCCCAGCTGGGCTACGGGCAGCTGGAAATTCACACGGTTTTAAGCGATGTTCATGATATCCGCATGGTGGTGCGGGATGATGAAGATTCGCCCCTCCTTGGCATTTTAAATAAAGAGCTTCTGGATATCACCGACAAGACAGTCAACGATTATATGTTACAGGACAATTTTTATTCCCGGATGAGCCTTGACAGCTTTGTCAGGGATCACAGTCTGGCCATTATTCTGATTCTGCTTCTGGTGGCTGCCCTCGTCATTTTGGTGATGTACCGTATGTTAAAAAACAGCAAACGGATACAGAAGCTGATGTACAAGGACACGGATTTCAATATCTGGAATCTGAACTATCTGAAATACCGGGCGTCCCTTAAGCTGGGAACGGACACGGGCAGAAAGTATGCCATCGTCTACACGGATATCTGCCAGTTTAAGAGCTATAACGCCCTTTACGGGTGGAGCGCGGGCCAGCGGCTTTTAGAGCTCACCATCGAGGAGTTGTCTTCTGAGATTGACAGCGAGCGGGAGCTGTATGCCAGAAGCTACGGCAGCCACTTTGTACTCTTTGTCTGCTACGAGGATATGGCGCAGCTTGAGAGGCGTATGCAGGATATGGCGGATCGGATTTCTTCCTATATTTATGAGAAGGAAGAGATCCGTATGACGCAGGCCATGGGAATCTGCGAAATCGGACAGGGAGAGACGGATATTCAGCTGGCTTTGTCCTATGCGATTCAGACGGTGGACCCGATCAAAAACAGCCGGAACAATGTGGTCCGGGTCTATGATGAAGAGATGCGCAAGAAGTTAAAAGAGCAGCAGGAGAGGGAAATGCTGTTAGATGCGGCGGATGTGCAGAAGGATTTCGTGGCATACTATCAGGCGAAGGTGGATATTCGCAGCGAGCGCGTGGTGGGAGCGGAGGCATTAGTCCGCTTTAAGGATCCGACGGACGGCGGCGCCATCCGCGCGCCCGGTTTTTTCGTCCCTTACTATGAGCAGACAGGCAGGATCATGGAGATTGATTTCTTTGTGATGGAGAGTGTCTGTAAGATGCTGCGCAGGCGGTTGGATCAGGGTCTTGCGGTAGTGCCGGTGTCCTGTAACTTTTCCAGATCCCATTTTGTGAGAGAGGAGTTCCCGGCGCATATCGAGGCCGTGATAGAGAAATATAGGATTCCCAAAGATCTGATCGAGGTGGAGATCACAGAGACGCTGGTGGTGGAAGAGATGCAGCAGCAGATGGTGAAGAAAAATGTGGATATTCTGAAGCAAAACGGCATTCATCTTTCCATCGACGACTTTGGCTCCGGTTATTCCTCGCTGGGCGTCTTTGAACAGATTCCCGCGTCGGTGATCAAGCTGGACAGATCCTTCCTGCTGAACAATGAGAACAGGGACAGACAGGTACAAATTATGAAAAATATTGTCAATCTTGCCAGTGATCTGGAAGCGCAGGTCGTATGCGAGGGCGTGGAGACCGCGCAAGATACGGAACTAATGATGGAGATTGGAGCATACGTCGCACAGGGTTACCGCTATTGCAAGCCTGTGCCGGAGGAAGTGTTTGAGGATATGATTGTATGAGGAAGAAAGGTATGATCTGTCTGAGCATTCTGGCAGCGTTCTTGTGTTTTTTATATTGCTTTATCGTGTTCCGCATCCGGTCAGGGAGCCGCTTTTATCTGATCTGGGGGCTGGGAGGATTGTTTTTTATCGGGCTGGCGTTGATGATAAAATTTGACTTATGGAGTCAATTTCCGTTGCTATTGCGTCGGGTGATCTGCGGCGTCCTGTTTGTCGGCATACTGGCCTTTGTGGTGGCGGAGGGCTGTATCTTTGCCCATTACCGGGATGCAGGCCGGCCCGATCTGGACTATATCATTGTGCTGGGGGCGCAGATGAAACCGGCGGGGCCCAGCATTGTGCTTAAATTCCGGCTGGATGCGGCTTATGAGTATCTGGTGGAAAATGAGAATACGATTTGCGTGGTGTCCGGCGGGCAGGGGGCCAACGAGCCCTGCACGGAGGCGCAGGGAATGTACGACTATCTGGTGGAGAAGGGGATCGCGCCGGAGCGGATTCTGATGGAGGACAAGTCCACGGATACCTCCGAGAATATTGCATTCAGCGCTGAGATCATCGGCGGAACGGATTATGACGTGGGGATTGTCACCAACAATTTTCATGTGTTCCGGGGCATGATGCTTGCCAGACACGCCGGATTTGAGAACGCCTGCGGCATTTCCGCCAGATCGAATATCTATTTTCAGCCCAACAATCTGGTGCGGGAGTTCTTCGGGATTTTGAAGGATCTGGTGTGCGGGAATTTGTTATGATAATTCAGCCGGAAATGTCTCTTGACGGGCGAACGGAAATACAGTTAGAATAAGACAGGTACAGATGAAAGCATCAAGGATAACAGGATCAGCTTGGAGATAAAAAGTGGAGAAACAGAGGAGAAAAGGAAGGAAAAGAACAGGGCTTGCGGTGGCTGCGGTGTGCGTGCTTCTTGCAGGCTGCGGTGCGGATGCCGCCCCCAGTTACACCAAACAGGGAATGGAGGCTGTGGAGGCGCTTGACTATGAGAAGGCGCTTACCCTTTTCCAGACAGCGGAGGAAAACGGGGAGGAAACACGGCTTCTCTATCGGGGGATGGGGCTTGCCTATCTTGGAAAGACCGACTATGAGACGGCGATCGCCTATTTGGAAAAAGCGCTGCAGCTGGGAGACGGCAGGGTAGAGGATCTGGATTTTGATATCAATTACTACCTTGCCACGGCATATTATAGAAATGGGCAGATGCAGGAGGCGGTAGGCGTCTACGATGCGATTCTGGGACTTCGGCCGGAGGAGACGAACGCCTATTATCAGCGGGGCTGTGTAAAGCTGGCGGAGGGAGAATTTGACGCGGCGAAGGCGGATTTCGATACGGCGATTACAAAGGAACCGAAGAATTACGACCGCATGATCCGCATTTACATGGTGCTGGAAGAGTACGGCTATAAGGATGCAGGGCTGGTTTATCTGCAAAATGCCATGAAAGAGAATGAAAAATCGATCTCCGATTACGACATGGGACGAATCTGCTACTACATGGGAGATTATGAGAATGCCAGAGGGTTTCTGGAAAAACTCAAAACCACCACGGATTATGGCGCTGCACTTTATCTTGGCAGGACCTATGAGGCGCTGGGAGATTATAACTATGCGGCGAGCATATATGCGGGGTATGCGGAATACGACCAGACGAAGGCGGAGATCTATAATCAGCTGGGCCTGTGTCGTATGCAGTTAAAAGAGTATGACGCTGCGCTTCTTGCCTTTCAGACGGGGATGAATATCGAGGGGAACGATATGATGCAGACCCTGAAATTCAACGAGGCGGTTACCTATGAGTATATGGGGGACTATAAGACGGCGGCGGCGCTGATGAACAGTTATCTGCGCAGCTATCCGGATGATGAGACAGCAAAGCGTGAATACGAGTTTTTGCAGACCAGATAAGGAATGTGAACTTGAAAGGAGGATATATTATGAAGAATACTTACGTGCGTGTAAAGGGCATTATCAAAAAGGGGGATACCTATCTGCTGTTAAAGCGCTGGGTAGATGATCATATCCCCGAACCCTTTGTCTGGGAGTTTATCGACGCGGAGGTGCCCCACGGGGATGCACCCGATGATACCATGCTTTCCGCAATTACCGAGCTGCTTTCCGTCAACGGAAAAATTGAGAAGATCGAGTACACATGGTCTCAGCTTCTCGGCGAAACCCATTGCGTGGGCATTGCCTATATCTGCTCCATTCCGGAGGGCGAGGAGTCCCATATCGTTTTGCCGGAGGAGTACGGAAGCTATGAGTGGGTGAAGCGGAAAGATTTCCCGAAGTACATTGAGAATCAGTATGTGCTGCATGATTTGGAGGGTAAGAAACTGTGATTAATACACTGACAGAGAAGATAAAAAAGCTGGAGGCGCCGATTGTGGTCGGTCTGGATCCCACCATGAAGCTGGTGCCGGGGCATATCAAAAAACGGGCCTTTGCGGAGTACGGCGAGACTCTGAAAGGGGCTGCGGAGGCCATTCTTGCTTACAATAAAGGAATTGTAGATGCAGTCTGCGATCTGGTGCCGGCGGTGAAGCCCCAGATCGCCATGTATGAGCAGTTCGGCGTGGAGGGACTGATCGCTTTTCAGAAGACCGTCGCTTACTGTAAGGAAAAGGGGCTGGTGGTGATCGGCGATATCAAACGCGGCGATATCGGGTCTACCTCCGAGGCTTACGCTGTAGGACATCTGGGACAGGTGCAGGTGGGCGATACGATGTGCCGTGGATTTGCCGAGGATTTTGCGACGGTGAACCCTTATCTCGGTTCCGATGGGGTACAGCCCTTCGTGAAAATTTGTAAAGAAGAGAAGAAGGGGATTTTCGTTCTGGTGAAGACGTCCAATCCCAGCAGCGGGGAGTTTCAGGACCGACTTGTGCTTCCCAAAGACAGCACGGAGGCGGAAAAGGCGAGACCGCTCTATGAGATCGTCGGCGAGAAGGTGGCCGAGTGGGCTGCCGACTGTATGGGCGAAGAGTACAGCTATATCGGCGCGGTGGTGGGCGCGACCTATCCTGAAATGGGAAAAATTCTCCGGCGTATTATGCCAAAGTCCTACATTCTGGTGCCGGGTTACGGCGCGCAGGGCGGCAAGGGAAAGGATTTAAAGCCCTTTTTCAATGAGGACGGGCTGGGAGCCATCGTCAATTCCTCCAGAGGAATCATTGCGGCATACCAGCAGGAGAAATATGCAAAGTACGGGGAAGAGAACTTTGCGGATGCGGCCCGGGCGGCGGTTCTTGATATGAAGGAAGATATTCGGACCGGTATTTCATAACGTATATTCCGGCCAGAAAGACGGCATACTATTCCTAATTACTTTTAATCGTGGAAGAAAGGATCGTATGCCGTATGTTAGGAAAGCAGAGCATTCAGTTTGAAAAGAGACCGTACATTATAAGCAGCGCGTCCGTCGTCGGCAGCAAGGAAGCGCAGGGCCCTATGGGAGAGCTTTTTGATAAGGCCGGATACGACGATAAGTTTGGCGGAAAGACATGGGAGGAGGCGGAGAGCATTCTCCAAAAGGAGGCGTTAGAGATTGCGCTCTCCAAGGCGGAACTGACAAAACAGGATTTACAGATGGTGTTTGCGGGAGACCTGCTTGGACAGTCCATTGCCAGCAGTTTTGGCATGGCGGGGTATCAGCTGCCCCATGTGGGTCTTTACGGCGCCTGTTCTACCTGCGGATTGTCTCTGACCGTGGGAAGCATGGCGGTTTCCGGCGGATTCGTGGAGAAGGCCGCCTGCATTACCTCTAGCCATTTTGCCAGCGCGGAGAAGGAATTCCGCTATCCGCTGGCTTACGGGAACCAGAGGCCCAAATCCGCCACATGGACGGTGACGGGGAGCGGCGCGTTTGTTTTGTCTTCCAAGCCGGGGAAAAAGACGCGGGCAGTGATCGAGGGCGCTACGGTTGGAAAGATTGTGGACTACGGGATCAAGGATTCTATGAATATGGGAGCCTGTATGGCCCCCGCCGCCGCGGACACAATCAGGCAGAATCTGGAGGACTTTGGCAGAGAGCCGAAGGACTATGATAAGATTATCACCGGAGATCTGGGCGAGGTGGGACAAAGCCTTTTGTTTGACCTGCTTTCGGAGAAGCAGATCGACATCACCAGGCAGCACATGGACTGCGGCATCGAAATCTATGATGGCGAGAAACAGCACACGGATGCGGGCGGTTCCGGCTGCGGATGCAGCGCTGCGGTGCTTTCGGCCTATATTTTGAAAAAGATAGAGGAGGGGATTTGGAAGAGGGTGCTTTTTGTGCCTACGGGCGCCCTTCTCTCAAAGACCAGCTTTAACGAGGGGCAGACGATTCCGGGGGTTGCCCATGGGGTGGTGCTGGAATATTACGAGGGGTAGTCCTGCACAAACGAAGAGATATGAAGTAAAAACGGAAACGATGGAGAATATACAATGATTCCGCAAGAATTATTGAAACTGATTAGCAACGGTGAAAGCGTCACTGTAGAATTCAAAAAATCAAGAACCGAAGTCACGAAAGACGTTTACGAAACTGTCTGTGCGTTTTCTAATCGAAACGGCGGACATATCTTCCTCGGTATAAATGATGACGGTGAGATTCTTGGTATCGAAGAAGATAAGGTTGATAAAATTAAGAAGGAATTTGTTACCTCCATCAATAACGGAAATAAGATGTATCCGCCGCTGTACCTTACGCCAATGGAGTATGAATCAAAGGGAAGGCATATCCTCTATATCCGTGTGCCTGTTTCACAGGATGTCAGTCGTTGCAATGGCCGTATCTTTGACAGAAATCACGACTCTGACATCGACATCACGCACCACTCTGATGAGGTATATCGACTTTATGCCCGCAAAAGTGGCAGTTACTATGTAAATAAGGTGTTTCCGGCATTTGATATTTCCGATCTGCGTTCAGATTTAATTGAACGTGCTAAGATTATGACCCGCTCACGTGCAAAGGATCACCCTTGCCGCCATACTGCTTTTTGGTACAGATCAAATGATCATGTCCGTCCTGCCGCAGCACAAGACAGATGCTATTTTCCGGGTGTTTAATACTGACCGTTATGATGACAGGGATGTAGTTATTACGAACCTCATTGAAAGTTACGAAAGACTTATGACGTTTGGTAAAAAGCATTTAAACGATACCTTTCACCTGGATGGAATCCAAAGTGTTAGCGCAAGGGATAATATTTTACGTGAAATTGTTTCAAATCTGTTGGCGCACCGTGACTTTTCCAGCGGATATGTAGCAAAACTGATCATTGAAAAGGATCGTATTTATACAGAAAATGCCAATCTCTCCCATGGTGACGGGGCATTGAACCTCACCACCTTTGAGCCTTTTCCTAAGAATCCACCGATATCAAAAGTATTCCGCGAAATCGGCCTGGCAGACGAACTTGGCTCTGGCATGAGAAATACTTATAAATATACTAAGATGTACTCTGGTGGTGAACCACAATTTGTAGAGGGAGATGTTTTTCACATCACGATTCCATTGACAGAGGTTGCGACTGCGACGGTGGGGCCAGACGCTTATGTTATCACTGGTGGGGAGATAAATGGGGAGATAAATGGGGAGATAAATGGGGGGATAAATCTTTCCGAAACCGACCAAAAAGTATTGTCAGTAATCCGAAAGAATCCACATATAAAACGGCAGGAGTTAATTTTGTCTCTTGAGATTGGGAAAAGTACGCTCGATCGGTCATTGAAAAAGCTAAAAGAAATGGGAATACTTAAACGCATCGGTTCTAACAAAACTGGATATTGGAAATGCATACCCTGACAAGAGGTATTGAAATAGACGGTGAATCGTTTCGAAAAAAACGGTCACCGTCTTTTTTTTGTGCTTTCTTTGAGCAGTTGTCATTCATGAAAATCCAGTAGTTTTTTTGCGGGTACATTCAGTGCTTCGGCAATATCTAACAAAGTGTCAAGAGAAACGGCGGTAGGCATGTTGGGAGCTTTGATATTACTGATATGTGTGCGGCTTAATCCGATCAGTTCAGCCAGTTGGAGCTGACTGATTCCCTTCAATTTTCGATAATAGGAAATATTTAGCCCTATCATTTTATATTCCTGTTCGTGTTTTGGCATTCTCTTACCTCTTTTTGTATATGATATCAAGTTCATATTATGATAAAAACAAATAGATAGTTTGCAGTTGCAAATATACAGTTTGCATGATATAATGACAAAGATCAAAAATAGCGAAAAGGGAAGCTTTTTTCTTTTAAATTGGCAAATGGGAAAAAAGAAAACAGCGGCACAACCGCAGACGGGCGGCAAAAAAATCTGCAAGGCAATCCATCAATACAGCAACGGGAAAATAGGCCGGGAGGATATGGACCGGCTTCTGGACATTGCCCAGAGCTGCAAGGTTGTGTGCAATTACGTTTATCAGAAGTACGGCGGTATTAGGAGCATCGACAAGATTTATCCCGGTTATACCGTGCAGAATGAAATGACGGCAAGCGGACTGCGGGAAAAACTGAATCTTCCGACGGTATATTTTTATCCGGCCGTTTTTAATGCGGTGCGGGAGATTAAGACCCAGTGGGCGCATGTGAAAAGAAACATTTACGCGGCCATCAATGAGAATGAGAAATTCACGCCGGAGGATAAGCATTATCTGAGGTTTGCGGTAAAAATAGACGGGTGCTTTGTCAATATTCTGAACGGGAAGCCGGTTTTGATTCCAGGGGAGATGATGCCAAAGTATGAGAGCATTGTTTCCGACTTGCAGGGCGATCAAAGCGAATGCGTGAAAAGTTTAAACAGATACCTTTGCAGACAGGTCAGGAAAAAGCTTCGCAAGATACATACCGAGAAATTCCTGTATTTTTCCGTGTGGGAAAAGGGCTATCGCTATGGAAAATCAAAGAATGCGGAAGGCCGGGAATGTCATGGCATTTTTTTGACGACAAAGGAGCGCAGGAAACGGATCTTTATACCGCTCACGGATACGAACCAGTACAGCGGCGTGCTTGATATCAAATTAAAACCGGAAAAAAACAGCGTTGAGATTATTGCTTCCGTATTTACGGGGATCAGGACGCATGAAGACTATACAAACGAAATCGGAATATCGTTGGGATTATGGGATATGATCACCACAAGCACCGGCCATGTCTATGGCGGTGAATTCGGAAAAATGCAGAAGGCGCTCTACGATTACAGCGTCAATGAACGGCGTATATACGGGAGAGAAAACAGCGACGCTCCGAGAAAAAAATATAGTATCCGCAGGGAAAAGATGGAGGAAGCGCTTAAAAATTACATTAACCGGGAAATCAACAGGATGTTTGCAGAGGAGAAGACGGAAAAAATATACATGGCAAAGCTGCCCCAGAATCCCGGAGGCAGAGCGGAGGCAGGACAATATCTGCTCCGGGTGTGGAAAAAGGGATATGTGACGGAACGGCTCAAGTGGAAATGCAGACAGAATGCTATTGAATTCATAGAGGTACTGGGGAAAAGCCTGAGCGTGGAATGCAGCGTGTGCGGTGCGGTATGCGAGACACAGTCACAAAGCGGATATGAAGATTTTAAATGCCCAAACTGCGGCTATGAAGAGGACAGGAAAGTAAACGCTGCGAGAAATGCAATAAACAGGGGAAAGACAGGAAGACAGCTTAATAAGGTGTTTCCGGCAGAATCATGATAAATGGTCAAATGACCAGGTCTGGCAGATGAGCCCACCTAAAAAGGGGTTTTACTGCGGCGTCAGGCTGCGGACTGCAAAGGCAGGGTCTTGATATAAAAACGACAAACGGCGTTAGAATACAGATCCGCGGTGCGCTGCACCCGGTATGGAATTAGGTACGCCGGCGCTTTTGTGAACTCAGAAATTTTTCTTTAGGGAAGATGTGCTGAGAGGTAGCAGGGCGCAAAGTGGAGGCAGGGCTTTTGGTCTTGCGCGACAAGATCAAAAGACTTGGTTCCACACCATCCGGAGGGATGGCTAAGGTGCCTTATAAACTTTTTTGAAAGAAAAAGGGACGGCGGGATTTTTTATTATGAAAAAAAAGACAATATTATCCATCATGGACTCTCTGGAAAAAATAAATGATTCTGTCATAAGAAACCTGGACAGCGGTGTACAGGTGTCTATGGAGACATTGGTGGACTGTCAGGATTCCGCTATTGCCGTGGGTAGTGAAATTGAACAGCAATATGGCGCTGCCGGAGAAGAAGCCGTACATTTATTAGAGGTTTACTGCGAAAATTTATATCAAATGAGTAGTAAATCGGAAGATTTCGTTTCCTGTAGAAAACTCGGGAAAAAGGTGCAGAAGCAGTTAGTACAGATTAAGAATCATATAAAATATGATCTGCCCGACGACAAAAAGGAAGTCGTGTTTCTTCCTTACAAGGCAAGCATGTGGGATTCTCTGGAAAGCGTGTGGAGGGCGGCGGACGCCGATCCTGACTGCGATGCTTTTGTGATCCCGATTCCTTACTTTGATAAAAATCCGGACGGGAGCTTTCGCGAAGAACATTATGAAGGGGATTTGTACCCGAAGGATGTACCGGTTACCCGCTACGACGAATACGATCTGGAAGCCCGACACCCGGATATCATTTATATTCACAATCCCTATGATGAGTGCAACCACGTGACCAGTGTGCACCCCCATTTCTATTCTAAAAATCTGAGAAACTTTACGGATAAATTGGTATACATTCCCTATTTCATTCTGGGGGAGATCGAGCCGGACAATCAGGCGGCCATCGACGGCATGAAGCATTTCTGCTTCACACCTGGGACGATCTATGCCGATCAGGTGGTCGTTCAGTCGGAAAATATGCGCCAGATCTATATCAATGAATACATGAAAGCCGCGAAAGAGATGGGACTACCCGGCGAGCATGTGGACAGGAAGTTCTTGGAAAAGAAGTTCCTTGGGACGGGATCGCCGAAGATTGACAAAGTGTTGAATACAAAGAAAGAGGATCTGGAAATTCCGGCGGAGTGGCTGAGAATTATTGAGAAGCCGGACGGGAGTTGGAAGAAGATTGTTTTCTACAATACCAGTGTGAGTGCGCTTCTGCAAAACGATGAAAAGATGCTTCGGAAGATGGAGTCGGTGTTTGGGATATTCAAGGAAAACAAAGACGAAGTGGCGTTACTGTGGCGGCCGCACCCGCTGATTCAGGCGACGATCGAGAGTATGAGGCCGCAGCTGTGGGAAGATTATCAGAAGATTAGGAACAGATATATAGAAGAGAGCTGGGGGATTTATGACGACAGCGCGGATCTGGATCGGGCGGTGGTGTTAAGTGATGCGTATTATGGGGATGGGAGCAGTGTGGTGGAATTGTGCCTGACGTTGAAAATGCCGACAATGCTACAGAATTTGGAAGTTCTATAGTCGTGGTAGCATAATGAAATGTTTGCATTAAAACAGAAGATTAAAAGAGGTTATTAATGGTATGCAATTATATATTAAGGAACAAAATACAATACTTGAAGCAATGGAAATGTTGGAAAAAAATAATAAAAAAGTATTGTTCGTATTGGATCAGAATATTCTTCGAGCCGCGGTAACAGACGGTGATATACGAAGATGGTTAATGAGAGGCGGTGAGGTGAAGGCTCAGGTAAAGCAGGTGGCTAATTACCAGCCAAAATATCTGCATGAGGGACAGGCACATCAAGCAGAATCTCTTATGAAAGAATATGGAATAGAAGCTGTTCCGATTGTTGATGAAGATCTCGTAATCAAAGATATTATATTCTTGGATGATTCGGAATATAAAAGAGAAAAGTTTGCAAAGGATATTTCGGTAGTCATAATGGCGGGAGGATTGGGAAGTCGACTTTCTCCCTACACTAATATTTTGCCTAAACCGTTGATACCTATCGGAGATTACCCAATCGCGGAACACATCATCAACAGATTCCATTCATATGGCTGTAATCAGTTTTATATGATCGTAAATTATAAGAGGAACATGATAAAGGCATACTTTGATGAATTAAAGAAAGATTATCAGCTTGAATTTATCGCAGAGGAGAAAGCGCTTGGGACAGGCGGGGGAATCAGTCTTTTGCGAGGGAAGATTAAGGAGACATTTGTTCTGACAAATTGCGATATAGTCATTGATGATGACCTGACAAAAGCATATCGGCAGCATATAGAATCTAATAATGTTATCACTATGGTGTGTTCGCTGAAAAACTTTACAATTCCATACGGTGTTGTGAATATTGGGAAAGATGGAATCATCGAATCCATGCAGGAGAAACCCAATATGTCTTTTTTTACCAATACCGGATGTTATTTTGTGGAGCCTGATGTGATAGAAGATTTGGCATATAATGAACCAGTTGATTTTCCGTCAATCATTGAAAGATACATGGATGAAAAGAAAAAAGTAGGCATCTATCCGATTAGTGAAGATGCGTGGTTGGATATGGGTCAGTTTGACGAATTGGAGAGGATGAAGGAAAGACTTGGACATTGAGATGGAAGATATTATTTTGTTGGGGACAGGCGGACATGCGCACAGTGTAGTAGACAGTATTGAGCAGGCAGGTAAATATCGTATTATCGGATTCCTCGACAAAAAAGAAATGCAAGGAAGCGCATACAGGAATTATCCTGTTTTGGGTGTGGACGCAGATATGAGGAGATATTTTGAAAAGGGAGTAAGAAATGCCTTTGTGACAGTTGGATTTATGGGACAGGGTGATGTGCGGGAACAATTGTTTAAGCAACTAAAAGATGTTGGATACTCCTTGCCAAATATTATAGATGACACAGCGGCCGTATCTGATCATGCAGAACTTGGTGAAGGCATTTTTGTTGGCAAGAAAGCAGTTATCAATGCGGGTGCAGAGATAGGAGATATGTGTATTGTAAATACGGGAACTATTATTGAACATGATTGTATCGTGAATGACTTTTCTCATATATCGGTTGGAAGCGTGCTCTGTGGAAATGTGCAGATTGGACAGACAGCTTTTGTGGGAGCGAATGCAACCGTGATTCAAGGAATCCATATTGGAAATAAGTGTGTGATAGGGGCAGGTATTACCGTGAGAAAGAATGTGGAGGATTCATGTATGGTTAAAAATGAAAAGACGGTGAAAATTTTAGGGGGGGGGCTAAAATAACTTTTTCCACGAGGTGCGCTGCATGAGAATAGGATATTTCGCGGACGGACCGTGGGCACATAAAGCGTTTGACAAAATAATTTGTGACAATTCATTACAAATACAGTTTTTAACGGTTAGGTTTGACAAACGAGATGCAGAATTGCTCAGAAGAGCGGAAGAAAATCATATACCGGTTGAACTGAGTGAAAACATCAATGGAGAAGATTTTATTTATAAAATGAAGAAATATGATGTTGAACTGTTTGTATCTATGTCATTTAACCAAATTTTCAGGGAAGAGATGATAAATCTTCCGAAATATAAGACAATAAACTGCCATGCAGGGAAACTTCCTTTTTACAGGGGTAGAAATATTTTAAACTGGGCATTGATAAATGATGAAAAAGAATTTGGAATAACAGTCCACTATCTTGATGAGGGAATAGATACAGGGGACATTATCTTGCAGGAAACATATCCCATTACAGATGAAGATGATTATTCTTCCCTGTTAGAAAGAGCATATGTCGGTTGTGCGGATGTGCTTTATCGGGCGATCAAAATGATCCAAGCAAATAAGGTCAGGCGAATTAGGCAGAGTGATATTGATCCAATAGGCTTATATTGCGGGATGCGAAAAGCAGGAGATGAGATTATTGACTGGAACCAGAACAGCCGAGAAATATTTAATTTTATTCGGGCACTGTGTATACCGGGACCGCAAGCAATTTCGTGGATCAATGGAGAACAAATCTGTATCAACAGAGCAGAAATGATAGAGGGAGCTCCGGTATATAAAAATACGACAGGACAGATAGTGGGGAAAACAGAGAATAGTTTTGTTGTTAAAACAGGGGATACGACGCTGAAAATAACAGAGTATACCTATGCAGGAAAAATAAAAATAGGAGATAGACTTGTGAGTCATGAATAGGATATTCGTTATAGCGGAAGCCGGAGTGAATCATAATGGTGATATAGAGATTGCGAAGCGGCTCATAGATGCGGCAGTGGAAGCGGGTGCTGATGCAGTTAAGTTTCAGACTTTTAAAGCGGAACAGTTGGTGTGTAGAGATGCAAAAAAGGCGGAATATCAGCTTGCAACAACGGATAAATCTGAATCACAATACGACATGCTCAAAAAGCTCGAACTTAATACCGAAGAGCATGAAATATTGATGAAATATTGTGACCAGAAAAATATTATGTTTCTTTCTACACCATTTGATATAGAAAGCATAATGCTTTTATCGGAGTTGGGATTACAAATTTACAAAATACCTTCTGGTGAGATAACGAATCTGCCGTATTTACAGGAAGTGGGAAAGCATCGAAAAAAAACGATTCTTTCGACGGGAATGAGCAGCATGGATGAGGTGAAAGCTGCTGTAGATGTCCTGCAAAAAGCGGGAGCAAATGATATTATTTTGCTTCACTGCAATACACAATATCCAACGCCCATAACGGATGTCAATCTTTTGGCAATGGTACAAATGCGTGAAGAATTAGGACTCCCGGTAGGCTATTCGGATCATACACAGGGGATAGAAATACCCATCGCGGCGGCAGCTCTTGGCGCGGTAGTGATTGAAAAACATTTTACATTGGATAGAAGTATGGAAGGTCCGGACCACAAGGCAAGCTTGGAGCCGGATGAATTACAAGTAATGGTTTCGTCGATCAGGAAAGTAGAAGAAGCAATGGGAGACGGAATAAAAAAGCCGACTTCCAGTGAGTTTTCCAATATGGCGGTGGCTAGAAAGAGTATTGTTGCGAAGTGTAATATCAGAACGGGCGAATTGTTTACGAAAGATAATCTGACAACGAAACGTCCCGGAACCGGAATAAGCCCTATGCGATGGAATGAGATAATAGGAACAGTAGCGCAACGAGACTATGGAAAGGATGAAATGATATAGAGGGGATATTCACATGAAAGTTTGTGTTATCGGATTGGGCTCCATGGGAAAGCGGAGGATAAAACTGCTATTGCAGATGGCGGGAACGGAACTGACGGTAGTAGGAATTGATAATAATGAAGACCGGGTCAAGGGAGCGGCTGAACAATACGGAATCAGATGCTATTCGCAAATAGCCGATGTCGGAGAGAAATTAGATTGTGCCTTTGTCTGTACATCGCCACAGCACCATGCAGAGATTATTAGAGACTGTCTGGAGAGAGGGCTTCATATTTTTTCGGAAATCAATCTGATCAGTGATATGTATGATGAGAACATACAGTTAGCTAGGCAAAATGGGAGGATATTATTTCTCTCATCCACGCCGCTCTATAAAGAAGAAATGAGAATTGTTAATGACAGGGTAAAGCAAAACGGGAAGCCTTGTGTATATCAGTATCATGTCGGACAGTATTTACCGGATTGGCATCCGTGGGATAATCTAAGCGATTTTTTTGTAAGTAAGAAGGGGACAAACGGATGTAGGGAAATTTTTGCAATTGAACTTCCGTGGTTATGGGAGACATTTGGAAAGATAGAAAAAGTAACGGTGATAAGAACAAAACTTACGGATTTGCCACTAGGATTTCCAGACACCTATCTTGTTTTGTTAGAACATGAAAATGGGGTGATTGGAAATTTGACAGTGGATGTTGTGTGCAGAAAGGCTGTCAGAAAACTGGAAATTTTTAATGAAGATATATTGATCAGATGGGATGGAACGCCGGATTCGCTGTATGAAAGGAATGAAGAATCGGGAGTTTTAGAGCAGGTGCCAGCGGGACAGTATATTCATGAGAAAGGCTATGGCGATTTTATCAATGAATATGCGTATATGGAGGAAATCAGGGACTTTTTTGAGACAATCAAAGGGAAAGAACTATTATATAGTTTTGAAAAAGATAAAAAGATATTAGAGATTATTGATGAAATAGAAGGGGTAAAAGATGGTACTTGATCAGTATCTTGTTGTAAAAGACTATGATGTGTTAGATGTGCTGGAAGGAAAATGTGTTGCGATTTACGGGGCGGGAACGGATGGTAAATTGTTTTATCAGAAATATCAGTCTTTGTTACAGCTGGATTATTTTATTGCCAAGGAAAAACCTTGTGAAGCAGGGGCAGTTCCTACCTATTTTGTGGAGGAAGCCATAAATTTAGCGGGCGATAGAAAGATAGTGGTATGCAGTAGAAAGTATGCGCCTGAGATGATAGAGATTCTTGAGGGATACGGGTTAAAAGGAGGTTCTGATTTTTGGGTTTGGGATTCGGACTATACGATCAATGTAAAGCAGTACATAGAACACAATCAAGGGCATATCCGGAAAAGTACAGGCGAAAATGTAGTTTTGGTGCCTGTAGAGGGGTGTCATGATGGAACTGCAATTATATATAGCTATTTTGCCCCATTTTTTGCAGAGGAGACACAAGCAAAAATAGTTGGGTTTATCAGACAGGGCGGTAATAGATTTGAATCGGTCATATATCCATCCGTGGCTGATGTTTATCGTTCCTTTGGCATGGAGGAACTGATACGATTGCCGGAGACAGGTATGCGTGATGAAAAAATTGACGGTATTTATCAGGAGATAATTGAACAGATAAAGACAATGGATGATTGGGAATCCATAGTAATAGACGGGGTGGAATGTGGGATTTCTTTTTTGCGGGATTATTTGAGAAAATATGAGTTGAGTTTTGATCCGCATAATCCCTATATCCATGAATGTCTTATAGATGCAATTAAGACCGTACTATTTTGGAACGATTATTTTCAAAGTCATTGTGTTAAAATACTCATTCTTTGGGATGGTGTGCATAATGAGTCATATCTGAGAGATATTGCGATCAATCATGGAGTGAAAACTTATATTATCCATCCTTGGGGAGTTCATCACGCAACAACAAATTTTCATTTTGGACAAAGCTTTCCGTTTTTGAATCGATTTTTTGATGAATTAACGGAAGATGAGAAGAAAGTGGGCTTAGAGTGGGCAGAAAAATCAATTCAAAAAATGCTTTCAGGAAAGAACGGGGAATTTCTTAGTTGGAGGGATGATAATAATGTGTTTCATTATAAGACAGGGGAGTTGAATCTGCCCCCAAAGGATAAGGTAAGGGTTCTTATATGTCCGCATATTTTTAATGAAGATCAGTGGTGCAATGGTCAGCAATTGTGTGGGAATAATTATATTTCATGGTTACAGTTTGTGGGTGAAATAGCCGACAAAACCGATTATGACTGGTATATAAAGCTGCACCCGGATGAAGCGGAGAGGGGGAATGCATTTATTAGTGACTTTGTAAGAATGCATGATCAGATAAAAACTCTTCCGAAGGAAATATCTCCGTTTGACTTGAAAGAGGCGGGCTTTGACTATGCGCTTACAATAGCGGGCTCTATAGGGCATGAGTATCCGTTGTTGGGCATCAATGTCATTCATGCGGGAAACCACCCACATATAGCGTTTGATTTTACCATTACGCCAAAATCCAAATCGGAATATGAGGAGATTTTGTTAAATATACAGGAGTATTCTGCGTTGGAGTATCGGGAGGACATATATAAATATTACTGCATTCATTATTTATATGAGAAAGGAAACGATTTTTCGGAGGATATCAGAGCAGCATTCCCAGAAGTGAATTTTTATAAAAGAGATGCAGAAAATACAATATACATGGATTATTTGACGGCATATTCTGATGAAAAGACCATTCAGATACGAGAAATGATTAGAAATGTGATTGATCAGTTAGACGCTTGGAGACCGGATCAGCTTTATAAAAATAGAAAAGAAAAAATCAGCAGGCTATTGCAGAGTGTTGAGTAGGAGCGGCTATGGCAGGAAATGAGCGGACGTGGACGGCGTATGGAAGTGCGTTAGATGGAGATGTGCTTTGGTATGTGAATTACAGAGGCACTTTGTTGTGCTGCTATTCAGTAAAAGAGAAAAAAATGAAGAAGGTGGAGGTCATTCCCTATAAGGGAAAGCGAAGCCAGCTGCTCTATTCAAATGTATTAAAAACAGGAAACTGGCTGATATTGATTCCTGCGAATGCTTTTGAAGTATGTTTATATGATGTAGAAACAGGAGCCTTTAAAAAACTGTATCTGAATATACCTACAGATTCTTTTAATACATTTTGCGGGGCTGCGGTGTGGAATGATTATGTTTATTTATTTCCCTATAATTACAGATACATAGTAAAGCTGAATTTGAAAGAAAAGCAGACGGAGCAGGTCTGCGATGTACAGGGCCTTGTTCGGACGGAACTTGATCGGATGATTTTTCAGTACGCTTGTGTGCAAAAGGAGCAGACCGTATTTTTTTTATCTGCTGTGGAAAATAAAATTTTGTGTTTTGATATGGATGCAGAGTCCGTTATGGTCAAAGAAGTGGGGGAAGCGGATGCTGTGTTTTCAACATTGACGTTAATGGACGATGGTAGATTTGTATCAATAGACCAGCGGGGAAGAATATATATTATATCTGAAGATTTGATAAGCTGGGAGATATGTGACTGTGCAACAGAAATCGGCTTAGACAAGGAAATGGAAGGCAATACAAAACCTTATGCGGACTGCATATGTATGGATAATAAAATATTTTTCTTTCCGACTGCTATAGATGCGTTGCTGGAATACCAGATTGATAAAAAATCCGTGAGACGTATTGCAATCCATGAGGAAGAAAAAACGGATTACCAAGAAGCAATGTGGGCAGAAAACATAAGGTTTTCACTGCTTCACATATGGAATAATCAGATTTGTGGATTTTACACAAAGACAGGAAAATTTTTTCTGTTTCATCCGGATGATGACCAAATGAAATTTTATGAGGCGGACAGTTACTTAGGGGAGATAGAATCAGGACGAATTATGAAGCAGATGATGCGGCAGGGAGCGGTTTTGGAATCGAATCATTCCTATGATTCGTTGACGAGATTTTTAAATGTACTGTTGGAATCATAAAAGAGCGGCCAATTTTATGGCAGAGGATATAAGGATGAGCATACTTTCAGTAATTGTTCCCATTTATAATGCGGAAAAATATTTGAACCAATGTATTGATAGTATCAGAAACCAGAATTTAGAGGATATAGAAGTAATACTGGTAGACGACGGTTCGACAGATGCAAGCGGCAAGATTTGCGAAGATTATGCGGCAGATGATTCACGAATCTGTGTGATCCATCAAAAAAACCAGGGGATGCTTGCGGCAAGATATACAGGAGTGTGTGCGGCAAAGGGGCAATATATCTCGTTTGTGGACGCCGATGATTGGATCGATCAGGAAACCTACAGCTTGTTTTTGCCTCAGATGGGAGAGGGCATAGACATTATCATATACGGCAAAGCGGTGGAAACCACAGATTCCGGGACAGCAAAGCCATCTTTTCTCTATGAGGAAGGATATTATGATAAAGAAAGGATTAGAAGTGAGATTTGGAAAAATGCTCTTTGGGATGAAAGGCGTAGGAAATCCGGGCTGCCGCATTCGTTATGTGACAAAATTCTTAAAAGGGATTTACTTCTTCGAAGTTATGGCTTGATAGAGGAGAAAAGCGCTATCAATCTGGGGGAAGACGCGATGATACTTTTCCCCATGTTGCAATGGGTGGAATCAGCGTATATTTCGCATTGTTGCCTGTATCACTACAGAAAACATCTGGCAAAGACGCCAGCCTATGTTTTAGAGGACCGTTATTTTCGGAATTTATTTAGCTGGTATGAATATTTGGACAGACATACGAGGGAAATTATAGGGATAAAAAAGCAGTTGGATTACATTTATATGGATCTCATGAAAGCAAGGCGGGAGTATTACGGTGACTATGTCCGTAATGATGAGTATTTGTTTCCGTTTGACAAAGTGCCTCCAAAATCCAAAATTATCCTGTATGGAGCAGGCAGGGTGGGGGCTACCTATTATGACCAATTGCAACGGATTCACTACGTTGATTTGGTTAGCTGGGTAGATAAAAATTATCAAAAGTATCCGGATAAAGAGGTAAGTGATCCGGAGTGTATTGAAAGGCTTTCTTTTGATTTTGTTGTTATAGCGGTGGAATCGTCTACGATTGATGCAGACATCAGGAAATGGCTGTATGGCAAAGGAGTTGATAGAAACAAAATTATAAGTTTTAACCGTCACCAGGATTTGTTTCTGTTTACTTAAAATATTTATAAAAATATGAGGTTGGAGGAAGCTTAGATGAAATTTTGTAAAAGATGTGTTATGCCGGATACAAGACCGGGAATCAAATTTGATCAAAACGGGATTTGCTCTGCATGTCAATCCTATGAAAAGCGTAAAAGCATTGATTGGAATGCAAGATGGAAGGAACTTGAGACTTTATGTGGTCAATACAGAAAAGCGAACGGGGAGTATGATTGTGCTATAGCAGTTTCCGGCGGAAAAGATTCCCACTATCAGGTTCATCTTATGAAGAATGTGATGCACATGAATCCGATTCTGTTTAGCGTGGAGGATAATTTCCCAATGACAGAAGCGGGAAAGCATAATCTACAGAATCTTTCAGAAGAATTTGGGTGCAGCATTATTAGTTTGAAACCGGATAGGCGTGCGCAGAAGAAGTTGATGCGTTATATGTTTGAAAAGTATGGGAAACCCACATGGTATATTGATCGCTTGATTTATACATATCCGCTTATGATGGCGCTTAAATTTGGCATACAGCTGCTGGTGTATGGGGAAAATGTCAGCTATGAGTATGGCGGGAGTGACTATGAGGAGACCTATTCGGCAAAGAAAATATTACAAAACGGTGTGGCAAGTGATTTTGAGGAGGAGGAACTGATTAAGGCTGCGGGAGTCAGCAAGGAAGATTTAATCCTTACCAGAGCACCAAAGGCAGAAGAAATTGACAGACTGGAGCCCATTTATTTGTCTTATTTTATTCCGTGGGACAGTTTTAAGAATTATGAATTTGCAAAGAAGCACGGATTTCATGATTTGTCTCATGAATGGGATCGGGCGCATCATGTGGAGAACTTTGATCAGGTTGACAGCAGGGCGTATTTGGTACACGCATGGATGAAATATCCGAAATTCGGACACGCTTCGGCAACTGATTATGCAGCCAGGATGGTGCGTTATGGAATGATTTCCAGAGAGGAAGCGGTTCAAATGGTGAAGGAGCGGGATCATTGTTTGGATGCTCTTTGTGTTAGGGATTTTTGTGAGTTCTGTGGATATACGGAAACAGAGTTTTGGAACATTATAGAAAAGCATTATAACAGGGATTTATTTATAAAGGACAAATATGATAATTGGAAACTCAGGGAGCCGCTATGGGAACAGTAAATACTTCCAGAATCAGATATAGTGTTGAGCATCAGAGGAATATTGCCTATGGGTTATTGGACTTAAAACGAAGTGGAATAAATCTGTCTTCCTGCTTTAGGGAACAGGAGCCGGTTATTATCTATGGCTTTGATTTTTTGGGGAAGGAAATTTATCAGGAGATTAGTGACAGAGTCAATGTATTATGTTTTATAGACAGGGCGCATGATCAAGAAATATATGAAGGTATTCCTGTCTTTTCCCTAAATAATGAGGAGCTTATTAAGCGCACGGATTTTTATGATGAGATTAGGCTTCTTGTGATGATTGTTTCCGATACAGAAAAGATTATTAGTGATGTGACAGAGCGCCTGAAAAATATTACATATGTTTCCCTTTATAAACTGTTCTTTGAATGTAAGATGAAAACAACGGCATTTATTAGTGAACAGAATAGCGAAACGTTGGAGGCTCTGCATAAGATTTTGGATGATACAAAGAGCGATATCGCCAATATCATTCTGACAGGAACTTCGTATACTGCGTTGCTGGGGATGCTATATCTGGAGGATTGGAGAGATTCCCTCTTCATTATGGAAAGGTTTGTTCCAGAGGTTGTTGTCAGAAAAATGCAGGAGTCAGGGCTTCGGTGTTTGTATGAGAGACAGTCGGTACAATATTACGATTTGTGCTATGTGATTACCGAATATGCGCGGAAACGTCAGATCCCGGTCTGGGGACATGACCATATGAAATTGTCGAGAGCATTCCTGACTAATGGCATCCGCGTGTTGGAGGACGGACTGGGAAATTATAAGTATAGCGATGCAAAGCGGCATATGATCGTTTTGGATGATGGCAGACGTTATATGCCAATGGGATATGATGACCTTGTCTCCAAGGTGGTGTTGACAGGGCAGTTTCCGTTGCCGGAGGAGATAGTGAATAAAATAGAAGTGGTTTCACCATCTCTGTTATGGGGGAATAAGGGCGCCGATGAGAAAAAGGAAATAGCCGAAATTATGGGATTTCCTTATGAGGAAATACAGCGGGAGGTAGAAGCGGGCAAAACCATAATATTTATGACGGAGCCTCATGCCTCAGGGGGAGAAATTTGGATGGAGGAGGAACAGCAGATAAAAATGTACTGCCATATTCTCTCCAACTATCAGAAATCGCAGATCATGATTAAGCCGCATCCAGGCGACCATATTAATTATGCGGAAAAAATGCCGGAATATTATGTTCTCGAGGGTCAATTTCCCATACAGATGATTGCATGGTTTGGTATCAAGATAGAAAAATATATTGTCATGAATGAATCCTCATGTCTAAATTTGTTAAAGGAAACAAGTCAGGTGGATGTCTATGACAATGGCTGTCTGGTTGAAAAATGGGAGGGCGCGCATGTTTGATTTAGAGGGGTTTGTTGCGAAGTATGTAACTAAGAGAGAAAGAAGCCTGTTTTTGGATGACATCGAGAACAACCGACGGACGCTCGCCGATAAAATTTGCGGGAAATCTGTTCTTGTGATTGGAGGAGCCGGATCGATTGGGTCTTCGTTTGTGAAGGCGATTTTGCCTTTTAAGCCAGCATCTCTTGTTGTAGTGGATATCAATGAAAATGCGTTGGCCGAATTGACGAGGGATTTAAGGTCTACTAAGGGGCTGTATATTCCCGAAGATTATGTGCCATATCCGATGGATTATTCTATGCCGGTATTTGAAAAAATGTTTAGAAAACGAAAAGGGTTTGAAATTGTTGGAAACTTTTCGGCGCATAAGCACGTCAGGTCAGAAAAAGATATTTATTCGATTGAAGCGCTTTTACAAAATAATGTGCTGCATGCAAAACGGTTGCTTGATCTTCTTGCAGAGATGCCGCCGGAAGAATACTTTTGTGTATCTACGGACAAGGCGGCGAACCCCGTAAATATTATGGGGGCGAGTAAACGGATTATGGAAGACCTTATTTTTTCCTATTCAGACAAGTTTCCTGTTAAAACGGCGCGGTTTGCCAATGTTGCATTTTCAAATGGATCGCTTCCCGATGGTTTCTTGAAAAGACTTCAAAAATTACAGCCGATCAGCGCACCTTCAGATGTCAAACGGTATTTTGTATCGCTTGAAGAAAGTGGACAGATTTGTTTGCTTTCATGTATGCTTGGCAAAAACAGAGAGATATTTTTCCCACAGCTTGAAAAGGCACAAATGATGACATTTGATCAAATTGCGACAGCATTTTTGCAAGAGCAAGGGTATGAAGTGTTAGAGTGTGCTTGTGATGCAGAGGCGTTAGAAGAGGCGAAAAAGTTACGCAGTGGGAGTCGCAGATATCCGGTCTGCTTTACAAAAGCAGATACTTCTGGGGAAAAAGCCTACGAAGAATTTTATACCGAGGAAGAAAAAATTTCGCTGAATCGGTTCCGAGCGCTTGGAGTTGTGGAAGGAAAGAGTATTCCTGAGCAGGGAAACATAGATAAACTTATGAATAATCTGCATTTGGCGTTTGATAGAACGGAGACGGAAAAGGAAGAAATAGTAGGCATTCTGGCAGGATATCTTTCCAATTTCCACCATATTGAGACAGGGCAATCACTAGACAATAGGATGTAATTATGGAAAAAATAGCAATTGTAACTTCAACGAGGGCAGAGTTTGGCTTATTATCGCCAGTGATTATTGCATTAAGGGCATATGAAAGCAATGACTTGAAAGTAGAACTTCTTGTCACTGGAACGCATTTATCAAATGAATATGGTTTGACGAAAGACGAGATAGAGCACAGCGGATTACGGATTGATAAAGAAATATACGTTAGCGTCAATTCTAAGCAGGAAACGGACATATCCCGAAATCAGGCAGATGTGTTAATAAAGTTTACAGAAGTATTTTGCAAAGAACAATATAGCGGCGTAGTAATTTTGGGGGACAGATATGAAATGCTTGCCGTTGCAATAGCAGCGGGAAATACGCAGATACCCATTTTTCACCTGTGCGGAGGGGATACGACAGAAGGGGCGGCTGATGAATGGATTCGTCATTCTATCAGCAAAATGAGTTATTTACATTTTGTAACGAATCAGGAAAGTTACCGACGGGTTTTACAGATGGGAGAGAACCCGGGGAGAATATTTAATTATGGATCGACGAGTATCGATAATATTTTGCATAGCGCTACGATGTCGAAATGGGAAGCGTTGGAGAGTATAGAACTATCTGAATGCAGATATGCCATCGGGACGTATCATCCGGTTACTTTGGAGAGTAGGGATGTTGAAAAAAAGATTAGGGAATTTTTGGAGGCAGTCAAGAATTTTCCAGAAATAGAGTTTATTGTGACGAAGTCAAATGCAGATATAGGAGGAATGTGTATCAATAATCTTTTGGATTTAGCAGAAAAAGAAATAGGTAACTTGCATGTGTTCTCTTCGCTGGGGATGGTTAGGTATCTTTCCTTGATGAGACATGCTGAGTTTGTGATAGGCAATTCATCAAGCGGTATTATAGAAGCGCCGACATTCGGAATACCTACAGTCAATATAGGGGATAGACAAAGAGGAAGACTACAGACAGGGAGCATCATAAATTGTGAGTCGGACAGGCAAAGTATCAGCGTCGCAATCAGAAAAGCATTGGATGAAGAATTTAGGATGTTATGTAAAAACGTGAAAAACCCGTATGGTGACGGGCGCGCAGCGAGTCGGATCGCAGAAAAGATCGTGGAAACTGTTGAGGGAAAACAAATCAGCTTAAAGAAAAAATTTTATGATTTAGATGTGTCGAATAATGGTAGTTGTTTGAACGAATGGACTTTGGAGGAGAAGTGTTGAAAGAGTTAAAGGTGTGTTTTATTGGCATTGGCTCCATTGCGAAGCGGCATATTAAAAATTTGGAAAAGATATGCCGTCAGGATGGAATTCGCTTGACGATTGACGCGGTAAGAAGAAAAAAGTGCGGAGATGAAGATGAAAAAATACGGACAGTATATACCGCAATAGATCAGCTACAGGATATGTATGATGTTATTTTTATTACGAATCCTACGAATTGCCATATGGAGAGCCTGAAGAAGGCAGAAGCGTATGGAAGAAGCTTTTTCATTGAGAAACCTTTGGCGGCGGCAGACCAAATTGGAGAAGCAGAGGTCTATAAAGAGGAGGAAGGGAAACTTTATTATGTGGCGTGCCCGTTAAGATATAACGCTGTAATTCAATATATAAAAGACAAGGTAAAACCAGAGAAAGTGATATCGGTTAGAAGTATTTCATCAAGCTATTTACCCGAATGGAGAGCAGGAGTGGATTATAGGAGTACCTATAGTGCACACAGTAGCATGGGTGGCGGTGTCTCGGTTGATTTGATCCATGAGTGGGATTATTTGACATATCTTTTTGGAAAGCCAATTGAGATAAAGAGTTTTCAGGGGAGAAAGTCCGCGTTGGAAATAGACAGCGAGGATTATGCCATTTATATAGCGGAGTATTCAGATAAAGTGGTGGAATTGCATTTGGATTATTTTGGCAGGAAAACAATAAGGGAAATCACTTTATTTACCGGGGAGGAGACGATAGTCGGAGATATTGCGAATCATGCGATTACTTATTTAAAGCGGGGAGAAACGATTACGTTTTGCGAGGAAAGAGATGATTATCAGATTCGGGAGTTAAGGCATTTTCTGAATATGTTAAGAGGAGAGAATGAACCGGAATATGGACTGAGACATGCCATAGAGGTTTTGAAAATATCACAGGGGGTGTTGGCGTGAAAATATTGTTTACTATATGTGGAAGGGCAGGATCGAAGGGAATCAAGAATAAGAATATACGCCCATTTTGCGGGAAACTGCTTCCTTACTATAGTATTTCTGCAATTGATCTGTTTTTGAAACAGAAAAATAATGTCACAATGTATGACATTGCGGTCAATACGGATAGTAGAGAATTGATTGAGATAATAAACGATAATGGAATGAGACCTGTAGATATTTTGGAAAGGACTCCGGAACTTAGCGGAGATTTGGTCGGGAAAATTGCTGTTATTTTGGATAGTTTGACGCGGATGGAGCAAAAAAAGCAGGTGAACTATGACATGGTAATCGATTTCGATCTTACTTCACCGCTAAGGACGGTTGAAGATGTGAATAATCTGGTGAAAGTTCACCTGCAAAAGGGAGCAGATGTAACGACTTCTGTGGCATCAGCGAGAAGAAATCCGTTTTTTAATCAGGTCAAGAAGACCGAAAAAGGTTACAAAAAAGTAATAGAATCTGATTATACAGCAAGGCAGCAGGCACCGGAAATTTTTGATATGAATGCTTCATTGTATGCATATAATCCGGATTATTTAAAAAGCGGAAAAGGAGTGCTTGATGGGTATGTAGAATGTATTGAGATGTATGATACAGGAATTTTGGATCTTGATCATGAGAATGATTTTGAACTGATGGAAGTGATCGCAAGGCATTTATTTGAAACAAATACAGCTTTTGCAGAGATATATAAAAATATTTCAAAGGGAAAGAAAGATTGTTAAGAAGGAAAAAAGATGAAGAAGATATACATAGCGGGTGCCCATTCCAGAGGCAGGACATTACGTGTCTATCTGGAATATCTTTATTCTGATGTGAAGGTGGAGGCCTTTCTGGTCGACGATATGTCTGAAAATACGGAAACGGTTGACGGTCTGCCGGTGCGGTTGATCGGGCAGGGGTTACATACGGAATATCCGGTCTATCTGGGGATGCGCGGAGATAATCACAAAAAGGTTTCCGGAGAACTGCGGGCTGCGGGGATGAAGGAGATTATTCCGGTGACGGTGGAATTGGATATGCGGCTTAGAAATGCCTATGTCCGCAGGTGTGCCGAGGATCAGGGCAGGACATTCTGTATCATTGATGAATTGAAAGCGGGAGAATAACAAATGAAGGGGAAGAGGGCCAGAATTTATGTGGCAAGCTCCGTTTATGATAAGCCGCTGCAGGACAGTTATTGCTTTATAAAGGAAGAAACTGTATTACAAGTGGGGGCGGCTCTGACAGAGGAACGGATATCGCCGGAGGCGGTTACAGATTGTGACGGGGAAAATATTTCTGAAAAAAACAGACAGTTCTGCGAGCTTACGGGGCTTTACTGGATCTGGAAAAATGCGCGTGAGGATTATGCGGGGTTAGTGCATTACAGGCGGCATTTCCTTCTGCCTGATAATTGGCTGGAACGGATGGCTGTCAATCAGGTAGACGTTATTTTGCCGGTGCCGCTGTATGTTGCGCCGAGTATCGCGGGAAACTATAAGGAGAGACATATCGCGTCAGACTGGGAATACTTGATGGGATATTTTAAAACGGAAATTCCGGAAGAATATGAAAGGGCAGCACAATTCTTTGATGGAAATCTGTATTCGCCCTGCAATATGCTGATTGCGCGGAAAGAGGTATTGGACCAGCTCTGTGAGTGGCTGTTTCCCATTCTCTTTGCGGTGGCGGAGCACGGGGGAGAGAAGGAGGACGCCTATTTGAACCGTTATCCGGGTTTTATCTCAGAGCGCCTGATTACTTATTTTTTTGAGACGCAACGGGAGAAATACCGGGTGGTGTATGCAAATAAGAATTTTTTAAGGTAATAAGTTTAGTACCTTGAAAATTTCATACTTGATATGAGGTCTGGTGAGAAACAGGAGAATGAATGATTTGGATAAACGATAAAACGTTCACTATATTTTCGCAAATTGCCTTGACACCTTTCTGAGAAACAGATAGAATAAACTCATCAGAGAAATTCTAACAGATGTGCATTCCGCACGTTCATGACAGTTCCTGTCGGATTTTTCTAACACAAGGACAACAGAAGAAACGGCGGAAAGGGAAACGCGCATCTGTGGATGGCATGCTTTTCTTCTTGCCGGAGTATAGGAGGGAGAAAGTATGACAACAATACCTACAGCAAAGCCACAGTGTAATGTAAAGGACAGACTGTTCCGATTCTTGTTTGCCAATGACAGAGAGGCTCTTTTGGAACTGTACAATGCGCTGAACGGAACTGATTACGAAGATGCATCGCAGCTGAAAATTGTGACGATCGAGAGCGCGGTCTATGTGGTGATGAAAAATGATCTTGCCTTTGTACTGGCGGGGACACTGAGTATGTATGAACATCAGAGTACCTACAGCCCGAATTTACCCGTCCGGTTTCTGATTTATCTGGCACAGGAGTACCAGATGGTGATCGAGGAGGCGGAGAAGAGCCTATACGGGACAGGCCGGATCAGCCTTCCCACACCCCAGTGTGTGGTGTTTTATAACGGGACGAAAGAGATGCCGGAGGAACAGACGCTCAGGCTGTCGGATGCCTTTGAGAATAGGGAAGTCCAAGGGGATGTGGAGCTGACGGTGCGGATGCTCAATATCAACCATGGGCATAACCGCCTGCTAATAGAAAAGTGCAGGACGTTAGAGAAGTATGCTGAGTTTGTGAGCATAACAAGGGCATATATGCGTGAAAGGAAACAACCGGAAGAAGCATTGGCGGAAGCTGTGGATTACTGTATAGAAAACGGGATTCTTGAGGAGTTTTTAAGAAAAAACCGTGCGGAGGTGCTTGGCATGTTGTTGGAAGAGTTTGATGTGAAGAAATATGAGAGGACGCTAAGAAGCGAGGGGCGGGAGGAAGGCCGCGAAGAAGGAAGAGAAGAAGGCCGTGAGGAAGGTATCCGGTTCACGTTGGAGATCCTGAAGGAATCGAATTTCCCCAGAGAGTATGCACAAAAGAAGCTACAGGAAAAGTATTCCCTGTCAGAAAGGGAGTCTGAACAGAAACTTACGCAGTATTGGAAGTAAAAGAAAATAAAATTGAATAAGATAAAAGACCTGATATGAAGTATGGAATCTTTACTTGGTGTCAGGTCTTTTGTTGTGAAAAGCAAGGAAACTATACGGATCAATTAGATAAAACCCGGAAGAAAGGAAGAACTCAAAATGGACTTTGAATTAAACGCATCTATGATGTGTGCCAACTACAGTAACTTGGAAAAAGAGGTAAGAGACCTGGAGGAGGGCGGCATCGACTCCTTCCACATTGATATCATGGACGGGCGTTATGTACCGAACTTTGCCATGTCCTTAAATGACATGGCCTACATAGCCTCTGCCACAAAGAAGCCGTTGGACGTGCACCTGATGATCGAGCACCCCAACAATAACATCCATATTTTTCTGGAAAAGCTACGCAAGGGCGATACGGTCTACATCCATCCGGAGGCGGAATACCACCCCTCCACCACTTTACAGAAGATCATCAACGCGGGCATGGTGCCGGGCATCGCGATCAACCCGGGAACCAGCATCGAGACGGTGATGGAAATGCTGGTGATCGTGAAGAAGGTGTTAGTCATGTCGGTGAACCCAGGCAATGCGGGCCAGATGTACCTTCCCTATGTGGGGAAAAAGATCACGAAGCTTCTGGCGATCAAGGACGAGATCAATTTTGAAATCTACTGGGATGGGGCCTGTGGCGCGGATAAGATCAGGCAGTATGCGCCCAGAGGGGTAAAGGGGTTTGTACTGGGCACCACATTGTTATTCGGCAAAGACGCATCCTACGGGGAGACGCTTAAGAATATCAGGGAACTGCATTTTTGAGGAAACAGGATTGTTATGGGGGATACGGATATGGTGACAGCGCTTGTTTTGTCAGGCGGTACGGGGACACGGGTTGGCGGTGAAATCCCGAAACAATACATAGAGGTAAAAGGGTATCCGGTGATCGCTTATTGCCTGCGGACATTTCTCTTCCATGAGGAGATTGACGCCGTGCAGATCGTGGCGGAGGAAGCGTGGCGGGAGACGATCAGGAACTGCCTGGAACAGTTGCAGGAGGAAGCCCCAAAATCGGGAGGCCGGGGAAACAGCAAATTCCGCGGCTTTTCTGCACCGGGGAAAACGAGGCAGCTTTCCATTTTAAATGGATTGGAAGATATCAGAAAGTATGCGGGGGATTCGGATTACGTGCTGATTCATGATGCGGCAAGACCATTGGTGAGCGCCGGACAGATATCAGCCTGCATGGAAGCGGTGCGCGCCGGGTATGACGGGGCGCTGCCGGTTCTGCCCATGAAGGACACGGTATATCTGAGCGAAGACGGCAAGGCAGTTACTTCCCTGTTAGATAGGAAGAAAGTATTTGCGGGGCAGGCGCCGGAGATTTTTGCGCTGGGGAAGTATTATAGGGCGAATAAGGCGCTTCTGCCGGAGCGGATTTTAGGGATTAACGGTTCTACGGAGCCAGCGGTACTGGCGGGAATGGACATAACCATGATACCGGGGGATGAGGGAAACTTTAAGATTACGACGCTATCTGATCTGGAGCGGTTTCGGGAGAGATATTTTGAACATTGATAATTGAATAAAACACGCGGAACGGTTATAATATTTTTCAAAGAAGAAAAGAGGAGGTGCATCTCATGTCTGGATTGCAGGAGCAGGCCGTTCAAATGATCGGCAGTTTATCAGATGATAATGTGAGCTTTTTGATAGAGATTATCCAAAGGCTTATGCCGAACCGGGAGAGAAATGAAGATGAGGGGATGCAGGCGTTTCATAGACTAAGTGCGGCGAGAGAAGAGATAGGGCAGTATTTACCGGAAAACTTTGATCCGGATAAAGAGTTGGAGGAGGCACGCGCAGAACGGTATGGTAGTATTAATTGATACAAATGTTATCATTGATTTCCTTTTGAAAAGAGAACCGTTTAGTGAATCGGCGGCGGAAATTCTCCAAAAATGTGCGGCTAAAGAGCTTGTTGGGTATTTGGCTTTTCATTCAATTCCTAACATTTGGTATATTTTACGAAAAGTTCCAGAGGGTAAAAGAAGAGGATGGCTAAGAGATATATGCAGTGTCCTTTTTGTAACAGGTGCCAGTCATGAGGAAGTGCTTAGAGCAATTGAAAATGAAGAGTTTGGTGATTTTGAGGATTGCTTACAGGATAGGTGCGCTAAGAGCAAAGGCGCACGATATATTATTACAAGAAACGTAAAAGATTTCGATGGATCAGAAATTCAGGCGGTTTCCCCGCAAGAGTTTCTTGACATTATCAGGAGTTAAATATAACGGAAAAAAGAGTTGACAACAGCGTACTTTATTCATGATTGGAATGAATAAAGCACGCTGTTTTTGGATACGGCACCTTAATAGTAATCCGAGATTCCCGTCCCTGAATTGCAAAGCGAGATTCCCGTCCAAGGGGGAAAACAATCACAAATTATGCCAATAAAAGTACAATCTGTACCGTAAATAAACCAATTGGATTTTAGATATAGTACAATAAAAAAATATGTAAAACTTAGATTCATATGTGATATGTGAAAAAGGGGTGACAGGATTACAGATGAAAAGAAGAAAATATTGGGTTGTATTTGGGATGCTTTTTAGCCTGAGTTTGGGGACGCTTGCCGGATGTGGAAAAAAAGAGGAGGAGGCCAGGGTATATTACTTGAATTTTAAACCGGAAGCGGCGGATAGCTGGAAAGAAATTGCCAAAGAGTACGAGGCGGAAACGGGTGTAAAAGTAAGGATATTGACGGCTGCAAGCGGTAGTTATGAGCAGACCTTGAAGTCCGAGATTGCAAAGCAGAAGCCGCCCACGTTATTTCAGATTAACGGTCCGGTGGATTACGAGCAATGGAAGAATTACTGTAGGGATTTGAGTGATACGCAGCTCTATTCCTGGCTGCTTGAACCGGACATGGCGGTCAGGAGCGGAGACGGTGTCTATGGGATCCCCTATGTGGTGGAAGGGTATGGCATCATATACAATGACGGCATCATGCAGAAATATTTTTCCTTGTCCTCCAGAAGTACGGACTTTAGCAGCATGGAGGAAGTTAACAATTTTGACAAGCTTAAGGCTTTGGTGGAGGATATGTCGAAGCACCTTGAGGAACTCGGCATTGAAGGGGTATTTGCTTCCACTTCTTTCAGCGAGGGGGAGGATTGGCGCTGGCAGACGCATTTGGCGAATCTTCCCGTTTACTACGAATTTTCCCAAAAGGGGATTGCGGATGAGGCGGAACTTGACTTTAGTTATGAAGAGAACTTTAAGAATATTTTTGATTTGTACATAAATAATTCCTGCGCCGCCCGAGAGGAACTTGGCTCTAAGACGGTGGATGATTCCATGGCGGAGTTCGCGCTGGGGAAAGCGGCGATGGTGCAGAACGGCAACTGGGCATGGAATCAGATTTCCGGAATTGACGGCAATCAGGTAAAAGAGGAGGATGTGAAATTCCTGCCGATTTATACAGGTGTAAATGGGGAGGAAGGACAGGGACTGTGCATTGGTACGGAAAGCTATATCTGCGTGAACAGTATTGCAAACGAGGCGGATCAGCAGGCTTCGATTGCCTTTCTGGAATGGCTGTATGGATCTGAGACGGGCAAGAAATATGTCACAGACTCTTTAGGATTTATCTCTCCATTTAGTACCTTTGCTTATGAGGAAAGCCCTAATGACCCTCTGGCAAGGCAGGTAGTCGCCTATATGTCCGATACCTCTAAAAAAACGGTGAACTGGGACTTTACAGTATTTCCAAGTCAGCGTTTTAAGAATGAGTTCGGGAATTCGCTCTATGCGTACAGCAAGGGAGAAAAAACATGGGAACAGGTAGTGGAATCTGTTAAAAAGAACTGGGCATCCGAGAAAGCATTATCGCTTGAGTAGGGAAAGGAGAACAAATGAAATCCATACGCGGCAAAATTGCGTTGCTGATGATAGCCACTTCCGTTATTTTAATTGCAGGAATATTAACGGTATCCTATATAGTAAATAAAAAGAATATTACAGAGTTATGTGAGAGTTACTTATACGACACTTGTGTACATGCTTCGGACACGCTGTATGAATGTTTTTACAGTGATAGTGAGAGAGATAACATGGAAGTGGGACTTGGGAGGCTTGACTATATTTTAAATACCGTCGGGATTAATACTATGGACTCAAGCCGGGTTTATCTGGTAGATACGCAGGGGAGGTTTTTGTATCATGACAACGCGGATATGATAGGGCAACAGATTGAAGGTAATACCGTGATTCAAAGTGTCCTTGATACCCTACAGACAGGCATGATTACAACGGCGGACGTCAGGGAATGTACAGTCGATGGCAGGGAGGTTTACATTGCTTTCATGTGCACGGTCAATGACTGGGTTATTTTTGTGCAGGCGGATAAATCGGATGTAATGAAACCGGTCAATACCATATCTGCGATATGCGTTGTAATCGGGCTGGTACTGCTTTTGGCGGCATTGGGTATCAGTATGGCGGTTACGCGGATGATTACGCGTCCCATCACGGCATTGACTACGGTAATCAATGATATTTCCGAACTGAACATGCAAAGCGATATCGTCATTCCGGCAACACATGACGAGGTGGGCACAATGGGGAATGCGGTCATCCATATGAAGGAGCAGCTTTCGGGAATTGTTTCGGAGCTCAACAATATTTCAGACAAACTGGTAACGGACTCCGATTCTCTGTACGAGATTTCGGAAGGAGTGAAACAAGCTTCCACCAATAATTCTGCCATTAACCAGAAGATGGCGGCGGCCATGGAGAAGACCTCAGCGTCTATGGAATCCGTTACGTCTCATGTCGAAAATATGAATAAAAATGCGGCTGCCGTTGCCGGGCACATCAATGCCGGAACGCAGCTTACGGCGGATGCGCGAAAGAAGAGCGTAAAGATCCATGAGAAAACAAGCGCCTCCCGGGAGGAGACTTTGCAGGTATATGATAAGATACAGAAAACTTCGCAGGAAGCGATTGTAAAGGCGCAGAAGGCGGCTCAGATCAATGAGCTGGCAAAGGCCATTCAAAATATTGCGTACCGGACCAACCTGCTTTCCCTGAATGCTTCGATTGAAGCGGCAAGGGCGGGGGAAGAAGGAAAAGGATTTGGCGTTGTGGCAGGCGAGATTGCGTCACTGGCGACCCAGTCTACCAGAACCGGAGCCAATATCGTGGCGATTGTGGATGATGTCAATTCGTCTGTGGAGACATTGAGAGGCTGTCTTGTGGACGCCTTGAATTTCCTGGAGCATAAGGTAATGAACGACTACGATGAATTCATGCAGTCCAGTGATGAATACAGCGGTGCAACCCAGTCGATAGAGGAGTTCATGGATCAGGCAAACGAGGAGGTTATGGAGTTAAAACGTTTTATTGATGAGGTTGCGGGAGCCATGTCGGAAGTAAATGGCAATATCAGCGACTGCACTATGGGTATCTCCGACATTGCTCAGAAGACGGCGGATGTGGTTGGACTTACAGAGGAGGCCTTTGACAAGACATTAAACGGTAAGGTTTCCGCCCGGCAGTTGTCAGACATTACTTCAAGATTTCAGCTGTGACAAAGAGATAGAGTTATGTAAACTAAAGCACAAATTATACCGAAAAAAGTGCGATCTATACCGGCCGCAAAGAGAAATAACAGATATTCTGGTATGATTTAAGATATTATGGTATGATTTATCGAGAGGGATAAATCCGTAAAGCATAAAAATAACAAAAAGACAAGGAAGGGATGCGGGATGACAATTGAAAAAAAGGAAGACGGAGTGGAAACCACGCTGATACCGGTGGGGAGACTGGATACTTCCACAGCGCCCCAGCTGGAAACGCAGATCAATGAAGTTTCAGAGGATACGAAGAGACTGATACTGGATTTTCAGGGATTGGAATATCTCTCTTCAGCGGGGCTTAGGGTTCTTTTGGCTGCCCATAAGGTCTTTATGAAGCGGGACGGCGGAGAAATGATTATCAGACATGTCAACGAGACCATTCAGGAGGTCTTTGAAGTTACCGGATTCATGGATATTTTGACCATAGAATAAGTAAGGAGCGGCATATGAAGGAATTAACAGTCGAGGCGACGGTGGAGAGCATTCCCGTCATCACAGAGTTTGTGGACGAACAGCTTGCCCAGTATGATTGCCCGATGAAGGCGCAGGCGCAGATAGATATTGCGATCGACGAGTTGTTCAGCAATATTGTTCATTATGCCTATCATCCCGGCACAGGTCCTGCGACGGTGCGGGTGGAGGTACTACAGGAGCCCCTTGCGGTGGTGATTACCTTTATCGATCAGGGGGTACCTTATGATCCGCTTGCGAAGGAGGACCCGGATGTGACGCTGTCCGCACAGGATCGGCAGATCGGCGGGCTCGGAATCTATATCGTGAAGAAAAATATGAACGAGATTACATACGAATATAAGGACGGAAAGAATATTCTGAAAATACGCAAGGAGATATAGCGCATATGCCGGAACAATGGGAGCATAAGGACCTATACAGAGAGATTGTAACCAATCTGCTGGAGGGTGTGATGGTGATCGGTATGAACGGAAAGATTACCATGCTGAATCCTGCGGCGGAACAGATACTGGGTTTGTCCCAGGAGGACATTGGCAATTCCTTTATCAATGTGTTTTTGACAAGGGAAGGGACGGATGATTTCAGTGAAGCCATTCTGGACACGATTTATGAAAAAGGCAAAGTAAGCAATCTGCCGGTTGACTATGTGCTGGAAGGGGAGACGAGGAATCTGTCGCTGACCACAAGCTACATAAGGAATGCCGGTGAAAAATCGGTGGTTGTAGTAATGGAGGACGTCACCGAGTTAAATGAACTGCGGGATGCCCAGACTGCGCTGGACAAGATTCGGAAGCTGAATCAGGAGTATGAGAAGGCGAAGGACGAAGCCGTCAGGGCGAATGAGGCGAAGAGCCTTTTCCTTTCCAACATGTCCCACGAGATCAGGACGCCCATCAATGCGGTTCTGGGTATGAATGAAATGATACTCAGAGAGTGTGCGGACAAGCAGATTCTTTCCTATGCGGCTAATATCCGTAGTTCCGGCAAGACACTGCTGTTTTTGATCAACGATATTCTGGATATGTCGAAGATTGAGTCCGGCAAGATGGAAATCGTCCGGGTGGAGTACGAGCCGGAAAACATGATGATGGATCTGTGGAATGTGATATTTCTGCGGGCGCAGGAGAAGGGACTTTCGATTCGCTTCTCGCTGGATGAGACTCTGCCGAGAGTGCTGTATGGGGACGATGTGAGAATCAAGCAGATTGTGACCAATTTGCTGACAAATGCAGTCAAATATACGCCGCAGGGCGGCATTGAAATGACGGCGGCATATGAGCGGGCAGAAGACGGAATGATCAGGCTGATCATTTCCGTGAAGGATACGGGCATGGGTATCCGCAAGGAGGACATGGGGAAGCTGTTTGAAAGCTTTCAGAGACTGGATGAGGAAAAGAACCGCAATATCGAGGGTACGGGCCTTGGCATGAATATTACCATGTCGCTGTTAAAGCTGATGGACGGGGATATGAAGGTGGAGAGCGAATACGGCAAAGGCTCTGTCTTTACCGTCACGATACCGCAGAGGATTGTGTGCGACGAACCCACCGGAGATTTTGAATCCATCAGGAAGAGACGGGAGGAAACCCTGTCCAAGAAGCAGCAGTCCTTTGAGGCGCCGGAGGCAAGGGTACTGGTGGTAGATGATAACAGTATGAACCTGACCGTGTTCCAGTCGCTGTTGAAGCGGACGAAGATGCAGATTACCACCGCGGATTCCGGGAAACGGTGTCTGGAGTTAGTGAAACAGGAACCTTACCACATCATATTTATGGATCATATGATGCCGGAGATGGACGGCATCGAGACGTTACATGAAATGCAAAAGCTTTCTGATTATCCGAACGCAGCTACCCCGGTGATTGTCCTGACGGCAAACGCGTTGTCTGGCGCCAGAGAGGGTTACTTAAAGGAAGGCTTTGTGGATTTTCTGACCAAGCCCATTGACGGCGATCTCTTGGAAGAGACGGTGCAGAAATATCTCCCGGACACGCTGGTAAAACGAACGGAAGGGGAAGAGGAGTCCGGGGAGGAAGCGCTACAGATTGATCAGGAAAAATTTCTTACATACGACATTTCTGTCGAGAACGGACTGGCTTTTGCGAAGGGCGATCTGGACATGTATCTGGAGCTTGCGCGGCTGTTTGTCAAGGACCGGGGAAAGCAGGACGTCATGAGGCAGCTTTTGGAGGAAGAAAACCTGAAAGACTATGCGATTCTGGTGCACGGTCTGAAAGGAAATGCGAGAACCCTTGGCGCAGACCGGCTTGCGGATATGGCCTTTGAACATGAGAAGGAGAGCAAGGCGGGAAACGCGGTCTATGCGGACAGCCATTTTGAGGAACTGCTGGGCGTTTGGGAACATACGCTTACCGGGTTCGAGAAGCTGCTTAACGACTGCGGAAAAGGAGAGACAGATCAATACGGCGCTGTAGCCGCCGGAGACGGTGAGACGGTCAAACTGTCGGAAAGTGATTTGGAGACTGTGGCGCTTCTCTTGGATGATTTTGAGACGCAGAAGGCCATTGAACAGCTGAAGGATTGGATACAGAAGCCTTTGGAACAGCCGATGTATGAACGAATTAAAAATGTGCTGACTGCTTTGGAAGATGAATTTGATGAGGATAAGGCAATAGAGCTGTTGCGGGAAAAAGGAGGAGAAGACAATGGACATTAGCAAGAAAGAGATTGTGGCGGTGGATGACAGCAGCATTGTTTTAAAAATGCTGACGAAGGTGCTGGGCAATAAATATGATATGCATGTGTTTAACGGCGGAAAACGGGCGCTGCAGTATTTGAAGAGCAGAACACCCGACCTGATTATTCTGGATATTGATATGCCGGAGATTAACGGCTATGAGATGCTTAAGATGATCAAGGAGAAAGAGCATCTGCTGGAAGTGCCGGTTATTTTTCTGACCTCGAATAATGACAAATCCCACGTGGTCAAGGCCGTGGCAGGGGGAGCGAAGGATTATGTGGTGAAACCCATCGACGAGGATATCCTGATGGAAAAGGTGAGGGCAGTGCTGAAGGAGGAACCGGAAAGCGAGATCATAAGCTGGAATGATCTCTAATCTGCGCTACGCATGGTTTTCAGATAGGAGACGCAGAGCATGGTGATATCATCAAACTGCGGCGCATCTCCCACAAAGGCGTCAATATCCGCCTTTACGGCAGGGAGAAGCTCCGCAGGTTTTTTTGCGGTATTTTTGGAGAGAACATCTGCAAGCCGTTCCATGCCGTAGAGCTCATTGGCGGCATTGGTGGCTTCCGTCACGCCGTCCGTATATTGAAAAATCTTATCTCCGGGGGAAAGCTGAATACAGCCGCTTTGGTACTTCATGTGTTCCATGCCTGCCAGCACGAAACCGGGTTTCAGCTTATAGGGTTCGTAGGGACAGCCGGCCTTTGCGACAAAAGGCATTTCATGTCCGGCATTGACAAAGCAAAACTCCCCTGTCACAAGGTCTAAAATTCCCTCAAAGGCAGTGATGAACAGGCCCTCACTGTTGGATTCGCATAACAAATCGTTTACCTCAGAGAAGACGGCGCCCAGATCAGCGCCCGGTTTTGTGTGATCCTTGATCAGCGTCTTGCCGATCACCATAAAGAGCGCGGCAGGGACACCTTTTCCCGACACGTCGGCAATCACGATGGCGAGATGGGTCTCATCCACCATAAAGAAATCATAAAAATCGCCGCCTACTTCTTTGGCAGGATTCATGGACGCGTAAATATCAAACTCCGGGCGTTCCGGGAAGGCAGGGAAAATACAGGGCAGCATATCGCCCTGAATCCGTGTTGCCACATCCAGCTCCGTGGAGATACGCTGTCGTTCCTCGCTGTCCTTAATCTGCTTTTCCAAAAGACGTCTTGTCCGCCCGGCGACGGTCATACATATGGAAGAGATTCCCAGAAGAATCAGGGCGCGCGGGAACACAAAGAAAAGAGAAGCCTCAAACAGCATTTGGCCCGTGATCACTCTCTTCGTTATGTCAGGCTCCGTAACCAGGAAATTTAAGTCTCCTTCGCCAATGTACATACTGATATAGATGGAGGCGGAAAAAAGGATCCAGGAAGCTACCAGAGTAAGCTTTGTCAGGTTTTTGGAGTAATAATGGCAGCTTAAGGCAATCGGTACAGCCCAGGCCAGAACTCCGTGCTTCGGCATGGCGCTGGATAAAATAAAAATGCTGATAATGCAGCAGATAACGTTAGCGTACTTTACCCAGACAGGCGTACCCTTTGTGAGCTTGTACAGCAGGGACGGAATCAGGAAAAACAGGATGGTGAACGGCATGCCGATGTTCATAATCATGGGAGGAATGATGAAAATGCCCAGCAGATTAAACAACCACGCAGTTGCGCCAACGCCGGCACAGACGGTAAGACATTTTGCCGCATACCGGTTGGCTTCTTCCTCGTTTTCGCGGAGCGCCATCCATTCGGATTCCGCGCTGATTTGTTTCGCTTTTTTCTCTCTGTATTTTTTCAAGCTCATTTCCTCGTTTCCTCATTTGCATTGAAATTATTGTTGCCTGCGTAACTGTTTAGGGCATTCCGGGATTTGCGAATAAATTTATGTAAACCTAGATTTGACTTTCGGATTGCATACTTATTTACAGTATAACAGGAGAAAATGAGGTCGGAATTGCAAAATATGCCGTGAAAGAAGCGATTTATGCCGTGGGGTGATTGGCAGAAGCATGGATGATAATTAGGTAAAATGGATCGGGTATTCAAAGTTTTGGAG
>DKUO01000037.1 GCA_002490705.1 Lachnospiraceae bacterium UBA7202
CTCCAAAACTTTGAATACCCGATTACTGGGAAGAGTAGAACACATGGAGTATGGCAATTGCCATACTCTTAATTTTTGAGTAAAAGTGATTGCTCTTGTGATATAATTATAACATAGCTTTAATCAGGGGGATTATGGGAATGCAGATTAGATATCGATTCCATCCCGGAAGGACAATGGGTATCAAATTTGGACAATCCTGCTCAAAAAACACTGGTTTGCATGGAAGATGGCAAATACATTGGAACGAGCAGCTTTGGTCAATCCAGATTTGAAAAGCTCGGCAATTGGGGTGAAATTATTTCGATCTATCTGCTGCCCGAATATATGGGAAAAGGGTATGGGAAATTGCTTTTGAAAACGGGTGTTTCAGAGTTGAAAAAGCTGGGATATGAAGATATTTTTTTATGGGTGCTAAGGGAGAACAACAGGGCAAGACGTTTTTATGAGCGATTCGGTTTTGCGGAAACAGAGGATTATTTGGAGACTCATATTGGCGGAAAGGCATTACAGGAAATCAGATATAGATACAGAATATTATAAATGATGAAACGGTTCGATGATATAGGCGAGGTGCAAAGATGCTGAAAAACTACAGATTCGGTTTTGACATTTGGGGGTTACTGCTATTCGTGGCTATCATGATACCCAATTTTATCTGGTTTGCCATTCCGGCTCCCAATGATATATTGAGAGGTGATTCCATAACCGGAACGCTTGACACGGCGGCTTCTATCTGTCAGGTCCTGATGATCGCAATTCTTTGTGTCGTTGCCAATCGTGAGCGTAAAAAAATGGGCGTTACGCCGTTTATTGTCGGCATGTTTATCTGTCTTGCATTGTATTTTATAAGCTGGATTATTTACTATCTTGGAATTACAAATACAGTTGTTGTTTTGGGATTGACGGTTCCGCCCTGTCTGGCATTTTTGTTTTTTGCTGTTGACAGGAAAAATTTGATGACGGTCATTCCGATCACAATTTGGAGGATATGGGCAATGAAATTAAAAAATGTTTTGATTGCTGTGCAGGACATAGAAAGGGCAAAGCAATTTTATCATAATCTGTTCGGCCTTGATATGGTTCTTGACAATAACGGCAATCTGATTGAGGTGGGTACGCCGATGTAATGCGGAATTTGATCGCTTGGGAGATCAGGGTTAAACAGGAGATTACAAATGATTGACAGCAAAAAGGTAAAGAGAATGCTTTTAGGCGGCGCGTTGTGTCTGGCGGCCCTCGCCTTATTGATCATAAATCGTTTCGATGAGGCAGAGAATACAGAGCAACAGGTACAGGCAGGGGAAACAATAGTTGATGATAGCGCCGCTGAACCGGCATATGTAAAGGCATATACGGAATTTCTCCTTAATGTAGATAACAGTCAGGCAGAAGGTTTTCCGATCCGGGGCTACTATTTGTTTGATCTGAATTTTGACGGAATACCTGAGTTGGGGATTTGGCGCGATTCGTGGGGCTCGATGGGCGGATATTTTAACTACTATTATTTTGACGGAGAGAAAATTGCTGTGGTTGTAGATGAAGAAGGGGAGCCGATAAGAATTTCAAGTTATACGCAGATACTCGCGGATTTCGAGAAGAAGAAGGTTTATTTGTTAAAGGAGATGTATCTGCTAATAGGGAATGAAAACGGAACTTACGGATATGTAAGAGAAATCAGGTGGGATGGAGAGACCCCCCTGCGTATATGATATTTTAGACTTAGAGGTGGATTGCGGATGGGAAATAGTGGGTTCTGGATCCGCACAACATGAATGTGAGGACGAGTTTCTGGCAGATCCGAACCTTGAAGACTGCCTTGTTACGCGGCGTTATTTGGAAAATGAGTGGGTCGGCATCTCGTCGGCTGAATATCTGAAACTGAAAAGAGAGCTGATACCGGAAGAGAATGCTTTTGTGGAGCTGCGAAGAGAGGATTTGGGGTTTTTTTGTGAGCCGAATCGCGACGAAATAGGGGGACCCACAGACGTCAGGATGACGGAAGAGGAGATTGAGCAGCTTTTTGAACGCTATGAGGAATATTCGCAAATGTAACCGATCCTGCCCGCATAATGATGAGAATACGGATAAATAAATGATTGCGCCGGGAAAACATTATGTAATCTTAAAAAGCACCTCCCCAATTAAAAGAAAATGTCAAAAAATGTAATTTCTGTCGAGTTTCGCTTGATTTTTCATAATAAATGCGATATCATGAGTTTACATAATGAAATTTACATAATTTAGCAGGAATCTGAGATTCGGCTTGTCATATCGACGGAGGTGTTATTATGAAAAAAAACAGGATGGGAAAAATCTCGGTGCTGTGCTGTCTCACAGCCGGGCTGCTGCTTAGTCCGGCAGGGCAGATGCACACACAGGCGGCGGAAGTGATCGCTACGGTGCAGGGCAGCGTTATGAATGGGACAACCACGGAAATTTTAAAGCTTGACACAAAAGAGGGCAATATGGAAATCAAGCTGGACAGCGGCACGGACGTCAGTGAATGTAAGGTTTTGCTGCCCGGCAATAAGATCAGCGTTTCAGTATCCCAGGGGTCTGACGAATATCTTCATGCGGTGAAGATTGTCGCCGGGCTTCGGTCCGACACGGTTTCGCTGGATACCTCCAAGTCGGCAACGGTTACCGGGACCATCTCGGATAAGTCGAAAGACGGTGTTTTATATGTAAAAACGTCCCAGGGCGATATGGAGATCAAGCTGGACGCGGCAACGGATATGAGCGGGTGCGGGGTTCTTGTGGCGGACAGAACTTACCAGATTACCTGCGTGCGCGGTTCCGATGCCTATATGCATGCGACTTCGATTACGGATTCACTGGGTTCTGCTCTGGGCAGTACCGCTTCGACTGTACCGGTTTCTTCCCTGACGCCGGCGCCGGAGTCTGCGGTGGGTGTGAGCACTTCCACAGTCACGGGCACAGTCAATAAGAAGACGACCTCTGACCGGCTGTTTTTGGAGACCCAGTACGGACAGATGGAGATAGCCATTGACCAGAATACGGATGCCAGAGCCGGTATTTTCCTGATGCCGGACAGAAAGCTGTCGGTAGCTGTTTACCGCGGTTCTGATGCGGTTATGCATGCGGCCACCATCGTTGCGGCTAAGGAAAGCGTGATTCCCGTATCTGTGGACAGTTCGAATCCTTCGACGGTGACGGGAACGGTTGACAAAAAATCCACGGAGAATATTTTGTTCCTGAATACGCAATACGGTGAAATGGAATTGAAATTGGATAATGTGAGAAATATCACAGGATGCAAGGTGCTGGTAAAGGACAGGAAGGTGACGGTGACCTGTGTGCGGGGATCGGATGCCTATATGCACGCCTTGGACATTATCGGAAATTAATTGAAATGAGTGGAAAGAAGAGCCATGCATCATAGGGTGTATGGCTTTTCTGATTCGGGAGGAGGCAAAGATGCAGTTTACCTATCAGTGTTACGGGGAATTATTGAAAAAATTGAGAGAGCATGGATACCAGACGGCAGATTATGAGTCCTGGAGGCAGAAGGAACGCTGTGTGATTTTGCGCCATGATGTCGATAATGATATACAAAAAGCGGTTGAAATGGCCGCTTTTGAACAGGAACAGGGAGTGGCAAGCACTTATTTTGTGCTTCTCACATCCAACTTTTACAATGTGTTTTCGGGGGAAAGCGGTCAGGCCCTGCAAAAAATAGTAAGCTGCGGCCATAAGATCGGCCTCCATTTCGATGAGGTGAGGTATCCCTTTCTTTCGGGCGATATGGAGGGCATAGGGCAGAAAATTGCCGAGGAGGCGGAGATCCTTGGCAGAGCGGTCGGGCAAAAGATCGACACGGTTTCCATGCACCGGCCGAGCAAAGAGATATTGGAGGCTGATTTGCAGATACCGGGCATCATTAACAGCTACGGGAAGGTGTTTTTTCAAGACTTTAAGTATGTGTCGGATTCCCGCCGCAGATGGAGGGAGCCTGTGGAGGAAATCATTGCGTCGGAGCAATACGAAAGGCTTCATGTTTTGATTCATGCTTTTTGGTACAACAGGCAGGAGTTTACTCTGCACGATTCCGTTGTTCGGTATGTCAATGGGGGAAGCCGGCAAAGATATAGTTGGCTGAAGGATAATATTACGGATCTGGAGGCGATTATGCCGCCGGAGGAAATTTTATAGAAATGCGGGAAAAAGGAAAGGATAAGAGCCGAAATCATGAAAGTAGAAGAAATTCTGGAATGGTTGGAAGGACAGGGATATGCATACGCCTTCACGGGCAAAACGGATGTGGAGATCGAAGGCTTTTCCAGCCTTGCCAATTACAGAGAAAATACTATTACATGGATTAAAAATGAAAAAAATTATCACAACGCTGGACGGATAGACGGGGTGGCATGTGCCGTGGTACAAAGAGGCGTAAAAACGGATTACACTACGGTGATAGAAGCGGACAATTCCAAGGAAGTGTTCTTTGCAATTTTACGCAATTTTTGGGGAGAAAAGCGGGTGGAAGGAAGTGTCGGAGAAGGAACGGTTCTGTCAGAAGAGGCGGCGATTGATCCGACGGTTATCATCGGATGCAACTGCACGATTACGGGGAATGTAGTGATCGGGGCACATACGATGATCGGGCACAACGTGGTGATACAGGGCCGGGTCAAAATAGGGGAAAACTGTTATATACAGTCGGGTGCGGTGATTGGCACGGACGGCTTCGGGTTCAGCAAAGATTCGGAAACGAAACACTGGACAAGGGTGGAGCATTTTGGCGGCGTGGAAATCGGCAATGACGTATTTATTGCAAGTCAGGTGAGTATCGAAAGAGGGACGATTGATAATACGGTGATCGGAAACGGCGTGAAACTTGAATCCCATACATTGATTGCGCACAACAATGAGATAGGCGAGGACACGATTATTATTTCTTCCGCTTTATATGGAAGCGTGAAAGTAGGGGCCCGGTCCTATATCGCGGGCAGCACAATAGAAAACCAGATGGTGATCGGGGACGATACGGTGATTGGAATGGGGTCTGTGGTGAATACGCCCATCGGAGATCATGTGATAGCCTATGGCACGCCTGCCAGGGTAATCAGGGAAAATGACAGCGGCTTATAAATTTTTGAAATTAATGGTTGACAAGGGAAAAAAGATAAAGTAATATAATTTCATACTTATCCCACTAAAATAGTGGGAAATAGAAACGTACATAAACGGTGTTAGTGGAAGGATGGAAAAACAGCAAAGGGAGGACAGTCAAATGGCAAACATTAAAAAAAGCGCGGCCGAGCTGATCGGCCATACACCTCTTCTGGAGGTAGTCAATTACGAGGAGAAAAATCATATCAAAGATGCGACGATTCTGGTCAAGCTGGAGTACCTGAATCCGGCAGGATCGGTGAAGGACCGTATCGCGCTCCACATGATTGAAGTGGCGGAGAAAGAGGGAAAATTAAAGCCCGGGGGAACCATCATCGAGCCCACCAGCGGCAACACGGGAATCGGCTTGGCGGCGGTGGCGGCGGCCAAGGGGTACAGGGCAGTGTTGACGCTGCCGGAGACGATGAGTGTGGAGAGGCGTAAACTCCTACAGGCTTACGGCGCGGAGCTGGTGCTCACAGACGGCGCGAAGGGCATGAAGGGTGCGATTGCGAAGGCGGAAGAATTACAGGCATCCACGCCCGGTTCTGTTATTTTAGGACAATTTGAGAACCCGGCCAATCCGGCCATCCACAAAGCCACTACGGGGCCGGAAATCTGGGAAGACACGGACGGTAAGGTTGATATTTTTGTGGCGGGCGTCGGCACAGGCGGTACGGTGACAGGCGTAGGCAGCTATCTGAAAGAGAAGAATCCTTCGGTCAAGGTGGTGGCTGTGGAGCCGGAGAGCAGTCCGGTTCTTTCCGGCGGACAGCCGGGCGCTCACAAGATTCAGGGTATCGGCGCCGGCTTTGTGCCCAAGGTGTTAGACACGAACGTTTACGACGAGATTATCAAGGTTTCCAATGAAGACGCTTTTGCGGCCGGCAGAGCCATTGCGGTGCAGGAAGGTGTGCTGGTGGGGATATCCTCCGGGGCGGCGTTACATGCGGCGGCCGAGCTTGCAAGGCGGCCGGAGAATAAGGGAAAGGTGATTGTAGCGCTTTTGCCGGATTCCGGTGACCGATATTTATCTACCCCGTTGTTTTCGGCGGAATAAGGTGTTAAAATACAAAAGAGCGTCGAAAAGGCGCTTCAGAGGAGGAGAAGATTATGAAAAAGAAAATGGTAGTAACTGTGGTAGCGGCGGCGCTTGCCCTTTCTGCGCTTACGGGCTGCGGCGGAAAGAAGGATGACAAAACGATTACCGTGGCGGCTTCCGCGACGCCTCATGCGGAGATCTTAGAGCAGGTGAAGCCAATTTTGGCGGAGCAGGGTTATACCCTTGAGGTGACGGTTTTCAACGATTATGTACAGCCGAATCAGGTGGTGGAGAGCGGCGAGTTTGACGCTAACTATTTCCAGCACATTCCCTATCTCAATTCCTTCAACGAGGAGCAGGGGACGCACCTTGTCAATGCGGGCGGCATTCATTACGAGCCCTTCGGTATTTATCCCGGCACCAAGAGCGACCTGTCCGAGATCGCAGACGGGGATACCATTGCGGTGCCCAACGATACGACCAATGAGGCGAGAGCGCTCCTTTTGTTACAGGACAACGGCATTTTGACCTTGAAAGAGGGCGTGGGACTGGAAGCGACTGTGCGGGATATCGAGGAGAATCCTCACAACGTGGAAATTCAGGAGCTGGAAGCGGCGCAGGTGCCCAGAGTGAAAGATGAAGTGGCGTTTGTCGTGTTGAACGGCAACTATGCGATGGAGGCGGGTTTCTCCGTGGCAAAGGATGCGGTGGCCTATGAGCAGGCGGATTCCGAGGCGGCAAAGACCTATGTGAACGTGATCGCAGTCAAGGAGGGCAATGAAAACAAAGAGTCGATCAAGGCGTTAGTGGAGGCTCTCAAGTCCGACACGATCAAGGAGTACATTAATAATACCTACGACGGCGGCGTGATTCCTTTCGAATAAGAAGGGCATAATATACGGAGCTGGCTGGGAAAATATAGCTGAGAGGGTATTTCCTGAACGGGAGATACCCTCTTTTAGAAAGGGAATACGGAGAATGAAACATATCTTTTTTGTGGAGGACGATCTGAGCTTAATAAGCGGGCTGACCTTTGCCCTCAAAAAAGAGGGGTATGAGACAGTGGTGGCGAGAACCGGTCTGGAAGCGGAGGCGTTGTGGGCGGACGGAAAATTTGATCTGGTGATTCTCGATGTGTCGCTTCCAGACGGCTCCGGGTTTGAGCTGTGCAAAAAGATCCGGCAAAGCTCCAAGGTGCCGATTATGTTCCTCACCGCCGCCGACGAGGAGACGGATATCATCATGGGACTGGATATCGGGGCCGACGACTATATGACCAAACCGTTCAAGCTGGCGGTGTTTTTATCCAGAATCCATGCCCTGCTTCGCAGGAGTGAAAATTTCAGGGAGCAGAACGAGAACCTTACTTCCAACGGAATTACGGTGCATCTGCTGAAGGGGGAAGGCTATAAAGACGGTAAACCTCTCGATCTGACTTCCGGCGAGTACCGGCTTTTGTGTCTGTTCATGGAGAATCCGGGCGTGGTGCTCTCCGCAGAGCAGATTTTAGGCAGACTCTGGGATAGCAATGAAAATTTTATTGACAATAAAACGCTCACGGTATATATCAGAAGACTGCGGATGAAGATTGAGGACGATCCCGGCGAGCCGAAAAAGATTGTAACGGTCCGCGGTATGGGATATAAGTGGAATACGGCGGATGGACAGTGATTGTAAAACGGTGTATGCCCGATACAGGCATGGAGGAGACGATGAGGGTACTGACAAACCAAAGGATAAAAAAGTTGTTTGTACAGATGGCGCTTTGCATGGCGGTTTTCTTTTGCTTTCCGCGGCGTTTCTGTGCGCTGTGCATGGGGATTGTGATATTCCTGTGCTGTTACCGCTATTTTAAGGAACAGGACCGGGTGATGGAGGCGGCGGTTAAGCGGATTCAGGCCTTTATTTCCGGGGAACGTGACGCCCGGATTGACTGTGACGAGGAGGGAGAATTGTACAGGCTGTTTCACGAGGTAAATTCGCTGGCGGCGATCCTCAATTCTAAGGCGGAGAATGAGGGGCGCTCAAGATGCTTTTTGCAGAACACCATATCGGATATTTCCCATCAGTTAAAGACGCCCCTTGCCGCCCTCAATATCTACAACGGTATTATGCAGACGGAGGCTGAGGCGGGCGGGCTCTCCACGATTCGGGAGTTTACGGATCTGTCGGAGCAGGAGCTTGACAGGATCGAGACGCTTGTACAGAATCTGCTGAAAATAGCCAAATTTGACGCGGGAAGCATTGTGATGGAAAAACACCGGGAAAATGTGGCGGAGCTGATGGCGGATGTGGAGAGACGGTTTTCTTTCCGGGCGGCACAGGAGGGGAAGGAATTGGTTTTTGAGGGCAGTGAGGAGCTTTTCTTTTCCTGCGACCGGGGCTGGCTTACGGAGGCCGTGGGGAATCTCGTGAAAAATGCCCTCGACCATACGAAGAGCGGCGATACGGTTCGGGTGGAATGGGGACAGTCTGCCCAAATGGTGCACATGGCGGTGAGGGACACCGGGAGCGGGATTCATCCGGAGGACCTGCACCATATTTTCAAGCGGTTTTACCGGAGCAGATACTCCAAGGACACGCAGGGAATCGGACTGGGACTGCCGCTTGCAAAGTCCATTGTGGAGGCCCATAACGGCGTGATTGAGGCGGACAGCAGGCCGGGAGCGGGAACCGCATTCGTCATGAACTTTATGATTCCTACAAAATTGTAGTCTGACGGAAGTCTGTCTGTAATATTTGAGTGCTATTCTTTCCTAGGAGATGGAGATTTTCTAAGGCAGCCAAGTACGCTGCCTAAGAAAATCTAAATCATCTCCGAGAGAATGCCAAAAGCAGGCATTCTCTGCACGATATTAAAATACCAGGAAAGAGGTGCTTACGATGAAATTATTGGAAGTCAGCAAAATCAGCAAAACCTACGGCAGCGGGGAGGCGGCGGTGCATGCGCTGAAAAATGTCAGCTTCTCCGTGTCTAAGGGGGAGTATGTGGCGATCGTGGGAGAATCCGGTTCGGGAAAGAGCACGCTCCTCAATATGATCGGCGCGCTGGATGTGCCCACGTCGGGGAAGGTATGGATTGACGGCAAGGATACCTTCGCCATGCAGGAAAGAAAACTCACCATCTTCCGCCGCAGAAATATCGGCTTTATCTTTCAGGCGTTTAACCTGATCCCGGAGCTTACGGTGGAGCAGAATATGATTTTTCCCGTGCTGTTGGATTATCAGAAGCCGGACAGGGAGTATCTGGAAGAGCTGCTTGGCGCATTGAATCTGAAGGAGAGGCGAAATCATTTGCCCAGCCAGCTCTCCGGCGGACAACAGCAGAGGGTGGCCATCGGCCGGGCTCTGATCACAAGGCCCGCTCTGATTCTGGCGGACGAGCCAACGGGAAATCTGGACACCCGCAACAGCAATGAGGTGATCGCCCTGCTGCAGGCGGCATCGAAGAAATATGAGCAGACAATTATCATGATCACCCACAACCGTATGATTGCACAGGCGGCGGACCGGGTGCTGGAGGTGTCGGACGGCGTGCTGACGGATCTGGGGAGGTGCCCGGAATGAAAAACAGAGAGATGAAAAGCTACCTGAGTCTGATTCCCATCTCCGCAAAAACCCGCAGAAAGCAGAACCGCCTGATTCTTCTCTGTATTGTCTTTGCGGTGTTTCTTGTGACCACCGTCTTTTCCTATGCAGAGATTATGGAAAAGGGAATGACGGAGTCTATGGTAAAGAAGCACGGGAATTATCATATTGTAGTAAGCGGGCTTTCTGAGGCGGAGGCGCAGGCGGTTGCGGGCAGGGAGGAGGTAGAGGCGTCGGCCTGGTGTAACGCCTTCGGAGAGGATACCTATGAGGGATACTCCATAAATGACAATCGCGTCATCATGTATGGCGCGGAAGAGGACTATATTGATGAGATCAGAGCCTACGAATGGGAGGGCGCATTTCCCCAAAATGACGGGGAAGTGATGTTGAATAGGGACGCAAAAGAAAGGCTTGGCGTAAATGCCGGTGACAGCGTGACTCTGCGCACGCCGGCCGGGGATTTTACTTTCACGGTGACTGGCTTCTGCGCGGACGAGTGGACTTTGTATGCCGACAAGTTCGAGGATGTGACTGCCTATATGAGCGTGAGCGCGCTAAACGCCATCTGCGCCGCAAACGGGACTGACGGAAGTTCTGACACGGGTGTCACAGATGATGCGAAGGAGGTAGAACGGACGGCATATTATGTCCGTTTCAGGGAGGGAACGGGTCTCCAAAACGCGATCTCCGATTTAAAACTCTGGTATGGACTGGAAGATGGGGATATCAAGGAAAATCTGGCTGTCATGGGCGCGTCGGGAGAAAGCGGCAGTCAGTTTATGAACAGCCTTTATCTGCTTGCGGGTATTGTGTTTGTGCTGATTCTGATTGCGGGCGTGCTGATGATCGCAAGCTGCTTAAACAGTATGGTTGCCCAGAGGACAAAGTTTTTCGGGATGATGCGCTGCATCGGTGCAAGCAGAGAACAGGTGATGCGGTTTGTGAGACTGGAGGCGCTAAATTGGTGTAAGACAGCGATCCCTGTGGGGCTGGTTTTAAGCATCGTGTTTACGTTTGCCTTCAGCCAGTTCGTGCGGTTCAAGGTGGGCGGTGAGTTCAGCGAGTATCCCTGGCGGTTCAGCGTGATCGGCGTTGTGTCGGGGATACTGGTCGGGGTGGCGGCGGTACTGTTTGCGGCGAATGCTCCCGCGAGAAGGGCGGCGGCTGTTTCTCCGGTGGCGGCGGTGTCCGGCAATGCGCAGACGGGGAAAACTGTCGCCCATGCGGCCAATACCAGCGTCTTTAAGGTGGAACATGCGCTTGGCGTTTATCATGCGGCGGCAGCGAAAAAGAATCTGATTTTGATGTCCTTGTCCTTTGCCTTTACGGTAACCTTGTTTTTAGCGTTTTTTGCCGGCCTTGATCTGTTAAAACGGTTCATGCCCTCGGAGAGCAACCTGAATCCGGATATCACCGTGGCGGCGGACAATACCAACTCCTTAGACAGGGGGATGAAGGAGGAAATTGCTGGACTGCCGGGTGTGGAAACGTCTTCCGGATGTGCCATATCCTATGAGGTGCCCGCTGAGATCAACGGGGTTCCCGGCAGCGTCGATCTGATTTCCTACGATGATTTTATGTTTTCATGGACGAAACGGTCTGTTGCCAGCGGCAATCTGGAACTGGTTTCGGGAGATAAGGATTATGTGATGACGATCTTTAATATGGACAGCCGTCTGGATACCGGGGATATTGTCAAAGTCGGCGATACGGAGCTGACCATTGCCTGCGTGTGTTCGGAGGGGATCGGAACGGAGAACCGTCCGGCGATTGTCTGCACGGAGGAGACTTTTATGCGTTTGACGGGCGAGACGGATTACCAGATCTTAAATGCCAATCTGGCGGAGGATGCCGCTGATGAGACGGTGGACGCCATCCGGGCGATTGCGGGGGAAAACGAGGTGGCGGACAGACGGGAGGACGACCGGCAGACCAATGCCAGCTTCTGGGTATTCCGCATTGCTGTCTACGGTTTTCTGGGGATCATTGTGCTGATTACGGTCTTTAACATTGTGAATAATATTTCCATGAGCGTGTCGGCCAGAATGAAGCAGTACGGCGCTATGCGTGCCGTGGGCATGAGCGTGGCGCAGATGAGGCGGATGATTGCGGCGGAGGCGGTGACCTATGCGGCCTGCGGCCTGTTCATCGGTTATCTTGCGGGCCTGTATCTGCACCGATTGATTATGGTGAAGCTGGTCTTTACGCATTTTGGCGGCTCGTGGAAGATTCCCCTTGAACCGCTCACAATCATCACCGTTATCGTGGCGCTCTCCTGTGTGGCGGCGGTGCATAGTCCCGCAAGAAGGATCAGCGAGATGGCGATCACGGAGACCATAGGCGAGCTGTAAAAGCCCTTGTAAGTGTACACATTCCCCACTTTTTGTCCTCGTAAAAAATTACAGTGCAAAAAGTGGGGAATTTTGGTATACTTATTTTGTGCGGCGCAAAAGTGCGCTGCCGATAAGAGAAGATATAGGGGGATAAGGGTATGAAATATAGGATTTTGCTTACGGGAAACAATAAGATGATCATCAACGAGTTTTTCACTTACATGGATTTCAGTTTTGAGTGCCTCAGCACCTCGGACCGATACGACGACATCATAAGCCATGTGAAGTATGTAAAGCCGGATGCGCTTGTCTATTGCCTGTACGGTGAAAATCCCGATGATTTGAAGAGATTTGTCAATGTGGAGGACAAAATTGCGGAGCAAAGGATTCCCATTATCATTGTGGGAGACCCGGAAGAGTGTACGCAGTTTGAGAAGATTGCGCCGGCCATGAATGTGACCATTTTCCGCAAACCCATTACTTCCCAGAGGTTAGAGGAAAATATTGTAAAACTGTTGAAGGAGAAGCGTCCTGAGGCAGAACAGGAAAAGAGAACGGTGACGGTGAACGAGAGCGAGCTTAAGACGAGAGATGTCATGCGCGTGGCGGAACAGTTACTTGCGCAGCTTGCGAAAGAAGAGGAGAATGAGAAAAAAGAACAGGAGGAAGCGGCAAGAAGAAAGCATATTCTGGTGGTGGATGACGACAGCAGCGTGCTTAAGCTGTTGAAAGGGTATTTGGCGGAGCGTTATGATGTGGCGACAGCCATCAGCGGTAAGATTGCCCTGAAATTTTTGGAGACCAAAAAGACCGATATGGTGCTTCTGGATTATGAGATGCCCAATGAGAACGGGGCCGAGGTTCTGGCGAAGATTCGGGAAAACTCGAATACGGCTGATCTGCCGGTGGTGTTTCTGACAGGCGTGACGGAGAAAAAGAAAATTTTGGAAGTGCTGGCGATGAAACCGCAGGGGTATCTCACCAAGCCGATCGATATGGAAAAGTTATCTTCTACCATTAAAGGCGTTTTGAAGTGACGGATTAAAATTCTGTAACGGAGGGATCAGGCATGGCGATCATTGAAAACAAATTTAAACTGACAGATTTGATAGACATTGAAACCTTGCAGAAAATACAGGATGCTTTCTCGGATATGTCCGGAATTGCGGCTCTGGTTACGGACGCCAACGGTAAGATTCAGACAAAGCCTTCTGGATTTACGGAGTTTTGCGGAAAGTATGTCAGAAATACGGAGGAAGGCAGAAAACGGTGTGAAAAGTGCGATAAAATGGGTGCGGAGAAGGCGGCGAAAGCCGGCGTCTCCTGCGCCTATTTTTGCCATGCCGGTATGGTGGCCTTTGCCGCGCCCATTATGGCCCATGGGCATATGGTGGGATGCTTTATCGGCGGACAGCTGCTGACAATACCGCCGGATGAGGATAAGATTCGGAAGGTGGCCGATGATATCGGCGTGGACGGGGACGAGCTGATGCGCGCCGCAGGCGATGTTAAAATTATAGATAAGCGGACGATTGAGAAGGTGTCGAACGCCATCTATACGATTGCCAATGTCCTGTCGGAGATCGGTTACAGTAAGTATCAGGTAAACCTGAAAAATATGGAGCTGCGCAAGACCTCCAATATGAAATCGGACTTTTTGGCCAATATGAGCCATGAGATCAGAACGCCGATGAATGCGGTGATCGGTATGGCGGAGATGGCTCTCAGGGAAGATATCCCGCCGGCGGCACGGGAGTATATAGGACAGATCAAGTCCTCGGGACAGACGCTTCTCACAATTATCAATGATATCCTGGATTTTTCCAAGATTGAATCGGGAAAGATGGATATCAGCGATGTGGAATATGAACCTCTGTCTATGATTAACGATGTGTCCAATATTATTATGACCCGTATCGGCAGCAAGGATCTGGATTTGACGGTGGATGTAAACCCGGAGATTCCGATCGGGCTTTACGGTGACAATATCAGAATCAAACAGGTATTGGTGAATATGGCCAACAATGCCGTCAAGTTTACGGATTCGGGAAACGTCAATGTGAAGATAGATTTTCTGCGGACCACGGAAGACACGATAGAACTCTGTGTGTCGGTGACGGATACGGGCCGGGGAATCAAAGAGAGCGACATGGCGAAACTGTTCCAGTCTTTCCAGCAGCTCGACAGTAAGAGAAACCGCAATGTGGAGGGGACCGGTCTAGGGCTTGCCATCAGCAAACAGCTGGTGGCTCTGATGCACGGCAAAATACACGTGGACAGCGAGTACGGTAAGGGATCTACATTTTCCTTCGTTATTCCCCAGAGGGTGACGGATAGCAGCCGCGCTGTGGAGAAAGTGGAAGACGGTATTGTGGCCGCCGGCCTGATCCAGAGTGAGTATACGGCGCAGGAACTGGCGGGAGATATGGAGAAGCTGGGCGTTACCTATGTGAGGTTGGAGTCGGAAGAAGATCTGGGATGGCTGAAAGATCACAATGCAGGTTATTTTTTTGTGGAACAGCCGTTGATGACGGAAGCCGTACAATATTTTATGAAATTGAATCCGAACGTGTGCGGCGTCGTTTTGGCAAATTACCGGTCAGTGCGTACCTATGATCTGCCAAATCTGCGTGTGGTGAAGAAACCTCTCTATATACTGGGACTTTCCAATATATTTAACGGAAAAGAGGAGAACGGTTCGGTCTCCTTGATGGAGGCGGAGGACTTTGATTTCACTGCTCCCAAGGCGGAGGTGCTTGTGGTGGACGACAATGCCATCAACCTGACGGTGGTCAAGGGACTTTTGAATCCTCTGCAGATGAAGATTGATACGGCTTTGAGCGGTAAGGACGCCGTTTTAATGGTTACGGACAAGCGCTATGATATCATTTTCATGGATCATATGATGCCGGAAATGGACGGTGTGGAGACCACCAGAGTGATCAGACGCCTTCTGGGAGATAACGGGCAGGTGCCCATTATTGCGCTCACAGCCAATGCGGTGGAAGGAACAGCGCAGATGTTCATCGACGAAGGGATGAATGATTTTGTGACCAAGCCCATAGAGATGAGGGTGATTCTCGCCAAACTCCGCAAGTGGCTGCCGCCGGAGAAAATTGAGAAAAACAGGAATAAAAAGATGGACGCCGTTCTTCAGGGCGCCAACAAGGAAGGAAAACCGTATCAGATGTCCACCGATATTTCCATTGCCGGTCTGGATGTGAAGAAGGCCATGGAATTCCTTGGAAACGAAGAACTTTTCTGGTCTGTTTTGAAAGAGTATTACCGTGTCATTGATAAAAAGAGCATGATGATATCGGAGTATGAACAGAAGGAAATGTGGAAGGAATATACGGTTGAGGTACATGCCCTGAAGAGTGCGTCAAGGCAGATCGGGGCACTGGAGCTGGCACAGGTTGCGGAGCAGATGGAGGCGGCCGGCAATGCCGAGAATGCGGCGCTGATTCACAAGATTACGCCGGGAATGCTGGAGGAGTACACGTTTTACAAAGGGATTCTGGCGCCTTACTTTGTCAAGGAGAAGGAAGCCCAGAGCGGAAGGGCTGCGGAAGCGAGCGAAATGTCGGAACTCTTCGGGCAGATGAAGGAAGCCATGGAGAATCTGGACATGGATGCCATGGAGAAGGTAATCAAAGATATGAGCCAGTATTCCTACAGCGACGAGCAGTACAGTATCTTTGAAAAGCTGAAAAATGCCGTGGAGGATATCGACACGGAGAAGTGCGAAGAAATTATTGCGGAGTGGAAGAAAGAACTGGAAAGATAGCATAAAATACAAATGATATGTATAATATACAAACTGGAATGAAAAATATGTATATTTATGCATATTTGTACTTTACTTCTGCAAAAACCTGTGATAAGATATTCACGAAAGCGAAGTAGGAAAGGAAAAAGGACAGATGTCGGCGTGGATGGCGAATGTCAGTGATATGTTTTATAAATGTTTTATCAGGGAGGATCGGTATAAACTTCTCCTGAGCGGTATCGGCGTGACGATTAAGGTGTCGCTTTTGGCCATTGTCATCGGTATCCTGATCGGTATGGTGATTGCCATGTGCAATCTGTCAAAGAAAAAGCCGGTTCGAATTATCGGCGGTATTTATACGGATGTGATTCGCGGAACGCCTTCGGTGACGCAGCTTATGATTATCTATTTCGTTATTTTTGCGTCGGTGCAGCTGGATAAGTGGATCATTGCCGCCATAGCCTTTGGCGTCAATTCGGGCGCTTATGTGTCTGAGATTATCCGGGCGGGCATTCTTTCCATTGACAAAGGGCAGACGGAGGCCGGCAGGTCTTTAGGGTTGAGCGCTTTTCAGACGATGAGCAGGATTGTGATTCCGCAGGCTGTGAAAAATATTTTCCCCGCGCTGTGCAATGAGTTTATTGTGCTGATCAAGGAAACTGCCATTGTGGGATATGTGGGACTGATGGATATACAGAAGGCCGGCGATTTCATCAAGAGCGCGACGTTTATTGCCTTCATGCCGCTTATCGGAACGGCGGTGATCTATTACGTGTTGATCAAAATATTGACGCTTGTCCTCCGAAGAGTGGAGATCAGACTGCGCAGGGCGGATGCACGCTGACCCTGTGAGAAGAAGAGAATGGAATTGTTATGATTAAGGTGAAAAACTTACATAAAAAATTTGATGATCTGGAAGTGCTGAGTGGGATCGACGAGCATATCACGCAGGGTGAGGTGGTTGTTGTGATCGGGCCGTCCGGCTCCGGGAAGAGTACCTTTTTAAGATGCCTGAACCTGTTGGAGAAAGCCACCGAGGGAGAAATCTACGTGGACGACGAGCTGATCACAGCCCCCAAGGTGAATGTGAACCGGGTGCGCCAGAAGATGGGTATGGTGTTCCAGCAGTTTAATCTGTTTCCGCATCTGACGATTATGGAAAACATTACCCTTGCGCCGGTGCTCCTCAAGAAAATGACGAAAGAGGAGGCCATAAAGCGGGGGCAGGAGCTTTTGGAGCGGGTTAATCTGGGAGAGAAAGCGAACGCTTATCCGGCGCAGCTCTCCGGCGGACAAAAGCAGAGGGTGGCGATTGCGAGAGCGCTTGCCATGGACCCGGAGATCATGCTTTTCGATGAACCGACGTCGGCTTTGGACCCGGAAATGGTGGGCGAGGTGCTGGATGTGATGAAGGATCTGGCAAAATCAGGCATGACCATGGTAATCGTCACCCATGAGATGGGATTTGCAAGAGAGGTGGCTTCCCGCGTGCTTTTCATAGACCAGGGGGTGGTGATGGAGAGCGGGACGCCGGAAGAAATTTTCAATCATCCGCAGAATGAGCGGACGAAAAATTTCCTGAGTAAGGTGCTTTAGCCTGCAAACGTCCGATAGAATTGGACAGGAAGCGCGAAAGCGCGGGCTTGCGGGTATCTATAAAGTCATAAGTAAAAGCAACGAGGAGGAGAAAATTATGAAAAAAACAAACAAGTTACTGGCAATGGCTGCCGTCATGGCTTTGACGGTATGCACTCTTACCGCTTGCGGCGGCGGTTCTGCAAAGGGAGACACACTCACCTTCGGAACAAACCCGGAGTTCCCACCCTTTGAATATGTCACGTCAAACGGTGTGATCGGCGAGTTCGACGGTATCGACATGGCAATTGCAAAGCAGATTGCAGATGAGAACGGCATGACGGTTGCCATGGAAAGCATGGAGTTTGACTCTCTTCTGGTGGCGCTCCAGAACGGACAGATTGACGCGGTGATTGCAGGTATGACGGCCACCGATGAGAGGCGCGAGACAGTGGACTTTTCCACACCTTATTACACAGCTACGCAGGTGATGATCGTGAAGGAGGATTCCGATATCGCGACGGCTGCCGATATGGCGGATAAAAAGATCTGCGTGGTGCAGGGCTACACCGGCGAGGTGTGCGTGCAGGATATGGGTTATGCCTACGAAGCGTTTAAGAAGGGTACAGAGGCTGTCATGGAGCTTGCCAACGGGAAATGTGACGTAGTCGTGATCGACTCCGCAACGGCGCAGAAGTATGTGAGCGACAACGAGGGGTTAAAGATCGTGGAGGACCCCAGCGCATTTGAGTCCGAGGAATATGCGATTGCAGTGCAGAAGGGCAACACGGAATTGCTTGACAAAATCAACAAGTCCATTGAGAAAATGCTTGCGGACGGTACGATCAACGAGCTGGCTGTGAAGTACACCGAGGAAGCGACCGCGGAATAAGCGGCAGAAGAATAAGAGACAGCAGAAGAAACGAAATGCCCTGCCATCCGGCGGGGCATTTTTTTGAAGAGATTTCAGTTGGCCATAGCGGAAAGCATTTTTTCTGTTGGTGAGGGAACATAGCTGTTATAAATTTCCACATGGTCATAGATGCACCGCCAGCCGCTGTGGGCGCCTGTGGTGACGCAGATATAGGTGGTGCCGTGGACATTACCGTAGCTGACTGCGCAGTTCTTGGACTGCACCACATATCCCGTCTTGCCGCACAATACCTCGCCGCCCATATCTTTGTCCTCGATTTTTCGTAAGAACCAGTTGGAGATCGGAATGCCGTCCGGGTGTTCCTCGGTGGGCGCGGTGGTATAGGTGTGGGCGGACAACACGTCCCGGCACAGGTCATTGCGCATGGCCGCTTTCATAATGACAGCCATGTCATAAACGGTACAGTAGTGGTTGTCGTCATAAAGGCCGACACAATTGGTAAAGTGGGCGCTGTCAGAAATTCCCAGCTCTTTCAGTTTCTCGTTCATCAGTTTTACAAATGCTTCGTGGGAACCGGCAACGTAGGTTGCAAGCCCTACGGCGGCGTCCCCGCCGGAAGGCAGTACCGTTCCGTAAAACAGGTCGCGCACGGGCACTTCTTCCCCATCCAAAAACCCGACGGAGCTGCAGTCGTTTACATAGGCATAATCCGTGATTTCCAAAGTCATGGTGAAGGTGTCGTCAAGATCCTCTTCCGAAATCTGCTCTGCCGCCACAAGCACCGTCAGCACTTTCGTCATGGAGGCGGGATAGATTCGTTCTTTTGCGTTTTTGGAAGCCACAATGACGTTTGCGTTTTCATCCACCAGAATGGCGTTCGTACTGTTCACCTCCGCGCTGGTTATGGCGACGGTATCTTCTGTGGATGCAAACTGATAGACTGGCGGCTCTTCCTCCGATTCGGCGGAGTCTGTTTCTTCCGCAGAATCTGTGATTCCGGCGTCTTCTTTTGCTTCTCTCAATATTTCCTCTATGTTGTCCAGGAGCTGTTCGTCAGTCGTGGATATGGTTTCCGTTGGCTGGATCTCCAGCGCCGGTTTCTCTGCCTTTGGCTTTTTGCCGGCCTTTATGGCGAAAGTGATGGCAATTACCAGCACTGCGGCGATACCGAGGCACAGACACCTTTTTATCATGCGCTGGCGGCGTAAGCGCCGCTGCCGCTCGAGCCGCATACGCCGTCTTCGCTCACAGCGGGCGAGAAACTCTCTGTCGTCTTCCTGTTCATCGTCAAAGTATGGTTCCATAGTCACTCCGTGTTATCCCTGCGTCCAGTAGTTCATATCCGGGTACAGGGTTTCCCTTTCATCAATATCAGACAAGATATGGGTTTTTACCGGTTTGCCCATCTCATAATAGATCAATTGGATTTCGCCGTCCGGCTTACAGTCTGTGACAAGGAATCTGGTGCATACGTATTCGCCGTTTACGATCTCATAGATATCGATACATTCATGGCTTACGCCTGTCCGCCAGCGGTTGATAATTCTCTGCCGGTCAAATTGCAGCCAAAATACCTGCGCCGGAAAAGAAGAAAAACGTTCAAACTGTCCGGCCGTATCATTCCAGACCAGAGCCCGGTAATTGCCCCAGCTGCCCCCGCTGCCGCCGGAACCGCCTTCGTGAATCAACAGATCCGGTTTTTCGTCAAAATTAAAGTCAACCGGCTCCAAATGATACCCGGTATTTATGCCGATACTGTGCATTTCACTGTCTGTATAGGGAATCCTGAGAAGGCGCAAAGGAACGGTTTTTCCCCGCCAACTGCCTTCTGTAATGATATAATAGTTGCAGGGATCGTCTTTGTAGGTAGGGGGAGAAAAGTCCGGTTCACCGATTTCAAAGGTACAGCAGATCAGACCTTCGACCTGCTCCAGCCGGACAAACCATAAATATCCTTTTTCATGTGTCAGGGCTTCCTCTATCATTTCCGTATATTCTGCCCCGGCCAGGGTACAAAGGGCAGCGTGCATCTTTTGTATATAGGCTTCTGCGTCGGCGGGAGGCTCATCCTGATCCGGAAAGAAAGTCATACTGACATGAGCGCCGTCTGTTCCGGCAGTTTTTCCCCAATGCGTCCGTAAGGCTTCGGCCGTCTTTTGTACATCCAGATTCCATGTAGAGACACGCACCTGTACCCGGGAGCTTTCGCAGTCCGGCAGATGATTTTCCAGTTCGGCACAGTCCGAAGGACAGTTCAGATCAAAAATATGAATCATACGGTTGAAGACATGCAGATTTTCGATTTTTGCAGATTCGTCTGCGCAGAACATGGCCTCCGGCACATCTGCGCCGTCCATCAGAGAAAACGCGCCGTCCACGAGGTGGCCGTCTCCGTCAAAACTGCCGCAAAAAGGATTTTCTTTTGTGCCCAGACAAAATTCCTGATAGGGGGTCAGGCATATATCGTCCCGCAGCCGGTAGGAAGCCGACGCGGCAGGCACGCCAGGTTCGATTTCCATATCTCCCTCGATGTATATGCACAATTCCCACAGCTGATCTTTTGTATCAATCAAATAGGTGCCATTCTTTTTCAAAAAGCCCCGCTCCGTGTCTACTTCTTCTATGGAGGCGGCTTCGGTAAGCCGAGTCTGCAAATCTGTTACTTCCCTTGTCTGTTCTCTGACAGCCTGTTCCTTGTCTGCAAGGGCGGAGGACAACGCCTCGTTTTCAGCCGATAACTCGCGGCTTTGATTGGCAAGCAGGCCGCATTGGATGGTCAAAAACAGGAGCAGGCATAATGCTGATAACGATAACAGTGTGGATTTATTTGGCGGGTTTATTTTGGAATTTTTATCTTTCATATCCATGATCCTCGTTTACAGATTTATTTTACCATTTTGGAACGCGAAAGTATATAGCGGTTGACGCAGTATGCTTTCTCGTAGTAGTATAGTAAAGTAACTGACAGCTTGGGCTGTACATAATTGTCATCGTAATAAACGATTTTGACATGGAGGTAACTTATGAAAAATGTGTGGGAAAAATGGACGGGAATCAGTCTTGTCAAAAGAATTGTGGTAGGGCTGATTATCGGTGTGATTTTGGCGCTTGTAGCGCCGAAGGCTTCCGGAATCGGCGTGCTCGGTGATGTGTTTGTCGGGGCTCTTAAGGGAATTGCTCCGCTTCTGGTGTTCTTCTTAGTAATGAGCGCGCTCTGCAATGCGGGAAAATCGCACGGCGGCGTGATCAGAACCGTTATTATTCTGTACATGTTCAGTACGGTGCTGGCGGCAGTGATTGCGGTATTTGCCAGCATGATCTTTCCGGTGCAGATGGTACTCACGGACGCGGCGGCAGATGCGGCGGCGCCGGACGGTATTGTGGCGGTGTTAAGCACCCTGCTTATGAATGTGGTGCAGAATCCCGTGTCCTCTCTGGTGGATGCAAATTATGTGGGTATTCTGGCATGGGCGGTGCTTCTGGGCGTGGCTTTCCGCGGCGCGGGGGAAGCGACCAAGAAATCTCTCGGCGATATATCCACGGCAATCTCCAAGGTGGTTGTGGTGATTATTAACCTTGCGCCTTTCGGTGTGCTGGGACTGGTTTATACCAGTGTGACGACCAGTGGTATGGAGGCTTTTACCGTATACGGAAAGCTGCTGATTTTACTGGTAGGCTGTATGCTCTTTATCTACTTTGTGACCAATCCGATTCTGGTGTACTGGTGTATTCGTAAGAATCCCTATCCGCTGATTTTCAAGTGCTTAAAGGAGAGCGCAATCACGGCCTTCTTTACCAGAAGCTCGGCGGCGAACATTCCCGTCAATATGAGGATCTGTGAGGAAATGGGACTGGATAAGGATACCTATTCCGTTACGATCCCCCTTGGCGCGACGATCAACATGGACGGTGCGGCAATCACGATCACGGTCATGACGATGGCGACCGCTTTCACGATGGGAATCAACGTGGACATTCCCACGGCCATTGTCTTAAGTCTTTTGGCGGCGCTCTCAGCGTGCGGTGCGTCCGGCGTGGCGGGAGGTTCTCTGTTGTTGATTCCGCTTGCCTGCTCCCTGTTTGGTATCCCGGATTCCGTGTCCATGCAGGTGGTAGCGGTGGGCTTTATCATCGGTGTGATTCAGGATTCCGTGGAGACGGCGCTTAATTCTTCTTCCGATCTTCTGTTGTCTGCTTCCGCGGAATTCAGGCAGTGGAGATTAGAGGGGAAGGAAATTAAATTTTAACAAAAATATAGAAGTGTGGAGGAATATATGATGAAAAAGAAAATGGCAGTATTATTGGCAGCGTCCATGGTGATCTGTGGGGCTCTTACAGGATGCGGAGCGAAGGGCGCAGACGCATCTGCGAACAAGGATATGGTGTATGCGGTGGAGACTGGTTCTGCGGGAGAGGCCGTTGCACAGGAGAAAGGCTTTCAGACAAATGCGGTGGCTTCTCAGGCGGATGCGCTGATGGAGGTGGCTTCCGGCACATCGGATGCGGCGATCATCGACCTTCTGATGGCGGGCGCTATGATCGGTGAGGGCACCAGCTACCCGAATCTGGTGCACACGGATGAGCTGACGACCGAAGAGTACGGCGTTGGCTGTCGCAAGGGTTCCGATCTGGCATCCTTCATTAATTCGGTGTTTGCGGAGAGCTATGCGGATGGTTCCATGAAGGAGATTGCGGAGACTTACGGTGTGCAGGAGGCGCTTGTGGAGCAGAAGGCAGTGGAGTTTACCGCTTCCGCTTCCGACAGCGATGTGGCTTATATTCAGGGAAAGGGCACGCTGATTGTGGGTATTACCGAGTTTGAGCCTATGGATTATAAGGATGCTTCCGGCGAGTGGATCGGTTTTGACGCCGATATGGCCCGTGTGGTAGCGGATAAGCTCGGTGTGGAGGCCCAGTTTGTCGTGATTGATTGGGACAACAAGATCATGGAGCTGGATTCCAAAAACATTGATGTAGTTTGGAACGGCATGACATTGACCGATGAAGTGACAAGCGCCATGGAGTGTACCGGTGCGTACTGCAATAACGCGCAGGTGGTTGTAGTACCTGCAAAGTAAGGTTATATGGGCTGCCGGTGCGGTAAAGCGAAAGCCGTTCCGGCATGGAGGTAGTTATGTTTTACAGTGTCACACAGGCGTTGTTGGATGGTCTTTGGACCACCTTTCAAATATTTATATTTACCCTGCTTTTTTCCCTGCCATTGGGATTGATTCTCGCCTTCGGTGAGATCAGCAGATGGAAAGCGCTGCGGGGACTGATACAGACGCTGGTATGGATCATACGCGGCACGCCGTTGATGTTACAGTTGATTATCATTTTTTACGGCCCGGGGCTGTGGCTCGGACATAACATCTGGAGCGGCAGCGAGGCCGGCCGGATCACCGCCACGGTGGTGGCTTTCAGCATCAACTATGCTTGCTATTTTTCCGTTATTTTCCGGGGCGGCATCGAGGGCGTTCCCGTGGGACAGAGAGAGGCGGGTGAGGTGCTTGGCATGACCAAGAGCCAGATCTTTTTTAAGGTCACGCTTTTACAGATGGTCAAACGGGTGGTGCCGCCCATGTCCAATGAAATCATCACGCTGGTAAAGGATACGTCTCTGGCGCGCATTATCGCGGCCTATGAGCTGACCTTTGCGGGATATTCCTTTATGAAGAGCGACGGCCTGACCTGGCCGCTCTTCTACACAGGCGTATTCTATCTGGTGTTTGTAGGCATTTTGACATTGTTATTCAATTATATTGAGCGCAGATTGGACTATTTTAGATAACAGTTCAACCAGACCAAAGTGGATCGGAAAATCGTGCTTGCACGAATTTGACGGTCCACTGATGGTCTGAGGGAACGCCCTTTTATAAGCAAAAGGAGCTGCAAAGCAGCGGAAAGCGCTGAAAGCGCGTTTTGCGAATGGGCGTGGGTTGAACTGTTATTATAACGGAGGAAAAAATGGCTGTTTTAGAAGTAAAGAATATCGGAAAACATTTCGGTTCTACAAAGGTGCTTGATGATGTGAGTTTTGATCTGGAAGAGGGAAATGCGCTGGCGATCATCGGCTCTTCCGGTTCGGGCAAGACCACGCTGCTGCGCTGTCTGAATTTTCTAGAAATGCCGGACCGCGGTTCCATTACGGTGCGGGGAGAAACCCTGTTTGACGCGGACAGGCCGGTGAAGGGGCAGGAGAAGGACCTGCGCACGAAGAGACTTCATTTCGGCATGGTGTTTCAGGCGTTTCATCTGTTCCCGCAGTATACGGCGCTTGAGAATGTGACGCTGGCGGAGAAACTTTTGGCAAAGGAACGACCGGATTTTAAACAGAACCGCAAGCAGATTTTTGAGGAAATCGAGGCGCACGGAAAAGCGCTTTTGGAGCAGATGGGTCTGGCGGAGCGCATGGAGCACTATCCCCATCAGCTATCAGGGGGGCAGCAGCAGAGAGTGGCGATTGCAAGGGCATTGGCGCTGCAACCGGATATTCTGTGCTTTGACGAGCCTACCTCGGCACTGGACCCGGAGCTGACCGGAGAGGTGCTTAAGGTGATCAGGGGGCTGGCCGAACAGCGTACCACGATGATTATCGTGACCCATGAAATGGCCTTTGCCAGAGATGTGGCGGACCGGATTATTTTCATGGACGAGGGTGTGATTGTAGAGCAGGGCGATCCCAGACAGGTGATCGACCATCCGAAGGAGGAGCGGACAAAGCAGTTTTTGACAAAATATTGAGGAAACAGAGGGCTTGCCGTAGGGCAAGCTCTTTTTACTACTTTTGTTGTGGAAAGTAGTATAGATTTTCATAGGACGGCATGGTATGTTTTTTAAGAAGGAAGCGTTGGCATCTCAAATATATATGATATTTGTGTCACAAAAGGAGGGCGTGTATTATGATGATGGGTATGGAATTGATCAGTATTGTGCTCGGCATGATTTTGATTGGCATGACAGGCGGGGGAGATTTGATTTTTTTGTTTGACCCTCCATCTTTGGTTATCATACTGGCATTTACGGTGCCGCTGTTATTGACGGGCGGTGTGTGGAAAGATTTTGTAAGGGGCTGGAAGCTTTTGAAAAAGAGCTATACCTGCCGCCTGAGTGAGCTGAGACGAACGCAGGATGTGGTGGAGCTGATGCAGAAGCAGGTGGGATATGCGGGAATTCTGAGTATGCTGCTGACGGCGATTCAAATTCTGCATATACTGAGCGAACCGGCGTCTCTGGGGCCTCTGTGCGCGGTGGCGATTCTGACGGTGGTTTATGCCATTGTGATAGAAATGCTGCTTCTTCCTTTGCAGATGGAGGTAAAACGCAGGATCATCGACTACATGGAAGTAGATACGGAGGATGGGCAGGCATGAGAAAAAGGGCGCTCCGTCTGTTGCTGGGGGCCGGTTATGCGATACTTTTGACTTATTTATTGCTGTATCAGGCAGGCGCGCTGGGGGAGAGAAGGGAGTGGCGGGTCGCCATATTGACGACTCTCTTTCTCGGCATTGCGCTGGCGGTGGTTCTGGCGCTGTATCTTCGTGTGAGCGATCAGATCAGGCAGCAGGGGCAAAAAGGGGACAGCCCGGCAGGAACGGTGCGCGCGGCAGAAGGAGAGCAGGCAGGAGCGGGGCAGGGGACGGAAAAGGGGCCCGCCAATGGGTGCTCCCTTGAAAACAGAAGTTATGAGGAAATCTATGCGGCGTTTCTGAAAGCGATGGAAATCTATGCGGTGTCCGAGCGGGAGCTGGAAGTTGCATGGCTCCTCTACAGAGGTTACACCAACAGGCAGATCGGCGAGGAGCTTTACATCGCCGAGACTACGGTAAAGAAGCACGTTTCCCATATTTATCAGAAGATGGATGTGCAGAGCAGGAAGGAGTTTCGGGGTTATGTGCAGACGGCTTTTGCAGATGGACGTATTTTATAACGAAAAAACTTGCGCGGAATGGAAAGCGATCTATGAGGAATAGGAAAAATTTGAAAAAATGTACAATATGATTGAAATTAAAGGCACAATGCGATAAAATTAAAATGTAAATTTTGAAAAAATCATAAAATGATGCAAATATCAATCATATTGCGCAAAAATTGAAACGGCGGTACAGATGAAGCACTACGAAAAATTGCTTGAAGCAGGATGTTTTAGCAGAGATGGGTTAATAAAACTTGTTGGAACACCTGCGGGAGCGAAAGCAGTAATCTATGAATATCAGAAAAAGGGATATATTGAGAGAGTGAAAAGGGACTTTTATGTTGTTATCAGTATGGAAACAAAACAGCCTGTTTTGTCACGTTATGAAATAGCTTCTAATATGTTCCCGGATGCCTGTATAACACATCATAGTGCTTTTGAATTTTTTGGATATGGAAGTCAGGTGTTTTATGATTGCTATGTAGCAACAGATAGCCGTTTTACAGAATTTGAATATGATGGTGTCACATATCATCGTGTAGAGAGGAAACCGGGATTAGAGGTAATCAAATTCGGAAAAGTGAATGTGACATCTGTAGAGCAGACCGTTGTAGACAGTATAAGAGATTTTGAAAAAATATCGGGACTGGAAGAGGTGCTTCGGTGTCTTTTGCTAGTGCCGGCATTAAAGGAAGATGAAATATTAAAATGTCTGGCAAGAAATAATAACGGCTTTTTATACCAGAAGTGTGGATATCTATTTGAAGAATTACAAGATGAGTTCGCTTTTTCAGATTCTTTTTTTGAGGAATGCCATAAGCGTTCATCGGATGCCAAACGATATCTTTTGAAAGATGCCAGTGAGACTGCTTATCAGGAAAAGTGGAAACTGTATACACCACCCATTTTAAAGAAACTGATAGATAAGGGTGTAGGTGATTTTGATGCAATTGGATAGAATGACCGTTGGCAGAATGGCAAAAGAAATGGGATTTGTCCGCGATACTCTTGAAAAGGTGTGTCGTTTGGCAGGTGTGCTGAAATTTATGGAAGACGATGAATTATTGTCCGTTAGTATTGCGTTAAAGGGAGGGACAGCAATTAATCTTACTATTTTTGACTTGCCAAGACTTTCAGTAGATATCGATTTGGACTATTGTAAGAGTTTGGATAGAGATAAAATGCTTATGGACAGGGCGATTATTACTGAAAGACTTAATAAGTATATGGTGGCGAACGACTATGTGCTAAGTCCGAAATCAAAAAATTATCATGCGCTGGATTCGTTTGTTTATGAGTATGTGAATGCAGGCGGTGTGAGAAATAATTTAAAGATTGAGATTAATTATATGCTTCGGGTGCATGTGCTTCCGGTGGCAAGGAGAGAAGTGAAGTTGCCGTGGAGTCAGGATAAGTTGACAGTGCTGTCAGTCGCGCCGCTTGAGATATATGCATCAAAGATAGTAGCATTACTTACGAGAACGGCGCCAAGAGATTTGTATGACGTGCATAATATGGTCAAGTTCGGTCTGTTTGATGAAAGCGAAGAGGAAATGCTTCGCAAATGTGCTGTATTCTATAGTGCCATTGGAGCAGAGAGACCACCAGAAAATTTCGAACTAGATAGTGTAGGAAGGGTTTCAACAATGCAGATTAAGCGTGACTTAAATCCTGTATTGCGAAAGGGTGAGCAATTTCATCTGGAAGAGGTACAGAAAGAAATACGAGAATATTTGGCTTCGGTATTAGTTCCAACACAGAAAGAGGTTGAGTTCTGGAAAACATTTGCACAAGGAGAATATTTACCGAAGCTGGTGTTTGGTGCAGGCAGAGAGCTTGCGAATGTGGAGAAGCATCCGATGGCAATATGGAAATGTAGAGATAAGAAGCAGGGAGGTTTTTAGGCGGCCAAAAGATAAGTGGATTACAGATCCTCCCGCGTGATGTTTTTCAGCCATTTTCCGCTGCGGTAGTGTTTGATTACCCAAGGCCATTTGACAAATTCATCGGTGCAGAGAAGAAAATATACCCAAAGAACAGGCAGCTTGAAGACGAAAGCGGCGAGAAAGCCCAGAGGCACCGCATAACCCCACATGTCTATGGTGTCGCAGATTAATCCGAAGCGGCTGTCGCCTCCGGCCCGAAATACGCCGGCAATCAGGGTTGTGTTGACGGCTGTTCCCATAATATAGTAGGTGTTGATGAGAAGCATATATTTCAGGTAGTGCATGGCGGTTTCGGAAAGCTTGGCAAAGTGCAGCACAAAAGGAGTGGCGATAAGTACCAGCACACCGCCGATGGCGCCGGTGATCACAGTGAGTTTCATCAGCTTGGAGGCATATTCTTTGGCGCGCTCCATATCGCCCTCGCCCATCACGTTGCCAAGCAGGATGCCGCCTGCGCTGGCTGTGCCGAAGCAGAGCACAGTGCCGAAGTTCCTGACCACCACGACAAGGGAGTTGGCAGCCACCGCGTCGGAACCCATGTGTCCCAAAATGACGGAGTACATGGAAAAAGCCACGCTCCAGGCCACATCGTTAAATAGGGCGGGCAGGGAGAGCCTGACAAAATCCTGAAACAGAAGCTTGCTATGTAGAAACATATAGCTTGGTTTAAGCTTGATGTCCCGGCTGAACAGGGAAACCGCAATACAGCCGATCAGTTCAATGACACGCGACAGTGCGGTGGCAATGGCTACGCCCACGGCGCCCAGCTTTGGCGCGCCGAAAAGGCCGAAGATAAAGACGGCGTTTAAGAAGATATTCAGTGTAAAGGCCATCACATTTAAAATCATGGATACGGTAACCCGGCCGATGCTTCGCAGGATAGCCAGATAAATTTCGATGACGCCCCAGCACAGATAGGTGACGGACATCACGCGGAGATACCCAGCGCCGATGGCGATCAATTCCGTGTCTTCCGTAAAAAGCTGCATCATAAGCTCCGGCGCAAAGAATGCGAAAGCGGAGAAACACAGGGTAATCAGCAGAGAAAAGCGCAGGGCGATACCCTGAATGACACGGATTGGCTGGATATCCCCTTTTCCCCAATACTGGGCGCTCAACATGGAAGCCCCTGTCCCCAGCCCGTAGTAAATCATAAAGAGGACGTTGGCGTAGTTTGCAGCCAGAGATACGGCGGAGATAGAGGACTGTCCTACATAATTTAACATAACCACATCTGCGGAGTTCACAGCCGCGCTCAGGAGATTTTGAATGACAATGGGAATAACCAGTTTTACAATCTGGGAATAAAACCTGTCTTTGGTAAGACTCTTCATAGAAAAATCCTCCGCTTTTTGCGTAAAGTGATAATATCTTAATACTTTCCTTTTGCCCTGTCAATCGGTTTTCCTATCATAAAAAATATTTTTAAAATATTTTAAAATGTTTGAAAAAGGTACTTGTGTTTTTATTCCGTTGTGATACAATCGTCTCCAATGATTCTGTTGATTTTTCGGGAGGGTTTATTATGGAAAAGGATATGACAAGGGGAAATCCCATGCGGCTGATTTTGGGATTTGCCGTACCGCTGCTGTTTGGTCTTGTTTTCCAACAGTTCTACAGCATGGTGGACGCAGTGATCGTAGGTCATTATCTGGGTGTGGATTCGCTGGCAGCTGTGGGAGCTACCGGCTCGGTTAATTTCCTGATTATCGGTTTTTGTATGGGAGTCTGCAATGGCTTCGCGATTCCGATTGCGCAGGAGTTTGGCGCGAAGCATGAGGGGGAGCTCAAAAGGTTTGTGGCGAACAGCGTGTGGCTGTCCGTGATTTTTGCCGTGGTTATCACAATTGTGGTGTCACTTTTGTGCCGTCCCATTTTACAGCTCATGCGCACGCCGGACAATATCATCGACGGATCCTACAACTACATAATTATTATCTTTTTAGGGATACCCGTGGTGTTTCTCTACAATATGACGGCGGCCATTCTTCGCTCTCTCGGTGACAGCAAAACGCCGGTGGTCTTTCTGGTGATGGCGGCGGTTTTGAATATTTTCCTCGATGTTTTCTGTATCGTGGTGGTTCCTATGGGCGTGGCCGGCGCAGCGGTGGCTACGGTGGTTTCACAGGCGGTTGCAGGGCTTGCCTGCCTGATTTATATGCGCAAAAAATTTTCGATCCTAAAGCTGTCCAGGGAGGAGAGCAAATGGAGCTGGAATTATGGAAGTAAGCTGTGCAATATGGGTATCCCCATGGGATTACAGTATTCCATCACGGCCATCGGCAGCGTGATTTTGCAGAGTGCGGTGAACAGCATTGATTCCAACGCGGTGGCGGCGGTCACTGCGGGCAGCAAGGTGAGTATGCTGCTGGTGTGTCCTTTTGACGCGATGGGTTCCACCATGGCGACTTATGGCGGGCAGAATGTGGGCGCGGGAGATCTGGACCGTGTGGATAGGGGACTCAGGGATTGCTGTCTGCTGGGACTGATCTATTCCCTGATTGCGCTGGGCGCGGTATATCTGTTTGGACATCAGCTTCTTTTGCTTTTCCTTGATGCGGGAGAGACGCAGATCATTGCAAATGCCTATTCGTTTTTGCAGATCAATGCGCTGTTCTTTTTCCCGCTGGCGTTAGTGAATATTGTCCGTTTCCTGATTCAGGGAATGGGATTCAGCAAGCTGGCGGTTTTTGCGGGGGCTTTTGAGATGCTGGCCAGAGCGCTTGCAGGCTTTTTGCTGGTGCCCCAATGGGGATTCAGCGCGGTGCGTTTTGCAAGCCCGCTGGCATGGGTTTTTGCGGACGCCTTTTTGATTCCGGCTTTTTTTCATGTGAGAAAAAAGATGGTGGCAATTTTAAGCAGTCAGAGGGAAAAAGCGTAATTGCTATTTAGGATGGGACGGGAGGTTCTATGAGTGTAACTATTTTTACAATGACCCATAAACAATTCCCGACGCCCGGTGATCCGATCTATGTGCCTCTACAGGTGGGGCGGGCAGGATCGAAGAATCTGGGATATATCGGAGACGACACGGGTGTCAGTATTTCGGAAAAGAACTGCTATTACGGGGAGCTGACAGGCGTTTACTGGGTTTGGAAAAATATCAAAACCTCGGATGATGTGGGTATCTGCCATTACCGCCGGTATTTCTGTACGGAGGAGGGGAGAATCCTGACGGAGAAAGAATATGAAGAGATTCTCTCGGCGCATGATATCATAACCTCCAAATTGCTGAAGCTGAATTTTTCCTATTATGACGGATATGCCAGCGATTACAATATCCATGATCTGGATGTGGTCGGGGAAGTGATCAGACAGCATTATCCTGCTTACTACGAGACGTTTGACCGGCTGGTGCACGGTAAGGGCACTTATTTCGGCAATATGATGGTCTGCAAAAAGGAGATTTACGACGCTTACTGCGAATGGCTTTTCGGCATTTTTGAGAAGGCGGAGGAAAAGATCGACGCCTCCGGGTATGACGATTACCACAAGCGGGTTTACGGCTTTATCTCGGAGTTCCTGCTCTATGTCTGGACGCAGGTGCAGGGGCTTAGGGTTTATGAGTGCAAGGTGGGCATGACGGACGAGAAGCGGGAGACGGCGGAGATCAAGGAACGGCTGGCGGATTACTTTGCAGAGAAGGATATTGCAGGGGCGAAAGCGTATATACTGGCCTGCCTCGAAAAACGGCCGGACGTGCTGATGGAAGCCTCTGACATTACGGGAGAGTTAAAACTGTCCATGCAGGTAATTGCGGTGTGCGAGTTGGAGCAACAGGCTTACGGCAGCAGTACCATTGACCGGATACAGGATTTTGGGGCGTTGATGAAGCATTTTCAACAGCTCAATGAGTTAGTTTTGGCATGGAAAGAGGGGGAGACGGAAATGTCTCCCCCAGAAGTAGAGTTCTATCTGAAAAGTGAAAATATTACTGAAATTGCATGGGAGGTTTCTGCGCGGCTTGTCAGTCCGCCCTCCGCACCGGCCTGATATATTTCCAAAATCGCTGCGGGTCGTGGTAGAAGTAGAAAAATCTGCCGGGTGTGGTGTCAAGGCAATAACCGGAAGCGGCATAATCGAAAGTCTTCATCGCTTTCTCGATCTTTTCCTCCACGCTGCGCCCTTCCTTTTCGTAGTCAAAAGGGCCATGTTCAAAGACGAGATATTCGCCTTCCGGCACATCTGTCAAAATCATCTGTGAGGGGACTTCCCCATTGTAATCCATCGGCAGACGTACGCCGTAGCATTCCGCAAGGGGGATCCCCCAGCTGCATATTCTGCCGGCAGGGTCATTCATATAGGCCATAATCTGTCCGCTTCCGCTGTTTGCCTCATCGCCGCCCATATCGTCCGGTTTTCCTTTGATGCTGTCTAGTAATCCGCAGATTGTCTCGCAGTCCTGCCCGGGAATCAGGCTTTGCTTTTGCCAGAAATCCCAGTACCCGATGCTCTCATAATTTCGGATGTGCAGAAATTTGTGCGCCGGGATCGTTACAAAATAAGTTTTTACTTCCTGTGCGGAATTTTCCATTTGATACCCTCCTGTCTCTGATAGATAACAGTCGAAGGGCTTTATGATGGTGCGGAGCGCGACGGGTTTCGGGCATTTGCGGTATGCGCTGGGCGTGATCCCGTAGGCGTTCTTAAAGGAGCGCGTGAAAGCTTCGTGGGATGAAAAACCGTACTGTAGAGCGATATCCAGTATGCCGGTATCGGTGTCTCTCAGTTCTTTTAGTGCAAAGGCCAGTTTCCGGCTGCGTATATAATCCCTCAACTGCATGCCGGAGATTTCTCTGAATTTTTTTGAAATGTGAAATTCGGAGTAGCCTGATTTTTCGGCGAGACGGCGCAGAGACATATCTTCGTTGTCCCTTTGTTTGATGCACAAGTCTATCTCTTCGATTATTTTTTGAATCTGCCGATGCCATTCGCACATTTTTTCTCCCTGCCAAAACATGTTGCTACTGTGAAACTATTGTTTGCCGTTTCGACTGTCCTGTATTTATCATACAGAAACAGCAGAAAATTTACTTGATTTTATTTGGGAAAATACAAGCTGTTACGGTTGCGCGGGCAGCGTCACAAACCCTTCATCCCTATACAGATAATTCAAACCTTTCTCCTTCGTGTAGCTGAAAACATAGGAGCAGGGAGAGTTGATTGGGTTGCCGTCACTGTCCAGCTCCTCTCCGAATACCGTGAGCAGTACAGCGAACGCAGGAACGTCTCCATTTTGGGCGTCGGTGTGGTACAGGGCATAGGTGCTTTCCAGATAGCCGTTCTCCCCAATGGCCGGCAGACTATCTTTTATGACGTCTCCGTAATCTTTTCCGTCGATATAAAAAGCGTATCTGCTCTCTCCGGTAGCCGGGTCAACGACCTGTCCGTAAAAGGCGAGTCCTTCTTCCGTGCCGTCTCCGTCCAGATCAAAATAATAGTCCGGCGTTCCGTCCACAACGGGCTCAAAGGTTTCCGGGTCGTATTCGTAGATATAATAGCGTTCTTCCACAAAATTATCGTTGTAGCGGTAGTCCTCCTTTAATCCCAGATCATAGGCTTTTTCATAGGGCATCATAAAGGCGATTTCCCCGGAGGCGTAAGGGCCGAGGGCATAGGGAGCGGCCAAAAAGCTGATGCCGCTTTTGGTAAAAATCCAGTGATCTGTCTGGAACAGCGCGTCGTCCAGATCGGTTTTAGAGGGAGGGCCGAACAGCCTGCCCTGATAGGCGGGCGTATTTGCCAGATTGATCATGTAATCCAACGCCGTAGCATGGAAGGCTTCGGAGTCCTCCGCAATCTCATCGAGGGCGAGGAGTTCGCCGGTTTTTGCACTGTAGTTTCTGCAGGCGGAGCCGTAATTGCCGTGGGCGCCGCCGGTGAAATCGTAAAGCGTGATCTGGAAAGAAATGATGCTATCGTCCAGGCGGGTTGCTTTCGCGCTTACATCGGTGGCGTAGCCGAGAAAGTCCCAGCCGTCTTCGCCCTGGCTTGCCGCATAGTCTTCCTTTGCCAGATTCAGCGTTTCGCTGTTATCGGTAGAAAAGGCGGCATAATATGTTTCCAGATCCGCATTGATTTTTTCCGCGATCTCGTCTGCACCCTCGATGTGCACGACGGGTCTTTGTACGCTGTTTGTGAAAATAACAGTGCCGTCGTCAGCCTTGATTTCATCGGTGTTCTCTTCGAAAGTCACGGATACGGGGAAAGCGGCTTGATCTTTGATGGATTCGTCCGGGACGTCGTTTGTGACATCTGTGTCAGAACTGCCCGCAGACTCTGCGCTTTCCGAATTTCCCGCCGCGTCCCCCTCCGAGCCGGCTCCTTCTGCGCCATCTGCGGCTCCCCCGTCAATCGGGGATATTTCCAATTGCTCCTGTCCGGAAGGGGCTTGCTTGTCTGTACCGCAGGCGTTTGCTGAAAGGGCGAACACGGAGGCGGCGAACAGAACGATGAGTGATTTCTTTTTCATAATAAATTCTCCTTGCATAAAAAATAATATTACGAGTAGTGTAGCACATTTCGTATCATGTGACAATTTTTTGGAAATATGCAGAATTGCAAAGGCTTATTAATGGATATAATAAGCAAATCGTAATTGACTAATTGTCAGGGGTGTGACATAGTGGTAGTACAAATGTGTCAGAGATAAGGAGGGTATTATGGACTATCAGGAGGCGTACAAAAAACTGGAAAAATACGGACAGCTTCATGTGCTGAAATACTATGAGGAGCTTAGCGGTGAGGAGAAGGAGGAACTGCTTTCCCAGATCGAGCAGACAGATTTCGAGGTGCTGTCGCTTTGTAAAAAGAAGGAAACCCTGAATCCCAGAGGAAAAATTGAACCCATCGAGGTCATGCAGCTGCCCGAGATAGAGGAGAAGAAAAGCGAGTATACGAAGATCGGTCTGGATGCGATCAAAGCAGGCAAAGTCGGCGCTGTGCTTTTGGCGGGGGGCATGGGCACGAGGCTTGGTTCGGATGCGCCGAAGGGTGTGTACAACATCGGTCTGACAAAGGACGTTTTTATTTTCCAGCGGCTGATCGAAAATTTGATGGATGTGGTGAACCAAGCCGGTGCATGGGTTCCGCTCTATGTGATGACCAGTGACAAAAATCATGACGCTACTGTCAGTTTCTTTGAAGAGAAGAAGTATTTCGGTTACAATGCGGACTATGTGACCTTCTTCATGCAGGATATGGCGCCGGCCTGTGACTATGAGGGCAAGGTATATTTGGAAGCGAAACATAAAATGTCCACGTCTCCCAACGGCAACGGCGGTTGGTTCCTGTCCATGATGAAATGGGGTGTTGCCGATCAGATCAGAAAAGCAGGCGTGGAATGGCTGAATGTGTTTGCGGTGGACAATGTGCTACAGCGGATCGCTGATCCCTGTTTTGTGGGCGCGACGATCGCCACGGACAGTGCGGTGGGCGCTAAGGTGGTGGCCAAGAATGCACCTGACGAGAAGGTGGGCGCGATGTGTCTGGAGGATGGCAGGCCCTCTATTGTGGAATACTATGACATGACGCCGGAGCTGATGGCGGCGAAGAATGCCCAGGGCGGCCCGGCCTATCATTTCGGCGTGATCTTAAACTATCTGTTCCGGGTGAAGGATCTGGAGGAGATCGTGGCGAGGAAACTGCCGCTCCATATCGTGGAGAAGAAAATCCCTTATCTGAATGAGAAGGGAGAGCCTGTGAAGCCGGAGGAGCCCAACGGCTATAAGTTTGAGCAGCTGGTGCTTGACATGATTCACGAGTTGGATTCCTGCCTGCCATTTGAGGTGGTGAGGAATAAGGAATTCGCGCCCATCAAGAACAAGACGGGCATTGACTCGGTGGAGAGTGCGCGGGAGCTCTGTAAGGAGAATGGGATTGTATTGTAGGATGATGTGTTATTCCTTTATTTACGTAAATCGCCGGCCGATGGCTGGCGATTTTTCAAAAAAGGGCGTAAAAAACACACATTTGAACTGAATACAATCATTTCATCCAATCACAAATATCTACAATTTGAACTCCTTCATATAGGTAGATTTCATGCCTTGTTCTTGCAATGAGCATTTTAGGATACGCATCTCGAATAGCTAAAAGTGGTGAAACTTCTCGTTCAAATGTTTTCTCATCGGATATATTATCACTTACCTGAATGTATATTAATTCATCTTTTTTCTTTACAACAAAATCAATCTCTTTTTTATATAATTTTCCCACATATACTTCATAATCCCTGCGTCTTAGTTCAAGATAGACAATGTTTTCATATATTCTTCCAAAATCCATATTCCTTGTTCCGTTGACAGCATAGCGAAATGAAGAATCGCATAAATAGTATTTACTATTATTTTCCAGATATTTTTTTCCCTTTACGTCATATCGTTTTGCTTCATAAAACAGAAAAGCATTTTCCAGATACAGGATATACTTCGATACTGTCTTTCTTGTAATTTCACTTTGACTTTTATTTAATGTTTTGCAGATATTATTGGGAGATAATAAATTACCTATATTGTCCATCATAAACGATGCAATGTTTGTAAATTCAGACTTATTTCTTATCTTGTATTTTTCAACCAAATCCCGTATCAATATAGTTGAATAGACATCTCTTACATATTCATATCGTCTGTCATTAGACGAATAGACATATGAACCCGGCATTCCCCCAAATCTGACATAGGAATCAAATGCCTCATCAAATTTATCTGTTACTTCAAAATATTCAAGATATTCCTTAAACGAAAAAGGATAAACTTTTACTTCCACTGTCCTGCCTGTAAAAAGGGTTGCCAAATCCGAACTTAATAAGAAGGCATTGGATCCCGTAATATAAATATCGAACAAACCTTTTACATATATGCTATTAATTGCCAATTCAAATTTGGGGCAAAATTGTACTTCATCAATCATAAGAACATTGCGAACATTTTGTCGATATTTACTTAAGATATACTCATGCAAAGCATGATATTCTAATAAGCTGTCATACTCTAATTCTTGCAGATTAATCATCACGATATTCGCATCTTTTTCTGTCTCTTGCAGATATTCAATATATTCCTGCAAAAGTATAGATTTTCCGCTTCTTCTTACTCCTGTAATTACCTTGATGTCAGGAGTGCCTTTCAGTTCTATTAATTCATTCAAATATTTCTGCCTTTTTATATAAGTCATTACACGTTTACCTATTCCCGCTTTTTGAAAATTTTTTGTTTTTCGGTAATAATCTGCATTTATTATACCATAGTATTTGATAAGATGCGCTGCTTTTATTCCCACTTTTTGAAATTTTTTTATTTTTCGATAATAGAATTTCTGAGATAAAAAGAAATCTTTGTTAACAAAAAGACAGTTTTAAATAACATTCCCACATTGAATATGCGGAGAAAACAGTGTAGACTGAAATCACGTTAAGAACAAAAAACAAAGTTTGGAAAAGAAAGGCGGGGTGCAGACTATGGCAATCTTAGTGACAGGCGGCGCAGGGTATATCGGTTCCCATACGGTGGTAGAATTACAGAATGCGGGTTATGACGTGGTGGTAGTGGATAACCTGTCAAATTCCAGTGAAAAGTCTCTCGACAGAGTGGCGAAGATTACAGGAAAGCCGGTAACATTCTACAAGGCGGATATTTTGGACAGGGAAGCGCTGGAACAGGTATTTGCGAAAGAGAAAATTGATTCCTGCATTCATTTTGCGGGCCTTAAGGCGGTGGGCGAGTCTGTGCAGAAGCCTTGGGAATACTATGAGAACAACATTGCGGGCACATTGACGCTGGTTGACGTGATGCGGAAGCACAATGTAAAGAACATTATCTTTTCCTCCTCGGCTACGGTGTACGGCGATCCGGCGGTTATTCCGATCACGGAGGAGTGCCCGAAGGGACAGTGCACGAATCCTTACGGCTGGACCAAGTCCATGCTGGAGCAGATTTTGACGGATATCCAGAAGGCTGATCCCGAGTGGAACGTGATCCTGCTTCGGTATTTCAACCCCATCGGCGCGCACAAGAGTGGCACGATCGGGGAGAATCCCAATGGTATCCCCAACAACCTCATGCCCTATATCACGCAGGTGGCCGTTGGCAAGCTCAAAGAGCTTGGCGTTTTCGGCAACGATTACGACACACCGGACGGCACGGGCGTGCGCGACTATATTCATGTGGTGGATCTGGCGGTGGGCCATGTGAAAGCCCTTAAAAAGATCGAGGAGAAGGCGGGGCTTTGCATCTACAATCTGGGCACGGGCGTAGGCTACAGCGTGCTTGATATTGTGAAGAACTTCGAGGAAGCCACGGGCGTAAAGATCCCTTACGTGATCAAGGAGAGACGGGCAGGTGATATCGCTACCTGCTACTCCAATGCAGACAAAGCCAAAAAGGAGCTTGGCTGGGAAGCGCAGTACGGTATCAAGGAAATGTGCGCGGATTCCTGGCGGTGGCAGAGCAACAACCCCAACGGGTACGACGACTAACCCCGGTATTGCTTTGGCGTGATGCCGGTAAACAGACGGAAAGCATAAGTAAAAGCGCTCTGGGAGCAATACCCGAGCGACGTGGCAATTTCGGAACAGCTCAAATCACTGTATCTTAATAGGTTTTGAGCTGTATCCATTTTTGCCGCGGTGACGTAAGCTTTGATGGTTTTCCCGGTTTCCTGTTTAAATAATTTGGAGAGATAGGATGGGTTTAATTTTGTAAAATCAGCCAATCCTTTCGTGGATAAGTCCCCGCTCAAATCTTCATAAATATGTGCAATACATTTTCGGATATGAATGGATGTAACATCTTCCTTTTTGATCTCCCTGATTCTCTCGGCAAAATCCAGACACATATCTTCCAGTAGGTTCTGTAAATCTTCACGGCCAGTGGCTCTGTCCGCTTTTCGACTGTAGATATCCGTGATCATATAAGCTTCGTCGTGGCTGAGACCAACGTCGATGCCGGATTCTGCGAGAAATGCCGCCGTGATCATGAAATGATATTTCTCATTTCGCAATTCGTTTTTTGACAGATTTCTCATTCCTGCAGACAGGGACAGCCTTTCGGATGAAATGAGGCGTTTTAACGTTTTTGTTTCGCCGCCGAGAATCGCGTCCAGTACCGCTTTGTCAAAGCAGGAAAGCCTATTTTCGAAGCCGTATGCCTTTTGTCTGTATAATTGTCTGTTGAGTTCCCGCCTGATTTTCATGAATCCGCCTTCCGAGGGTATGCTTTGCACATAGCATACCACAGTTTTGATAAAAAAGCGAATGATTTGATATAACTTTCGTGGCATTCATGATAAAAAGAAACCATCAAAACACTGAGAACAGGGAGGAGTCAGGATGGGACGGACGGATTTTACAAAAGGTTCTGTAACGAAATCTCTTTTGTCTTTTTTCTTTTCCATGCTGCTTGCCAATGTCTTACAGCAGTTTTATTCGTTTGCGGACATGGTGATGATCGGAAAGGGATTGGGCGACACGGCCGTGGCGGCGGTCGGAAATTTTACCACGTTTTCTTTTCTGATAACGGGATTTATCATGGGTGTGACAAACGGCTTTTCTGTCATTTTGTCTCAGGCTTACGGGGAGAAGGATTTCGCCACATTCCGAAGAGCGGCGGCTTCATCCATCATGTTATCGGTAGTGTCCGCGCTGTATCTTACAGGGATCGGCTTATGGTGCCTGCGTCCTGTTTTGCGGATCATGCAGACGGATCAAATGCTGATAGGGGACTGTCTGTCCTACGGGTATGTCATATTCGGCGGTCTGATGGTCACGGTGTTTTATAATCTGGTTTCCTCCATGTTGCGGGCAGTCGGGGACAGCAGAACGCCTTTGCTTGCGATCCTTGTTTCCTCCTGCGTGAATATAGGGTTAGATTTTCTGTTCCTCTTTGTACTCGATACGGGTGTTGCGGGGCCGGCGTGGGCGACGCTTTTGGCACAGCTTGTGTCCGTGGGGATCTGCGGGGGCAGGCTGTTTAAAATCGGGGAATTCCGGTTAAGCCGGTGTGATTTTGCTTTTGATTTTGAGTATCAAATGGAAAAAGAACTGTTGAGAAACGGCGTGCCCATGGCGCTGATGAATTCGATCACTTCTGTGGGCTGTATCTTTGTACAGGGCTGTATCAATGATTACGGCGTAATCTATACCTCTGCGTATTCTGTCTGCAATAAATATCTGAATTTTTTCATGTTGCCGGGCATTACAATCGGCTTTGCCGTATCGGCATTTTCCGGGCAGAATTTCGGCGCGGGGGAGTTTGAGAGGATTCGCAGAGGAACGAGAACGGCGGGTATCATGGCATTTATCTCATCGCTTCTTCTCGGAGCGGTTTTATTTTTCTTTGCAGAGCCGTTGGCGGAGCTGATGCTTGCCGGGCAGGAGGCGGTCGGCTGTACGGTGGTCTATTTGAAATTTCTGGCGCTGTTCCTTGTTTTGCTCAATCTCCTGTTTGTTTTCAGGAGCTGTGTGCAGGGGATGGGAAAACCTGCCGTTCCCATGTACTCCGGCATTGCGGAAATGGTGATTCGCATAGGTGTCATTGTTTCGGGTCTGCCCGTGTTCGGCTTTGCGGCGGCGGTCTATGCGGAGGGGGCGGCGTGGATCGGCGCGCTGCTGTTGAATCTGTTTTCCTATTTGCATTCCCCGGCGTCTTGTTTGCGGGACTATAAAGAAAAAAGTGATAGAAAAGGGCGAAAAAAATGATAAAATAAGGGAATGAAACGCAAAGTTGACAAAAGGAAACCACAGATTGGTTGTTTTCCTCTGGCATTTAGGAGCAGAATACTTGCAGGAGGTGAATAAAAGTGACATTGGGACAAAAATTAAAAGTGTTGCTGAAAGACAACGGTATGACACAGGAGGATTTGGCGGAAAGGCTGGAAGTGTCCAGACAGGCAGTAGGGAAATGGGTTAACGATAAGGGAATCCCCGAAGTGGGGAAATTGGTGCAGATCAGTGATCTGTTCGGTGTGTCGACGGATTATCTGCTGAAAGAGGATTGCGAGGAAAAAGCCGTATCAGCAGAAAAAGCTCTGCCGGACAGCGGGTATTATGTCAGTCAGGAAATGCTGGACGGATATCTGTCGTACAGCAGGCAGAATGTAAAGTGGATTACGGCAGGAATCAGTCTTTTTATATTATCGAATGTCTTTGATTGCTTTGAACACAATAGCATGATAATGGCTTTTCTTTATTGGCTTACAATGACAGCGGGGATCGTTATTATTATTTGGCATTTTTTTCAGACCAGACAGTATCAGGAAATCAAAAATGAACGCCTTACATTTGATGATAAGGTGTTCGGGGAATTTAAGAGACAGAGGGAAAGCAGAAGAAAAAAATACGCGGTTGTAATGATTGTGGGAGTGATGATTCTTTTGACAAGTACCGAAATAGAACACTTTTTAATGATTCATGTTGACCAGACAGCTTGTAATGTTTTTGGGTGGATAGCCGATACGGTATGGTTAGGGCTTGTTATATGGTCGGGTATGTCCATGCACGTTGACAGCATTATCATGAAAAATACGGAACATGCTCCGAAAAGCGGGCGTATAGGAAGGTATCAGTATATTTATTTTGCATTGCCGGTAACCGTGATTGCAGTTCTGATCGGAATATTCACGAACGCATGGAGTCCCTATGCGCCGGTCATTATTTTGTTTTGCTGTCTGCTGGTGACAACTTGTAAATTGCTGATAGAAAGCCGGGAGGAAAGATGAAAAACATGGTGGGAAAGATGGATAGGAAAAACAAGATAAAAACCGGCATTCTGGCAATACTCGTCCTGGGTATCTGCGCAGGGTGTTCTGCGGGAGAGGGCAAAAAGTATACAAGGGAAGAACTGGATAATCTGGCTGAAATCAGAATTTATTCGGCAGAAAGTAATGAGCTTGTAAAAACAATAAGTGATGAAGAGCAGCTGTATCAGTATAACCAGCGCTCGCTTTTTGACGATTCGGATCTCGTAGAACGTCAGAACGAATTGAAAAAGGAGTTAGAGGGAGCAGAGGAACAATACTATTTGACTGCTTACAAATATCCTGCTGCCCGATTCGGCGCAAAGGAACTGGAGGAAAATCATACCATTACCTTATATGAGGGTACAAATATTATTAAAATGACGGTGGCGGATGGGGTTATAAAAGGTTTTTCTGCCCCGGAGGAATTTTTGACGTTTTACTATGAGATGCCGGAGGAGGAAATGGAGTTTTTCCGCTCTCTGGCTGAATGATATCTTATGTGGCCGGAGGATCTCAGGCCACATAAAGATACATGAAGATAAAGTGACACACGCTTCCGCCCATCACAAACAGATGGAAAATCTCATGAGAACCGAAATTTTTGTGCCGGGCGTTAAAGATGGGGAGCTTCAGCGCATAGATCACGCCGCCCACCGTATAGAGAATGCCGCCTGCGAGAAGCCACAAGAAAGCGCCTCTTGACAGCGTGCTCCACAGCGTGCCGAAAACGGCAAGGCAGGCCCAGCCCATGGCGATATACAGGATCGAGGAAAACCATTTGGGACAGGTAATCCAGAAAGCCTTGATCAGCATTCCGGCGATGGCGATGCCCCAAACCGCTGCCAAAAGCGCATATCCCCGGCGGTCGCCCAGAACGACAAGGCACACGGGTGTGTAAGAGCCTGCGATCAGCACAAAAATCATCATGTGGTCAAGCTTACGAAATATTTTTAAGATGCTGTCCTTTACGGTGACGCTGTGGTAGAGCGCGCTCGCGCCGTAGAGGGCAACCATGCTGCCGATAAATACGGCCATAGCGATAAAGGCGGTGCGGTCGGCGTCGGTGGCGGCTTTCACCATCAGCGGTGTTGCCGCAATGATAGCCATCATCATGCCGATAAAATGAGTGATGGCGCTTCCGGGTTCACGAATGGTAATCTGCATAAAGTATTCCTTCTTTCTGAAATAATATGGTAGCTACATAATGTAGTTTTCAAAACCATGTTTTATATATTATGATACTACTACTTAAAGTATGCGAAGTCAATTATTTTATGCAAAAAAAAGAGAAGGATGTTTTAATCCTCCTCAATCACGTGTATTTCCAAATAGTCAAAAGGTATTTCTTCTATAAAATTATCCTGATGAAAACGGGCTCTGCTGTGGCGCTTAAATTCGGATACGGTAGCGTCCAGCCAGAGCGGTTTTCCCAGATCAAATTGCAGGCAGACCTCCTCGAGGGCGTCGAATACCTTATGGGTGCGCGTTTCCTCACGGTCATCTTCGATCACGGTATCCTTTATCATTCGGTTGTCTTTCCACTCCTTGGCCCACAGACGAAACATGCCGTGCCTCCTTTTCTTCTCCTCTCACTATACAAATACCGGCGGGAAATGTAAATACCTTTGCGGTGCAAATCTTTCTTCAATATTTTATGCGATGATGGTATACTTGTCTCATGGAAAAAAGAGAGAAAAAGGAATACATCCGAAAGTCGGGCATATATATTTGGTTGGTGAAAAATAAGAGGCTTCTTTGTTGTGCTTTTGTCTGGGGCGTTCCGTTTGCGTGCTCCTGTGTGTTGGGATGGCGGCTTGTCAGCAAGGGGACGGTGTTTGACCCGGGCGGTTCTTTCGCGGCCGGGATGGGCAGTTTTCTTCTTTTTCTGCTACAGACAGCGCTTTTATCCGTGCCTGCGGCAGCTCTGGCGGCGGTTATAATGTGCGGCGGGAAATCAAAACGCGTCGGAAAATGGAAGCACGATTTACAAGGCAGGCGTCCTGTGTGGCAGATGTGGCTTTTTTATGAGATAGTGATTTTCCTCTGCTGGATGCCGGTCTTTCTGGCGTATTATCCGTCTGTGTTTGCCTACGATGCGGAGGGACAGCTCTATCAGGTGATTTCCCATGATTACAGCACGCATCACCCGCTTCTGCATACGTTATTTTTAGGGGCCTTTTTCAGGCTGGGAGGCGCGCTCGGTTCCTATTCCGCGGGTATGGCTGTACATTCGGTGGTACAGATGGTTTTGATGGCCGCCGCCTTCGGGTGGGCGCTTTCCTATTTGTACCGGCGGCAGATTCCTCGGTGGATACGAATTCTTTTGCTCCTTTTTTATGGGCTGTTTCCCGCCAATTCCGTTTTGGCGCTCAGCACGACGAAGGATGTGCTTTTCTCGGCTCTGGTGCTTACCTTTACGCTATGGATGTATCGAATGATTTGCGACCGGGAAATGTGGGGCGGCAGGAAGGAGCGGGCAGTTTTCATCGTTTTGGCGGCTCTCATGCTGCTGTTTCGGAACAATGCGGTGTATGCCTTTGTGGTCAGCGTGCCGGTTGTGTATGTCGGAATCGGGAAACCGGCCAGGAGAACCTATCTGCGCATGGCGTTGCTTGCGCTTTTATTGTTCGCTATAGGTTCGGCCATGCTCAAAACAGCGACCCATGCACATAGTGGCAGCCCGCGGGAAATGTTGAGTGTTCCCCTACAGCAGATGGCACGCACGCGGGTGGAGGCGGAAGAACAGCTGAGTCCGCAGATGCGGCAGGAACTGGATCATTACATTCCGTCGGAATGGGTTTTTGCGGCCTATCATCCCCATCTGGCCGATCCGGTAAAAAACCGTGCCGTCATTCATGACAATCCCAAAGGTCTGATTGAGACATGGGTAAAGCTGGGACTACAGCATCCGGCGGTCTACGTGGACGCCTTTCTGGACAATTCACTGGGACTCTGGTTTTTGTGGGATACTTCCCATGCTCAGGTGTATGGGATCGGGACGGAGAGCGGATTTGGGTATCTCTCCACGGACAACCGGACGATGCCTGCGGGCTGTGAGATTGTGGAACACAGTTTTCTGCCGGGGTTGCGCGCTTTTATGGAAAAAATCGTATCGGATAATGAATATGGGAAACTTCCGGTAGTCAGACTGCTTTTTGCGCCTGCCCTGTACTGGTGGCTTCTGTATCTGTATCTGGCGGCGGCATTGTATCAGAAAAAATACCGGGAAATGCTTCCGGCGGTGTACCTTGCGGCATATTACCTGACGCTTTTGCTCTCGCCGACCGTATTGGTACGGTATATGTACCCAATAATGGCAACGATTCCCGTCATATTGCCATGCTTGATGATGAATACGCAGAGAGACGGGTGTGAAAATATACAATAAAATATAAAAAAAGTAGAAAACTTTGTCTAAATTATACACTTTTAATAAAAATGTGGTATACTTTAAGCAGGCATTAATCTGTATTGGGGGATTCTTTTATGGAAGTTATTGTAGATAGAGAAAAAGACGGCGATATCGACAGCTGGAAAGAAGTACAGCTGATTTATAATTCCGCTTTGAAGCAGATATCCACGAAGCTGGAGATTTTAAACGACGAGTTTCAGCATGTGCACCGCTATAATCCGATCGAGCATATCAAGTGGCGCATTAAGACGCCGGAGAGCATTGTCAAGAAGCTGAAAAAGCACGGTTACGAGTCGACCATAGATAATATGGTGCGCTATGTCAATGATATTGCGGGCATCCGTGTGATCTGCTCTTTCTCGTCTGATATTTATCAGATTGCGGAGATGATCAGCAATCAGAGTGACATACGTGTCATTTCTGTCAAGGATTATATTGTGAACCCGAAGGCCAGCGGCTATAAGAGTTACCATATGTTGGTGACGGTGCCGGTATATCTCTCGGACAGAATCGCTGACACGAAGGTGGAGATTCAGATCCGCACGGTAGCCATGGACTTTTGGGCCAGTCTGGAGCACAAGATTCATTACAAATTTGAGGGGAATGCGCCGGAGCATATCAAAGAGCAGCTTGTGGAATGCGCGCAGATGGTTGCGGCGCTGGATGCCAGAATGATGTCCCTGAATGAGGAGATTTTACATATCGGACAGGAAGAGACAAAAGAAGTGATGCAGATTGAACAGGAAGAAGAGGACTGAGAGGTCCTCTTCTTTGTTGCTCTTATGTTGGAAAAATTTCCCTAAGAATGAGGAGTGCCCAGGCACCTTTCGGCACCCGGGCTATTATGAAAAAATTTATCTATGTGTGTAATGACTACACGACATTTCGCTTGGCTTTCTATGTATTTATTGTACTTGCAAAATATGAACAAAATATGAACAATATGTAAAGTTATAGTTAATATTTCTAAAAATATAAAAACAGGTGACAAAAAAATGTGCAAAATGCACAATAAATAAAGGGAAATGGGGCGGGATACTTTTCTTTATTGTCATAACGGCGGAAAAGTGATAAAATGCAGACATAGTTTTGCGGATTTTGTTACAGAAATGGGAAATAATAGGAGAATGAAAATATGGATACCTTTATAGATAAGCTGGCACAGAGAAAAAATGCACAGGAAATGATCCGGGCGAACTCCGCGGCGGAGGCAGCCAAGATGGAGCAGATGCAGAACCAATTAAAGGCTTACGATGAGATTATGCAGGAAGTTCGCCGTGTGAATCTCAAGACGGCTCAGAATGTGGATAATATGCGCGGCCTGATTGCAAAGTGCATCGAGAAATTGGAGAGCATTAAGGTAGAGGAAAAGACAGGGGAAGATGTGGAAAAACAGCTTACCGCAGTCAAAGGCCTTTTAGAAGAGCGCCTCACCCAGACTGAGGATATTGTGCATAAGGAGAACGTGAAGGTTTACCGCAACGTGCAGGCGGCTTTTACGGAAGAGCTGGAAAAACAGAACCGTGTGGAGCAGGAGAGTCAGGCGGCAAAGGGGAAGGGGTCTTCCCCGCTTTTGATAGCTGTTCTGATCGGTGTGATTGTGGACATTGTGCTGAATCTGCTTCCTCTTTTATAGCTTACGAATTAAAGTTCTTCTGAGAAATCATACGTGAAATATAGCATGAAAATATTGAGCAGACATTATAAAAAAATGAAAATTGCATATATTAAGGTTGCGGTACTTGCTTGTGTGATCGCCGCCTTTTTCCTGCCCAATTTCCAGACTCTTGAAAGCGATGGGGACAATATGTTTACCGTGTATTTAAACGGTATGCAGGTTGGCGTGATGGGTGATATCGGGGAAGTGGACGAATGCCTGATCGCCGCAAGAAAAAAGCTTGCGGGCAGCAGTGATGAGATGGTGCTTGCGGAGAGCGATTTGACATGGGAAGGGCAGGAGGTGCTCTGGGGAAAAATAGATGACAGAAATGTCATAATTTCCAACATGTTTAACGCCCTGAAGGGGAGTGTCAAGGAGACGCTGAACCGCTCTTACACAGTCAAGATTAATGAGTATACGGTTAATCTTGCGAGTACACAGGAAGTGCTTGCGCTTTTGCAGGCTTCTATCAAAAGATACGACGGCGGCAGCAACTATTATGCGGATCTGGTGCAGGATTCCAACAGAGAGCTCAACGTGCTGACAACGCAGGTTTACTCGGCGAAGGAACAGGAAGAAGAGGAAGCCGAGGCCGAAGCGGTTATGACCAGCGTGGGAATCAATGCGGCTTTAGACGAGATTTTTGCGGATATTGAGCCGGCTGTGGAGAAGGATTTTTCCGATTATGACCTGGGTCTTCTCGAATTGGATTTCGGGGACACGGTGGAGGTTGTGGAGTCCTATTTACAGGACGAGGAATTGACGCCCCTAGATAAGGCGATTGAAGAGGTGACAAAGGATCAGGAGAAGGAACAGATTTACGAGGTGGTTGCGGGGGACACGCTCTCCCAGATTGCCGAGAAAAACGAGATTCCCTTAGACCGTCTGATTGCCATGAACGATACCATAGAGGATGCAAATTCCGTGATCCGTGTGGGGGACGAGCTTATTGTGACCGTGCCGGAACCGGAGCTCTCCGTGGAGCGCACGGAGCAGATGTATTATGAGGAAGATTACGAGGCGGAGATTATCTATGTAGATAACGACGATTGGTATACCAACCAGACGCAGACGCTGCAGGAACCTTCTGCCGGGCACCGCAAGGTGGTGGCGGATGTGTCCTATCGCAATAACGAGGAAGTAAGCAGGGAGATCTTAAAGGAGGAGATCACTTATGCGGCTGTGCCCAAAATTGTGGAGCGCGGTACGAAGATTCCTCCGACCTATATCAAACCGATTTCCGGAGGCAGACTTTCTTCCGGCTTCGGCAGGCGGAAAGCGCCTACCAGAAGAGCCAGCACCTATCATAAAGGGGTGGACTGGGCTACGCCGGTAGGTACGGCGGTGATGGCCTCCTGTACGGGAACGGTCACAAGGGCCGGCTGGGGAAGCGGTTACGGGTATGTGGTCTATATCAATCATGAGGATGGCAGACAGACCCGCTACGGACACTTGAGCAAGGTGCTGGTAAAACAGGGCCAGACGGTGACGCAGGGGCAGAAGATTGCCCTGAGCGGAAATACGGGTGTCAGCACAGGCCCGCATATTCATTTCGAGATCCTCATAAACGGTACGCAGGTGAATCCGTTTGACTATTTGAATTAGCGGCTTTGCAAATGCGGCTGAACGTGTGTGCGGGGTTTACAAACCTCCAAAATCTGGTATACTGTATTTTAATGTTTGAGTTTTTTCGATTGAGAAAGGCAAGTAAACATACATGGAACAATATGCGATTAAAGGTGGGAATCCGTTAGTCGGCGAGGTGGAGATCGGCGGTGCGAAGAATGCGGCGCTGGCGATTCTGGCGGCCGCCATTATGACGGATGAAACCGTATTGATAGAGAACGTGCCTGACGTCAGGGATACCAACGTTATGATGCAGGCGATGGAAAGTATTGGCGTGGTGATCCAGCATATCGACAGACATACGGTGAAGATCAACGCCTCACAGGTCCACGATCTGGTGATCGAGGACGACTATATCAAAAAGATCAGGGCTTCCTACTATTTGCTGGGAGCGCTTTTGGGCAAATACAACAAGGCGGAGGTTGCGCTTCCGGGCGGCTGCAACATTGGGCTGCGGCCCATCGACCAGCATATCAAAGGTTTTCGGGCATTGGGTGCGGACGTCAGGATTGAGCATGGCCTGATTATCACGGAAGCAACGAAGCTGAAGGGCAGCCATATCTATATGGACGTGGTGACCGTGGGGGCCACCATGAATGTGATGATGGCGGCGGTTATGGCCGAGGGCAAAACCGTAATCGAAAATGCGGCGAAGGAGCCCCATGTCGTTGACCTTGCGAACTTCTTAAACAGCATGGGGGCGAATATCAAAGGCGCGGGGACGGATGTGATTCGGATCAAAGGCGTGTCCAAGCTGCACGGAACGGAATACGGCATTATTCCCGATCAGATTGAGGCGGGTACTTTTATGTTTGCGGCGGCGGTGACGAAGGGCGACGTGACGGTAAAAAATGTGATCCCGAAGCACTTGGAGTCCATCAGCGCGAAGCTTTTGGAGATCGGCTGTGAGATTGAGGAGTCCGACGACGCGGTGCGTGTGGTGGCAGCTAAGCCCTTGGGACATACCCATGTGAAGACGCTGCCTTATCCCGGATTTCCTACGGATATGCAGCCGCAGATTACCGTGGCATTGGGCCTTTCCGCAGGGACAAGCATTGTGACGGAGAGCATCTTTGAAAATCGTTTCAAATATGTGGATGAGCTCACCTGTATGGGGGCCAATATTAAAGTGGAGAGCAATACCGCGATTATTGACGGCGTACCCAAATATACCGGGGCGAGCATTACGGCTCCGGATTTGAGGGCGGGGGCCGCTCTTGTCATTGCCGCGCTTGCGGCGGACGGGATCAGCACGGTGGATGATATCAAGTATATCCAGCGCGGCTACGAGGACTTTCATTTGAAGTTGCAGAGTCTCGGCGCGCAGATCGATCTGGTGACCACCGAGCGGGAATTACAGAAGTTTAAACTGAAAGTCAGTTGACGGGAATATATGAAAATCAGGTATTGACATGCGCTATGTATAGGTGTATGGTAATGTACAGATAAGAAATGCAGGCAGAAAATTTCATATTGTGATATCTTTCTCTTATTCAGAGTGGTGGAGATACATAGGATCGATGAAGCCACGGCAACCCCTGATAGGAAGGTGCCAACCTGAGCGAGACCGTGAGAGCGGTACAGATCGAACAATAAGAGGATTTGATGCAGCATGTCGGGTCCGCTTATTTCAAGAGAAATAAGAGGACTTTTTCAATTAAAAAAACAAAGGAGAGGAAAAATGGAAAAAAGACTATTTACATCCGAATCGGTAACCGAAGGGCATCCCGACAAAGTCTGTGACGCAATTTCAGACGCTATTCTGGACGCCTGCATGGAGAAGGACCCCATGAGCCGCGTAGCCTGTGAGACGGCGGTTTGTACGGGATTTGTACTGGTGACCGGCGAGATTACCACAAACGCCTATGTGGATATGCAGAAGGTAGTGCGTGACACGGTGAGAGAGATCGGCTATACCAAATCCGAGTATGGTTTCGACGCAAATACCTGCGCGGTATTTGTGGCGATTGACGAGCAGTCCGCAGATATTGCTATGGGCGTTGACAAGGCGTTGGAAGCGAAAAAGGGCGAGCAGAAAGATGATCTTGACACAGGCGCGGGCGATCAGGGTATGATGTTCGGTTATGCCACCAACGAGACAGAGGAGTACATGCCCTATCCCATCGACCTTGCCCACAAACTGGCGTTACAGCTTACCAAAGTCCGCAAGGACGGCACCCTCAAGTATTTGAGACCCGACGGCAAGAGTCAGGTGTCTGTGGAGTATGACGAGAACGGCAAGCCGGTCCGCCTGGAAGCGGTTGTGCTTTCTACCCAGCACGACGAGGATGTGACGCAGGAGCAGATTCACGAGGATATCAAGAAATATGTGTTTGACCCGGTTCTCCCGAAGGAGCTGGTGGACGACAAGACCAAGTTTTTCATCAATCCCACGGGACGTTTTGTAATCGGCGGCCCTCACGGCGATGCCGGTCTGACAGGCCGTAAGATTATTGTAGATACCTACGGCGGCTATGCCCGTCACGGCGGCGGCGCGTTTTCCGGTAAGGACTGCACAAAGGTGGACCGTTCCGCAGCTTACGCGGCCCGCTATGTGGCGAAGAATATCGTTGCGGCAGGCATTGCGGACAAGTGCGAGATCCAGCTCTCCTATGCGATTGGCGTGGCGCAGCCTACTTCCATCATGGTAGACACCTTTGGCACAGGAAAGATTGCCGACGACAAGCTGGTGGAGATCGTGCGCGAGAACTTTGACTTAAGGCCCGCAGGCATCATCAAGATGCTTGACCTTCGCCGTCCGATCTACAAGCAAACGGCGGCTTACGGACACTTTGGCCGCAACGATCTGGATCTGCCCTGGGAGAAGCTTGACAAGGTGGATGCGCTCAAGAAATATCTGTAAAGCATACATGACATTTGCGTCATAAAATTAGAACAAAAGCCCCTGCATCGGTGAGATGCGGGGCTTTTATGATGTAACATGTTCCAAAAGGAGGAGATCAGCATGGCGATTGAGAGAGTAAAAGCATATTTTAAACAGTATGGAATAGAAGAAAAGATTCGGGAGTTTACTGTGTCCAGCGCTACTGTGGAACTGGCTGCGGCAGCCCTTTCCTGTGAGCCGGCGAGAATAGCGAAAACACTGTCATTCATGGTGGACGGCAAGGCTCTTTTGGTGGTGGCGGCAGGGGATGTGAAGATTGACAATCACAAGTACAAGGAGCAGTTTCACACGAAGGCAAAGATGCTTACACCGGAGGAGGTGGAGACGCTTGTGGGACATGCTGTGGGCGGCGTTTGTCCGTTTGCCGTAAACGAGGGCGTGAAAGTGTATCTGGATGTGTCGCTGAAACGCTTTGAGACAGTATTTCCTGCCTGTGGCAGCTCCAACAGTGCAATTGAATTGACGATACCGGAACTGGAGAAATATTCCGGCTGTGCGGGCTGGGTGGATGTTGGAAAAGGCTATGAACAAAATATGTCCGAAAAATGACGAATTATACCAAACCCGTTTTTGGCGTGTCCCCTTTTTGTTATAGTGAAAAAGCAAAAGATTTTCAAAAAGGAGACATTGTAAATGAAACAATTAGTTGGAATAAGCAGGAGGGGAGACTTACAGGAAGCGCTCAGAGAGGGAAAGATAACCTCTCCGGCGCTTCTTGTGCTGCTGTCGAATGCAGACAGGTTTGAGGAACATGTGGCGCAGCTTGAGGCCGCTTTTCCCGGCGTGCCCAGTATCGGATGTATCGGCATGAGCTATCAGGATCAGGTGATCGAAAAGGGGGTTATGGTAGTCGCCTATACAGAGGGTATTACAGCTACAGCCAATGTAATGGAACAGGTATCCCGTATGCCGGTCAAGTACATAGGGCGGCTGCAGCGGGATCTGGAGCAGGTGAAGCCCTCCTCCCAGAATACCGTATGTATCAATTTCTGTTCTGGAAACGACGCCTGCGTTCTGACTACCATGTACAGCGTTCTGAAAAGAAAAGGGGTTTCCATGATAGGCGGTACCGGCGACGTCGGAAAGCTTTCCGCAAACGGGAAAATTTATGAGGACGCCTCCGTCTACGCTATCGTTAAAAATAATGCAGGTAAAGTAAAAATATATAAGGAAAATATTTATCAGCCAAGCGGGGATTACAGGCTGATTGCCTCAAAGACGAAGAAGGCTGATTATCTCATCGGCGAACTGAACGGCAAACCGGCGAAGCAGGTGTATACAGAGCTGCTACAGATTGATGAAAAGGATATAGAAAGCCAGACCTTCAAGAATCCTTTCGGTAAAATAACGGGAAACGATACGAGCATTGTCGCAGTAAAAAGCACAATAGGAAACGCCCTTACCTGTTTCATGGCCGTCAATGATTCGGATGTGCTGACGATTCTTGAGGCGAAGGATACGTTTCGGATTGTGGGAGAGACCGTCTCGCAGATCAAAAAGGATTTTGCACATGTGTCGGCGATTTTTTCCGTAAACTGCCTGTTCCGGTATCTGTACTTCCAGCAAAACGGCGAGTTACAGAAGTATCTGGATACCATGGGCACACTTGGGAACCATGTGGGATTTTTTGGCTATGGGGAACATTATAACGACCAGTTCCTGAATCAGACCATGACCTGTGTTGTATTTGAATAGTGGAAAAGGAGAGATATGTCGATGTTTAATTGGAAATCAAGAGCGGAGAAAAGTGTTGTAGAGCAGACGGCACGTACAGTACAAAAGCCGGACTATTATCCTGTCATACATGCGGTGCAAAACATAGAGGAATATCGTCAGCAGATTCTTTTGAAAGAGATTGACTCCTTACAGGGGCTGGGTGAAATCAGAAGCTCCTTTGACGATGTGCTGGAAAGGGAAAGGGTGATGAAAGAGCAGCTGGATCTCTTTCAGGACCGTTTCCTTCATGTGGGGGAGATTTCGGAACAGTTCGGGACTGTAAAGCAGCACATAGACGAATCAGTTGAGGTGGCACAGCGGCAGATAGACGGTTTGAAGGAAAGCTCAAACCAGGTACAGAAATATTTCGATGAAATACAGGAAACCTTTATGAGCTTCCAGACAGCCGTGCAGAATATCAAACAGTGTATGGAGGAGATTGTCTCCGTGGCGAACCAGACCAATCTGCTTGCCCTTAACGCTTCCATTGAAGCGGCCAGAGCCGGAGAGCAGGGAAGAGGTTTCTCGGTTGTGGCGGAGGAGGTCAAGAAGCTTGCCGATGGGATCAAGGTACTTGTGGGTATGGTGGATGCCAGTATCAATGATGTGGAAACCGGTACGGAGAAGCTGAATAACAGCATCGGCGTTTCCAGGGATGCGCTGGAAAAGAGCCTTTTGGAAGTGGACGCCACCTATGACGTATTCGGCAATATCATCACCGTGGCGGAGGGCGCTACGGAAGTGCAGTCCCGCATCGGAGAAGCCATTGCGGTGTCCGAAAATGATTTTGAGGATGTGAATCAAACCTTTATGAATAACCAGCAGCAGTATCAGAAGGTGACCGGCTATATTAACAAGGCGAACGAGCTTGGTACGGCAAAAAGCGCTCTGTTCAGCTCCATGGATCATATGCTCTGTCAGATTGAGCCTATGATAGAGGAGATGGAGAGGGCCCGGTAAATCTGGCGTAGGAGGGGTTTGACTGATTCTTTCCCAGAGTCTATAATAATAAAGACGGCAAATCACTGAAAAACCGGAGTGATCCGGCGGATTTTGGGAAGGATAGAGGCATGGCGTTTGCGCACTTACACGTCCACACGGAATACAGTCTCTTGGACGGCTCCAACAAGATCAAAGAATATGTGAAATATGTCAAAGAACTGGGGATGGACAGCGCCGCGATCACGGATCACGGCGTTATGTACGGCGTTGTCGATTTTTATAAAGCGGCCAAAGAAGCGGGGATCAACCCGGTGATCGGCTGTGAGGTTTACGTGGCGCCCCATTCCCGTTTTGACAGGGAGCTGACGGGCGGTGAGGACCGCTATTATCATTTGGTGCTCTTGGCAGAGAACAATGTGGGCTATGCCAATCTGGTGAAGATTGTAAGCAAGGGGTTCACGGAGGGGTATTATTATAAGCCCCGCGTGGACATGGAGCTTTTGGAAAAGTATCACGAGGGCCTGATAGCCCTCTCGGCCTGTCTGGCCGGAGAAGTGCCCCGCTATATCCAGAAGGGACTGGTGGACGAGGCAAAGAAGGTGGCCCTGAAATATCAGGGGATTTTCGGAAAGGACAACTATTTTTTGGAATTGCAGGATCACGGGATTCCCGCCCAACAGCAGGTGAATTCCGTGCTTCTTCGCATGAGCAAAGAGCTGGATATCCCGCTTGTGGCGACCAACGACGTGCACTACACCTATGCGGAGGATGCGCAGCCCCACGATATCCTGCTCTGCCTGCAGACAGGGAAAAAACTGGCTGACGAGGACCGGATGCGCTACGACGGCGGACAGTATTACGTCAAGAGCGAGGAGGAGATGAAGGGGCTGTTCCCCTACGCTTGGGAGGCGGTGGAGAATACCCAGCGGATCGCAGACCGCTGTCATGTGGAGATTGAATTCGGCCATTATAAAGTGCCCCACTATGAGGCGCCGGACGGCAGCGATTCCTGGACCTATCTGAACAAGCTGTGCCAGGAAGGCATGAAGGAACGCTATCCCGAGGATGACGGGACTTTGCAGGAACGTCTGCACTATGAGCTTGATACGATTCAGAGCATGGGCTTTGTGGATTATTTCCTGATCGTCTGGGATTATATCAATTTCTGTAGGGAGAATGGGATCGCCGTGGGACCGGGACGTGGTTCGGCGGCGGGAAGCATTGTGTCCTACTGTCTGAAAATAACCAATATTGATCCCATCAAGTATAATCTGCTCTTTGAACGGTTCCTGAACCCGGAACGCGTATCCATGCCGGATATCGATGTGGATTTCTGCTATGAGAGACGGCAGGAAGTGATTGACTATGTGGGCCGAAAATACGGCAGCGACAGGGTGGTGCAGATTGTCACTTTCGGTACGATGGCGGCCAAGGGCGTGATCCGCGACGTGGGAAGAGTCATGGACCTGCCCTATGCCTATGTGGACCGCATCGCGAAGATGATTCCCAACGAACAGAATCAGGGCGTACCCATAGACCGGGCGCTGGAGATGAACCCGGAGTTAAAAAGCCTCTATCAGGAGGACGAGCAGGTGCACAATCTGATCGACATGAGCAGGCGGCTTGAGGGGCTGCCGCGCCACACCTCCATGCATGCGGCCGGTGTGGTGATCTGTCCCGATGAGGCGGACCGGTTTGTTCCCCTTTCCAGAGGCGCGGACGGTTCGATCACAACCCAGTTTCCCATGACCACCATCGAGGAGCTGGGGCTTTTGAAGATGGATTTTTTGGGCCTGCGCACCCTCACGGTGATTCAGGATACGGTTCGGCTGATCGAGCAGAGCAAGGGAATTACCATAGACATTGATAACATTGATTATGATGACAAGAATGTGCTGGCTTCTCTGGGGACAGGGAAGACGGACGGCGTGTTCCAGCTTGAAAGCGGCGGTATGAAGAGCTTTATGAAGGAGTTGAAGCCCCAGAGCCTGGAGGATGTGATCGCGGGTATTTCCCTCTACCGTCCGGGCCCTATGGATTTTATTCCCAAGTATATTAAGGGAAAGAACCATCCCGAATCCGTGACCTATGACTGTCCTCAGTTAGAGCCCATTCTGGCGCCCACCTACGGCTGTATCGTGTATCAGGAGCAGGTGATGCAGATTGTGCGGGATCTGGGCGGTTACACTATGGGCAGGAGCGATCTGGTGCGCCGCGCCATGAGTAAGAAGAAGCAGTATGTGATGGAGCAGGAGCGGAAAAACTTTACCTACGGCAACCCGGAGGAGGGGGTGCCGGGCTGTGTGGCGGCCGGCATAGACGCTAAGGTGGCGGATCACATCTACGACACCATGATGGATTTTGCCAAATACGCTTTCAACAAATCCCACGCCGCCTGCTATGCGGTGGTGGCCTATCAGACCGCTTATTTGAAATATTATCATCCGGTGGAGTTTATGGCGGCCCTGATGACCTCCGTAATCGACAATCCCAGCAAGGTGGCGGAGTATATTATGACAAGCAGGAGTATGGGGATCCAGATCCTGCCGCCGGACATTAACGTGGGAGAAAATGGATTTTCCGTGCACGACGGACAGATCCGCTACGCCCTCTCCGCAATCAAGAGCGTGGGGCGTAACGTGATCGACGCGATTGTGGCGGAGCGCGAGGCGAGGGGACCGTATCTGAACCTTGGAGATTTTGTCACACGTGTGACGGACCGGGATATGAATAAGCGCATTGTGGAGCATTTTATCAAGGCGGGCGCCATGGACAGCTTGGGCGGCACCAGAAAGCAGCTTTTAAGCGTATATTTGCAGGTGATGGACGGAATCCAACAGGATCGGAAGAACAATATGGCGGGGCAGATTTCCCTTTTTGATCTGGCGGCTGAGGAAGAGAAGATGGACTACCGGGTGAGCCTTCCCGATGTGGGCGAGTATTCCAAGGAGATGAAGCTCGCTTTCGAGAAGGAAGTGCTGGGTATTTATATCAGCGGCCATCCGTTGGAGGAATACCGGGAAATCTGGAAGAAGCATATCACGAACACCACGGCGGATTTCATGTTGGACGAGGATACTGGAGAGTGCAGGGTGGAGGATAACGCAAGGGTTACCATCGGCGGCATGATTACGGAGAAGAAGATCAAATACACGAAAAACGAAAAGGTGATGGCCTTTTTGCAGGTAGAAGATCTGGTGGGTTCCGTGGAGGTCATTGTTTTTCCCAGAGATTACGAGCGTTACGGCAGTTCCATCATAGAGGATGGGAAGGTGTTTATCAGGGGAAGAGTGTCCCTGGAGGAAGATAAGGACGCGAAACTGGTCTGCGAGCAGATTACGACCTTTGACCAGATGCCGAAGAAGCTTTGGATCAAATTCCCCACCAAGGAGGCGTTCGAGGAGCAGAAAGAAGCTCTCTTCGGTATTCTGCGGGAGGCGGAGGGGAAGGATAACGTGGTGATCTACGTGGAAAATCCCAAGGCCATGAATCCCCTGCCCGCGAATTGGAATGTGTCGGCGCAGGCGGGCCTGATCGGCAGGCTGGAGGCGGCCTTTGGAGAGGGGAATGTGAGGGTGGTTTAAAGAGGAATGGAAAAATATTGAAAATCCCAGATTGATAGAGTAAAATAAAGTTGAATTTATTTTGTGAGAGTTTAGGCGATGCGTGGAGATGAAAGTCGGTAATGTGTCAAAAGCATGACAGAAAGGTGTGGATATCGGAATGGCGAAGCAGATCAAAACAATCGGCGTATTGACCAGCGGAGGTGATGCGCCGGGTATGAACGCGGCGATTCGCGCGGTGGTCAGAAAGGGAATCGCTAACGGGGTCAAGGTTAAGGGGATCAAGAAAGGATATCAGGGTCTTCTGAATGAAGAGATCATAGATATGGAAAAATGGACGGTGTCAGACACGATCCAGCGTGGCGGTACGATTCTGGGCACGGCCCGCTGCCACGAGTTCCGTACGGAGGAAGGGCAGCAGAAGGGGGCGGAGATCTGCCGCAAGCACGGGATCGACGGGCTTGTGGTGATCGGCGGCGACGGCTCTTACCGCGGTGCGCAGGCGTTGTCCAGACATGGCATCAACACCATAGGACTGCCGGGTACGATTGATCTGGATATTGCCTGTACAGAATACACCATCGGGTTTGATACGGCGATCAACACGGCTATGCAGGCGATTGATAAGGTCAGAGATACTTCCTCCTCCCATGAAAGGTGCAGTATCATTGAGGTAATGGGCAGAAATGCGGGTTATATCGCTCTGTGGTGCGGTATTTCCAACGGCGCCGAGGACATTCTCCTTCCAGAAAAATACGATTACAATGAGCAGCAGATCATCAACAATATTATCGCCAACAGGAAGCGCGGCAAGACCCACCACCTGATCATCAACGCGGAGGGTATCGGACATTCGACTTCCATGGCGAGACGGATCGAGGCGGCTACGGGTATTGAGACCAGAGCGACGATTTTGGGCTACATGCAGCGCGGCGGCTCCCCTACCTGTAAGGATCGCTATTACGCTTCCATTATGGGCTGTTATGCGGCGGATATCCTCTGTGACGGCAAGACCAACCGCGTGGTGGGATATCAGCATGGCGAGTTCCTTGATTTCGATATTGAGGAGGCCCTCAATATGCAGAAGGGAATTCCTGAATATGCCTTTGAAATGTCGAAGATTTTATAGTTTATTACAGTAGATGCGTTCCCCGCGGATGGTTTCATCTGCGGGGAACGTTCGCGTATAAGCAAACTTGGAAGACGGAGCAGAAAAATGATAACAAGTTTACATAACAAAGAGGCTAAGACAGTCACGGCTCTCGCTGCCAGGAAGAAGGAGCGGGACAGGCAGGGGCTCTTTATCGTGGAAGGGCCGAAAATGTTCGGGGAGGCCCCGGCAGAGCGGATCAGCCGTGTCTATCTGTCACAGAGCGCAGCGGCGCAGATGAAGGAGCAGTATGGCGAAAAACTGGCGGGCCTTTCCTGCGAGATGGTGTCGGACGAGGTGTTTGCGAAAATGTCGGACACGAAGACGCCGCAGGGGATTCTCTGCCTCGTGCGGCAGCAGCAATATCATATAGAAGAGATTTTGCAGGATAAAAATAAAAAACAACCGTTATTAATTATTCTGGAGGATATTCAGGACCCGGGAAATCTGGGGACTATTTTCCGCACGGCGGAGGCTGCGGGGGCGGACGGCGTGATCATGAGCAGCAGAACGGCGGATATTTATAATCCGAAGACGATCCGCTCCACCATGGGCTCTGTTTACCGGATTCCTTTTCTTTACGTGGAAGACCTTTCTTCTATTATAAAGAAGGTGCGGGAGAAGGGCGTGCGCGTCTATGCGGCCCATCTGGGAGGGACGGCGTCCTATGACGCCTGTTGTTATCAGAAGGGGACGGCTTTTTTGATCGGGAATGAGGCGAACGGTCTGCGGGAGGAGACGGCGGCCTGTGCGGACACGGTGATCCATATTCCGATGGAGGGGCAGGTGGAATCTCTCAATGCGGCTGTGGCGTCTTCGATTCTGCTATTTGAGGCTTCACGACAGAGGAGAATGAGTAAATCATGATTTAACTTACCGGATCTGAGAAAAAGTGGAACAACAGAGAAGATATATCCCCGCAGGAAAAATAGGTGAAAAGCATCGAATAACTGCAAAAATCGAGGAAAATAGCGGGTGATATTTAAAAAGAAAGAAAAAGGTAAATTGGCAAAAAATGTAAATTTAGATTTAAGGAGGATGGATATGAAAATCGGTTTTATTGGATTGGGAAACATGGCGCGCGCCATCATCGGCGGTATGCTTGAGAAGGGGATTGTGTCTGCGGAGGATATCTGCGGCAGCGCGAAAACGCAGAAGACGCTGGAGGCGGTACAGAAAACATACGGGATACATGTGTTTCAATCCAATGCGGCGGTGGCTTCTCAGTGTGAGACGCTGGTTCTGGCGGTAAAGCCCCAATTTTTGGAGGGCGTGATCAGGGAAATCCGTGATGCGGTGCAGCCGGACACGCTGATTATCAGTATTGCGGCGGGTAAGACATTGGATTGGCTGGAGAAAGCCTTCGGCAGGAAAATAAAGCTGGTTCGCTGTATGCCGAATACGCCGGCCCTTGTGGGAGAAGGGTGCACGGGCGTCTGCGCCAATGGTGCGGTGTCGGAGGAGGAGACGGCGTATAGTCTCCGTCTGATGGAAAGCTTCGGGAAAGCCAGTCTGGTGGAGGAGCGGTTGATGAACGCAGTGGGTGCGGTAAGCGGTTCTTCTCCCGCCTATGTATTCCTTTTTATTGAGGCTATGGCGGATGCGGGCGTGGCGGCGGGTATGCCGCGGGCGCAGGCTTATGAATTTGCGGCGCAGGCGGTGTATGGCAGCGCGAAACTGATGCTTGAGACGGGAAAACATCCCGGCGAGCTGAAGGATATGGTGTGTTCTCCGGGCGGCACTACCATAGAGGGTGTGCGTGTATTGGAGGAAGCCGGGTTTCGCGGTGCGGTGATGAACGCTCTTCTTGCCACTGTGGAGAAATCTCTAAAGTTGTAGTTTGTCGGAACATCTTGTATTTTGTAGAAAAATAGTAACAAAATATGGAGATAAATCAGAGCCAAATTGTATAAACTTGACAAAGAATAGGTGTTTTGCTAAAATAATCCATACTTAATCAAAATGTAACAATTTTGTAACAATCTGGATCGATCTTTTGAGGATATGGGAGCTGAATGCTTCCTGTATGGAGGAAGATGGAGGGATGTTTATGCTGAGAAGGTATAAACTTCTGCTTGCCTGTCTGATTTTCGGTATCAGTTTATGCGGTTTGTCTCTGGAGGCGCAGGCCACCAGCAGAAAGGATTATCTGGATTCCCTGAATGTGGGAGTGACGCAGTTTGTAGATCCGTCCGGAAAGCCGGCAACCGAAGAGACGATACGGGAGCTGACTGAGCTTTCCGGGACAAACGGCGGGCAGAAGGAGACAGATTTGGTTATGGCCAATGTGCAGGTGGCCATGAATGTGCGTGAGGAGGCCAACGAGGAATCGGCGAAGGTTGGTCTGCTCTACAAGGACTGCGGCGGCAGAATATTGGAGAGAAAAGACGGTTGGACAAGACTTCGGAGCGGCGACCTTGTGGGATGGGCAAGAGACGACTATCTGCTTTTCGGAGAGGACGCGGAAGCGCTTGCACAGGAAGTGGGTAATCTCATTGTCCAGATCGAGACGGACACGCTCTGCGTAAGGCTGGAACCGGAGACAGACGCGGAGGCAATCGGTTATATTCCGAGGGACGAAGAGCTGGAAATCATAGAACAGCTGGACGACCAGTGGATCAGCGTCAACTATGAGGGAGAGACCGGCTATGTCTCTTCGGAGTATGTGGATGTGGATTTCCACATCGACGAAGGCGAGACACTGATAGCCATCAATAAGAGAGAAGAAGCGGAGCGTCAGGCGAAACTGACAGCCAACAGGGGCGCGGTAGTTGTGGGCGGAGACGACACAAGGCTGCTTGCGGCGCTGATCTACTGTGAGGCCGGAATAGAGACCTACAACGGCAAGCTGGCGGTGGGCGCGGTGGTAATGAACCGTGTCAGGAGTGCGGCTTATCCCAATACAATATCAGGTGTTATATTTGCGTCCGGGCAGTTTACACCGGCTATGAACGGCAAAGTGGCCAGAGTTTACGGCGGGGATATTCCGGAGGAATGCTGGCAGGCGGCGAGAGCGGCGATCAACGGTGAGACAAACGTGGGCGATGCGACGCATTTCAGGGTTGCCGGCAACCATGAGGGCCTGCTGATCGACAGACAAGTCTTTTGGTGATAAACCTTGCCACTTTAGATAAAATACTGTATGATGGTAAAGTATGAAGCGGCAAGGAAGGAAGTGAAAATAATGGATATACAGGCAATTAACATGACGGTAGTCTGGCTGGTCGTTCTTGTGGTGCTGGTCGTGATAGAGCTTGCCACGATGGGACTTACCACTGTCTGGTTTGCAGGCGGCGCGCTGGTGGCTACGCTGGCGTCTCTGTGTCATTTGCCGGTTGTGGTGCAGGTGATCCTGTTTCTTGTGGTTTCGGCGCTGCTATTGTATTTTACAAGACCGCTTGCGGTAAAATATTTTAACAAGGACCGGGTGCGCACGAACGCGGAGAGTCTGGTGGGCCGGCAGGCGATTGTGATCAGCGAGATCGACAATCTGCAAGGCATCGGTCAGGTCAATGTGGGCGGCATGGAGTGGTCCGCAAGATCGAAGAGCGACGACAAACCCCTGCCTGTGGGAGCGGTTGTGATTGTGCTTGCCATAGACGGCGTGAAGCTGATCGTAGAGGAAAAAGTGGAGCAGTAATTGCTTCGGAAAAGGAGTATAGATTATGGGTGGACTGATTGCATTAGTGGTTGTTTTGATTTTGGCGGTGGCTATCTTGATGTCCTGCATCAAGATTGTGCCTCAGGCGCACGCCTACGTGGTGGAGCGGCTCGGCGCATACCAGCAGACATGGTCTGTGGGTCTGCACATCAAGGTGCCTTTTATTGATACGGTGGCAAAGAGGGTGATTTTGAAGGAGCAGGTAGTGGATTTCGCGCCCCAGCCCGTGATAACGAAGGATAACGTAACCATGCGGATTGACACGGTGGTGTTTTTCCAGATCACGGACCCGAAGCTTTTTGCTTACGGTGTGGAGAATCCGATCATGGCTATCGAGAATTTGACGGCGACAACGCTACGTAACATCATCGGCGAGATGGAGCTGGACCAGACCCTGACTTCCAGAGAGGTGATTAATACAAAGATGCGCGCTTCCCTTGATATTGCCACAGATCCCTGGGGTATCAAGGTAAACCGTGTGGAGCTTAAGAATATTATTCCCCCGGCGGCGATTCAGGACGCCATGGAGAAGCAGATGAAAGCGGAGCGTGAGCGCCGTGAAGCGATTCTGCGTGCGGAAGGTGAGAAGAAGTCTACCATTCTGGTGGCGGAAGGTCAGAAGGAGTCCGCGATTTTGGAAGCGGAGGCAGAGAAGCAGTCCGCGATCCTGCGCGCCGAGGCGGAAAAGGAGAAGATGATCCGTGAAGCGGAAGGTGAGGCGGAAGCGATTCTCAAAGTGCAGAAGGCTACGGCGGACGGTATCCGCATGATCCGTGAGGCGGGCGCAGACGAGGCGGTGCTTCGGATCAAGAGTCTGGAGGCGTTTGAGAAGGCGGCTGACGGACAGGCGACGAAGATCATCATTCCTTCGGAAATTCAGGGACTTGCGGGCCTTGCGGCTTCCGCAAAGGAAGTCTTTAAGTAGGTTTGACCAAAAACAGAAGATGGAACTTAAATGACAGGACGGTTCTGTGGACCCGTCCTGTTTGATACATGGAAAGGAACGGAGAGCATCATGAACTTGACAGGACGCAGTTTTTTAAAACTTCTGGATTTTACGCCGGAGGAAATTCTCTACATACTGGATGTGGCGGCAGATTTGAAGGACAAGAAAAAGAGAGGCATTCTGACGGACAAGCTTCGGGGAAAGAATGTGGCACTGATCTTTGAGAAGACCAGCACCAGAACCCGCTGTTCTTTCGAGGTGGCGGCCCGTGATCTGGGAATGGGATGCACCTATCTGGACCCGACTGGTTCCCAGATTGGTAAAAAGGAGAGCATAGCGGACACGGCCAGAGTGCTGGGGCGCATGTATGAGGGCATTGAGTACCGTGGCTACGGGCAGGAGATTGTGGAGGAGCTTGCCAAGTATGCGGGGGTGCCTGTGTGGAACGGACTTACCAATGAATTTCACCCGACCCAGATGCTGGCGGATCTTTTGACCATACGGGAGCATTTTGGGCGCATTCAGGGGATTAAGCTCACCTATATGGGGGACGCCCGCTACAATATGGGCAATTCCCTGATGGTGGCCTGCGCCAAGATGGGGATGGACTTCACGGCCTGCACCAATCGGAAGTATTTCCCGGAGGAGACGTTAGTCAAAACCTGTCAGGAGATTGCGGCCCGTACAGGCGGTTCGATCCGTCTGACGGAGGATATCACCGAGGGTGTGACGGGAGCGGACGTGGTTTACACCGACGTGTGGGTATCCATGGGAGAGCCGGAGCAGATCTGGGAGGAAAGGCTGCGCGACCTTACGCCTTATCAGGTGAATGCAAAGGCTATGGCTTTGGCCGGAAAGGATGCGGTGTTCATGCACTGCCTGCCTGCATTTCACGATCACAGGACGGAGATTGGCAGGGAAATCGGCGAGAAGTACGGGATGGCGGAGCTGGAAGTGACGGATGAAGTCTTTGAGTCTCCCCAGTCTATCGTATTTGACGAGGCGGAGAACCGTATGCATACGATTAAGGCTGTGATGGCGGTAACGCTTGGGCTAGAGTGAGAAGTACGGGCATTCTCCGCATGGCGGAATCATGGAGAGATAAATCGATGAAAACGGACAAGTCGGATGTGTTGACATATTTACGTAACAGTGAGGATTATGTGTCAGGGCAGCAGCTGTGCGACCGCCTTGGCGTTTCCCGCACGGCAGTCTGGAAAGTGATCAACCAGCTGAAGGAGGAGGGATATCAGATTGAATCTGTGTCCCGAAAGGGTTATCGTCTGGTGGAAAGCCCGGAGGACGTTTATTCCCGCAGCGAAATCCTGAGCAGGCTTCACACGAAATGGGCGGGGCAGAATTTACATTTCTTGCAGGAAACCGGCTCCACGAATACCGATGCAAAGCGGTTTGCGGAGGAGGGGGAACCCCATGGGACCACGGTGGTGGCGGAGAGGCAGACGGCTGGAAAAGGCCGCAGAGGCCGCTCGTGGGAATCGCCTGCGGGGAAATCCGTTTATTTTACCATTCTGGTGAGACCCAAGTTTGATCCCGGTAAGGCATCCATGATCACCCTGGTGACGGCCCTCGCCGTTGCGGAGGCGATTCAGGAGGTGACAGGGCTGCAGACGGGGATCAAGTGGCCCAACGACATTGTGGTGAACGCAAAAAAGGTGGTCGGGATACTGACAGAACTGAGCGTGACGCCGGAAATGAACGAGATTCAATTTCTGGTGGCCGGCGTGGGCGTCAACGTGAATCATGAGAGCGCGGAGGAATTTCCGGAGGAGATTCGAAAGACGGCAACTTCGCTGAAAATTGAGTCGGGGCGTCCTATTGCCCGCGCGGTGCTGTTAGAACGGATTTTGGCACGGTTTGAGGAGAATTACGAGATTTTTGAGCGGGATCTGAGTCTGGCCGGGTTAAAAGAGCGCTACGAGTCGCGGCTGGCCGGAAAAGATGCGGGCGTGCGTGTTTTGGACCCGGCGGGGGAGTATGCGGGCATTTCGAGGGGCATCACCGAGACAGGGGAGCTGATCGTGGAGAAAGAGAACGGGGAAACCGTTCTGGTTTATGCCGGAGAGGTATCGGTCAGGGGCTTGTACGGTTATATTTGACAGAGGGGATTTCATGGAAGAAGATAAGAGAATTGTGCTCTGCGGTGCAAACGCCTATGAGCAGAAGTATTACTTTAACGAAAAATTTGATAAGATTCCACAATCCATTAAGGATGAACTGCACATCATCTGCGTCCTGTTCACGGAGGAAGTGGGCGGCATTTTTACTATCGTGTTTGAGGAGGACGGCAGCGTTTCTCTGGAGACGGATGCCGAGGAGGACGATCTGCTCTACGATGAGATCAGCAGCGGCCTTCTGGTGGGCGAGATCCGCAGGAACCGGCAGAAGATGCTGGAATCCCTGCAATTATATTACCGGGTGTTTATACTGCATGAAAATATTTTGGAAGAATAGATTGGGAAAGGCCGGTTGATCACAGGATGAATGTGTTGTTGAAGCCGCTTACGGTCGGCAGGGTAACTTTGCAGAATAATATCATACTTGCTCCCATGGCAGGCGTTACGGACCTGCCTTTTCGTTTGTTGTGCAGCGAGCAGGGAGCGGGCCTTGCGGGGATGGAAATGGTCAGCGCAAAGGCCATTTTTTACGGCAATAAGAACACGGAGGAGCTGCTCAGGATCCACCCGGAGGAAGGGCCGGTCTCCCTGCAGCTGTTCGGTTCCGACCCGAAGATCGTAAGTGAGATGGCGAAGCGGATTGAGGAGCGGCCCTTTGCCATTCTGGATATCAATATGGGCTGTCCCGTGCCGAAGATTGTGAACAACGGGGAGGGATCGGCGCTGATGCGGGAGCCGAAGTTAGCAGGGGAGATCATCGCCGCTACGGCAAAGGCCATAAAAAAGCCGGTCACGGTAAAGCTTCGCAAGGGTTTTGACGATGACCATGTGAATGTGGTAGAGATGGCGAAGATAGCCGAGGCCGCGGGGGCAGCAGCGGTGGCCGTGCATGGCAGGACAAGGGAACAGTTTTACAGTGGCCGGGCCGATTGGGAAATCATTGCCAAAGTGAAGGAGGCCGTTTCCATTCCCGTGATCGGGAACGGGGATGTGACGGATGGCATGACGGCGGCAAAGCTTCTTGCCGAAACCGGATGCGACGGCGTGATGATCGGCCGCGCAGCGCGGGGAAATCCGTGGCTTTTCCGTGAGGTTAATGCCTATCTGGAGGATGGGCGGAAACTGCCGCCGCCGGATATGGAAGAAAAAAAGAAAATGATCCTGCGCCATGCCGCGCTCCAGCTGGAAACAAAGGGGGAATACACCGGCGTTCGCGAGATGAGAAAACATTTGTCATGGTATACGGCGGGTATGCCGGGGAGCGCGAAGCTCAGGCATCGCATCAATTTGGCGGAACGCTTTGAGGAGATTGCCGAATTGGTGGAATCCATGTGACGTTTCCGGCATATATTGTGTCAAAACGGGAGACGGGACAGGCGAAACGATGGAAACGGAGACGATTGTTTATTTTCACCCGGCGCCGGAACAGATGTATAAAAACAATGCCGCCAAGAAACACTGGTGGCAGGATGCGGCTTTGAGGGAAAGAAATTTGACGGCGGAAAAGACGGGAGGCTTTTTTACGCCGGTAGATTGCCCGATACCGCCTTTTTATTATAAAAAGAGACCGTGGCCGCCGGAGATTTTGTCGGAGGCCATGGAGAGGGTACTGCACCGCGCCGAGGGAATGGCGGATGCTTTTCTGCATCCTGACATTGTGACATGCGTGTCGGAAAAATATGCAGAGCGGTGGGAAATGCGAAAGGAGACGATGGAGAAGCTGGGGGCCTGCCTGATGGCAGCCTATGCCGCCGACTGCCTGCATGAAAAGGGCAGGGTGGCAGTGCTGCTTGGAAGTCCCGACGATACGGACATGCAGATGGAGCTGACGTACAGGCTGCTCATGCCGTATCTGTCAAGGATCAACAGCCTTTTGTTTTACTATGAGGAGGTGGAGGGGACAGATATCTGGGAGGAAACCGGGATTTATCTGGAGGAGTACGGATATGAGTACGGGCTTGTGCCTGAAATGCGGCCTTATCTGGCTGTAGAGACAGGCCTGTGCTGCGGAAAAGACAGATGCGGCGGCGTGATTCTGGACTTTGCGGCGGCGCCGCGGTATCCGAGAACGGAGAGGGACAAGGTGATCTATATGGATTTGGTTTCAAACCGGGAAAAGGAACGGAATTGTATCAGAAAAAACGGGGAAATTCTTTACGTGTCACCGCTCAAATATCTTGACACCATAGTCAAAACTGGTTATGATAGGTAGATACGCGATGGCAATGAGCAGTGCCACGAAGCAAGATGGAAAAGACGACTGCTTGCAGTCGGATTTGACAGAGTGCGACGTGATAGGGCGAATGCCCGCGAACGAGGAAAACCGAAGGTTTTTCGAGTATGCACTGCGATATATATATGATAGTAAATAGAGGGAAAGGGAGAATTTTTACCATGCATGAGAAAAAGAATATCTTAACGTATGAAGGGCTTCGCAAGTATGAGGATGAGCTCCATGATTTGAAGGTGGTAAAGCGCAGGGAAGTGGCGCAGAAGATCAAGGAGGCAAGGGAGCAGGGAGACCTCTCCGAGAATGCGGAGTACGATGCTGCCAAGGATGAGCAGCGCGATATTGAGGCCAGAATCGAGGAACTTGAGAAAATTCTCAAAAACGCCGAGGTTGTGGTGGAGGATGAGATCGATCTCGATAAGATTAACATCGGCTGTCAGGTAAGGATATTGGACGTGGAATTTAACGAGGAACTGGAATATAAGATTGTAGGTTCCACCGAGGCCAACAGCCTGAAAGGTAAAATTTCCAATGAGTCTCCCGTCGGTAAGGCGTTGATCGGCAGCAAAGTGGGAGATACGGTGGAAGTGGAGACACAGGCAGGCATGATACAGTATAAGGTTTTGGAGATTCAGAGATCTAATTGAGTGCTGTAGGAGAAAGGATAACAGATGGCAGAAGAACAGAGACAGCAGAACGCACAGCAGGAACAGGATATCAACCAGCTTTTAAAGGTGAGAAGACAGAAGCTCTCCGATTTGCAGGAGGCGGGAAAAGACCCTTTTCAGATTACAAAGTATGATGTGACCCATCACAGCCTTGAGATCAAGGAGCACTTCGACGAGTTGGAGGGGAAAACAGTCTCCGTTGCGGGCCGTGTGATGAGCAAGCGCGTGATGGGGAAGGCGTCTTTTTGCAACGTGCAGGATTTGCAGGGCGATATTCAGGTTTACGTGGCAAGGGACAATGTGGGAGAGGATTCCTACGCCGATTTCAAAAAATATGACGTGGGTGACATTGTGGGCGTCGAGGGCGAGGTCTTTAAGACCAAGACAGGCGAGACGTCTGTTCATGCCTCAAAAGTGACACTGCTGTCAAAAAGTTTACAGATTCTTCCGGAGAAATATCATGGCTTAGTGAATACCGATATCCGCTATCGTCAGAGATACACGGACCTGATTATGAACGAGGATGTCAGGAAGACCTTTGTCATGCGGTCTAAGATCATCAGCTCGATCAGGCGTTATCTGGATGCGCAGGGATTTTTGGAGGTGGAGACGCCCATGCTCGTATCCAATGCGGGCGGCGCGGCGGCAAGACCCTTTGAGACACACTACAACGCTTTGGACGAGGATGTGAAGCTGCGCATCTCTCTGGAGTTATACTTAAAGAGACTGATTGTAGGCGGCATGGAGCGTGTCTACGAGATCGGCAGGGTATTTCGAAATGAAGGCTTGGATGCAAGGCATAACCCGGAGTTCACTTTGATGGAGCTGTATCAGGCATACACGGATTACAACGGGATGATGGATTTGACGGAAAACATGTTCCGCCATGTGGCGAAGGAGGTCTGCGGCACAACCACTGTGCCTTACGGGGACGTGGAGATTGATCTCGGCAAGCCTTTTGAGCGGATTACCATGGTGGAAGCCGTGAAGAAATATACCGGCGTTGACTTTGATCAGGTGCCGGACACCGAGGCGGCGAAGAAGCTGGCGGATGAAAAGAATGTGCACTACGAGGAGCGGCATACGAAGGGGGATATTATCAATCTCTTCTTTGAGGAGTTTGTGGAGGAGCATTTGGTACAGCCCACCTTTGTCATGGATCATCCCGTGGAGATATCGCCGCTTACCAAAAGAAAGCCGGATAAGCCGGAATATGTGGAGCGGTTTGAATTGTTTATTACGGCGAGGGAAATGTGTAATGCCTATTCCGAGTTAAACGATCCCATTGACCAGCGGGAGCGTTTCAAGGCGCAGGAGGCGGCCCTTGCGGCGGGCGATGAGGAAGCCAACACCACCGACGAGGACTTCATGAACGCTCTGGAGATCGGCATGCCGCCCACAGGCGGTATCGGTTACGGCATCGACAGGCTGGTGATGCTTTTGACCAATTCCCCTGCGATTCGAGATGTTTTGCTTTTCCCGACGATGAAAAGTCTGGATAAAAAGTCCTCCGATACGGCAAAGCCTGCGAAAAAGCAGACAGGCGGCGCGGCGAAAAAGAGCAGCGTGACACGGGAAGAAGCATTAGCGTTGTTGAAGAAGTATAACAAAGAGCCGTTTCACATCCAGCATGCGCTGACGGTGGAGGGCGTGATGCGCTGGTATGCGAAAGAGCTGGGCTATGCAGAGGAAGAAGAGTTCTGGGGCATTACCGGGCTTTTGCATGATATCGATTTCGAGCTTTACCCGGAGGAGCACTGCAAGAAAGCGCCGGAACTGCTGCGCGACGGCGGTGTGAGCGAGGATATGATCTACGCGGTTTGCTCCCACGGCTATGGAATCTGCAGCGAGGAGGAGCCGAGGCTTGAAATGGAGAAGGTGCTTTTTGCGGCGGACGAGCTGACGGGCCTGATCTGGTCCTGCGCGCTGATGCGTCCCTCTAAGAGTACCATGGATATGGAAGTCAAGAGCCTGAAAAAGAAGTTCAAGGACAAGAAGTTTGCGGCGGGCTGTTCCAGAGAGGTGATTACACAGGGCGCGGAAATACTTGGCTGGGAGCTGGACGAGCTGTTTGACAAGACCATTCTGGCCATGAGAAGCTGCGAGGCTTCTGTGGCGGAAGCGATGGGGCAAAATGAATAAAATACTTATGAAGTGACGACGATAGGGCATGTAGATGTTGAAAATTTACATGCTCTTTTTATTTCTTTAGAATTGAAAAACAAGTAGACAAATATGGCAAATTAATATAAAATATGATTATTAAAGAGACAGAAAAGGCGTGTTATTATGGATGATCAAAAAACCTATCAGGAATTCATAAAAGAATTAGGGCAAAAGATAAAGATATATAGAATCATGAAAGAAATGTCTCAGCAGGATCTTATGGATAAATCCGGTGTTTCAAAGAGAAGCATTTCCAGATTGGAACAAGGGGAATCTGTGCAGGTTGATAATTTGTTTAAAATTCTTTTGGCGTTAGACTTAGGTGACAATATTGAATTATTGGTTCCGGATCAAACCAAGAGACCCAGCTATTATTTGGAGAAATCAGAAGATAAGCCAAAACGAGTAAGAAAAAAGACAGAAAAAAAAGATTTTAAGTGGGGTGATGAAGAGTGAATGATACAGCTGAAGTAATCCTGTGGGGGACTAGAATAGGTATTATTCATCAGGACATTGCGAAACCTTATGCAGCTTTTGAGTATGATAAGGATTTTGTAAATAGTGGGATTGAACTGTCGCCACTTCGTATGCCTCTTGGAAAGAACATATATGAATTTCCGGCTTTGACAGAAGAACCATTTTATGGAATGCCCGGTTTGGTAGCTGATTCGTTACCGGACAGATTTGGCAATGCTGTTATTGAACAGTGGTTAACGTCACTTGGAAAATCATTGGCGGATTTTACTGCTATTGACAGGCTTTGTTACACGGGAAAGCGTGGAATGGGCGCACTGGAATATGTACCGGCAAGCGCGGACATCAAGGATATAGATGCGAATATCAATGTTCGCGAGATGGTAAAGTTTGCATCGGACGTATTGTCCGGCAGAGAAAGGATATCGTTAAGTGCAAGGGATAGTTTGACTTACTCGCAACTTGTTCAGGTCGGAAGTTCCGCAGGAGGAGCCAGAGCAAAAGCGCTTATTGCATGGAATGAAAAGACTAATGAAGTAAGATCGGGGCAAATGCAGCTGGATACCGGATATGATTATTGGTTGATGAAGTTCGATAATGTTTTAAAAAACGGAGATCATGGTCTTGAAGACAAACCGGAATATACCTTAATTGAATATGCTTACTATCTCATGGCGAGGAAAGCAGGGATCACGATGAATGAGTGCAGGATATACAATTCGGGGGACGATCATCATTTTATGACAAAGCGCTTTGACCGCGTGAATGGAAAGAAGATTCATATGCAGTCCCTTGGAGCGCTTGCGCACATCAGTTATCGGGAACCCGGAGTTTGCGGATATGAGCTTGCAGCTATGTATATGAAAAAATTAGGAATTTCATATAAAGAAATAGAGCAGTTCTATCGTAGAATGGTATTCAATTGTCTGGCAGTTAATCAGGATGACCACGTGAAAAACATTTCATTTATTATGGATAGAGCAGGAAAATGGTGGCTTTCACCTGCATACGATATTACTTTTTCATATAATCCTACCAACAAATGGTTAAGAGCGCATCAAATGACTGTGAACGGAAAGACGACAAAAATAGGTTTACCTGATTTGCTCGAGGCAGGCAGTAAGATGGGGATAAAGGAAAGACGCTGCAAAGACATAATAAGTGAAATTGGTGCATCTGTCAGCGGCTTTGCAGAAGTTGCCGAACAGGTGGGAATAAAGGAAAAAACAACAGAATATGTTTGTTCAATAATCGCTGCAAATATGGTGGAAATATAAATATTTAGAGAAAATTTTACATAGATTTTACATTTCCCTGATACCGGATTTTACATTGCGCTTTTAAAATGAAAAGCAGACTATTTGGTAAAAACACAGTTGAGGGGATTGCGTATGAGTTTTTTTGATTTACTGACGATGATCGGCGGACTGGCGCTCTTTTTGTATGGTATGAACATGCTGGGAGACGGATTGGCACAGGCCTCCGGAGGAAGACTGGAGAAAATCTTGGAAAAGCTGACCAACACGCCGTTTAAGGCGGTATTGATGGGAGCGGGCGTCACGGCGGTCATTCAGTCCTCCTCTGCGACGACGGTAATGGTGGTGGGCTTCGTCAACTCCGGTATTATGAAGCTGCAGCAGGCGGTGGGCATTATTATGGGCGCCAATGTGGGCACGACCATAACGGCCTGGATTTTGGGAGCTGCAGGGATAGACAGCGACTCTTTTTTTGTGCAGATGTGTAAGCCGACTTCCTTTTCTCCTATTCTGGCTATCGTCGGCATGGGTTTTCTCATGTTTTCCCACAGGGAAAAACTAAAAAATACCGCTGTTATACTTGTGGGCTTTGCCATTTTGATGTTTGGTATGGATACGATGAGCAATGCGGTGAAACCGCTGGCGGACATACCCGAGTTTACCGATATTCTGCTTCGGTTTTCCATTCCTGTTCTCGGTATGCTGGCGGGGCTTCTGTTGACGGCAGTCATTCAGTCCTCCTCTGCGTCAGTGGGTATTCTGCAGGCGCTTTGTACGACGGGAGCAGTTGGGTATGGCGTGGCAATTCCCATTATCATGGGACAGAATATCGGTACTTGTGTGACGGCTATGCTGTCCGGTGTAGGGGCCGGCAAAAATGCGAAACGGGCGGCGCTTGTACATCTATATTTTAATTTGATCGGAACGATTCTGTTTATGATGGTGTTTTATCTGATCAATGCGATTCGGCCTTTTCCGTTTTTGAATGATGCGGCAACCCCTTTTGGGATCGCGGCGGTTCACAGTATATTTAATGTGGCGGCAACAATCTGTCTGTTACCTTTTTCCAAAGGTCTGGTGAAACTGTCATGCATGACGGTCAGGGATGATGAAAAGCCGGAGAAAAGCATGGAAAATCAGACGCTGCAGCTTTTGGATTTCCGTTTTCTGGAGATGCCCTCTTATGCGGTTGAGCAGAGCAGGACTGCGGCGGCTGTCATGGCGGAACTGACGGAGGAATCTATGAATGCGGCAATGGACCTTTTGGACAGCTACACGGAGGAGCAGGCGGAAAGGGTTCAGGTGCTGGAGACACAGGTAGATCAGTTCGAGGATGAAATCGGAAGCTATCTGGTGAAGCTGAGTTCCCGTTCGCTTTCGGAGAGGGACAGCCATACGCTGTCCGTCATTCTGCATTGCATAGGAGATTTTGAGCGGATTTCCGATCATGCCCGGAACGTTATGGAGGCGGCAAGGGAAATGCACGACAAGAAACTGGAATTTTCAGACAAGGCAAAGAAGGAACTGCGAATATTCCAAAGAGCGATTCGGGACATTCTGCACATTACCATGCAGAGTTTCCGGGAGGGGGATCTGGAAATGGCGAGGCGGGTGGAACCCTTGGAGGAAGTGATTGACAGGTTGCATATCGAGATTAAGCGCAGACACGTAAAACGTCTGCGGAAAGGAAAATGTACCATAGAGTTAGGGTTTATTCTGTCGGATATTGCGACCAATTTCGAGAGGGTTTCCGATCACTGTTCCAACATCGCCGTATGCCTGTTGGAGGTGAACGAAGATGGGTTTGATACCCACGCCTATATCAATGGACTCAAAGAGGGAGACAATGAGGAGTACCGTGGTCAGGTGATGGTTTATCAGGAGAATTACCAGCTTCCCTAGATTTAAGCGGTGGGTAATTTTTTTGAATATTATTTAACCCGCCTTCAGTTGTGAGAATGATCCCTGTCTGTTATGCTTGTATCAGCAAAGGCCGATGCAAAATTGCAGACAGGGATTTTTTGTCAAAAGGAGGGCTTTATGTCGATAGGAAAAGTAATCAGAAAATACAGGAAAGAAAAAAATATGACCCAGAAGGAAATGGCATCGCGGCTCGGCGTGACGGCCCCGGCGGTTAATAAGTGGGAAAATGAAAATTCCTTTCCGGACATTACGCTTCTTGCGCCGATTGCAAGGCTTTTGGGAATCTCATTGGATGCGCTGTTGTCCTTTCGGGAGGGGCTGACGCAGGAGGAGATTAACGGGATCATATATGAACTGGATGAAAGGCTGAAAACGGCGCCTTATGAGGAATGCTTTCAATGGGCAAAGGAAAAGCTGGAGCAGTATCCAAACTGTGAAGGACTGATGGTGTCGGTTGCGGTTGTTCTGGAAGCGCAGCTCATGTTACAGGAACTTTCCGATACGGAAAGGTATGAAGATTATATTGTGTCCTTGTATGATCGGGTGCTTCCAAGCGGCGACGAGGCGCTGCGCATCCGGGCGGCGGATTCGCTGTTTGCCTTTTATATGAGGAAAAAGCAGTATGAAAAGGCGGAAACGTATCTGGAATATTTTTCTTCGCAGAATCCTGATAAGAAAATAAAGCAGGCCAGAATTTACAGTGAGACGGGACGGACGCAGGAAGCGTACAAGGAGTATGAAGAGCTGCTGTTTGAAACATACGGAAGGATCAGCATGAGTCTGCAGGGCATGTATTCGCTTGCGGTGCGCGACAACGACATGGAGCGGGCCCATAAGCTGGTGGAGAAGCAGCAGGATATAGGTCGGTGCTTTGAGATGGGAAGATTTCAGGAGGTATCCGGCGGTCTGGAACTTGCCACAATGGAGAGGGACGCGGATGCGGTGATCCGCATCATGCGGGATATGCTTGACGCAATTTTGCAGATCAGCGGTTTCCGAAATTCTTTCCTCTATGAGCATATGCGTTTTAAGGAACCGCGGGCGGAATTTGTCGCAGAGATGCGGGAAAATTTGCTGCAGTGTTTTCGCGATGAGGAAACCTTCGGGTTTTTAAAGGGCGATGAGAGGTGGGCGGCAATTTGCAGTCAGGAATAATATTTTATCCCTCCTTGATAAATTTGTAAAAAAGGGATAATATATTAGCATGATTAATTTGTATCAAAGAACGTGGACAGAAATAAATACGGATATCGCCAGCCGGATGGTACAGCTGCGAAAAAGAAAGAAAATTACGCAGAAGGAACTTTCTGTCAAGTCGGGCGTGAGTCTAGGTTCCTTAAAACGGTTTGAGCAGAGCGGGGAGATTTCCCTGCAATCTTTTACAAAGCTCGCCATTGCGCTTGAGGTGGAGGGAGAACTTGACCGTTTATTTTGTGAAGTGCCTTTTGGCTCGATAGAGGAGATTTTGCGTGGACAGACTAAATAGACTGGATGTTAAGGAGTGCGTCTATACCATGCTTGGCGGGTATATCGAGAATAAAACCGGGTGAACATCGGATGCTCATCCGGTTTTTTTCTGCTTCGTTTTTTACTTCTACGGGAGCGCGATCTCGTCCATGTTCTCGCCCACCAGAAGGGCGCTGACCTTGTCCGGGTCGATCACGGTGGTGAGTCTTGCCGTCTTCGCATAAATTTCGTTCTCCCAGCTTACCTGAAGCTCTTGATAACCTTCTTCTTCCACAACCGTACCGTCCTGATATTTGATGCCGTTGATAAAGAAGGAGGCAATACTGTCCGTCTGATCCAGATTCACGCCTTCCAGCTTTTCTAACTGTCTGACGTCTTCCAGATCACAAGTGAGTTTCACACTGATCGGCGTAAGCTCCACCGATTTTATCATAATTTCATAACCGGCAATCAGGCATTCTCTGTTGATTTCGTAGTGCACGGGATTTGCGGCATGGAGATTTAGTAGGAATTCCCAGTTCCCCTCCAGCATGGATTCACCGTCCATAGCCTTTGCACCCGGCGCATTCAGGGAAGTGAACTGTACTTTCATGTTAAGATCCTCCTGACCGGGCAGCGCTTTTGTTCCGTAGATTTCATAATATCTGCTATTGGAGACGGGCTGCTGGCGGTCATCTACAAACCCCCAGCCAAGATAACCAAAGGGATCTTCGTCTTCTGGATAATCGAACAGGACTCCCATGCTGTGATCAGCTGTAATCTGTATGGATTCGTCCTCCGCCGTGATCTCAAACAGGGCATAAAAACAGTTGTTGTCCTGAATGGTCTGAACCGCCTGTATGGTGAGGCCGGCGTCCGTTACCGTCTGAGAACTGTCCTGTGCGATCTGTTCCGTTACCAATTCCTTTTGCTGCTCCTCATCCGCCACAAAAACTTTAGCGGCCCGTCTGTTCCATTTAAAAATTTCCGCTGCACTCACAGTAGTTCCCAGTACGGCAACCGCCGCAGCGATCAAAATGATCATTTTACCTTTTTTCATCCGTTTCACCCTTTTGCCCTTTCTCTCATCCAGTCCGGCAAGGGTACTCAATACAGTCTGGTGCACATGCTCCGGCACTTCGGGAAAGTCCCGATTCCAGTTTTTATTCATCATATCCATATTCTCCCACTAGTTTTTCTTTCAAAAGTTTTCTGCTTCGATATAGCCTGGTTTTTACCGTACCCTGCGACAGATTTAAGATCTGGCAGATCTCCTTGATGGAAAACCCCTCCACGTAGAACAGCACAAGAGGAATCCTGTAGGTGCTGTCCAGTTCCATGACCGCTTCAAACACTTCCGAATAGTCTTCCGGCTGCGCCTGTTCCCGTGTCTCGAAGTAATCTTCATAGGGAATGGATTCCTTTCCGGAACGAATGATATGATTACATTCATTGATCAGTATTCTGGTAAGCCATGTTTTGAAATACTTCTCGTTTCGCAAAGTATGTAATTTCTCGTAAGCATGTAAGACTGCATTTTGCATCGCATCGGCACAATCCTCATCGTTTCTTAAAATGGACTTTGCGATGTGATACAGGCTTTTTTCCGCTTCAAGTACCTGTGTCGTAAACTGTTTTTTGTTCATGTTTTCCTGTTCCTTAACTATGAATTACGGGAAGCTCATCCCGATTTCATGAAACGGCCGTTTCATTTTACACGAATTAGATGCGAAAAGAAAGAAAAAGGTCACAGGATGTTTTGAAGATTGCTATTTCGGCGCACATGAGATAATATTTTTACGGATTATAAATAAGCGGACATTGAGGAGAAAAGGCGGACATTGGAGAGAAAAAGCGGACATTGACTTTCCAGAAGATCGCAGGCAAAACAGTGACGCTATGTAGATAACATTCGCTAAACCGTCGTTGACATTCCTTGCAAATAATTGTATAATTTATTCATTAATGTCAATGGGATATATGATACATAAATTAGAGGAAGAAGGAGGGAGATGATTCGCCGCAGACGGCGGGTCAATCGGAGGATATGAGCGAAAATGCAACCAGACAGCAGATTTTGATCGTGGACGACGAGGAAGTGAACAGAACGATACTCAGCCTGATGTTTGATGCCGAGTATGATATTGTGGAAGCGCCTAATGGGATGGAAGCGATCGACGCGATAGAGCAGAACGACAACATAGCGTTGATACTGCTCGACGTCATCATGCCGGTCATGGATGGCTTTGGTGTGCTCGACTATATGAAGGACAAAGATCTTTTGGATGAGATTCCGGTTATCCTGATTACCAGCATGACGCCTCAGGAGAGCGAAGAGAAGGCTTACGAGTACGGCATCGCGGATGTGATGCACAAGCCCTTTGAATCGAACATTATTAAGAGGCGTGCAAACAATATTATTGAGCTCTATCAGAGCAAACAGAATTTGGAGATTCGCCTGAAAGAGCGTGAGGAAACGATTCGCGAACAGGAGAAGGCGATCCGCCAGAACAACGAGTTCATGATCGATGCGCTGGGTTCCGTGGTGGAGTTCCGAAGCATTGAGACGGGAGATCACGTCAAGAGAATTAAGTATTTGACCAGAATTTTGTTAAAGTATCTTGCCAAATATTTCCCGAAATACAATATGACGCCGGTGAAGATCGATCAGATTGCGAGAGCTTCTGCCCTGCATGATGTCGGAAAGATCGGTATTCCGGATTCTATCCTGTTAAAACCCGGAAAGCTGACGCCGGAAGAGTTTGAGGTCATGAAGACGCATACGACGATCGGCTGTGAGATTCTGGAATCCTTCAAGCCCTCCTATACGGACGACTTTTATCAGTATTGTTATGAAATATGCCGTCACCATCATGAGAGAGCCGACGGCAAGGGGTATCCGGATCATCTGACGGAAGATCAGATACCGATCAGCGCGCAGATCGTTTCCATTGCCGATGTATACGAGGCGCTGGTGAGCGAGAGAGTTTACAAAAGTGCATATAGCAATGCTGAGGCATATGCGATGATCCTGAATGGGGAATGCGGACAGTTTTCGGATGATGTGATAGAATGCTTTAAGCTCGCTAAAGAGGATTTCTTCAACCTCGTTGAAGTAATCAATATGTTTAATTTCACGTAAATGTGATCAGACGACGAGGACTGTAAAACAAGAAGATACTGTTTTGCAGTCTTTTTCGCGTATAAGCAGAGTCAGGAGTATTCGGGAACAGGCTCATGCAATTTTAGAGAGAGGAAGGATAGAAAACTATGGCTATGGATGAGAAGTTTAGACAGCAGTTGGAGGAGAACGGCGCGGATGTGGAAGCTACGTTGAAGCGGTTTATGGGAAACGACGCGATTTATCTGAAATTTCTGGGAAAGTTCCCTAACGATCCGAATTATGCGAACTTAGGGTCGAATATGGAATCCGGGAACTTTGAGGAAGCTTATAAGTGTGCGCACGCGCTGAAAGGCGTAGTGGGAAATCTCGGACTCACTCCGATTTTTGACAATGTTTCGGTTTTGGTGGAGGAGCTTCGAAATAAGACGAATGCAGAGGTGGATGCTGCCGCTGCCGATGAGGAGTGGCAGAAGATCAAAACGGTGTATGAGCAGTTTATTGGGATTATTAACGAGAACATTCCGCAACAGTAGAGTGAGAGGATAGCATGGAATTTGAATGGTTAGGTTCCCGGATCGCGGACGAGACGATAGAGCTGGTTCTTGTTTTTAACGAGGAAGGCAGCATTCTTTACGGAAACCAGACGGCGGCTGCAAAATTGGAGTACGACAGGGATAAACTGATGAAGTGCAGCATGTCACAGATTTTCAGGCAGGATTTTCCCAATTCGTCGGACGGGTTTATCACGTTTGTAAAAAAGAGCATGAAAGGCGTCAAGGAGATGACGATGTACAGGAGCAACAACTCCTGTTTTTCCGTCAATGTCCGTATTTTCCCGGAAGACGGAATGGACGCTTATCTGCTCCTGGCGGAGGATATGTCCGCCCAGAAAAATATGAATATGAGAATCCGCGAGCTGAAAGAGAAGGAGAGCGAAAACAACCGCGCCAGAAACGAGTTCACGGCGAATGTGACACATGAACTTCGCACCCCGGTTAACGGCATTAAAGGGCACGTGATGGAGCTGGTGGAGGAGGTTACGGACCCCGGACAGAAAAAGACGCTCGATATTGTCTTAAGCTGTTGCGACAATATGTTGACGATTATCAACGATATCCTTGACTTTGCGAAGCTGGAATCCGGCAAATTTGTGATAGATGAAAGACCTTTTGACTTTCAGGAGATGATGGATAAGGTGGTCGCGACCCACAGCGCAGCGATCAATAAGAAGGAACTCCACATGAGTGTGGATATTGACAAGAAGATCCCGCGGAAACTGATCGGCGATGAGCTTCGTCTGGTTCAGGTCCTGAACAACCTTCTGTCAAACGCCATCAAATTTACCATGGTTGGCTATGTCAATCTGGTGGTGGGTATGACCAGACGGGTGAACGATGAGGTGGAGCTGTTTTTCATGGTGCGGGACAGCGGTATCGGTATTTCCCAGAAAGAGCAGGACAGACTTTTTCAGAGTTTCAGTCAGGCGGATGCCTCAATTACCAGACGGTTTGGCGGAACCGGGCTTGGACTTGCCATCACAAAACAGCTTGTGGAGCTGATGCATGGCGATATACATGTGCAGAGCGAGAAGGGAAAGGGAAGCGCCTTTTCTTTTTCGGTGAAGTTAAAGAGCGAGCAAGTGCTCGACGATAAGCAGAGTCAGGTCTATGTGAACTGGTCTGAGTATATGAAGGAAGAGAACGGTCAGAATGTGGACCGCCTGATGCAGTTCGGCGAGGCTGAGAACTCGGAAGAGTTAAAGAAGCGAATGGATAAGCTGGTGCTGTCGATTGAGATGGGCGCGTGGGACAAGGCGGAACTTTTGGCGTCTACCTTAAAGGCGTTGATCGAGTCGTCGGGGGACGAAGATCTCAAGCGGCAGGAGCTGCGGATGGAGATGGCGATCCGAAAAGCAAATTACGAGAAGAGTATGGATATGTACGGGAAATTGAAGGACGCGATCACGGAGCGGGTCGGGGATTTGTGGAAGACAGAGTAGCGGGGAATAACGGAAGGCACTAAACAGTTGTGAGGGAGGGAAGCGATGGAGACAGGAAAGAGTAATAAAAATGCGCCTACTATTCTGATTGTGGACGACATCAGCGTGAATGTGACAATTCTTGAAAATATCCTCATCCATGAAGGCTATGAGACAATGACTGCGCTGAGCGTGCAGGAGGCTCTCGAGCTGATGAAGCAGACACGCCCTGATCTCATTCTCTCGGATTTGTCCATGCCGGAAATAGACGGACTGGAGTTTTGTAGGATGTTAAAGGGCGATCAGGCGACCAGAGATATTCCTTTTATTTTTATCACCGTGCTGAATACCAGTAAAGAAAAAGAGGAAGCCTTCACGGCGGGGGCGGTGGATTTTATTCCGAAGCCCTTTGACAATGTGGAGGTTCTCATGCGGGTGAGCAATCATCTGAGCAGTTATCGTTTGCAGCAGGAAATGTCGGATTACAACCGCATGATGCACAAGCTTGTGGAGGATCAGAAAAACCAGCTGGAGAGAGAGCATACCAATGTGCTCCGGGCCCTTTCGCGGATTGTGAAGAAGCTGGACCCCGAGGGAGGAAAGCATCGCAGTAATGTGGGATATAACTGTAACCTGCTTGCTCAGGGCCTACAGTTCTCGCCGGCCTATGAGAACGAGATTACGGACGAGTTCGTGGAAGTGATCGGCGTTGCGGCCAGACTTCATGATATCGGAGGTTTTCTTGTGTCGGAGGGGGATGCGGACAAAGAAGATTCGGAGTATATCAAAAAATGCGCCGAAGAGGGAAGCAGTGTGATAGAAGAATTCGGAGCGGACAGGGAGAGCGGGGGCGCGCTTGAGATGACAAGGCGCATTGCCCAGTGTCATCATGCCCGCTGGGACGGTTCCGGCTATCCGCCGATTCAGGGCAGGCAGATTCCACTGGAAGCGCGGATTGCGGCGGTAGCCAACGACTTCGACGAAATGACGGCGCCGGGGAAGAACGGAACAGCAATTTCGCTGGAAGAGGGACAGAAACGGATCAATGAAAAGAGCGGCGTTTACTATGATCCTGACGTTGTGGAAGTATTTAACAAGCTGTGGAACCGCATGAGAACAAATTGACTTTTATTTGATTGTATGCTTTAATAAAAGGTGGTAATGTAGGGAGGCAAAAGAAGTGATTACCGACAGCGAATTCCAACGAATAGTTACATATGTAAAGAAGCATTACGGCATTGATCTAAGCCAGAAAAGGGTGCTGGTCGGAGGACGGCTCGAGAATTATCTGGCACGTAACGGTTACGCGAATTATAATGAGTTTATGGAGAAGGTGGAGAAGAACCCGAAAGGGGCTGAATCCACTGATCTTGTTAATATTCTTACTACAAACCATACATACTTCATGAGAGAGAGCGAACACTTCGATTTTATGAAAAATGTGGCGCTTCCATGGGCGAAGAATAAAACCATGGGAACGAAAGATCTGAGAGTTTGGTGCGGAGCTTCCTCCACGGGGGAAGAGCCCTATACGCTGGCGATGATTATCAATGATTTTTTCGGTATTAACCATTCCGGCTGGGATACCAGACTTCTGGCGACGGATATTTCCCTGAAGGTTTTAAATATTGCGTCTAAAGGCGTATATTTGAAGGATGATATCGATCCTTTGCCGGTGAACTGGAAAAGGCATTACTTTAAACAGATTAGTCAGGAAGAATTCAGGGTGAAGGATGAACTGAAAAAGGAAGTGATCTACAGGCAGTTCAATTTGATGGATCCCATTCCCTTTAAGAAAAAGTTCCATATTGTGTTTTTACGGAATGTGATGATTTATTTTCAGGATGACATTAAATATCCGCTTATCGAGAGAATTTATGATCACATGGAGCCGGGCGGTTATCTCTTTATCGGGCTGACGGAGAGGCTGGACCGCCAGAAGGTGAAATTTAATTATGTACAGCCATCAATATATAGGAAATAGGAGAGCAGGACATGAAACCGATTAGAGTATTGGTTGTGGATGATTCCCTGATGTTCCGCAAGCTGCTGGTGCAGGGATTAAATGCAGACCCGAACATCGAAGTTGTGGCGGATGTGGAGGATGTCTACGCAGCGAGAGATGCAATCCTCAAGTTTAAACCGGATGTTATGACGCTGGATGTAGAGATGCCGAAGATGAACGGTATCGAGTTTTTGAAGAGACTGATGCCCCAGTATCCGCTTCCGGTGGTTATGATCAGTTCCTTGAACAATAAAGTGTTTGATGCGCTTGAGGCGGGCGCCGTGGATTTTGTCAATAAACCGTCTAATATGAACAGAGAGCAGCTGAATGTTTTCTTAAGTCAGGAGCTGGCGGCCAAGGTAAAGATCGCGTCCACCGCAAAGGTCGGCAGGTTGAAACGGGTGGACACTCCTGCGGTGATGAGCCATATCACGCCGGCGGGCGGCAAGGACCGCATTGTTGCGATCGGCGCTTCCACAGGAGGAACCGAGGCTATTTTTGAAGTAGTCAAGAGATTTAAGAGGGATATACCGGGTGTGGTCATTGTGCAGCACATGCCGCCCGGATTTACGAAGATGTATGCTGAACGCTTAAACAATCAGTGTGAGGTAGCCTGCAAGGAAGCCGAGACTGGCGACCGTGTGATGCAGGGGCAGGTGCTGCTTGCACCGGGAGACCGGCAGATGCGCCTCGTTAAAATGGGGGACGGCTATCAGGTGGAATGCCGGGGCACAGAGAGAGTGAGCGGGCACTGTCCTTCCGTGGATGTACTGTTTAGCTCAGTTGCGAAAGCCGCAGGTAATAAGGCGGTGGGCGTCATTTTGACAGGCATGGGCTCTGACGGCGCGAAGGGCCTTCTGGAGATGCGAAATGCCGGCGCGCTGACGGTTGGGCAGGACGAAGCGTCCTGTGTCGTCTACGGCATGCCGAAAGTTGCTTTTGATATCGGCGCGGTGCAGCAGCAGGCGCCTGTTACCGAGATAGCAGGAAAGGTTTACAACCTGTTGAGCAAATAGATGTGGTTATAACATTATAGAGGAAAGGAGCTGAGCGCATATGAAGATTTTATTGGCTGAAGATGACTTCGCCAGCCGTAAGTTTATGGATAAGCAGCTCTCACGCTACGGCGAATGCGACGTGATGGTGGATGGCGAAGAGGCTGTGGATGCCTTTATGATGGCGCTGGAGGACGGGGAGCCTTATGATCTGGCATGTCTGGATGTGATGATGCCTGTCATGGACGGATATCAGGTGTTGAAGGCGATTCGTGACATAGAAGCGCAGAAGGGCATACCCAAGAGCAAGCGTGTCAAAGTGATCATGACGACGGCGCTTAACGACGAACGCAATGTAAAGATGGCGTTTGAGCTTGGATGCGAAGCCTATGCCGGAAAACCGATAGATGTGGAGAAGTTTGAAAAGGTATTGACTAAGCTGGGGCTGATTTAGGAAATCCTTAAGATTAGGAGGAAGTATGGCAGAAGAATTCAACACAGAAAGTATGCTTGACATGTTTTTATACGAGAGCGGCCAGCTTTTGGAAAAACTGGAAGGCATAATATTGGAAAAACAGGATGCTGATTGCTTCGATGATGCCGATATCAATGAAATTTTCCGTATCATGCACACCATCAAAGGTTCCTCAGGCGTTTTGATGTATGAAAACATCACAAAAGTGACCCATAAACTGGAAGATGTGTTTTATTACCTGAGAGAATCTCATCCGGACGACGTACCCCACATGGAACTGGTGGAGAAGGTACTTGCCGTATCGGATTTCGTGACGGGTGAGCTGGATAAACTGAAGAACGGCGACACGCCGGACGGTGATGAAAAGCAGATTGTGGAGGATTTGGATGAGTTTCTCGGCCGCCTGAAAGGTGAGATCAAGAAACAGGGTATTGAGATGCCGCAGGCAAACCGTCATGTGGAGCCGACGCAATTCTATATCACACCTGTTGCGGGGGATGACAGTCATTTTTATCGGATTTCGATTCATTATCGAAGCGATACACAGATGAGTAATCTGAGAGCATATTCAGCGACTTATGCATTGAAGGAAGTAGCGGAAGATCTGCTCTACACACCGGACGACATCCTCTCCAATGAGGCCAGCGCCGATGTGATCGTGGCAGAAGGTTTCCATATGCTGCTACAGACGAAGAGCTCGAAGGAAGAGGTTATCGCTCTGATTGACAGTTCTGAGGCCGAGGAAATTAATTTTGATGAACTCACTAAGGAGGAATACGGAAACGCCCTCGGAGAGTTTGGCAGAGAGGATGCCTCAGCAACGGCGTCTGCGCCTGCTGCGGCGTCAAAAGACGAGGCCAAAGACAAAAAGCAGGATGCTCCCAAGCCCGGTGATTATGTGGTTAAGACCAAGGAAGCCGGAAAGGGTAAGACACTGGCGAAGCATCAGCCGAAGCAGCAGAGCATTATCAGCGTGAATGTGGAGAAGATGGATGCGCTGATGGATTTGATCGGCGAATTGGTGATTGCGGAGGCAGTTGTGCTACAGAATCCGGATTTGAAGGTGCCGGGACTTGAGCTTTCCAATTTCCAGAAAGCGTCCGGCCAGCTTTCTAAGATTACGACGGAGCTACAGGAAGTCATCATGTCGATGCGTATGATGCCGCTTACCAATACATTCCAAAAGATGCGCAGAATTGTCTTCGATGTATCCAGAAAGCTTGGCAAGGACATTGAGCTTGAGGTGATCGGCGAGAACACGGAAGTGGATAAGAATATCATCGAGAATATTACGGACCCGTTGATGCACCTTGTCAGAAATTCTGTGGATCATGGTATTGAAGAGAATGCGGAGGATAGAACCGCACTCGGAAAGCCCGCGAAAGGTAAGATTACACTGGAGGCCAAGAACGAGGGCGGTAAGGTTTATATCAGCGTTAAGGATGACGGTAAGGGATTAAATAAAGAAAAATTATATCAGAAGGCTCTGGAGAAGGGAGTCATTGAGAACAAGCCCATAACCGAGTTTACGGAGAAGGAGATATTCCGTTTTATCACGCTGCCGGGCTTTTCCACCAAGGAGGAGGTTACCGAGTACTCCGGCAGAGGCGTGGGCATGGATGTGGTGGTTAAGAACATCCAGAATATCAGCGGCAGGCTTGATATTACCAGTGTGGAGTTTGAAGGATCGGAAATGACGTTGGTGATACCGCTTACGCTGGCGATCATCAACGGTATTGTGGTACAGGTAGGCGATTCTCCGTTTGTGATTGAGACGGCTTCGATCAAAGAGTTTGTGAGAGTGGGAGAGGATTCCCTCATCTACGAACCGAGTGGTGAGGAATACATTGTTCTGCGGGGCGAATGTTATCCCTTTATCCGTCTGAATCAAAGATACGGTCTGCCTAATTCGGTGGATAAGGTCGAAGAGGGGATCGTTGTTGTGCTGGAACATGAGGGAAGTCAGGTGTGCGTCCTGATTGACAAGCTGTTACAGGAGCAGGAGATCGTGGTAAAACCGATCCCGTCCTATGTCAAGAAAATTAAGGGCCTTTCCGGCTGTACGCAGCTGGGAGACGGAAGCATTGCACTGATCCTGGATATTGCCGGACTGCTGATGCATGACGGAGAAAGGAGATAGTACATGGCGGAAGAATTAGAAAAGAATGAAGAGACAGACGAGCTGGAAGGGCTTGAAGAGGAAGATTCCCAAAAGGGAAAATTCATGACATTTCAGATCGGGAAAGAGTTCTTCGGTATAAGCATCAGTTATGTGAATGAAATCATAGCGATGCAGCCGATCGCGGCAATCCCCGAGGTGGACGATTATATTAAAGGGTTGATCAATCTTCGAGGTAAGATTATTCCTGTGATCGACGTTCGTGTCAGGTTCAAGATGGAGCCTACAGAATATACAGATAGGACATGTATTATCGTCATTGACGTAAAGTCAACCATGATCGGTTTGATCGTAGAGAGGATAGCGGAAGTAGATACGATTGCAGACGAAAGTATCATGCCGCCGCCTTCTCTGGGAAGAAAAGACCATGAACGTAACAAATATGTATATGGTTTGGCCAGAACAGGAGACTCGGTGAAACTTCTGATCGATCCGGAACGACTGATCAAACAGGAAGACGTAGAGGCAGTTATGGAAGACGCCCGTAAGGACGAACAATCATAAAAAGGAGAAATTACCATGAAGAAGAGATTTTCAATTAATGACATGACAGTCAAGAAAAAAATTACGGTTTTTAGTGTTCTTATGCTGTGCTTGATGATTATTATTTCGGGAGTGGGACTGTGGTCTTCAAATATGGTAAATCAGGCGCGTTCAAGCCTGAATAATGAGGCTTTGGCTCAGTACGATATTACGCAGGCATTTGCCTGCTTCTGCAACATTAAGGTTCGGGTGCGCAATATTTTGTTTGCTTACTATGACGATCCGAATGCACTGCAGCAGCAGGAAGAGATGATTGAGAAGTATAAGGCTGACGCTGCGAATTATATGCAGCTTTTTGAGAACAGGATGGGGGATTCCAATTCTGAGATTTCAGCGGAATACCAGACTGTGGTGAACAAAATCAATTCCTGGTATGATTCCACGCAGAAGGATATCGATATGGCGAAAGCCGGTGAGGTGGACGCGGCGGTAGAGGATCTGATGACCAACGGCAAGGAGATTGCTGATGATGTGGAAGAGAGCCTGACAGCACTGATTGAAACCATGGAGACGGATTCCAGAGGTAAAGAGGCGCTGATAAAGAAACAGGTAACAGGCTTGACGGTGATAGAAGTGGCTGTTGTGGTTGTGGCGGTTCTGATTGCCATTGCGTACTGCCTGTTCCTGATTAAAGCGATTACCAGACCTATGGCGAAGCTGTCCGAGGCTGCCAGAAGGATGGCTGCCGGTGAGGTGGATGTGGACTGCGAGAAGATTTACAATGACGATTTGGGCGAGCTGCTCGATGAGTTTGCGCGGATGGCGAATGCGGTCAAGGAACAGACCAAGATCACGGAGGCTATCTCCCATGGCGATTTGACGATGGAAGCTAAGCCGAGAGGTGATAAGGATGTGCTGGGCAAGGCGATTGTCAGACTGCTTTCCGAGAACAATATGACGTTGAGCAATGTCAAAGAGGCAAGTGCACAGATCACGGTTGGTTCCGAGCAGGTGGCAAATGCCAGTCAGGCTCTGGCACAGGGTTCCACCGAGCAGGCAAGCGCAATCGAACAGGTAACCGCTTCTATGGATGAGGTGACACAGCGTACCAAGGAAAATGCAACGCAGGCAGGCGAGGCAAACGTACTGGTACGTAACATTAAAGACATGGCGACGTCTGGCAACGACCAGATGAAGTCCATGATTCAGGCTATGGACGATATCAATGCATCTTCGGAGACAATTTCCAAGATCATCAAGACCATCGACGACATTGCTTTCCAGACCAACATTCTTGCTCTGAACGCTGCAGTTGAGGCGGCGAGAGCAGGCGTACACGGCAAAGGCTTCGCAGTGGTAGCTGAGGAAGTCAGAAATCTGGCGGCGAAGAGTGCGGCTGCGGCAAGCGAGACAGCGGAGATGATCGACGATACCATCCACAAGGTTGGCAACGGTGCGAAGATTGCGCAGGATACCGCGAAGTCTCTTGACGAGATTGTAAATTCCATTGATGAGATTGTTGGATTAATCGGCAATATTACCTCTTCTTCCAATGATCAGGCAACGGCGATTTCCCAGATCGATCAGGCGATCTCTCAGGTTTCCACTGTGGTTCAGACCAATGCGGCGACCAGTGAAGAGTGTGCGGCAGCCAGCGAGGAGCTTTCCAACCAGGCAGCAACGTTAAAGAACCTGATGGCAAGATACCAGCTGTTGGCAAGTGGCGGAGGAAGCAGCTATGTGGATAACACGCCTTCCTATGACGACAATGAGCCGACCATTTCGCTGGACGATGATTTCGGCGGCAGCAGCAAATACTAATAAATAAATTGTCAGGCACTTGACATTTGTACTAAAACTATATATAATTTCATGTGTTGCCGGAGCTTTGTAAGGCCCCGGCAACCATATGTGCGTTTAGCTCAGCTGGATAGAGCGTTTGGCTACGGACCAAAAGGTCGGGGGTTCGAATCCTCTAACGCACGCTATTTCCAAATAGGTCTGTTTTGCGAAAAGCGGGGCAGACTTATTTTTTGCTTGTGTTTCTTTTATTGATGAATTATAATGTATGTATTGCTGTAAACAAAAAGATAAAATTGTGAGGGAGAGAAGAAATGGACGAAAACAACTATGTAAGTAATGTGAACACATCGGGAGCATCAAACGGAAATGAGCCCGGAAAAGGCGCAGCAGTTGCCAGTCTGGTGCTGGGCGTTGTCTCCATTGTGACTTGGTTTTTCGGCATGGGAGCGCTCATCGGCCTGATTACAGGTGTGATTGGCTTGATTTGTGCTTCTAACGCGAAAAAGGCAGGTTTTGTCGGTGGTATGAGGACAGCAGGATTTGTATGTTCCCTGATCGGTGTGATCGGCAGTGCGCTTGTTTTTGTAGCGTGTGTGGCTTGTGTGGGCGTTTTGGGAACTGCGGGCGCTTTGATGGACTATTAAGTCAGTAATTGCCGACAGAGATTCTTTTGGTTTGAGGGAAATGATTACAGGATTAAACAGTATAAGCCCCTACGGATTGTGCGGAGTGACAGGGTTTCTTTTGGGAATCGGCTATCTGTTCTTCGTTACAAGGGTGAAATCCGAGAGCTTCAGCGATCTTATTTATGTGTATGTCTGGGCAGCATTAGGGGCAATCGTAGGAGCCAAGCTTCTCTATATTATCATTGAGCTGCCGAACATAGGGAGCAGGATAGGAAATAGAGAGGCGAATCTGGAGCAATACCTCAGAGGCATGATAAGCGGCGGATTTGTTTTTTACGGCGGATTGCTGGGTGCAGCGTTCGCCGTAAAAATTATATCCCGGTATTTTGCGCTGGACTTTGCAAAAATGATTTCCATTTTGACTCCGGCTATGCCCTTGGCGCATGCGCTTGGCAGAGTCGGGTGTGCGTTGATCGGGTGCTGCTATGGCCGGGAAACCCGGATGCCCATAGGGATATGCTATACGGATTCCCTGTATGCGCCGAACGGTGTTCCCCTGATTCCGGTACAGCTGTTTGAGGCGCTGGCTGATCTGGTCATTTTCGGGGTGCTTGTGTTCCGGCTTCTAAAAAGAACGGATGATTATGAAAGATCCGGTATTTTTGAACGGTATGTGGCGATGTATGCCTGCGTCCGGTTTTTGTTGGAATTTTTAAGAGGAGATCTGGCCCGGGGGCATCTGGGGTGGTTTTCCACATCACAATGGATCAGTATGATGCTGTTACTTTGGATTGCGGTTCATAAAAAAATAAAAGGAAAATGTTTTGAGCGGGAATAGTCCCGCTCTTTTTTTATATTTGATATTGACAAACTGTTCATGCTGTATATAATGATATATATACAGTATATACTGATGGCGCAAACTGTGACGACAGGGAGCGCAGAAGAATAAGGGAGGCAGGCATTGAAAATAATCATATCGAATCAATCAGAGCTGCCGATTTATGCGCAGATCAGAGAACAGCTCAAAGAGCAGATATTAAGCGGCAGGATTCCTGAGGGAACCACGCTTCCTTCCATCCGACAGCTGGCGAAGGAGGTGGGAGTCAGTGTGATTACCACTACCCGCGCCTACAGTGAATTGGAAACAGAAGGCTTTATCGCCACTATGCAGGGAAAGGGGAGCGTGGTGTTGCCCACGGACAATAATCTTTTGCGGGAACAGTACCTTCTGCGGATTGAGGAAGGACTCTCCACAGCGATAGAGACGGCGAAGGCCATGGGTATGTCCATGGAAGAGCTGGACGGTATTTTCAAAAATTTAATGGACGCGTAGCGTTTCGGAAAGGACTGGATCAACATGGAATTACTGGAAGTTAAAAATCTGTCAAAGCATTATAAAACCTTTGACTTAAAGGATATCAGTTTTACTCTTCCCAGAGGTTATATCATGGGCTATGTGGGGCCGAATGGCTCGGGAAAGACCACTACGCTGAACCTGATTACGGGTATTTTAAAATGCGGCAGCGGCGAAGTGTATATCGACGGCCATACCTGTAAGGAGGATGTGAGAGGTTATCGGGAGCAGATCGGGTATGTGGGAGACGAATCCTACTTCCCGGAAAACTTTACGGCGAAAGATATCCGCCGGGTGTTAAAAGATTTTTACAGCACTTTCTCGGAGGAGAAATTTAACGGCTTTTTGAAGAAGTGGGATCTGCCTGAAAAAAAGCCGGTAAAAGATTACTCCAGAGGCATGAAGGTGATGCTGATGTTCGCGTCGGTGCTTTCCAGAGAGACGAAGCTTCTCGTTTTGGACGAGGCCACCAACGGCCTTGACCCGGTGATACGGACGGAGATTTTAAAGCTTTTACAGGAGTACGTCATGGACGGGCAAAAAAGTGTGATCTTCTCTACGCATATTCTGAGTGATTTGGAGCAGATTGCGGATTACATTTATTTTATAGACGGGGGAAGAACCGTTCTCCATGACGCAAAAGACGAGATGATAGAGAGCTTCCTTCTGGTAAAGGGGGAGAGCGGCGCGATACCGCCGGCGCTGAGGCGGGAGCTGATCGGTCTGGAGGAGAATGCTTACGGGTTTGAGGCAATCCTGCCGAGTGAGAAGGCGGAGCTTCTGGGAAATGCGTTTCTCGTGGAGAAGCCGACGATCGACAATATTGTCATTCATTTTATCAGAAACCGGGAGACCGGAAATCGGATGTAGGGATGGAGGAGTCAAAATGAGAGCGATCAATTATATGAAAGTAGATTATATGCTGTCGAAGCAGCAGATGAGGATTATTTTGCCGGTGTTTGTCATTGTGGCGCTATTAGCGGGAAAAACAATGGGGGATGGATGGATGTTGTTTTTCTGTTCTTATCTGCTGTTTATTGCCACAATTTTTTCCACAACGCCCTTCGGGATCTGTCAGAGAAAGAATACGGGATTTTTGCTGATGCTGCCGGGAACGGTGGCGGAGAGGGTCATCGGGCGGTTTTTGTTCGGTTTATCTTATATCGCCATGGCTGTCCTGTTCTGTGTGGCCGTTATGGGCGTATTTTCCCGGTTCGGCTATGAGATTGATGTGATGGTTGTGGGGTTGATGCTGTGCAATATGGCGTTGGGAATATTCATTGTGGCGTTTGAATACCTGATTTGCTACCTGTTCGGAGAGGGAAAGGGCAACTGGCAGTATCTGGGAAATATTGTGAGAATTGCGCCGGGTATGGGTATGTTTTTCCTGTCCATGTCTGTTCTGGGAAAGATGGAAGAGGAGACCTATGTGGTGGATAGAATGGAGTTTTTATCCCGGCAGATTTTGTCTGTTGGCGCGCTTGCGCTTGGGGCGGCAATCCTCGTCATGGCGGTTTTCGCTGCGATCTGTGTGAAGGTGATCGAGAGGCGCGACTATGCGTAAGTCACAATTTTATCTCCGATATTTGAGAAAATTTGGAAAATAGAGAGAATCTCCCTCTTTTGCTTGCAAAACCCTGTAGAATACTGTAGAATGATGACGTTATCGACTGACAGTCAAATGACTGGCAAAAGTTTTCAAGTGTGGAGGAGAAATAACGTGGAAGGTAACTATCAGGGAGAACAGCAGTATAATCAGCAGCCTTATGGAACAGAACAGCAGTATAATCAGCAGTCTTATGGAACAGAACAGCAGTATAATCAGCAGTCTTATGGAACAGAGCAGCAGTATAACCAGCAGCCTTATAGCAATCAGCAGCTCTATGGCAGCCAGCAATATAATCAACAGCCCTATGTCCAGCAAATGCCCTACAGCCAGCCGGCTGGGTATGAGGTCCTTCCCAAAAATCATGGCGGGGTAGCGATAGCTTCCCTGATATGCGGTATTATGGGTATCGTGTTCTGCTGGCTTCCCATTGTGGATCTGGGAGTAAACATTGCCGGACTGGTTTGCGCTATTATTACGCTGAGTAAGAGATATGATGGCAAGGGCATGGCAATCGGCGGATTGATTACGTCTATTATCGGCCTGCTCTTAAGCATACTTTTCATGTTCTGGTATGCGGTTTTCGGGGCATTACTCATGTAGGCAGTTGTGATCCTGTCATAGATTAGAAAAGTATCTGCGTTTTGCAGATACTTTTTTTGAACCTTTTTTCGCCTTGCTGACTCTTATATATAGGTGCACCGATCCACAGCATGTAACGCCGTGGATGAAAACAGGAACTTGGAGGAAAAACGATTTTGACGGAAGAGGCTTTGGTAAGGCAGCTGAAAGACGGTGACAAGACTTCTTTTGACCTGCTCTATGAAAAGTATAAGAATATGGCACTCCATACGGCATATCTGATCACAGGTGATCTCCCCGGCAGTGAGGATATCGTGCAGGACACTTTTGTGAAAGTCTGGCTGCACTGCAGGGAGCTTAAAAATGACAGCGGATTCAAGGCGTGGATGATGCAGATTCTGGTACGGACGGCTTACAAGAGCGGGAAAAAGAAAAGCAGGGAGCTGCCGGATGAGGATATTTTGCAGAAGGCGGACAGAGGTCAAAGTTTTTCCTCTATGGAACAGGTGATTGCGCGGGAGGAAGCGGAAATGATAGCCGGGGCGGTCAGGTCGCTCCCCGTCAAACAGCGCACCGTGGTAGTTCTCTATTACTATCAGGAATACAGCGTGAGCGAGATTGCTGTCATGCTAGGCGTTTTGGAGGGGACGGTCAAGTCGAGGCTGCATACGGCGAGGAAAATGCTGCGAGGGAGCCTGACAAAAGAACCGGGTATGATGGTCCAAGGGTTGATCTGATGAAAGGTGGCTGCATATGAGAGAAAGAGAAGCTTGGGAAGAAAAAATAAAAAATGCACTGGCCTTGGAATGCGGCGGCGTCACTCCATCCCGGGACTTGAAGGACAGGATCGACAGACAGATTCTGGAGAGTCAGAAGGAGGCAGGGAATATGAAAAAGTTTTCGATGAAGAAACTGGTGATCGGTGTTGCGGCAGGGTGTCTGCTGGTGTCGGGCGGCGTGTTTGCAGCGGGACGCGTGGTGTCGTTGTCATCCCATTCCTATTTGGGAGACGCTTATAAAAGTTATAGCGATATGGATAAGGCGCAGACGGAACTGGGATATTCGGTAGACACGGTGGAGACGTTTTCCAACGGTTACCGGTTTGACAAAATGTTCGTGGACGATGTGAACGGGACGGATGAGGACGGCAGCGTAGTCTACACTTACAAGGATCTCCAAATCTCCTATGAAAAGAGCGGGGAGCAGGCTGTGTGGTTATCTGCGGCCAAACCGGTGGAGCAGCAGGTGAGAAAGGGAGAGCCGGAGGCCACAAGACAGGTAGAGGGAACTACACTTTATTATGACACGACCACCTATAAGTTTGTGCCGCCGAGCTATGAGCTGACGGAGGAGGATCAGGCGAATCTGGAGCGGGATGATTTTACCATTTCCTATGGAAGTTCTGAGGTGCAGGTGCAGAAAAGCTCCAATGTGACATGGGAGAAGGACGGCGTATACTACAATCTCAGCGGTTTCGATTTGAGCCTCAGCGCCGACGAGATGTTTGATATGGCGGAAGAAGTGATGGGAACCAAATAAACGACATTTATGTCACAAAAAAACTCTCTGTATGATACAGGGAGTTTTTTTGCGTAAATGAAACTTTTTCGCGCTCTGAATCGTATTGTAGATAGAACGGTAAAAAGGGGTGTTGAACGAGGGAACAGTTATGGTAAGATAAAGACGATATTGATAGACTGACAGAAGGAAGCATGAGGGGATGGAACAGAAGTGGAGCTATCTGGTGGAAGAGTATCGCGCCATGCTATATCGGATTGCTTTCTCTAATATGAAGAACCGGGCGGACGCCGAGGATGCAGTGCAGGAAGCTTTCCTGCGCTATATGAAGGACGAAAAGCCGATTCAGAATAAAGAGCATGAGAAAGCGTGGCTGATACGGACCACGATTCATATATGTCTGGACATATTAAAGAGCGGCTGGTATCAGAAGACAGTGCCATGGAACGAGTCTTTTGAAAGTGCTGCAAAAAATATTTATCTGCCTTATCAGGTCAGGGACGACCAAACGCTTGAAGCGGTGCTGCAGCTGCCGACGCATTACAGAAATCCGATTTACCTTTTCTATTATGAGGACTATTCCATCCGTGAGATTGCGGAAATCCTCAATGAGAAGGAAGGGACGATCAAGACGAGGCTGCGCAGGGGCAGGGAGGAAGTAAAGAAACTTCTGACGGAAGGGAGGCCGTAGAACATGGGAATACAGGAGGTACAGGGAAACAGCAAGGCGCAGACATACCAGAAAAAGAAAAATGCCGGGCGTGGAGAGGGATTTCAGGAGAGTTTATTGGAGAATCTGAAATACCGGGAACAGACGGGTATAGATACGCAGACTGAGGCGAAAAAGAAGACGGAGAGCGTAGGCGTGGGAAGAATCGGCATGGCGGCCGGTATCCGGGTGAACGCCGCGGCAATGCAGGAGGCCTTACAGGCTGTGGAGGTGAGACATATGAGCTACGAGGAGAGCGATCATGTAAAGATTGCCGTGACGGAAGGGTACACGCTGAAAGGAAAGCGGGAGGAAGGTGCAGACGACCGGGTTTATGTGGAGGCCAAGTATGACGACGGCAGGCTGGAGGCATATCAGGTAGAGATTGACAGGGTATCAGAGAATACACAACAGGAGATCGAGCGGTTTGCGCTGGAGACGGTCCGGGAGGCATAGCGGCTTAAGAGAGGGCGCGGAAAGGAAGGAAAAGATGATTAACAACGACTATTTTATGGGACATAAAGTCTTTAACACCACAAATCATACGGCGGATAACTTAACCAGGCAGGTGGCGTCCACGAGCAAACGGCATATGGCGGGGATGGAAGGGGAGGTAGACCCGGAGAGCTTTGCCGCAAAGCTGAAGCAGGCGGACGAGTATGCGGCGTCGGGGGAGCACTGTGGGGCGGAAGATTCGATTGCCATTATTCTGCGACAGATGGATGAACCGACGGCGGAGAATCCGGAGGTGACGAAGGATGTGCAGCATAACGGAGCCCATGTGTCGGTGACAAAAAATCTGATGCAGGGTACGACGATCACCATTGGCGGCAGCGCGAACCCGGACTGGATTTATGTGAGTACCTCTGTGGGCACGGTGAAAATCGACCTCAACGACACGACCAGCCTGATGAAGTGTCTGGATATGTTTTCACCGGAGGATATCAACGCCATTCTCAAGAAGATTCAGGAGGTGAAACAGGCCAGAGAGGCGATGCGGGAGATCGAACGGATGCAGGACAGGCTGTTCAAGGAAAAACCCGCAGAGGAGCAGAACGGCGAAGATGGACAGGAAAAGTCTGTCGGCGAGACTGTCGGTGTAGTCGGCGCAGAGGAACTGCGAGACAGCGAGGAGAGAGAGGAAAAGAAGTTTTTGGGGTGATCCGCTTGCGATCCTATGGCCGCCGGTGCTACAATAGACAGGACACGGAGCTTAGGAAAGGAAAACACGGGCGGACTGATGCAGAAAAAAATTGCGGTGATAAATGACATTGCGGGATACGGAAGATGCGCCATGACGGTGCTTCTTCCGATTATTTCTTATATGGGAGTGCAGGCTTGCCCGCTTCCCACTTCTATTTTTTCCAACAACACAGCGTTCCCCCATTTTTTTATGGATGATTATACGGACCGGATGGAGGCCTATATCGAGAACTGGAAAAAGCTGGGACTGACCTTTGACGGCATTGCCACGGGCTATCTGGGGTCTGTCCGGCAGATTGCCATTGTGAAGCGGTTTATCCGTGAATTTTCCGGGGAGAATACGCTGGTGCTGGTGGACCCGGTGATGGGAGATCACGGCAGGCTATACTCTGCCTATACGGCAGAGTTATGCACAGAATTGCGGGAATTGGTGGCGCTTTCGGATATCATTACACCCAATCTGACAGAGGCATGCTATCTTCTGGGCATTCCCTATCGGGAGCGGGGATGGAAGCGGAAGGAACTGCTTGATATGGCCGAAGGGCTTTCCGCTATGGGGCCTTCCAAGGTGGTGATCACGGGGATTGTGGAGGGAGAATGCATTGCCAATTATGTGTATGTAAAAAGCGAAGAAGGAGAACCGGAAGCCAGACTCAGCCGTATCCATAAGGCGGATGCGGAGCGGTGCGGCACGGGGGATGTGTTTGCCGCTGTGATTGCGGCGGATGCGGTAAACGGGGTTCCCTTTGACAAATCCGTGAAGAAGGCGGCGGCCTTTGTAAAACAGTGCATCGAGGAGGCGGTGAAATGGGAAACGCCGTCCACAGACGGCGTTCCCTTTGAAGAAATTCTATATAAATTAAAAAGGGGCTAGTTAAGAGCAGTGATGAACATTTCTGTGCACTGCTTAAGAGGACAACGGATACTCAAGTTCAAAGGGGTATCCGTCTTTTTTGTTTTTTTCGGAAAGTGTATCCGTCTCGATGACATAGAAATCATCGCTCTTGATTACTTCCTTCATTTCCTGACGAATGGTCTCAAAGTCTGCCACATGAGAAGAGATTCTGCGACAGGCAAAATCACCCTCATCTATGGTGCGTACAGTCTGGTTCTCGTTTTCGGCAGCCGGTGTATCTCCGGTGATCGTGAGAAACATGTGCCGCTGATATTTGCCGTTTTTGTATTCATGCAGCACGCCGGAAGGATAGGCCACCACAGTGCCCATCTGCTGGGCGGTGACAAAAAGCTTCAGGATATGCTGCCCGTAATATTTGGGAACATCTATGTCCTCGAGGGGCACTGTCAGCATCCTGCGGGTCACGATTTCATTGTGATAGAAGCCGTCAGGCAAAAGAACGCCGCTTTTACTCTCCGGAATTTTGGCGAGGCCGGTCACAGGGCTCGCCATATTCTGCAGGGTCTCCTGCAGGGTGGCAAGACAGTTGTGGATATCCATAATCTTTTGCTCTGCCAGAATTTTGCCGTCGTAGAGAAGCTTTTGCAGATTGATCGAAGAATTCTCCACATAGTTGTTGAGATCCTTTAAGGGGATGCCCAGCTTGATACAGACCGTGATCGCGTCCAGAAGGTAAAGCTGTTCGTTGGTATAGTAGCGGTAATTCGTCTCCGTGTTCACAAAGGCCGGTTTCAGAATACCGATCTGGTCGTAATAGCGCAGCGACTTGATGCTGACGTTTTTCAGCTTGGATACTTTTCCGATGGACATGTACTGACTCATTGCTAATTCCTCAAAATCTTTTTGTATTTCTTGTTGTTTTCTGTTTGTTTCTCTTATAAACTATACCCGTGGGTAAGAGTTGGTAAGACTTATTTTGTCACAAACTTTTCAAGAAAACAAGACCTTTTGGAAAACTAGTGGTTACAAAAAAATCCGCATACAAGATGATGTATGCGGATCAAAAATCTTAATGAATTTAGGTTTATCCCATGGTAACTACGACGTCGTAGTTTGTCTTGCCCTTCTCATAAGGAATCACGCAGCCCTCTACGGCCTGACCGTCCACGGTGAGGGACTTGACGCCTTTTTCCACGTTGTCAGGGTTTACAACTTTAATGTTATAGGTTCCCTCGCGGAACTTACGGGTCAGGGTAAAGTCGCCGAAGCCTTTGGGTACACAGGGATCAATGCTTAATCCCTTATGGGTGGGATATACGCCGAGGATATGCTGCGATACATTTACAAAGGTCCAGGCAGCCGTGCCGGTCAGCCAGCTGTTCTTTGCCTCCCCGTGGGTTCTGGCGTCTGCGCCGGCCACCATCTGGGAATACACATAGGGCTCAGTGCGGTGGATCTCGCTGAACTCTTCCACATAGGCAGGGCAGGTCTTTTGGTAGATTTCAAACGCTCTGTCGCCGCGGCCGATCACGGTCTCAGCGATGGACACCCAAGGGTTATTGTGGCAGAAGATGCCGGCATTTTCCTTATATCCCGGCGGATAGGAGGAGATTTCTCCAAGCTCCAAATGGTATTTTGTATAAGCCGGCTGTAAAATCATGACGCCGTATTTGGTATCCAGTTTTTCTTTCACGGAGTTGAGGGCTTTTTCGGCAAGTCCTTCCTTTACGCCGATTCCGGCAAGCGGACAGAAGCCGTTGGACTCAATGTAAATCTGTCCCTCCTCGCATTCTTTAGAGCCGATTTTCTGGCCGTAAGCGTCATAGGCGCGGACAAACCAGTCACCGTCCCAGCCGTCCTTTAACACGGCGTCGTACATCTTCTGTACTTCGGCGCGGGCGTAATCGGCTTCCTTCTGGTCGCCCATCAGCTCGCAGAGCTGTGCATACTCCTCGCCGTACTTGACAAACATGCCGGCAATAAATACGGATTCCGCAACAGGTCCTTCCGAAGGGCCGAAAGTCTGGAAGGATTCGCCCGGATGTTCCGAGAAGCAGTTTAGGTTCAGACAGTCATTCCAGTCTGCCCGGCCGATCAGCGGCAGGGCGTGAGGCCCTTTATGATTGACAATATAGTCAAAGGAGCGTTTCAGATGTGCCATCAGCGGCTGCGCTTTGGACATATCGTTGTCAAAGGGCACCTGCTCCGTCAGGATGGAGGTGTCTCCGCTCTCGCGCACATAGGCGGATGTGCCGGCAATCAGCCACAGCGGATCATCGTTGAAGCCGCTGCCGATGTCGGAATTGCCCTTTTTCGTGAGGGGCTGGTACTGATGGTAAGCGCTGCCGTCCTCAAACTGCGTGGAGGCAATGTCAATGATACGCTGTCTTGCGCGGTCCGGGATCAGATGTACGAAGCCCAAAAGATCCTGACAGGAATCGCGGAAGCCCATGCCACGCCCGATGCCGGATTCATAGTAGGAGGCGGAGCGGGACATGTTGAAGGTCACCATACACTGATACTGGTTCCAGATATTGACCATGCGGTCCACCTTGTCGTTGGAAGATTTTACGGTATATTTGGAAAGCAGCTCGTTCCAGTAAGCGTTCAGCTGCGCAAAAGCCTTGTCCACGTCCGCGTCGGTTTTATATTTGGAAAGCATTGTCTCAGCCGGCTTTTTGTTGATGATACCGGGAGCTTCCCATTTCTGGTCTTCGGGATTTTCTATGTAGCCAAGCACAAAGACAAAGGTCTTGCTTTCGCCGGGTTTTAAGGTCATATTGATCTGGTGGGAAGCGATGGGTGACCAGCCGCTGGCGATGGAGTTTGTGGCCTTGCCCTTTTCCACAACCTCAGGATTGGCTGCGCCGCGGTATGCGCCGAGAAAGGCGTCGCGGCTTGTGTCAAATCCATCCACAGGCGTGTTGACAGAGTAGACGGCATAATGGTTTCTGCGCTCTCTGTACTCGGTTTTGTGATAGATGGTGGAATCTACGACCTCCACCTCTCCGGTATTTAAGTTGCGCTGGAAGTTGCGGGAGTCGTCGTCCGCATTCCAGAGACACCATTCCACATAGGAGAAAAGGGAGACTGTCTTTTCGCTGTCGCTTTGGTTGGTCAGTTTCACCTGACTGATCTCGCAGTTGTCATCCATAGGGATAAAGGTGAGGACAGAAGCCTCCAGTTTGTTTTTTGCGCCGGTGAAACGGCTGTAGCCGATGCCGTGACGGCACTCGTAGCTGTCAAGTTCTGTCTGGGTCGGTTTCCAGCCAGGATTCCAGACAGTGCCGCCCTCTTTGATATAAAAATACTTTCCGTTGATGTCGTTCGGGACGTCGTTGTAGCGGTAGCGGGTCATGCGAAGGAGCTTCGCATCCTTGTAGAAGGTATAGCCGCCGCAGGTGTTGGAGATCAGGGTAAAGAATTCTTTGCAGCCTAAGTAATTGATCCAGGGCAGAGGTGTCCTGGGTGTGGTGATGACGTACTCGCGGTTGGCGTCATCGAAGTAACCAAATTTCATAGCTCCATTCTCCTTTTAAATGATGTTTTATGTGTCCGGCTTCGTGAAATCGTCGTAAAAATTGAGAAGGTAAACGATTAAGTAAATACGATTTCACTCAGTTAAACAGATTATACAGAAGAAATAATAAAAAAGCAATAAATATATATTTTCCTTATGAAACACGTTGGAATCGGAAAATCCATTGCATTGCGGAGAATTGTGTTGTACAATGAAAATACGAAAACGATTAAGCGACATGCGGCACATGCAGATTATTGATGATTCCGCCGGTTGGAGAGGGTGTGGCTTATGGTATCAATGAAAGATATTTCAGCGGTCTGCGGTGTGTCTGTGGCTACAGTCAGCAAGGCGCTGAACGACCAGAACGATATCGGAAAAGAGACAAAGAGACGGATTCGTCAGGTGGCCGAAGAGATGGGATATTTTCCGAATACGGCAGCCAAGACGTTGAAGACGAACCGCAGCTACAATGTGGGCGTGCTCTTTAATCATGAGGATTATAGCGGCTTGACGCACGATTACTACGCCTTTGTTCTGGACAGCCTGAAAAACACAGTGGAACAGAAGGGATATGACATTACCTTTGTCAATACCAGCAAACGCCGTTTAGGAGGGACCAGTTATCTGGAACACTGCAAGTCAAGAGGATTTGACGGGATTGCCATTGTCTGTACGGATTTTTATTCGCCAGAGATTCTACAGCTTGTGAGGAGCGGGATTCCTGCGGTTACGCTGGATCATCTTTTTAATAACGTCTGCGCGGTGATGTCCAACAATGTGCAGGGAATGCAGGATCTGCTCACCTATGTGTATCGGAAAGGACACCGCAGGGTAGCCTATATCCATGGCGCTGATTCCGCGGTGACCCAGAGCAGGCTGTCTTCTTTTTACCGGACGGCGGGTCAGCTCGGCCTTACAATACCGGACGAATATGTCAGGATGTCGCCCTACCGTGATACAAAAATTGCGTACAGAGAGACGATGTATTTACTTGATCTGGATGAGCCGCCCACCTGTATTCTTTATCCGGATGATTTTGCTGCATTCGGCGGTTTTAATGCGATACATGAACGGGGACTGCGGGTGCCGGGGGACATTTCGGTTGCCGGTTATGACGGCATACGGATTGCCAGGCATATCGAGCCTACGCTGACCACGCTGCGTCAGGACACGACGGAGCTGGGAAGGCAGGTGGGCGAAAAGCTGATCAGCCTGATTGAACATCCCAAGACCACGCTGGTGGAGACGATTGTGGTGGAAGGCCATGTGTTTGAGGGCAATTCCGTGGCGGAAATCGGAGGGGAAGAGTAATGTCGGCGCCGATTTTATTTGACCAAAGTAAATTAAAGGCATATGATGGTCTTATGAGACTGTGCGAGTTCGCAGGGGAGTCCGAGGAGTGGCAGCAGGCCATGTGGTGCTGGTTTTTGCGGAATCAGGAGCTCTATGACGCTTTTGTCTATTATCTGGAGCGCCATGAACTGCCGGATTTTCCCAAATGCGGCGCTTACTCCCTGACAGACTGTTATGTGTGGCAGATAGAGCAGGATAATCTGCGCATGGACACGGGGAAGAATACGGCGGACTGCAATAAAGAGGACATGGTGCTTCGCAGTTTTATGATGTTGGCCGAAATGCTGCAGGATCCGAATGCCTATGCGAAAAAATTGAGCGATTGGAAGGGTATGGATCAGACCATGTGAGGTACGGTTTCAAGGAAACTTGTTATAGGAATAGCACAGAAAAAGGAAGGAAGCATGGATCGGACAGAGTTTGTGGATAAGCTGCAACATGCGCTCTCAGGGGGACTTGGCAGCGCTTTGGTGGCGGAGAATGTGCAGTATTATCGGGAATATATTGATGTGGAGATCAGAAAGGGCAGGAGTGAGGAAGAGGTGATCGGAAGTTTGGGAGATCCCAGACTTCTGGCAAAGAGCATTATTGAGGCCAATAAACGCACCGGCCAAAACGAAGGGACAAACCGGAATTACGATGAGGAGACGCCGGAGAGCGGTTATGGCAGTCAGGAGGCGGCGCAGGGCGCTGTGCATGTACCCGGCTGGTTAATTCTGCTGATTGTGGTGGTGGTTCTGCTGTTGATTATCGGTGTAGCCTTCTCGGTGATTTCTTTCCTTGCGCCGGTTATCATTCCGGTTTTGGTTGTTTTGCTTGTGATCAATTTTATCAAGGGACGGAGGTAAAGACAACAGGCCGTCTATCTGTGATAAGCGGCCTGTTGAGGGGAGTATAAATAATTAATATAAGGGTCTGTAGGCGGAGAATGAAGGGGTATCTCCGTCTACATCTTTTATTATAGTACGTTGGATGAAAAAAACAACAAGAAATAGTACCAAAGTACCAATAATGATTTTGTCAATTTTGAATAAAAAAATAGTACCAAAGACCTATACGGCACCTGAATAACTTTCATTTTATTTTCTCATACTATTTCTGTAACACGAAACCAATCAGGAGGTATGGAAGATGTCTAAGAATGATTTTAACCAGAACAGCCAGCAGAATGAGAAGCAGCAGGACAAGAACAGTCAGAACAACTCTAAGAACAGTTCTAGCAATGCAAACAACAGCAGCAAGAACAGTTCCGGCAGCAACTCTAACAGCAAGGACAACTACTAAGAAGGATCTGATCTGAAAGGGGGACGCATGGAGCGTCCCCTTTTTCCGGTTGACAGGCATTTGCATACAGCATAAAATGTAGCTATGGAAAAATACGAGTATATCGCGCCCTGTCATTTTGGACTGGAGGCAGTGTTAAAAAGAGAAATTATGGATCTGGGTCTGGAAATTGTCGAGGTGGAGGATGGCAGAGTCACTTTTGCCGGGGACAGGCGGGCCTTGTGCCGGGCTAATATTTTTTTGCGCAGTGCGCAGAGAGTGCTGATTAAGATCGGAAGCTTTCATGCGGAGTCGTTTGAAGAATTATTTCAGGGGACGAAGGCGCTGCCGTGGGAAGCGTACATTCCCAAGGACGGGAAATTCTGGGTGGCAAAGGCGGCCAGCGTGAAGAGTAAGCTGTTCAGCCCTTCCGATATCCAGTCGATTATGAAGAAGGCCATGGTGGAACGTATGAAGGACGTTTACCATATGGAATGGTTTTCGGAGACCGGCGCGGATTATCCGGTCAGGGTATTTATTAAGAAGGATGAAGTGACGGTGGGGTTGGATACCTCGGGGGAATCCTTACATAAACGGGGGTACAGGAAGCTGACGGCGAAAGCGCCTATTGCGGAAAATCTGGCGGCGGCGCTGCTTCTTTTGACACCTTGGAAAAAGGATCGCATTTTGATTGACCCCTTTTGCGGGAGCGGGACAATCCCCATTGAGGCGGCCATGATGGCGGCTGGCATCGCACCGGGGAAAACAAGGAATTTTACGGCGCAGGACTGGGAGCATGTATTTCCGTCCCGGCTTTGGGAGGAGACAAGGGAAGAAGCCCGTGCCTGTGAGAACGTAGACATAGAGACACAGATTCAGGGGTATGATATAGACGACGAAATGGTGTCTATCGCAAGGGCCAACGCCAAACTTGCGGGTGTGGAGCATTTGGTTCATTTTCAGAGACGGGATGTGGACCAGCTCAGTCATGCAAAAAAATACGGATTTATCCTGACGAATCCACCCTACGGGGAGCGTCTTGAGGAGAAGGAGAATCTCTTTGCTCTTTACCGGACGCTGGGGGAACGCTACCGGGCTTTGGATTCCTGGTCGATGTATGTGATTACGTCCTATGAGCGGGCACAGGAAGCGATCGGCAAAAAGGCCGATAAGAACAGAAAATTGTACAACGGTATGATCAAAACCTATTTCTATCAATATATGGGGCCCAAGCCCACCGGGAGCAGAAGGTAAGCAATGCAGCAGAACAGTTTGATGAAAAGTACATTGGTATATTGTATTTTATTCGTGGCGGCGGCTATGAGCGTGATGCTGTATTATGCGGCCACAAAGACGGTAGGGGTGACGGATCTGGCGCAGGACGAGGTGGTTTCTTCGCCGCCAAGCGGAGAGACGGCGCCTGTGACGCCCACGCAGGAAAATGAAATTTCGATTAACCGCGCCGAAAAAAATACAAACTATTTCTGCGTTCCGATGCCGGAGGGTGTGAAGGCGGAGGAAGTGGTTTTAGAGAATCATTATATGGATAAGGAGCTGTGGGTAGGCATCGGCTCTGCACGGGCGCAGGACTATGAGGATTTTTATAAGACAAACAGTGTCTATGGAAACTGTAATAATGTGACAGATGGCCGGTTTGAATTGGAGGAGGAACGGATCTGCCTGCGGTTTGCCCTGACGGGGGTTTACGAGTACCGCAGTATTTTTGAGGATCAAACGCTGTATGTGGAGTTTGTGCCGTCGAAAGAGGTGTACGAGAAGATCATTGTGATAGACCCCGCTTACGGCGGGGATGAGAGGGGCGTCACGGTAGACCGGGTGATGTCAAAGGATATCACCTTGGATATTGCGAAGGCCCTGAAAACGATGTTTGATGAGAGCGATATCAAGGTGTATTACACCAGAATGGACGACAACAATCCCTCCTCTGCGGACCGGGTGGATCTGGCGATGGAAACGAAAGCGGATATGCTGATCCGCATCGAGGTGAGCGGCGACGAGAACAGTAAGCTCTACGGCACATCGGCGGTTTATAACAGCAAGTATTTTATTCCCGGCTTTGGAAATGTGGAGCTGGCGGATCTCTTGGAGCGGGAGGTAGTCACATCCATCAGTGGTAAGGCGGGCGGCCTGATAGAGTCGGAGCCTTCGGACGAGGTGCTGGGAAGCGCCACTGTTCCTGCGGCGGCAATCCGGGTGGGATATCTGACGAACAGTCAGGAGGCGATTTTGTTACAGCGTGAGGATTATATTAAGCGGATTGCGGAGGGAATTTACAATGCAGTCGTGAAGGCTTACGAGCAGCGTGAAAAATAATTCCGGAATGATAAAGGAAAACAGTATGCTACAGATTATATTTGCCACGGGCAATGAGGGAAAAATGAGGGAGATTCGGGCAATTCTCGAAGATCTGGAGGTTGGGATCAGTTCCATGAAAGAGGCCGGTCTGGATTTAGAGATAGAAGAGAACGGAACTACCTTCGAGGAAAACGCCATGATTAAGGCGCAGGCGGCAGCGGACGCGCTTGCGGCGCAGAAAAGGCCGGGAAAATACGTGGTGATGGCGGATGATTCCGGATTGGAAATCGACTGCCTGAATGGGGAGCCGGGCATTTATTCCGCAAGGTATCTGGGGGAGGAGACGCCCTTTAACGTGAAGAGCAGGGACTTTCTAAAGAGGATGGCAGATGTGCCGGAGGAAGAGAGAACGGCCCGATTTGTCTGCGCCATCGCAGCTGTTTTTCCGGGCGGCGAGGCGGTTACCACAAGAGGGATTGTAGAGGGGAGAATCGGCTATGAACTGCGGGGCGATAACGGCTTTGGCTATGATCCTATTTTTTATCTGCCGGAATATGACCGTACGGCGGCGGAGCTTTCCGATGAGGAGAAAAATCAGATCAGTCACAGAAGCCGGGCTCTGGGGTTGATGAAAGAGGAACTAAAGAAAAGGATTTCATTATTATGAGGGTATTAATTGTAAGCGATAGTCACCGCCACAACGACAATCTTCTCGCTGTGCTGGAGCGGACGGGGCCCTATGATCTGCTGGTGCACTGCGGGGATGTGGAAGGAAGCGAGTATCTGATCAGTAAGGCGGCGGGTTGTCCTGCGGTGATGGTACAGGGGAATAATGATTTTTTTTCCAATATTCCCAAGGAGCAGGATATTATGATCGGACGCTATAAAGTGTGGGTGACCCACGGCCATCATTATAATATTGCTATGAATACCGAGACGATTAAGCAGGAGGCCATCGGCCGGGATATGGATATCGTCATGTGCGGACATTCCCACAGGCCGGTGATTGATATTGGAAAAGAGGTTACGTTAATCAATCCCGGGAGCATCAGCTATCCGAGACAGGAGAACCGGAAACCCAGCTATGTGATTATGGAGTTGGACAGGGAGGGGGAGGCGCATTACACCCTGAACTATGTTGACAGATAATCCGGCAAAAGCGGAGAAACCAAAGAGGGCATAAAATTGTATCAGGAAAATAAAAGAAAAGTGTTTGCATTTATACGGGGCGGCGTGCTGTCGATTTTATTCTATTTTATATTGATCGGCATTTATACAAGGTGTTCTGACGATCCTATTATTTTTTTTGCCTCTCTTTTGATTGCTGTCATTGTAATTGTCATCAACGGCTTTCTTTTGTGGAGATCGCGCTTGTTTGATTTTTTCACCTTATCTATGATCTGCCTTGTCTATTTCATGGGGCTTATTGTGTTGACGACGTACGGGCCGACTTTTATAGACAGGAGTATTTCTTATCATATTGCATTTTACGCGGCGGATGAAGAAAAGATTGATATTGACGAGATGAGAGAGAGCTTTTCAAAGGATATCTTTGATAAAAGGATACATGATGCAGTGGAAACGGGATTTATCAAAGAAGGAACGGATGGGTATTATATACCTACATGGAAAGCTAAGGTTATGACAGGTATTCTGAAACCCATCGGAAAGATAACGGGATCCCTGCAAACTTATGAGGAACTAAGGGAGACGCTTACAAAATGAAAAAAATAATACAGGATGAGAAAAGGGCGGCGCTGTTTTTGCTGGGATTTGTCTGCGTCGGGTATTTGTTTCTTTTATTTCGATTTTATCAGATTGAGTATTATGCGCCCGATCTGCGCCTTTATGTATCCATGGCACAGCAGAACAATAAGGCGGCGGATGGGTTTTCCTCGCTGTTTATATGGCTTGCGTCTTTGTGCAGCATGATGCCGGAATTTATGACATATCTTTGTCTGGCGATGCTGTGTTTTTCCATTTTTGGCTTTCTGATTTTTTACTATGTGGTTTTGTGGGAGAATATACAGAAATTTATTCTGGTAACGGTGATCTGCCTGTCCTGCGGGGTATGGTATTATTTCTACGGAAAGCTGTTTTACGATATACCCTTTTCGGTGTTTAACTACTCGCTCTGCCTGCTGGCATTTATGAAACTGTATGGGAACCGGGAGGAGAGGGAAAAAGCGCAGCCATGGTGGTATTTGCTGGCGTATCTGCTTGGATTGCTGTTGTCATGGAAACCGTATAATGTCTTTCTGGCCTGCGGCGTAGGACTGTTGGCGCTTGCCTATGATGAATTCCGCAGGGAGGTGCTGCTGTCCCTGAACAGTGCCAAAAAAATTGGTATGTCGGTGCTTCTTTTGCTTGCGGGATATATCACAGGAAACTTTAATCTGTTACGGTTTCCGAAAGAGACGATCGAGGGTATACAGGCTTATCCTGCCACCTATGAGTTTTCCAAATTTTTGTTTGGGAAGCACAGAATTTTATGGGATCATGTCAATGACCTGCCGTTTTCCATGACTGTTTTTTCGGTGGTTTTTCTGGTGGTTACGGGCATAATATGGCCGGTTTTGATTAAAAAGCTGCGCTATCTGGCGATTTCCCTGTTTATGTTTGGGGCGTTGGCGCTGTTTATTTCCAATTTTTCCAGAGGGTATGCATGGCATGGATTTTGTTATGGCTTTTTTGTGATTACGTATTGTCTGATTCTTGTAAGAGAGACAAAACCGGAGGTGCTTCGCGGCTGTATCTTTAGAATACTGATGGACGTGACAATACTGGTGCAGTGCGTTGTGAACTTCGGATATTATATTCCGACACAGGCCAGATGGGAAAAGAGAACTGAGGAAGCGATTCATGTTTTGGAGGATAACGAGACGGAAATTTTTCAGCATGTGACACAGTTGGTAGATGGGTTTGGCGATTCGACGTATACGATTGACAATGCGGTGAAACGGTACAGGCCCTATGCGCCGATGGTGTTGTGGCTTCGGCCGGTTTCCGTGGGACAGCCTTATATTGTGGCGGAAAATATGGAATTGATAGATCCGCTGTACTATATGAATTATGATGGATGGAAGGCACTCTGCACAAAGGAAAACTATGTGGGGAGGGAAGAGGACAGCGATTACGTCATTTTTATCATTCCCAATATCTTTAAGAACATGAGCGATGTGGCGGATATCCATAAATATGACGAGAGGCCCTTGGAGGCGACGATCCGGGAGGCGTCTTATACGATCTATGTATACGGCATCTGACAGATTTTACGGATGCCGGGACGAAAAATGAAAGAAAGCTGTTGACAGAAAAAAAGCGGTATTATATAATGGAACATGCGTTGTGAGAACTGGCGTGTGATCCCTTGCGGGGTGTGGCTCAGCTTGGCTAGAGCGCCTGGTTTGGGACCAGGAGGTCGCAGGTTCGAATCCTGTCACCCCGACGCAGCAGTTTTACTATGCGGGTGTAGTTCAGTGGTAGAACACCAGCCTTCCAAGCTGGATATGTGGGTTCGATTCCCATCACCCGCTCTTCGCACACAAATGTGCGGTATACGTGTTCGTAGCTCAGCTGGA